>NZ_KB913013.1:1243693-1843693 GCF_000383955.1 Rudanella lutea DSM 19387 | reverse complement strand
GTGATGACCGTCGACGGGTTGGCGCAGTACGATGTGGTCGGCGTAGGTCGGCGGCTTCGGTACAGCGATGCATTTGCGCCCAAAGGTACCAACGTCAACTTTGTACAATCCGACGAGGACGGAACGCTTTTCGTGCGGACGTACGAGCGCGGGGTTGAAGACGAAACGTACTCCTGTGGTACGGGCGTGACGGCGGCCGCTTTGGTGGCTAATCGACAGTCGGGCGTACCCTCACCGGTGGCTATCCGAACGTTAGGCGGGCCTTTGCAAGTCGCTTTTGTCGAGTCTGAATCGGGTGGCTACGAGCGCATCGACCTGATTGGCCCGGCGGTACGGGTCTTTGAGGGCGATATTGTGCTCTAACAGTTTGACCGTTGGGCGGTTTATAAACAGTTACTTGCCTTACTCAACGGTACATGATTGTTTATAAAACGCACGATTGGCTACAGGCCATCTGGAAATTTCATACCGGCTCAACGGTACTATCCCTCCTCAAACGACTGGCGTTTGTGTTCGTTTACGTCGTCGTTGTGATCGTAGTCGAACTCAACTTTCTCGATTTTAAGCTCAAAAACACCCCGACGGAGTTCCTGTCGACTATGGGGATTCTGTTGAGCCTGCTCATTATTTTTCGCACCAATACGGCCTACGACCGCTTTTACGAAGGCCGGCGAACCTGGGGTGTGCTGGTAAATACCTGCCGAAATCTGGCCGTGTATTACAACGCGGTGCTGGGTGAAGGCCGCCCGGCCGAGAAGCTCTTTTTCACCAAGGTGATTTCAAATTTTCCGTTTGCGCTCAAAAATCACCTGCGCGATGCCCGCAACCTGAACGACCTCGACGAAACCGTGCCCGGAACTCTTGCTATGCTACAACGCTTCGACCACGTGCCCAACGGCGTGGTGTCGCAGTTGCGTAACCGAACCGAGCTGTTGTACAAGGAAGGGGTCATTTCGGAGGGGCAACTCATCAACCTGCACGATCTGCTCGTCGTTTTGCTCGATGTGGCAGGTATCTGCGAACGGATCAAAAGCACCCCCATTCCATTTTCATACAGCTTTTTCATTAAGCTGTTTATCACCTGCTACATTGGCATTATGCCGTTTATGGTAGTCGAAGATTACGGGTACCTCACAATTCCGGCAGTTATGCTGGTGTCGTACGTGCTGGTGGGTCTGGAAATGATCGGCGTTGAGATCGAAGAGCCGTTTGGGCTGGAGCGCAACAACTTACCTCTTACACAGCTCTCGCAGGTGATTCGGGTCAATGTGCACGAAATTTTCGGCTATAATCTGCCCACCATCGAGAAAGATGCGGCCAAGCTGGGCTTTGTGATTGTGACGTAAGTCTATTTAGCTCAGGTCGCCAATCAGCCCTCCGTGGAGGTGATAGATGGTTTTGTGCTGTAGCTCAGGCTGCCGCAGAAAGTCTTTAGCGGCTACCCGACTCCGAACGCCGTTGGTGCAAACGACAATCAACGGATCGAACGGTTCGATTTCGGCTTTGCGGGCCCGAATATCGCCTAAAGGGATATTGATGCCGCCCAAGTTAAACTCCTCAAACTCCCACTCATCCCGAACATCAATGAGCAGCGCACCGGGCTGCTGCCGGAGTTGCTCCATGGTATTCAAGTCAATATCGGTATAGCCTGTTGGTTGCAAAATGGGGTCGCAAGCGGGTTTTTGACCGCTTCCGACCCTATAACATTCCGAAAGGTTTTATCGGTTCGGGAGCCGCCGTCGATCAATGGCTTCGGCGGGTTGGCTACTCCGTTGGGGGGGCGTTTGGGGCCGTGCCGACGTTTGTGCCTTACCGGGGGCGAAGGCGTCGCGCGTGGGAGGTGGGGCTATCACACAACTGGCCGAGATGGTACTCGTAGCCGTTAGGCTCACGACAATCGATGCGCCCGTTTCACCCGTCGACCAATGTACCTCGCCATCGGGGCATCCGGTGGCTGTGAGTTGTATGGTACCACCAATGCAAATACTTGTTTGGCTCGCGCTAATACTCAGAACCGCCGGGCTTGACACGGTGAAGCTGGCTGGTGGGCTGAATGTGCTGGTTTGGTACACTACGCGTAACTGGTATGCCGTACCGGCCAGAAGCGTACCGGGTAGGTCGACGGTGAGCTCGGTACTGGTGCTGGTAGTTGGGGTCAGGGCCGTTTGGCTGGCGAAATTATCCGTTGACAATTCGACGCCGAAGGGCCCTGCATTGTTGAAGGGGCATTGCGTAGCGGCATAACTCAGGCTCAGGGCCTGCCCCGGCAGTGGGGTATTGGTTGAGAGGGTAGGGGCAGCCGCAAAAGCAGGGGTATTGATAGTAGCCGTGCCGGTAGCGGTGGTGGTACAAGTGCCGATGGTGCAGGTGGCCGTGTAGTTGCCCGTCAGGCTGGCCGAAAACGTGCTGCCTACTACACCGCCGGGCCAGGATACCGTGCCACCAGTACAACCATTGGCTGTGAGCAGCACCGTACTGCCCGAGCAGGCCGATCCGCTTCCACTCACGGTGAAGCCCGCAATGGTGTTGTTTTGGGTGACGTTGGTGCTGGCTATGCTCGTACAGCCGTTGGCTCCGGTTACGGTAACCGAGTACAACCCGGCACTGCTCACAGTAGCCGAGAGGCCCGAAACGCCCCCCAACTGCACGGCTCCGCTGCTAAATGCAAACAAAGTCCCCAACGTAGTGCCCGCCGTGAGGGTGACGCTGGTGGCCGTACAGTTGAGTGGACCACTTGCCGTAAGGGTTGCGCCGGGGGCGGTTGTGTTGCTCGTGATGTTGCTCGAGGCTGTGGCCGTACAGCCGTTGACGTCGGTAAGGGTGACTGAGAACGTACCCGTCGTGTTGGCGATGATAGTGGGCGAGGTAGCCGTTGTCGACCAGCGGAAGGTACCCGTACCAATGGCTGTCAACGTTTGGGTAGGTTGAGTACAGGTGAGTACCGCACTATTGGGGTTAATAGAAACGATAGGTGGGGTACAGCCGGTGGTAAAATTAAAGATGGTATTTGTAAGGATACCTCGGAAAATACGACCATCGGCATCGAAAAAAGTCCCCTCGTCGGCTCGCAGGGCGTAGTTGGTCAGGCTGGCGAGCGTACTGTTAGGGTTAACTGTCCAGGTGGTTCCCGACCCAGTTACCTGCGCGCTGGTGACCGGAATCGTTTCGACAACGCTGTTATCGGAAGTACGTACCAGATACAGATTGCCCGTTCCTTTGATCATGCTCCGGTTGAAAGTCAGCACCAGATTGGCTGTGACAGAAACGTTGGTGGCATTATCGGCGGGATTAGTCGAAGAAATAACTGGTGGGGATTCATTCTGCCGGATAATCCGCCCTGCTGAGTTGGCTGTACCTTCAAATAGGTCGGTATCGCCATCGTTGTCGTAGTCGATAGCGTACAGCGCTGCACTATTGGTACTACCAATCGTCTGAAATGAAATTCCGCTGAGTGGCCCAGAAGAAAATAAACCGGTTACGTTTGCCGCAGTAATGGTGTTACTAAAGCCACCACTGCCGTTGTTTAGTATCAGGGCAATGTCGCTGCCTGCCGTTATGCCCGTCTGATAGAGGAGATCAATGTCGCCGTCACTGTCTACATCGAAGAAAATCTGACGTCTGAAGGCGGCTATTGTCGGAAATGGGCTGGCCTGGACACTAAAGCTACCGTTGTTGTTGCGAAGCATCCGTCCGGCACCACCTGCTACTGCCTCATATAGGTCGGTATCTCCATCATTATCATAATCAACAGCAACCAGAGCTGTGTTGCTGGTAGGGCCGTTAACCTCTCGTAGTGTGATCCCATTAAGTGGCCCTGACGAAAATAGGCCGGTTCCGTCGGTAGCTGAGTGAAGCGTACTGAAATCGCCACTACCATTGTTCAGCCTCAGGGCAATGCCGTTGGTTGCTGTTGTAGTAGACTGGTACAGAATGTCTACATCCCCATCGTTATCAGCATCAAAGAAAAGTCGGCGGGCAAAGCTGACCAAGGCGGGGAACGGGCTGGTCTGGACACTAAAACTCCCGTTGTTGTTACGCAGAATCCGTCCGGTAGAAGAGGATGACGTCTCGTACAGGTCCGTATCGCCGTCGTTATCATAATCCAGTGCTACCAATCCGGTAGAACTGTTTGGGTTACTCACCTCGCGTAGGGCAATTCCGTTGAGTGGCCCAGATGTGAAGAGCCCGGTTCCTTCAGTAGCTGTATGTGTGGTGTTAAACCCTCCACTACCGTTATTCAGACTTAAGCCAATCCCAGAGCCTAAGGTGGTAGTAGTTTGATACAAAATATCTACATCGCCATCATTATCGGCATCAAAAAAAAGCCGCCGTTGAAAGCTTGCCAGAGCTGGAAACGGACTGCCGGGTTCTGAATAAGCCACTGGAGCCAACACGGCATGAGCAGTGGCTTTGGGCGGGTCAGTTGGTGAAGTGGCCGCCTGGATAGAAAACGTAAATAAGCAATGGAGCAAAAGGCCCAGAAAAGCCATCCGGACTGATGGAGCGTAGCGGTTCGTCATGGTTGGATAGAGGAAGAGAACAGGTCTTAGCCCTGCGTCAGATAGTTTTTTACAGCAGAGCTAAGACTGATGGATGTATTAATTACGGCTTGGGAAAATGCCGTAAAGCGCAATGCAGTAGTTCATTGCCAGGTAAGGTTGCATGTTGTTGTGGGGCTGAGTGCCGCCTGCCATGCCAATAGCCATTGGGTTGGCCGTGGTGTCGATAGTAGAACTATATCCGGCAAGAGGTTCACCACTAACAGACGCTACCGCTATTACGGAATTCTCGGGACTTGTATTTGTTCCTGCCAGATTCGACACGTTCATCAAGTGATTGTGTTGGGGCATCTGGGTTTGCAGAAGCGTGACGTTCTCTGAGCCCGACATCTCACCAATGGTGCGCGGTGTCAGGCCTGGACCATTGCCCATACCAATAGGAGTACGGCCACGCAAATCGGGAAGAGCAAACGTGGTCTGCCCGTTACCGCCGTACGTTGTACCTAGTAAGGCGAACAGGGCTGAATTTTGGGAAATTGATAGTAGTTGCCCGTTGCAGAATGCCCAGTCTTTGGGGGGGAAATTGAAGCCAAACAGGCCAATCATGCCAATGAAAACTTCCATGATTTGAAAAAGTAGTTAGAAAATGTTGGTAGAATAGAATGGTTCAGTACAACCGTATGGATTGCCTGCCTAATGTATATAGGTTGATTATATTAGTATTTAAATGCATTTATATTTTCTGGTATTCGGTAGGACTTTCTGGTATTTGGTAGTTGATTTTTAGGGTGTTGTGTTTTTGGTTACAGGCGATGGGCACAAAAAAAGCCACTCGGTTGGGAGTGGCTGTACGGGTGGATGACTACTAATTACTTGGTGGCAACGTAGAAAAAATCGAGGCTTTGGGCAGGTGAGTCGCTCAGTACATAATCGGTGTGCCGGATTTCGGCGGCCAGACCATCCTGCTTCAGCAGCCGGTTGCGATTCATGCGGTTGGCAATATCGTAAGGTACCTGAAGCAGTCGGCGGGGCAACCGGTATTGGAGGTTGAAAATGTCCCAGCGCGTAAAGCGTTCGACCGACTTCTTGTTTTGCTCATAATACGTCATCACCTTGTTGTTGCCGTGGATACCGCGCGTTTCGACAACCGGGAAATAACGGCCCATGAGCGCCCGCAGTTCGTCGGCTACGTACTCGCGCACGTGCCAGGGGTTGCGCGTCAGAGAGTACGACTTGTTGACCGTCGTGAGTAGTAATTTACCCCCAGGCTTGAGTACCCGGTAGGCTTCCTTCACAAACAGATCGTCGTTTTCGATGTGTTCGATTACCTGAAACGTCACCACAAAATCAAACGTATTGTCGGGTAGAGGTTGCCCGGTGCCGTCGGTGAGGGGGGGGATATTAGCCGCTACGAAGGTAGCCTTGGGGTAGGCTTGCTGAAGCGAGCCTATCAGATCGGCGTTTTTGTCGATACCCGTGTAGTGGGTTGCCGCCTGCGTGAGCAACTCCAGCCCGCGGCCCCAGCCGCACCCAATTTCGAGCACTTGGCCGCTTACCATTTCCGCGGCTTCGACATACGGAAAAAGTAGCCGCTGATGAACCGGGTTGTCGGAGGTAATTTCGGCGGAGGTAATCTCGGTGGTTTTGTACATGCGTAAAGTCGATAGTCGGTAGCCGACAAAACAGGGCGCCTGTCGACTATTCTACAAAATTACTCGTTTGTGTTTGCAAAGAAAAATAGGAGTTTACAGGCCATAAGGCACCTGTTTTTCGTTATTTTACCGTATCTTATTCAGAACGTTACTTATTTGTGGTGTATGCGCCTACTTTCCGCGATCACACTAACCCTGCTGGTGTCGGCCTGTGCTTCGTCAAAAAAGACCCAGCCGACTGCCTACGACTCGAACCGATCTAACCCGTCGCGTACGGAAGCGCCCAATCAGTCGCGCGAAATGGCCGACCGCCCCCGGACCCCCGGCACGCTCAATGCCGACCCCGGAGCAGCGGCTCCCGGAGCATCGGCGCGCCCGGCGGGCAGCTCCAACGCCCGGCCTACCACGCCAGCCGCGGGCACTCCGCCTGCGAGCGGTGGCAATTCGGCCCCAGATTATGCGGTTACGGCTATCAAAGGCAAGTTCCTGACCGTCGACAGTACGGCTACCCGCGTCTATCTGCACATCTATACCCGTCAGCCTGATGGTAAGCCCATTCGGAATATTGATGATTTTGCGACACGGTTTCTGGTCAATTACGTTCTGTACCCCGACTACAACAACCGGGAGCGGCTGGGCTACGGCAACGTGCCAACCAATGCCCAAACCCTGACTGTGCTGGACGATTACCTGGTGCTTAACTTCGAGGTAAAACGCCCCAAAGACGCCGTTTCGGCCATTATGCTGACCGAAATCACCGAGGTGAACTCGGGTCGCAAAGCCCTCAACGATTTGCAGATTCGGTTTCAGGCCCCGCGTATCACGGACCGGTTTACCCTGTTCGATGCCCAGGGACGGTTGCCCCGGTTGCGCAATTTCGTGAGCCGCAACGATACCGTTGTGATTCGGGATGTCAACGGTACAAGTAAGCCCTTGTACGGCTTCCGGTACAAGCACGAGTTCGACGCGGCCTCGTCGCCGATGAACACCGGCAACCGGCCCGTTCCGAAAACATTGGCCGTCGACTCCACACTGACGGTCATGACCAACCAGCCGTTCCAACTTCCCAGAGAGGGTTTGTATTTCTTTCTGGAAGACACCACCGATACGTACGGACTGGGCCTGATGGTGACCGACAACCGGTTTCCGAAACTGACCCGACCCGAGAAGCTGGCCAAACCGGTAATGTACGTGAGCACCAGCTCGGAAATGAATGAGCTGGGGGGCGCATCGGATGCCAAAAAAGCCCTCGATAAATATTGGCTGGGCCTCATGTCGGGCAACGAAGAGGTAGCCCGGCGGACCATTCGGGCGTATTATAACCGGGTGGAAGAAGCCAACCGGCTTTTTACAACCTACAAAGAGGGCTGGAAAACCGACAAAGGCATGATTTACATTGTGCTCGGCCCTCCCGACCGGGTGCAGCGCAGCCGCGACCGTGAGGTGTGGGTGTACAACCGGCGGGCCAACGTGTCGGAGATCAATTTTACCTTCAACCGCAAGCCTAATCAGTTTGTCGACGATCATTACGAACTGGTGCGCTTTGCAGAGTATCAGCCGGTATGGTATCCGATTGTGGAGGCCTGGCGTACCGGCGCAATTCGGGAGTAATTTGGGTACAATCGGTCGGGGGCGACGAATAACGCGAAGAGTTTGCGACCTTTGCGGGGTTCGTCGCCCTTTGGCGATTAGAAAAAGCATATGAGTTATAACAACAGACCCAATCGGCAGCGCCCCAATTTCCGCCCGGAACCCAGCTCTGACGATATGGTATTCGGAATCCAGTCGGTGCTGGAAACCCTGCGGTCCGATCAGCAGATCGACAAGCTGTACATGGAAAAGGGGATGAGTCACCCCGAAATTCAGCAACTGGCTTTCCAGAACCGCGTGACCATTCAGCGGGTGCCGGTAGAGAAGCTGGACCGTCTGACGCGCAAAAACCACCAGGGTGTAGTTTGTCTGGTGGCGGCTGTGCAATACGTGAAGCTCTCTAATGTACTGGCCGATGTGCACGAACGGGGCGAAACGCCGTTTTTGCTCCTGCTCGACCGGATTACCGATGTACGCAACTTTGGGGCTATTGCCCGCACGGCCGAGTGTGCTGGGGTGCAGTGCATTGTGATTCCGGGCCGGGGTGCAGCCGCGATCGGGTCGGATGCTATGAAAACGTCGTCGGGGGCGCTCAACCACATTTCGGTATGCCGGGAGTACAATCTCGAAGATACCGTGGCCTATTTGCAGAAATCAGGTGTTCAGGTGGTGGCCTGTACCGAAAAGTCGCCCCGCGACCTGTACGAAACCCCAACCGATATGACCGGGCCGCTCGCGATTGTGATGGGCTCTGAAGAAGACGGTATTTCGCCGGAGATTCTGAAACTGGTAGATACCCACGTTAAAATTCCGCTGCTGGGGTCGGTAGGCTCGCTCAACGTGTCGGTAGCAACCGGCGTGGTGCTGTACGAAGTAGTACGGCAGCGGAGTAAATAATGAATACTGTATAATGGAAAATGGGTAATGTGTAACGGGTCTGAAGATCCATTGCACATTACCCATTCCTGGTTACGCGTTACTACGCTTTCTTCTTCGATGGAGCCTTTTTAGCGGTACCGTCGAGCGTGTTGATCCACTTCGCCAGTTTCAGCGCATCTTCCTTCGGCACTTGCTTCATCGGAGCCATTGGCGGATAACCCGGCCAGTTTGATGGCTTTGGGTTATAGATCAGCTCAACAATCTGAGCATCCGTATAATTTTTCTTCGCCACATCTTTATAAGCCGGACCAACCAGCCGCTGGTCTACCCGGTGGCAGGCAATACAGGTATGCTTCGTCATCAGGGCTTTCATGTCCTCAGGAATGTTGTCCTGAGCCTGCGCATTGAATGAACCAACGGCCATAGCTGCCGTTGCGAACAATAAGCCAAACGTTTTCTTCATGGGGCAATCGTTAGTAAAAGAACTGGTTAATAGAAGGGATAGACACCCAACACTGGAAACGAAATGCTCGACGAGGTACGTCAAACGCCTGTGGGCCAATGTTGGACATCTGTAAGCAACAGGTTGTATTGGGCAAAAATACGGTCTTTAGCGTCTTAGGCCAATTAAAACCTAACTTTATCCCATAAAACGATTCTTTGATCTGTTTTACCCAAAAAGGTTTAACCGATGGCAATTCTTGATCGATTTTCGGCTCACGCTGCCAGTTACGCCCGCTACCGAATCGACTATCCGGCCGAGTTATTCGCGTATATTCTGGCCGCTGTGCCTGCCCAAAAGCAAGCCTGGGATTGTGCCACCGGCAACGGTCAGGTAGCTACTGCCCTGGCCGTGTATTTTGAGCACGTAGAGGCCACCGACATCAGTCAGCAGCAACTCGACGAAGCTCCCGCCCGGCCCAATGTGCGGTATCGGGTAAGCCCGGCCGAGCATACGCCTTTTGCCGATAGGCAGTTCGATCTGGTCACGGTGGGGCAGGCCCTGCATTGGTTCGATGTCGACGCCTTTCACCGCGAAGTTCGGCGGGTACTCCGGCCGGGGGGCGTGGTGGCCGAGTGGGGGTATGGCCTGTGCACCGTCAACCCAACGGTCGACGGGCTGGTGCGGGATTTTTATACCGATGTGATTGGCGCGTACTGGGACGCCATGCGTCGGCATGTGGAAAACCGATACGCGCAATTGCCGTTCGATTTTGCCGATGTTCAGTACGCCGATTTCACCGTCGAACGGCGCTGGACGGCTGAGTGGTTTCTGAACTACCTGCGTACATGGTCGGCGGTGCGGAAGTTCATACAGAGTAACGGCTATGACCCGGTCGACGCACTTACCGAACCGGTACAGGCGGCCTGGGGAGCGGGCGAAGCCTTGGTACAGTTTCCGGTATTCCTGCGCCTGGGGCGAAATAAGTAGTTATACGGGTAGTTAAGGTAAGTGTCTTTTCTTTGTGTCTATCTTGGTAAAACAATATAGAAAGGGCGCGTGATGAATATAAAACAGACCTAATAATTGAAAATGGCCTTTATTCGTTTTTAATCTGAAGTGAGCCTGTTAGCTTGGTATCCTTTAATCTGAGCTAACTTTTATGCGGATTTTTACTTACGGATGTCTGGTTCTGTTTATATGGGCTTGTAGTACGCTGGTAACACTGGCGCAAAAGGGCCAAAAGGCTGCTGGCCCTCTGGGCGAATGCGGTACCGTTTCTCCCAGTAAAGAGGCAATTGACGCGGCCGAACAGGCTATTTTCGATCTCAAAAAAAAGCTGGGCAATAAGGCTCTGCCGGGGCCGGTAAGCTTACCCATTAAGGTACATATCGTACGTCAGACAAACGGATCGGGCGGGGCTACCGTGACGGCCCTAAATGCAGCACTCACACTGTTGAATGCCAAGTACCAACCCGTCGACATTCAGTTCACGCAATGTGGCCCTATTCATTACATCGATAATGATAATTTTTTTGCGTGCGATCTTAATTTGGATCAGCCCTCTCTGGTGCTCAATAACGTTAACGATGCAATCAATTTGTACGTGACTGGCACTCTGGTAGCCGATGGGAGTGGGCTGAACGGGGTCGCTTATTTTCCGAGTGGTGCGGCCAGCTCAAACCAGATGATTCTGAGCACGGCTGCGTTAAGCAACGGCGAAACGCTCCCGCACGAAATGGGCCATTACCTGAATCTGTATCATACCCACGAAACGGCAAAAGGCAAGGAGCTTGTAACGCGCGGAACCGGTGCTAACTGTACGACGGCTGGGGATCTGGTATGCGATACGCCCGCTGACCCCTGTTGTTATTTCTACAATTCGTCAACTTGCACCTATACGGGCACAGCTGTGGATACCCAGGCCAATTCGTACACGCCACTGGTGAGTAATATTATGTCGTACTACGGTGGTTGCCGGACTCAGTTTACGCCGGGTCAGTACAGTCGTATTGCCGATGGGTATCTGTATCGTACTTCGCTCATGCAAACGTCTGGAGCGTATGTGTACAATACGGCTTGCCCGGTTGTGGTGGCCCCGACTAATCTCTCCGCTCAGGAAGGTACGTGCTCGGTACGTTTGAACTGGACCGACAATAGTACCAATGAGAACGGGTTTATTGTGGAACGCTCGCTAAGCCCCAGCAGCGGGTTTATTGCTGTTGGGACGGTGACTTCCAATGTGACATCCTTTACAGATACCAGCCCGGTTGCGGGTATAGCTACCTACTACCGAGTTGTGGCAGCAAACAGCAGTGGGACAGTTGGAAACACCGTTAGCGTAACCGTTGCGCCAAACAACATTTGTTACTGTGTGCCGGGCGTGACCAATTGTACTTTAGGCGACGATATTATCAATTTCGCCTTGCGCTCGGAGAGTACCACGCTGCTTAATCAGGCCTCTGGATGCGGTACAAACGGGTATTCAGATTACAGCTCCGTGTCCTCGGCAACGCTGACACCCGGTCAGAGCTATACCATAGCGGTTACCAACCGGGCTCAATACCCCGAAGGGTTTGCGGTTTGGATTGATTTCAACGGGGACAAAACGTTTGCTGACACAGAGCGGGTATTCACATCCGCAACGCACTCCCGAACGGCTGTTCAGACGGCTACGTTTACCCTATCGCTCAGCGCTCTGGCAGGCACTACGCGGCTCCGAGTTCGGCAAAGTGACGATAGCAGCCCGGTGCCTACTTTACCCTGTAATCCTTACCTCTACGGCGAAACCGAAGATTACACGGTAGTGATACTGCCCACAACGGCTACAAGCGTTGCCTCGGGCGTCTGGACAAGCAGTGGGGTTTGGTCGTCAGGGCAGGTACCGACCGCAGCAACCGACGTAACCATCAGCGCCGGGCATACCGTTACGGTGGATACCCCCGCAGCGGCTGTTAAGAAGCTACAATTGAATGGCAAGTTATTATATCAAACAAATAGTAAGTTAAGGGTGGGTCAATAGACTCCGAAGCCCGCTACGCTTCCCAGATTACCCGCACCACCTTGGCTTGTACGCCGATGGTCTGAAAAAACTGAAGCCAGTGCAATTGCTGCGGGCCGAGGTGGTCGGTGGGTGATTTGACTTCGACAAACTCGTACTGACCAGCTTCGTTCCAGATCAGCAGGTCGGGGAAGCCCCGCGTGTGTTCGCGTACGTTGCGGGCCATTTCGAGCAAAATAAGCCGCAACTGCTCGACATCAAGTACGGTAATGATCTGATTGACCAGGTGAAGCAACTCATCGCTCCAGTCGACCAGCACGTTGGTAATGCCGTATTTGGCGTTGAACATCCGGCCCACGTGCCGGCGCCAGTGGTCGGGGGTTTCGAGTTCGGTCAGGCGCTTGCGGAGTAGCTCGGCCCGACGAAGGTAAAAATCGGGCAGGTAAAAATCTGACGGTGCGCGTTGCAGCGGATGGTGAATCGCCGACACGTTGGCGTCGTAGATAATATCCCAGAACACCAGCCCAAACAGGCCCCGCCAGGGGTAGTTCTCGGTGAAGGCCGCGTCGAAATCCATTTCCAGATAGTAGTTCATTACCCCGGTTTCGACATGGTGCCGGTACGCAGCCGGTACCAGCACGCTCTCGGCATCCGACAGAAAACGGGTGGTTGTTTTGCGGCTCCGCTTTTTTTCGCCCAAGCCCAGAATTTTATCACGAAAGTCGTTGGCAAAGTACCGCTCTTCGGCATTCTGGGGCGTCACGGCGATCTCGTCGCAGAGGGCGAGGGCCTCGTCAATCAGCCCATTCCGAAACAGAAGCCGTACCCGGCGTTCGCGGGCAGGCACCCGGTCGGAGAGTTCGTAAACGGCCAACGCCTGATCGGGTAGCTTTTGCCGTTCCAGAAACCCGCCTACTTTGCATACCAGCCGCTGGTAGCCCGGAATGGCGATTTCGGAAAGCTCGGGCCGGGTTTCGTTCCAGTTCAAAAACCAGTTGTAAATATCTTCGGCGGGTGTTTCAGCTTGTTTAAGGTCGTAAAAGGCCTCACCCGTAAGCGAAATGAGCAGCTTGTCTTCCACCTCTTTCCGCGACCGAAACCGGGCGGTGAGTTTGCTCTCATCGTACCGTTCAAAGTTGACCATGCCCAGATCGCGAATCACAAACTCGGTCATGTCTGAGCTGCGATTTCCAAAAAACAGGTACTTAAACATGGTTACCTCGGCCTCAAACCGCATTTTAACCACCGTCTCAAACGTAGTGAGGCTGGTCACTACCTCGCCAAAGTTCAGTTCGTGTAGGGCATAGGCCGTTACCTCTTCTTTTTTCTGCGCCCGGAGGGGTTTCAGCTCTTCAGGTTCGAGTGGCAGTAGCGAGAGCAGTTCGGGCTTTGTGAAAACGCTCAGGGCATCCTGCCCCATAACCTCGTGGTGAGCCGACAGACGCTCCACAAAGCCGGTTTGCAGTAGCTCGGTCAGGGCAGCCGGTAGGTCAGTTATCTCGGCATATTGTAGTTTGTTTACCCGAAAAAACAGTCCTTTGCGGTTGCTGAACCGCACAAACAAACATTGCGCATCCTCACTCAAGGCGTCGAACCGATAGACAAAATCCGTTTCGGCTTCGTTGAGTAACGAGCCGTAAAGCCGCTTGACAAAGTCGAGGACGTAGCGGAAATTGTGCAGATAATACCGGGGTGTAAGGGGCGTTTTCTGGCGACCGAGCATACTTGTATAACACCAAATCAGGCGAATATGTCCCCTAAAGAGATCCTGGACCAACTGCATGAACGGGGGATTTTACCAACCGATCAACACGCGCTGATCGACCGTGTAGAGCGCGAACGGCCGTTTTCGCTGCATTGGGAGTTGCGCTCGGTGCTGTACGTCGGAATTCTGTTCATGAGCTCAGGACTGGGCCTGCTGATCTACGAAAACTACGACGCACTTGGTCACCTGACCATTCTGGCCGGTATCGGCCTGTTGTGCTTGGCGGCCTTTGCCTACGCCTGGTATGTGCGGCCGCCCTGGACACCCGCCCTCACGCAGTCGCAGTCACCATTTGGCGATTATGCGCTGGTGCTGGGGTGTTTGCTGTTTCTGTCGCTTGAAGGGTACGCGCAGTACGAGTACACCGTGTTTGGCGAGCGGTACGGGCTTGTGACGTTTTTGCCGGCGATTCTGTTTCTGGCTCTGGCCTACCGGTTCGATCACCGGGGCGTGTTGGGCATGGGCCTCACGGCTCTTATGGCCTGGGTGGGGGTCACGGTACGCCCGCTGGATCTATACCTGAAAACCAACTTTTTCGACGAGCGGGTGATTTACTCGGCCCTGATGCTGAGCGGGGTAGTCATTGGGGCCGCACTGTTGCTTCAACGGCGGGGCATCAAGCCCCATTTCACGTTCTCGTACCTGCTTGTGATTGGCAACCTGTTGCTGGTAGCCCTGCTGGCGGGTATGTTCAACGTACCGCCGTTACGGTTGCTGTTTGCGGCCGGCCTGGCCCTGGCCTGTGTACTGTTTGACCGCTACGCCCGTCGGGAGCAGTCGTTTCTGTTTGGGTTGATGGCGGCCGTGTATGGCTATATTGGCCTGAGTTATTTGCTGTTTCACTACCTGCACCCCGACGAATACGTGTCAACATTTTACCTGTTGCTGTCGGGGGGGGGATTGGTGGCTTATTTGCTGACGTACAAAAAACAAACCATCAGCCCGGAGGCTACACGGACCAAAACAACCCCACCCAATTGACGCCCTGTGTGGGGAGATAGCCGTTTAGGGCTGAGCCTTGACATTTCCGCTATTGAAAGCATACAATCCCGAACACGTTCGCAACCGGTTGGTACGCCAACAGGCCGAACGTTGGCAACGCGAAGGGCTCCTGAAGCCCGAACAACTGGCCGCTGTTAGGCAGGCCTATCCGGTATCGTTTCGGGAAAACAACATTTTCTCGGAGATCGGGGCCTTTATTTTTACGGGTATTGCCGTGGGGGGGGCTTACGCACTACTGATGCTTTTTCTGAGCGGTCTGGTCGATCAGGCCAATGCGTTTGGGGTGTTTAATACTGTGGTAGGGGTAGGCATGTTGTTGCTTGCCCATGGGCTTATCGGCCGGTATCATTTTTATCGAAGTGGCCCCGACAACGCCCTGGTTGTCATGGGAGCCGCGTTTTTGCTGGCCGCATTCAACGTGGTGCTGCCGGGCGAGATTCCGTTCTGGTTACGGTGTTTGCTGGCCGTGCCGCTCCTGCTGGGCTTTGTCTGGTATTACGGCGATGTGATTCTGATGTTTATCGCCATACTGGCATTTTATGGGGCTATTTTCTCCGGTTTGCTTGAGTTTCCGTGGGGCCGTCTGGCCTTGCCGTTTGTGCTGATGGCGGTTTCGGCGCTGGTTTGGTTCGGGCTAAGCCGGCTCAAACGCGTTGTTCCAAACCCCGATTACTACGCCGATGCGTTTGGAATTGCCGATTGGGTGTCGTTGGGCGTGCTGGCGGCCTCTGGCAACTATTTTGTGGTGCGTGAACTGAATGGTTTACTCGCCGACCCGGTGCCGGGTGTTTACGGTAATGCCGAAGCACCTCCTATTCGGTTCGGGCTGTTGTTCTGGTTTTTGACGTTCTTTTTTCCCGGCCTTTACGGTTGGCTGGGTATCCGGCAGAAAAACCGGCTCCTGATTATTCTGGGAATCCTGGGAATAGCAGCTGCCGTCAGTACGGTGCGGTATTACTACCCGGTGGGGCCGTTGTCGGTTTACCTGACAATAGTCGGGTTTGGGATGATAGCCGTAGCGGTATGGTTGATTCGGTACCTGCGGCAGCCGCGCCGGGGTTTTACCGATGTGCCCGACGAAGAATCGCCCCGGCAATTTTTCCTGAATGCCGAGACGTTGAGCCTTATTTCAACAACCGGCGCTACGCTCGACCGGCAGCCCGACCTGCGCTATGGTGGGGGCGATTTTGGTGGGGGAGGAGCCGGGAAAAATTACTAGAAATAGGATATAAAAAAGATAAGGCCACCTGATCGTGCAGATGGCCTTATACTGACTATTCCTAAACCCTTAACCTTTTCTACATGAAAAACTAACTTTTACCCTTTTCTGTTCCAGAAACCTGACAAAATTGGTAGATAATTTAATCTACTCAGCGTCAGGAGTTTTGCTGGCTTCGGCCTCTACATTCCACAACAGATTAATCATCCGCGCAGTTTGATTGGCCTGGTTAGCCCAACGGGTCACCTCCAGGTTTCCGTTGCTCTTAGCTAATTCGTTACTCAGTTGAACGTTTGCTTCGTTGAACTTTTTACGGCTTGCCTCGTCGAGAGACAGGACAGCAACCGGGTTTTGATTATACAACGAGACTACGCTCATAAAGTTTTGCCAGCTCGACTTTTTCGTGAAATTGTTCAGCTTTTGCTCCACAAAAAGAGCGAATAGCTTTTCAGAACCATTTACGAGTAGTGCGTTTGCCGGCTTAGCTGAAGCCGGGCTATCATCAAATATGGTGGTAGCCGCGCTTGACTCACTAATCATCAACCCTAATCCAAGAATCAATGATGCAAAGATAACACGCGATTTCATTGTTTTGTTCTATTTTGATTTCGTATTGAGAACGCACAAATGTCCCTCGAAGTTTTCATTTTACAAAAACTTTATGGGCTCAATACGAAACAATATTCTGCACAATATGCTGTAAATCGGTATTTATCTTAATTGACTTACTGTTAGAAACTTAAAAGCAGAATTTTATTTTACTTCAGGCTTAGTTCATGAGAAGAAAATAATATTTTGCAAAAAATGAAAATTCTTTATAAAGTTATATCATTGGTTAAAATTATTCATGGCTTGTTGTATGCCCATAGTACAAAAACTGAGCACAGCATCGGCTGCTCTGTCAAGCACGGTCGGCAATTGGTCTAATTCGTCGTCAGGGAACTGCCCCAGCACATAGTCGACCTGTCGGCCTTTCGAATAATTATTTCCGATTCCAAACCGCAACCGGGCGTATTCCTGCGTGGCCAGCACCTCGTCGATATGTCGCAGACCGTTGTGCCCCCCGGCCGACCCTTTGGGTTTCATGCGCAGCTTACCAAAGGGCAGGTCTTTATCGTCGGTAATCACGAGCAGGTTCTCGACCGGGATGTTTTCGCTCTTCAAATAATACTGCACGGCCTTGCCGCTCAGGTTCATATACGTGGTTGGCTTGATAAAAAATAGTTGCTTTCCTTTGTACGACCATTTGGCTGTGTACGCCAGGCGAGTCATCGAAAAACTAAACCCGTGCTGGGCGGCCATACGGTCGAGGACCATAAAACCGGCGTTATGACGGGTAAGCGCGTATTCGGGGCCAATATTGCCCAAGCCAACAATCAGAAATTTCATAGGTACGTAGTCGGGATTTGGTGCATGGTTTTTGGTTTATTGTTTTTTGTTAGGTCGTGAGGTTTCAGCTGACACCCAAAAACTGTAAACTGAACGCAGTAAACAATAAACTAAAAACAACAAACCTTAAACAAAATCTGGCCGCAAAGTTCGTGTTTTCTGTCCGATCAAAAAGGGACTGATGAGAAATGACCAGCGACTATGCCTAACTTTACCCAATGAAACGCCTAATCCTGAGTAGCCCATTACTCGAAATCGTTATTAGCCGCCTGTGTCAGGAGCTGATTGAGCGCCATCAGGACTTTACCGATACCGTACTGCTGGGTATGCAGCCCCGTGGTATCTACTTCGCCGAACGGGTAGCCCGCGAACTGAACCGCGCGCTCGGCCGTACCTCGGCCCAAACGGGCGTACCGCTCGGGTACCTGGATGCAACCTTCTACCGCGACGATTTCCGCCGACGCGATACACCCCTGCGGCCCAACACCACACACGTGCCGTTTTTGATTGAGGGTAAAAAAGTGATTCTGATCGACGATGTGCTGGCTACCGGCCGCATGGTTCGGGCCGCACTCGACGCCATGACTGCGTTCGGGCGCCCACGCAAGGTTGAGCTGCTGGTGCTCATCGACCGGCGATATAACCGCGACTTGCCCGTGCGCGCCGATTATACCGGGATGCGGGTAAACACTCTGGAATCACAGCGTGTTTTGGTTGAATGGACCGAGCAGGGCTCCGAAGCCGACCGAATCTGGCTGATGGACTGAGCCGCCCGCACTGTTCTGCTTTACCATTGGACGTTACTGCCTTATGCCATCCGTAGCTCCCGTTACTATTCAGCGCATCCGGGCGGCCGTGCCCAGCGAGCAGCCCGACTTGCTGGCGGTGGAGGAACCCCTCGAAATCCGGTTGGGCTATGGCCCGGTTGCCGACCGGCAGCAGCGTACCCTTGCCGTAACCATGCGCACGCCCGGTCACGATCCCGAATTGGCCTTGGGGTATTTGCTCGCCGAAGGCCTCATTCGGCACCGGTCCGATGTGTTGTCGTGCCGCCACTGCGTGCAGGATGCCCACAAAGACGGCAACATACTCCGCATTGAGCTGGCCCCGACCGTTGCGCCCGACTGGGCCACCCTCGACCGGTTCAGCTACGTATCGGCAAGCTGCGGCCTCTGTGGCAAATCGACCATCGACGGCATTCGCCAGCGGGGTGTGGAGCCGCTTGGGGCCGGTTTTGCAATGGTGGCCTCTGTCATACCAACCCTTTCCGAAAAAATACGTCCGTTTCAAACCGCGTTTCGGCATACGGGCGGCATTCATGCCTCGGCACTTTTTACGCCCGATGGCACGGTGGTGCGCGTACGCGAAGACATTGGTCGCCACAATGCGCTCGACAAGGTGATTGGCGCGACCTGGCTCGAAGAAGGGGGCGATTTGTCGGCCTACGGTCTGTTTCTGAGTGGTCGTATCAGTTTTGAGTTGGTGCAGAAAGCCTGGATGGCCGGTATTCCCCTCATCGTAGCCGTAGGGGCCCCGTCGAGCCTGGCGGTGGAGCTGGCCCGCGAAGCAAACCTGACCCTGGTGGGCTTTGCCCGAAACGACGGTTTTAACATTTACACGAGTCCCGAGCGGGTACATACCGATACGTTCTGATACACACGTTACCCTCGGATTATTCAAATCGACTTTTCAACGTTCTGCCCATGTCTGTCCCTCCCGAAGAGCTAAGCGGCCAACTCGAAGTTCGCCAACCCCAAACCGAAGCGGCCGGTATTACGGCGGTTGTTAAATCGGTAGAACATGTGTTTAGCCGCACCGATCTGGGACGCGGCTGGACGGCCCTCTACAAAGTAAACCAAACCGATGGGTACGACTGCCCCTCGTGCGCCTGGCCCGACCCCGATCACGGCCGTTCGGTTATTGCGGAGTACTGCGAGAACGGAGCCAAAGCCATTGCCGATGAGGTAATGACCCGGCATACGGCCTCGCCGGTGCTATTTCAGCGGTATTCGGTTGGCGATTTGTTGCAAAAAACGGATCACTGGCTGGGACAACAGGGCCGACTGACGCACCCGATGGTGTTGCGGACGGCGGGTAAATCGGCTTCTCCCCACGAGTTGCACTATGAGCCTATCAGCTGGGACGAGGCTTTCGACCTGATAGCTACCGAGCTGAACGCCCTGCCCTCGCCCGACGAAGCTATTTTTTACACCTCTGGCCGTACAGCCAACGAAACGGCCTTTTTGTATCAGCTGCTGGTGCGGATGTACGGCACCAATAACCTGCCCGACTGCTCGAACATGTGCCACGAGTCGACGGGGGTGGCCCTGGGCGAAACCATTGGTTTGGGTAAGGCATCCATTGTGTACGACGATTTTGCCAAGGCCGAGGTGATTATCATTATGGGGCAAAACCCCGGCACCAATGCCCCTCGGATGCTGACGGCCCTCGAAGAAGCTAAGCGCAACGGCGCGCAGATTGTCGCCGTGAATCCGCTCGTCGAAACGGGGCTGCTGGCGTTCAAACACCCGCAAAAAGTGCGCGACGTGGTGCTGGGTGGTCAAACGCTCACGGATCTGTACCTCCAAATTCGGATCAATACTGATTTGGCCCTGCTGAAAGCCGTGTGCAAACTGTTGTTGCTCGAAGAAGCCAAACAGCCCGGCCGGGTACTTGACCGGGCATTTATTGACGCGCATACGGCGGGCTACGATGCGTTTGTACAAGCACTGGACAACGATGATCTCGACGACCTGATCCGGCAAACCGGCTTAGCTCGTGAGCAGGTGACGGCTCTGGTGGAGGCTATTCGATTCAAAAAGCGGATCATTATCTGCTGGGCAATGGGCCTGACGCAGCACAAAAATGCGGTCGAGACAATCCGCGAGGTTATCAATCTGTTGTTGCTCAAGGGGAGTATCGGGATTGAAGGCGGTGGCGCAGCGCCTATTCGCGGCCATAGCAACGTGCAGGGCGACCGCACCATGGGCATTTACGAAAAGCCTAAACCGCAATTTCTGGATGCTCTGGAGCGGGTGTTTGGGTTTACGGCTCCGCGCAAACCGGGTTACGATGTGGTGGCGGCCGTGAAGGCCATGCACGAAGGCCGGGCGAAGGTATTTTTTGGAATGGGAGGCAATTTTGCCTTAGCTACGTCGGACACAAACTACTGCGCCGAAGCCCTCCGGAAATGCCGACTGACGGTGCATGTCTCCACAAAACTAAACCGGAGCCACCTGACACACGGCCAAACGGCCCTGATTCTGCCCTGTTTGGGGCACTCCGACATCGACCGGCAGGCATCGGGCGAGCAGTTTGTGACAATGGAAAATACGACCGGTGTGGTGCAGATGTCGAAAGGGGTGGTGGAGCCGATTTCGAATCTGATGCTCAGTGAGCCCGCCATTGTGGCTGGCATTGGTAAGCGGCTGCGGCCCGACTTCGATTGGGAGGCCTGCGTATCCAACTACGATACCATCCGCGACCTGATTGCCCAAACCATTGAGGGCTGTGCCGACTACAATGCCAAAGTGCGACACAGGGGCGGTTTTTATCTGCCCAACGGACCCCGCAAACGCCAGTTTACGACCCCCGACGGCAAGGCTCATTTTACGGTCAATACACCCATTGCGCATACGCTCCGGGCGGGCGAGCTGTTGCTGATGACGGTCCGTAGCCACGATCAGTTCAACACCACGGTGTATGGTAACGACGACCGCTACCGGGGAATCTTCAACGAACGACGGGTGCTGTTCATGCACCCCAACGACATAGCCGAGCAGGGATTGCGTGACCGGCAGGTCGTTGATCTGCACAGCCATTATGCGGGTGCCGATGGGGTGGTTCAGCAACGAACGGCTCACCGGTTCATCGTGGTGTCGTATGATATTCCACGCGGTAATGTGGCGGCTTACTTCCCCGAAACCAACGTGCTTGTTCCTATCGACAGCATCGCCGATAAAAGCCACACACCCACCTCCAAGTCTATTGTGATTACGGTAACACCTTCTTTATGAGATGGCTATGAAAACCTGTAAGGTCTTGGAGACCTTACAGGTTTGGGTTGCTTACTTGGCCGGCGGTGTAATCATGATGTGAGCGCGGTAGGTGCCGGGGTCCATAATCCAGGGCATACCCGGTACTTCGGCCTTGGTAGGCAGGCCCGTGCTTTGGGCCGTGGCATTGGCAATATAGACCACATAACGCAGGTTGCCATCGGTCACGGTGCCAGTGGTGGCATCGTACCGCTCCGAGGGGGCCGAAAACACAAACAGCGTAGCCGGTTGTTTGGGCATCTTAAACTTACCCGCTTTGGAGTCTTTGTCGCGCTGCTCATTCATCTCAGGCCCTTTTTTGCCTTCCATCCGAAGCTTACGGCCCCAGGCCATAAATGGTTCGAGCGATTCGTGGTAGCAGGCCGCGCTGAAGCCTTTCTGGTTCGGGTCGTCGGTGAGGCAAACCAGGTCGTTGGTGCCTTTGCGCAGGGTGATATACTTACCGTCGGTGTCGTAGCCGATCACGGTAGCCCCGTCTTTTTTGTCGGCTGGAGCCGCCAGCACAGCCGTTTTAATCTGAATATCAGGTGCTGGTATAACGGTTTGGGCGAAGGCCGGAGCCGCCAGCAAACTAAGCGAAGCCAGAAGTAAGGAGGGTTTCATACTGAACAGGAATAGAATTGACTGATTGGAAACTCGATTGGGCCAAAGATAACCGGATTTTTCATCTCGGTTGCTTTGGTGTATGGGTACGCGGATAGAACCAATTGGCCTACAAACACGGGGACTTTACACACCCTCTACGAGCCGCCGGTGGTAGTTGATTTGCCCAAGATGATAGCTTAGGTGGGTGGCCAGATGCACGAGAAAGTACTCGGTCGATGTCTTTTCGCCCAGAACCAGCAAAGGGTATTCGTCTGCTAAACGAGCCGGATCAACGTTGGCGAGCGTTCGCTCAATCACTTCGATTGTCTGGTCGAGTTGTTGGATGAGTTCGGTTCGGGGCACATCCCGGCGCGAAAACTCCAGGTCGCGGTGCCGTATGTAGCCAGTTTGGCCCAGTTCGGCCCCGATGTACGTATTTAGGTTCCCAACCAGGTGCAGGCTGAGGTTACCGGCAGAGTTGTTGATACCCGGCGGAACGGCCCAGATGTTGGCTTCGTGCCGGTACAGATTCAACTCGGAGCGAACCCGGTTTAAATCGCGGATAAAAAGGTCGGTGAGCGTTGTGAGAATCATGGGCTTGTGTGAGCGTACGTTTCGGTTTGAAAAGGTCTTCCGGCAACGGGTTACTTGCCGTAGCAGAGGGGCGGTACGGTGGCTCAAAAAGGGCCAATATCGCCCGGTAAAGGTACGTTGAAAGGTAAACGGAATCGCCGTTGGTGACACAAATCTGCGGTAAACGGGTCGGTGTCCAGTCACTTCCGTACGTGCCAGGAAAGAAAATGACCCGGAAAAAATAATGCGCTCCTTAACTCGCACGCCATCAACCGAATGCCCTCCTTTAGCTAACTTTTTTCCCGATTGCCCTGCGCCTTTCCCCCAAACTTTCCGTACTTTTACATCCCGTAACGACACAAACGTACTATACAGACATGGCGGCTACGGGGCAAAAATCCGCAAAATACATCTTCGTGACGGGCGGGGTCACTTCATCACTTGGCAAGGGCATTATTGCCTCTTCACTGGCCAAATTATTGCAGTCGCGGGGGCTGACGGTGACGATTCAAAAGTTCGATCCGTACATCAACATCGACCCCGGTACACTCAATCCTTACGAACATGGCGAGTGCTACGTTACCGACGATGGGGCCGAAACGGACCTCGATCTGGGGCACTATGAGCGGTTTCTGAACCGGCCAACTTCGCAGGCCAACAACATCACAACCGGCCGGATTTACAACAACGTGATCACCCGCGAACGCCGGGGCGATTTTCTGGGTAAAACCGTGCAGGTGGTGCCGCACATTACCGACGAAATTAAGCGTAACATCCGGCTGCTGGGTGATACAGGCGAGTACGACATTGTGATCACCGAAATCGGGGGGTGCGTGGGCGACATCGAGTCTCTGCCGTTTGTTGAGGCCGTGCGCCAGCTCAAATTCGAGCTGGGCGAGAAAGATACGCTCGTGATTCACCTGACGCTCATTCCGTACCTACAGTCGGCGGGTGAGCTAAAAACCAAACCGACGCAGCACTCGGTGCGTCAGTTGCTCGAAACCGGGGTACAACCCGACATTATCGTGTGCCGGACCGAACATCCGTTGCCCCCGGAGATTCGGCGGAAAATCGCCCTGTTCTGCAACGTACAGGTTAACTCGGTGATCGAAGCCATCGATGCCGAAACGATTTACGACGTACCGCTGCTGATGCGGAAAGAAAAACTCGATCAGCGGGCGTTGTACATGCTTGATCTGTACAATGACCAGGATGCCGACCTCGATGCCTGGAAGGGTTTTCTGGGGCGGCTCAAAAACCCAACCGATACCGTCACGATCGGTCTGGTGGGTAAATACGTGGAACTGCACGATGCGTACAAGTCCATTGCCGAGTCGTTTATTCATGCCGGTGCGGCCAATGAGTGCAAAGTCAAAATCGAGTGGATTCAGTCCGAAACGCTGGTTGATGTCGATTACTGCGCCCACACGCTGAGCCAGCTCGACGGGATTCTGGTAGCGCCCGGCTTTGGTGAGCGAGGCATTGAGGGTAAAATCAATGCCGTTCGGTACGCCCGCGAAAACGGGGTGCCTTTCTTCGGAATCTGCCTGGGGATGCAGATGGCCGTGATTGAGTACGCCCGCCATGTACTACATATCGAAGACGCCCATTCATCGGAGATGGAGCCCGAGACCAAGAACCCCGTAATTGGGCTCATGGAAGATCAGAAAGACGTGACCAACAAGGGTGGTACCATGCGGCTCGGCGCGTACGACTGTAAGATCAAGAAAGACTCTCTGGCTTACCGCGTGTACGGCAAAACGCTCATCAGCGAGCGGCACCGCCACCGGTACGAATTCAACAATGCTTACCTCGATGCGCTTGAAAAAGGCGGTATGCGGGCGTCGGGGATCAACCCCGATACGGGGCTGGTTGAAATTATCGAACTGCCGTCGCACCCCTGGTTCATGGGTGTGCAGTTTCACCCCGAACTGAAAAGTACGGTTATGAGCCCGCAGCCGATTTTCGTGCATTTTGTACGGGCGGCTCTGGCCCACGCCCAGAATCGTCGGTCAGGTTCGATGACGCTGGCCGAAGAAACCGAAACACTGTCGAATTAAGAAGCTGGCCGTGCGCTGTTGCTGATGCTCTTTTACCCAAAGCCCCAACTGCTGGGGCTTTGGGCGTTTTAAGCCCTATAATGTCTGGGTCGGGTAGCGGGCTCTGCTGATCGTTTCGATGCGAAACCTTCCGAAGTTAGGATGACCAAAATGCCCCAACCCAACCCCCCAGGTGGCAAACCGACACCGGCGCAGGTTTTTACAAGGGCTGGTGGGCCGCTTTGATGGACAGACGGTTTGGACACCCCGCCCGAAAGGCGTAATTTTGCGCAAAAAATTTGGTTTATGGTCCATGGTTTATGGTTCATAGAAAATCGCGGCTTCAAAAACCGTGAACGCTAAACCAGAAACTAAAAACTATAGACTACAAACTCTCCAAATGGATCGTAATCAACTTATTGGTATTCTGCTGATTCTGGCAATGTTGGTCGGGTATCAGTTTCTGGTGCCAAAACCAGAGCAGACCGAACAGCCCGCTCAAACAACGAAAGTAACCAAGCCTTCTGCTTCATCGGCAACGTCGGACCGTCCCCAAACCCTCGACTCGGCCGCTGCCCGCGCCCTCTACGGCGATTTTGCAGGTGTCAGCACCGGTCAGGAACGCGATATTGTTCTCGAAAACAAAGATGTTAAAGTTACCTTCAGTACCCTTGGGGGCCGAGTAAAAGAGGTTCTCCTGAAAAATTACAAGACGTTCGATGGTAAGCCGCTCCTCCTGATCGACAGCCGCCGGAACCAGACCGTACTCGAACTACCCACCAGTCGGGGCAAAGTCGATCTGCACAAACTGTACTACCAGACCGGGGCTCAGAGTGGTTCCGTAACGGGTGGGGCAACGCAGGTGGCGTTCCGGGCCGAGGTAGCACCGGGGCAAGCCGTGGAGCAGGTGTATAGCCTGCCCGCCGAAGGTTTCACTATTGATTACGACCTGCGCCTGAACGGCCTCACCAATGTAGGCAACGGCGATGTACGCTTCTTCTGGCAGGACCGGATGGAGCAGTTTGAAAACGATCTCAAAAACAACCGCCTGGCCGCTACGGTCAATTACCTGACGGCGGGCGAAGAGTTTGATCACCTGGCCGAGACCGAAAGCAGCGACGAGGTGACGGTAGAGGAGCCCGTGAAGTGGTTCTCGATCAAGCACAAGTATTTCCTGGCGAGTTTCATCACGAAAAATGCTCCGCTCAATAAAGCTAACTTCCGCACGCTCGTAGACCCGGCCGATAGCCTGACCGTGAAAACGGCCGTAGCTGATGTATCGCTGCCGATGGCGGATCTGAAAAGTGGCAAAGGACAGTACCGGTTCTATTATGGCCCCAACGATTTTCAGGTAATTAAAGAAGGAATCGCGCCCGAGTTTGACCGTAACGTGTACCTCGGCTACTCTATTCTGAAGCCTATCAACAAGTACTTCTTTGTGCCGGTATTCAACCTGCTCGAGAAGTTCATCAGCAACTACGGTATTCTGATTGTGTTGCTGGTGGTGTTTGTAAAATTGCTGCTTACCCCCCTGACCTACAAGTCGTACGTGAGCATGGCCAAAATGCGCGTGCTGGCCCCCGAATTGGCTGAGATCCGGGAGAAAGTAGGCGACGATATGGCCAAGCAGCAGCAGGAGCAAATGAAGCTGTACCAGCAGGTAGGGGTAAGCCCGCTTAGCGGCTGTGTACCGGTGCTGGCTACCATGCCTATTCTGCTGGCCTTGTTTCAGTTGTTCCCGAACCTGATTGAGCTACGGGGTAAGTCGTTCCTGTGGGCCCCCGACCTCTCGACCTACGATGCGTTCTTGCAGTTCCCGTTGGCGATTCCGTTCCTTGGCAACCACCTGAGCTTGTTTACGGTGTTGATGACCATCTCGTCGATTGCCTACGCGTACTACAACAACCAGACGACCCCGCAGCAGCCCGGCCCTGTAAACATGAAGGCGCTGAGCTACATTTTCCCGGTGATGTTTATGTTCGTGCTGAACTCCTTCCCGGCGGGTCTGACCTGGTACTATTTTGTATCGAACGTAGTGACCATTGCCCAGCAGCAGCTGATTCGGCGGTTTGTTGATGAAGACAAAATCCGGCTGGTGCTCGACGAGAACAAGAAGAAATTTGCGTCGGGCGAAGGCAAGAAGTCGAAATTCCAGTCGTACATCCAGAAGCAGCTGGCGGCTGCTGAAGAAGCCCGCAAGCAGGCCGAAGAAGCCCAGCGGAATCTGGAGAAACGCGGTAAGAAAAAATAAGCTGGCGCGTTGGCAGGTCCAAAAAACCTACGTCGAGTCCCCGTACTCTAAAATAAAAGCAACGCCATTGGCTGGCGTTGCTTTTATTTGTTCAGGAGATAAGTTCTTTGTTGAAACAAAACCCATAAGTAACGTACTGGTTATAAAAACAATGAAGGATGTTAGAAGGAGAAAAAGCCGGGTATTACCCCTGATACTGGCTTTGTTGTTAATCCAGGCCGACCTGTGGGCGCAGCTGAACCCGGAGGCTGAACGCCGGTACCGGGCGGCCGTGAAAATGGTGCAGCTGGGCGAGTATGAAAAAGCCAAAACCGAGCTGCAGCCCATTATGCAGCGTGGCACGGCCCTGTCGCCATTTGCGTACTATCACCACGCTATTGCCTCGTTTCGGCAGCGGAATTTTGGCGCTACGGTTCTCACGATCCGGCAATTGCTCGATAAATTTCCCGACTGGCGTAAGAAAGAAGATGCCAACTATCTGCTGGCAGCTGCCCTGTTTGAAACCGGTAAACTCGACGAAGCCATTCAGACGGTTCGGCGAGCCAACACGCCCGAGTTACGTACCGACGTCGACCAGCTGGAACGGTATTTCTACAGCCAGATTACCGACCTGAACCGGCTCAAAGTGCTTCAACGACAGTACCCCGACAACCGGAATCTGGGCCTGGCACTGGTTGAACTAATCCAGCAAAAATCGACCGACAAAAACGACCTTGAATTGTCGGACCGGCTCTCGAATCGGTTTGGCGTTCCCGCGCCCACACCGGGGCAATCGGCCGGGCCGGCTGCGCCCGTCAGAACCACGCCTACCCGCACGGGAAAAGCAAAAGGCTACTACAACGTGGCCGTTCTGTTTCCGTTTCGGGTGGATGGATTTGATGCCGAAAAACGGTTGCGGGCCAATCAGTACGTGTACGATCTGTACGACGGGATGAAAATGGCAAAAGCCAAGCTACAGTCGGAAGGGGTAACGGTGAATCTGTTTGCTTACGATATTGACAATAGCGAGGATAAAACCCTTGAGTTGCTCAATAACCCCACCTTTGCCCAGACCGATCTGGTGTTTGGTCCCCTCTACGCCGAACCCAATCGGCTGGTTCGCGATTTCACGAATCAGAACGGGCTTGTGCTGGTCAACCCGATTGCAACCAGCAGCGATCTGGTGACTAATCAGCCATCGGCTTTTCTGGCACAGGCATCGCTGAATCAGCAGGCTGAGCAGGCGCTGGCATTTGTCAAGTCGCTGGGGGTACCTAAAAAAGTGGCCATCTATTACGGGGCCTCCCGACGTGACTCAACTTTAGCCGCTACCTATCAGGCCGATGCCAAAAAAGCGGGGTATCAGGTGATGGAGTTTCGAAAACTAACGGGCAACGGAGTCGCCATGGCGGCTGGTATGACTGTTTCGGACGTGAACAAGCCGGGGCATGTGTTTTTTGTGAGCAGCAACGACGAAGACGGGCCCAATTTGTCGGACGCTTTGAGTCGGCGGAAAGTAAGCAGCCCCCTGTTGGCTACAGCCTCGGCCTTTGACTTTTACAAAAGCTCCAGCTCGGTGTTTTCCCGGCGGGAGACGTACCTGATTTATCCCGAGTTTATTGATCCCGATCGCCCGGCGGCTGAGGAGTTTCAGAAAAAATACCTTGCCGAGCGCAACATCATCCCATCGGTTTACGCCTGTCAGGGGTACGATCAGCTGCTTTTCTTCGGACGGCAGATTGCCCGGCGGGGGCTTCCGCTCAAAAACTGGGCTACTCTGCGCACCGAGTCCGGCGAAGATTATGTGATGTCGGGTTTCGACTACACCAGGAACAACGAAAACCAGATTGTCCCCATCGTCAAATACGTTGGGGGCCGATTTACGAAAATTAATTAGCGAGAGAGCGAAAGAGTGAAAGAGCGAATGAATTGTTGGATTCAATCTCACGCTTTCACTCATTCGCTCTTTCACTCATTCACTCTTTATGACAACGAGCGAACAACTTTTTGAACAGGCTAAAACCGTAATTCCGGGTGGGGTCAACTCGCCGGTGCGGGCATTTCGGGCCGTAGGTGGCCACCCGCTATTTATCAAATCGGCAAAGGGTCCGTACATCTACGACGAAGATGACCGTCGGTACATAGAACTTATCAACTCCTGGGGCCCTATGGTACTGGGGCACGCGTTTGAGCCGGTCGAGAAAGCCGTCCGCGACGCCATCGGGCATTCTTTTTCGTTTGGGGCGCCCACCCGTAAAGAGGTCGAAATGGCCGAATTGATTGTGTCGATGGTGCCGTCGGTCGAAAAGGTACGGATGGTGAATTCGGGCACCGAAGCTACCATGGCTGCTATTCGGGTGGCGCGTGGATTTACGGGCCGCGACAAAATCATCAAGTTTGAAGGGTGCTACCACGGCCACGGTGATTCGTTTCTGATTGCGGCCGGCAGTGGGGCTATGACCATGGGTACCCCCGACAGCCCCGGCGTGACCAAAGCCACGGCACTCGACACCCTCACGGCTCCCTACAATGATCTGGCGGCTGTTGAGGCCCTGATCGAGAACAACGCTAACCAGATTGCCGCGCTGATTCTGGAGCCGGTGGTGGGCAATATGGGTTGTGTGCTGCCCGAGCCGGGTTTCCTCGAAGGGCTACGTGAGCTGTGTACCAAACACGAGATTGTGCTTATTTTCGATGAGGTAATGACCGGCTTCCGGTTGGCACCGGGCGGGGCTCAGCAGCGGTTTGGCATTACGCCCGACCTGACAACGATGGGTAAAATCATTGGGGGCGGCATGCCCGTGGGGGCTTACGGTGGACGCGCCGACATCATGAACATGGTATCACCGGCCGGGCCGGTGTATCAGGCCGGTACGCTTTCGGGCAACCCCATTGCCATGTCGGCGGGTTTGGCCATGTTGCATTACCTCAACGAGCACCCGGACGTGTACACGCGTCTCGACGAAATTGGTAGCAAGCTGGCAACGGGCTTCCAGGCCAGCCTGACGAAGCTTGGCTTGCCCTATACGATCAATCAGATTGGGTCGATGTTTACCCAGTTTATGACTGATAAAACCGTGACGGACTTTGAAACGGCTAAAACCTGCGATGTTCCCCGGTTTGGGCGTTACTTCCACGCTATGCTGAAGCGGGGCGTTTATCTGGCTCCTTCACAATTCGAGAGCCTGTTTGTATCGGTGGCCCTCACCGACGAGCTAATTGAGCAGGTTATTCAGGCCAACGAAGAAAGCTTGATCGAAGCAAGTATGTAAAAGGCAGGAGGTAGGAGAGAGAGCGGAATAACCCGGTGGAGAGGTGGATTGCTTACTCGTCGGCTCCTTCCTCCTTTGTTCCTTCCTCCCTTTTCCTCTTTCCATGTTATTTTCTGTTATCGTTCCTATTTATAACCGCCCCGACGAGCTGCGTGAACTGCTGGACAGTCTGGTCCAACAGACGCGCCTACCCGATGAGGTATTGGTGGTTGAAGATGGGTCAACGAACCGGTCGGATGGGGTGGTAGCCCAGTTTGAAGGCCGCTTGCCGGTCCGGTATTTCTACAAACCGAACTCGGGGCAGGGTTTCGCCCGGAACTACGGTTTCGAACGCGCTACGGGCGATTATTTCGTTATCTTCGACTCTGATGCCGTCATACCCCCGCATTATTTTGAAACCGTAGAAGCGTATCTGCAAAATGACCCGCTCGATGCCTACGGTGGCCCCGATGCCGCCCATCCTGACTTTACGGATGTACAGAAAGCCATTAGCTACTCCATGACGTCGCCTTTTACAACGGGCGGAATTCGGGGAAGTAAAAAAAACCTGGGCGGTACGTTTCACCCACGTAGTTTTAATATGGGGCTGTCGCGCCGGGTTTGGGAAAAAATCGGCGGGTACAAAATCAGCCGGATGGGCGAGGACATCGAGTTTGCGATCCGAATTATCCACAATGGTTTTCGGACGGGCCTTATTCCTGACGCGTTCATCTATCACAAACGACGGACAAGTTTCCGTCAGTTTTTTCGGCAACTTCAGTTCTTTGGGCGGTCGCGGATCAATATTTCCCGGTTTTACCCCGACGAACTGAAATTGGTGCATACGTTTCCGGCCCTGTTCACGCTGTTTCTGGCGTCGGTACCCGTGTGGGCGTTGGTGAGTCCGGTGCTTTTTGTTTGCGCTATCGCCTTTTTAGTCGTATATTCCGTATTGATAGGGATTGATGGAGCCCGTCAGGCGGGTAGCCTAAACGTTGGCCTGCTGAGCGTGGTAGCGGCCTTTGTACAACTCACGGGCTATGGCATCGGGTTTATACAGGAAGGCTGGAAGCGTTGGCGGGAACCCAAAGACTTTCGCGAGACAGGGGTGGACGTAGAGTACCCATCCTGATTTGGGAAATTGTTTATAGTTTTGAGTTTGTAAGTAATGGAGCAGAATTAAATGTATAATGAATAGTGTAAAATGTACAACGAAAGGGCTGACTGTTAGCAGGTAACCTAATTACTCATTATGCATTTTACATTGTACATTTAATTAAGTACTGAGTCAAAATGAAATGAATAGTGTACCGATTGATAATTAATAGTACGAGCCATTATCCATTGTGCACTGTTCATTATACATTCCTTTAACATAAACATGCAATGACAATCAGTGGCCCCGTAAAACCGCCCGGCAAGCGAGTAATTAAGCGAATGAGTACGCGCACCAAATGGCTGTTGCTATCGGTGGTGAGCTTACTCGTGATCGGGGCTGGCTTGTGTATTTTTAGCGAAGCAGCCCATCTAAAACACTCGGGTCAGCCAACCGGGCAATGGGTATTGCTGGGTACGTACAGCCTGATTCTGATCAACGGTGGCTTGTGTTTGCTGGGTCAGGCTATCCGGTTTCGGGTCATGATGGATACCCGCCGGATCGTACGCCGGGAAATAAAGAAAAAAGCTCGTGAGCTACGCCCCAAGCGGAAGAGTCCTTCTGGCGCGTAGACGCCTGTTTGAGATAGCATCATTTGTAGCCCAGGCACAAAAAAGACGACCCTATCGAGGTCGTCTTTTTTGTGCCTGTACTGATTAAGAAGGGCTTACGCAGCTTTCTTCTCAGCAAATGAAGCTTTAATAGCCTCTACGTCCACGTTGCGGATTTCGGGCCGACGCAGCAATTCTTTGATCTTTGCCACCTTGTTGTTAGCGCGGGCCTTGTTCTTGCGGTCCTTACGCTTTAATTCTGTTACTGCCATGATCGCGTATAAATTATATTTTGTCAGTTTCTGAAAATAGAGCGCAAAAGTAAGCATTTTTTAGATAGCATGACAGCCTCCGGGGGATTTTGTTTGGTTATGAGGAAGGTAGGCCCTTTGGGAATGCAAACGAAGTTAACGCCTGTTGGCGTTTGAGTCCCCTTCTGACCAAGGTAGGTAAGAATCCTGTCGTACCTTTGCGGCATGAAACCATCACTTGTCAAAGGAACACGCGACTTTGGGCCGGAGCAGATGAGCAAACGGCTGTTTATATTCGATACCATCCGGGCTACGTTCAAGCGATTCGGTTTTTTGCCGCTCGAAACCCCCTCCATGGAAAACCTGTCGACGCTGACGGGGAAGTACGGCGATGAGGGTGATCAACTCTTGTTTAAAATCCTGAATTCGGGCGATTTTGCGGCCTCGGTCACGCCCGAAATACTCGCAACAGGCTCTAAAGCTGTGCTGCCCAAAATAGCTGAAAAAGGACTTCGGTATGACCTTACGGTGCCCTTCGCCCGTTACGTGGTCATGAACCGGCACGCGTTGGCACTGCCTTTTAAACGGTATCAGATGCAGCCCGTTTGGCGCGCCGACCGGCCACAGAAAGGTCGCTATCGGGAATTTTATCAATGCGATGCCGATGTGGTGGGCACTGACTCGCTGCTGTGCGAAGCTGAAATCGTGCTGATGGTCCACGAGGTGATGCGAAATCTCGGTATTCAGAACTTCACTCTGAAAGTAAACAACCGCAAGATCCTGACCGGTATTGCCGAGGCCATTGGCGCACCGGGTATGGAGGGGGCCCTGGCTGTAGCCATCGACAAGCTCGATAAGATTGGACAGGAAAAAGTACTCGATGAACTCCGCGACCGGGGCTTCGCCGATAGTGCAATTACGGCCCTGCTGCCCATGTTTACGATGCAGGGCACAACCGAAGAGGTACTTGCTAAGCTCAAAAGCTGGCTGACTCAATCCGAAACGGCACAAAAAGGGATTGCCGAACTCGAAGAAACCCTTCGGCTGGTAGCTCAGTACGGTCTGGAAAACCCACAATTCGAACTCGACGTGACCCTGGCGCGTGGGTTATCGTACTATACCGGAGCCATTTTTGAAGTAAAGGCTCTGAGCCGCGACGGCGGACCGGTAAGCATTGGCAGCATCAGCGGGGGAGGGCGTTACGACAACCTCACGAGTGCGTTCGGTACTTCGGAGCGGCTATCGGGCGTGGGTATTTCGTTCGGTGTCGACCGGATCTACGACGTGATGGAGGAGCTGGGTCTTTTCCCGACCGACGCCGGACAGGGTACGGCTGTCTTGTTGGTGCCTTTCGATGCAGAGGGCCGCTCGGTAGCGCTGCCGCTGCTCAACGCGCTTCGTCAGGCGGGGGTATCCGCCGAAATGTACCCGGATCTGGCCAAAGTGAAGAAGATGCTCGATTACGCGAACGCCAAACGGATTCCGTACGTGGTCTTGATTGGGTCAGAAGAAGTGCAGACCGGCCAACTGGCCGTCAAAAATATGCTGACGGGTGAGCAGCAAAAGATGACGGCTGAGTCTGTGGTCTCGTTCGTGCAGGGATAACGTTTCCCGGCTCACACCATATCAGCCCCTGAGGAATTATTTCCCTCAGGGGTTTTTGTTTAGGGAGCATGGTTTCAGTACTGAGAAGTATAGTCGGTGTAGGTGCTCCCGGTCTGGGTGTTGTAGATTAGCAGGCCCTCAGCAGTAGAATCCAGTTGGGCCAACTTAGTACCTTGCGCATCCCACACGCCCGATTGCCCGGCGGCTACGAAATTATCGCAGGGGCCTATGTTGTTGGCCATCAGCACAGGCATGGCGTAGGCGTTGGAAATGGCCGATAGGGCCATCGTGGCCTTCTCAACCCCTTCGGCCGATTTGGCCACACTGGCTACATACAAATGGGCCCCGTCCTGATAGGCACGTTGTGGGTGGCCCGGAATGGATATCTCATAGCAGATAGCTAAGGCCACGTTGGTGCCCTGCACACTAATCAAACCCGGCTCGGTACCGGCAACAAAGTAAGGGTACTCGTCGGGGTGAAGGTATTGCTTGGCGTACACCTGCCTCGGTTGGCCCGGTTGTAACAAAACCATGCCGATCTGAACGCCCTCACCGCGCCGTAGTGGCATACCGACCCCGAGCGTAATTTGGCCCCAATCGCTGAGGGCTTGTAACAGGTCAAACAGGGTATCGTTGGGTGAGGTGGCCAATGAGTGAGCCAGTTCGGGTTCGTAACCTGTGAGCGACAGTTCGGGGAAAAAAAGGGCCGAAACCCCAGCGGCTACGGCCTGCTCAGTCATGGTTTGATGAACCTGTACGTTATGGGCTATATCGCCCCGACGGGGGCTAAGTTGAGCAATACCAATCTTCATGAATGGGTAATCGTTCTGGTTTACGCGAATCTTTACGTACTTTTGACGTAAAGGGTTTGCCCGGTGCCTTTCACCAATTTACTGGGACTTCAGTGCTGGACCTTCGGACTTCAGACACTGGACGTTAGACTTACTACCTTTATATATGGAGGTCTAACGTCTAATGTCCAACATCTAATGTCCAGTACTGAGTACTGGGACAACTCGATTTCTATAACTCCTTATTTTCCAGTTGCATGAAATTACTTCTTTGCTCTCTCATGGCCGCTTCGCTGCTGTCGGTCGACGGCGGGGCACCGAGGCCTGCCAAGCCTGCCCGGCAAGTTAGTGTTCAGGAACGCTTCACCAAAGCGAGCGACGTGGTATGGGCCTCGCCCAAAGGCTTTGACCTGACCATGGACATCTATACTCCGAACACGGGAAAGAAAAGCTACCCGGTCATTGTGATGATTCATGGCGGGGGCTGGCTCATCAACAATAAAAGTATCATGAACGAAGCGGCTGCTTATCTGGCGAGCCATTCGGAATACGTGGTGTGTAATGTGAATTACCGGTTGCTACCCGATGGGAGCAACACTGTAAAGATGAACGAGATTGTGGAGGATGTGTTCGGGGCCGTTTTGTGGGTGAAAGACAACATCGGACAGTATAAAGGCAATCCGGGTCAACTGATCGTAACGGGAGATAGCGCCGGGGGGCATCTGGCAACGATGGTTGTGATGCAGGGCCATAACCTCGAATCCGACGGGTTTGCGGGGCCAACGCTCGGTTTCCGCCCGACATACCTTCCCAAAGGGAAAACGGCTGAGCAGGTAGCAAAAGACAACGGATTGGCCGTACAGGCCGCCCTGATCAGCTACGGTGCATTCGATCTGTACGGTAGCGCGTTGGGTGGCTTTGAGAAAGAAGGAAATATGTTTTGGACAATGGCCAAAGCTAAGGCCCGCGGTATGTTTGGCGAAGGGGTCGACGCCAATACGCAGCCTGCGCTGTACAAGCAGGTGTCGCCCTTGTACCTGATTCCGAAAGCGAGTGAGCGCAAATTGCCGCCCATGTTGTTTACGGTTGGCTCCAGGGATAATCTGACTACACCAGCCTCGATTGAAACGTTTATGGGCAAGCTAAAAGAAGCGGGCCATACTAATCTGGAGTATTGGGTACACGAAGGACGGCCGCACGCGTTTCTGGACTCGGGATCGAATCAGTTTCTGGGTATCAGTTTCACCAAAGATGCCCCGCCCGCGCTCGACAAAATGATCAGCTATCTGAACCAGATTTTCTATTGACCCATCGCGGTACGGCATAAAAAAGCCCTGTAGCAGCATGCTACAGGGCTTTTTCTTATGAAAAGTGAGCTCAGACTCTAAACGAATTCTGCTCCATTATTTAAACGCAGCTTTACGACGCAGCCTGATCGCCCGACACACTTAGCGTCTCGATTCGGTTTTGCCAGTCGGCGAGCGGCAGTCCCGCTACCTCGCCCAGTACAATAACAGCCGGGTTGCCCACACCGGCCGCTTCGACTCGCTCGCAAATCGTCGAAACCCGCCCCAGTACAACCCGTTCGTCGGCGGTTGTACCGTTCTGAATAATGGCCACGGGCAAATCGCTCTTGCCAACGCTGGCAAACAGGTCGGTGATTTTAGAAAGTTGGTGCATACCCATCAGCACCACTACCGTAGCCGACGACTGAGCTGCCAGATGCAGATCGCGCGAAAGCTGACCGTCTTTCGTCGTGCCCGTCACAACCCAAAAGCTTTCGGATACACCCCGGCTTGTGAGCGGTACACCCGCCGACGAAGGCACCGCGTAGCTACTCGAAATGCCCGGCACCAAAGCTACCTCCAGCCCGTGTTGCCGGGCAAACTGTGCTTCTTCGTAGCCGCGCCCAAACACAAATGGGTCGCCCCCTTTGAGCCGAACCACATGGCCGTACTGCCGGGCATAGTGCACAATAAGCGGGTTGATGTCTTCCTGCATACACGAGTAGGCACCCTTGCGCTTACCCACGTACACCTGAAGGGCATCGGGGCGGCAATAGTCGAGCAGTTCGGGAGCTACGAGCGCATCGTACATCACGACATCCGCTTCCTGCAAAGCCCGCACGGCTTTTAAGGTAATCAGTTCAGGGTCGCCGGGTCCAGCGCCTACGAGTGTCAATTTCATCATGAGCAAATTAACTATCCTGCGCTTGTACCAGCTCCTGCAAGTGCGGCATGCCTTCGAGGGCAATCTGACGCTCCCGATACGCCAGCACAGCCTCCCGGAATTGTTCGGCTTTCGCAATAAAATCGGCGGCAAATGCTTCGGATGGTTCCTGCTTGTTAATGCTGAAAACCAATGCCTTAAACTCACCTTCGAGGGCGTGGAACCCTTCTTCGCCCACAAACGTCCGGTCAAAATCGGCCACGATACCGTGTTGGGTATTCGTGTTAACGTCGCGGCTCATCAGGGCGGCTTTGGCCCCTGTGATAAACACGTTGTACGCGTGGTAGATGGCGTCGGCGGGGCGGTTTTCGGCTTGTGCCTCACGGGCCCACGTCAGTTTCTCGGCGGCTTCTTCCAGCGTAGTGGCTACCAGGTCGATCATCACACCGGCACACTCGCCCACACCTACTTCGGTGGTGAATTGTTCGGTATGATCCCAGTCGATAAAATCGTTGGCGGTAACCAATTTCAGGTCGGCCAGGGGTTTGAGCAAGGCGTAGAAATAGTTTTTGCCCTGCCGCCCGTAGTAATCGTTGAAGTACTCGCCCTCAAAGCTGTTTGCCTCGTAATCCTGGAGCAGAAGCCGCAGAGCGTCGGGGCCGCGTTTGGTCGGAATCTTCACGACTTTATCCCCAATCTGGCCCTCGCCCGCACCGTTAAATCCACCGCCGAGCAACACCTGCAGGGCGGGCATGACGGCCGCACCGTTTTTCACCGATGAGCCGTGAAAACCAATATTGGCCACCGAGTGCTGCCCGCAGCCGTTCATGCACCCGCTGATTTTGATCTTGATGTCGTTGTTGTAAATAATGTCGGGAAACTCGGCGTGCATCATCGTTTCGAGAGCCCGCGTGATGCCGTAGCTGCTCGAAATTGCCAGATTGCAGGTATCCGTGCCGGGGCAGGTGGTAATGTCGGCTGTGGTATCAAAGCCCGGCGTTGCCAGCCCGAGGGCATCGAGGCCGGCGTACAAGGCCGTGAGGTCTTCGGGGCGCACAAACCGGAGCAGATAGCCCTGATTGACCGTCACCCGAATATCGTCGGCCGCGTAGGTTTTTACCAGCTCCGCCAGGGCCCGTGCCGTATCCGACGACATATCGCCCACCTGTACGCGCAATTGCACGCCGTACCAGCCCGCCTGTTTCTGCTCAAACACGTTGGTACGGAACCAGTGCTTCAGTTTGGTATCTTCGGTTTCGAGCTGATACCCCGAAACCTCAGGGCGGGGTGCGTACCCGTCGCTGCTCGACGGGGCCGTGGTGTCAACTGCCAGCGTTTTGTTTTTGAGGGCGGGCCACTCTTCGGCAATCCGGTTCCGAAACTCGTCGAGACCAATATCGTTGAGCAGGTATTTCATCCGGGCCTTGTGCCGTTTGGTGCGTTCGCCGTACCGATCGAATACCCGGATGACCGCTTCGATGAACGGGATGGCCCGGTCTTCTTCGATAAACTCGGTCACTGCCTGGGCGGCAAATGGCTGCGCTCCAAGGCCACCGCCGAGTAATACTTTAAAGCCCCGCTTGCCGTCTTGTACGCGCGGAATCAGGCCGATGTCGTGCATGTAGCCGTAGGCCGAATCTTTCTCCGACGACGAAACCGAAATCTTAAATTTACGGCCCATCTCCTGGCAAATCGGGTTGCGGAGGAAGTACTCAAAAATAGCCTGTGCGTAGGGCGAAATATCGAATGGCTCCTCTGGGTCGACACCGGCGCGGGCTGAACCCGTCACGTTCCGTACGGTATTGCCGCAGGCTTCTTTCAGGGTGATGCCCGCGTCTTCGAGTTCGGCCCAAAGCAGGGGAGAGTCGGCTAATTTGACAAAGTGGAGCTGAATATCCTGCCGGGTAGTGGCGTGGAGGTTACCCGTAGCGTACCGGTCCGAAACATGGGCAATACGTACCAACTGATCGGCCGTGATGCGCCCGTAGGGTAGCTTGATACGGATCATTTGCACACCGGGCTGCCGCTGTCCATACACCCCGCGAGCCAGTCGGAACTTGCGGAACTGCTCGTCGGTCATCTGACCGCTGTAAAAGGTACTGATCTTCTTCTGGAGGTCGAGAATGTCGCGTTGGGCGGCTGCACTGACGTTATCCGAAAAGGCAATTGACATAATAGTAATTCTCTATAGAGTAAATATACTATCTAATAAAAACAAAGGCCGGAGGGCGGTCCGGCTTTTTGAAGAAGAAGTGTAGATGCAAAAGTAAGGATTTATAGCGTGGAATAGTTCGCCCGAGGGGGTGAAATTATGGGTTTGCGGGGTTGGGGCGTTTTGCGCGTCAAAAGTAAAGTGTCCGGCTAAACCGACCCACCTCACTAGGTGGCGGACTACCGCCTAAAGGTGAGTTCCATAAAGCGGCTGTACCGAGCCAGGTTTGCGAACGTAACTCGTCCCTGCCTGCCCAACAGGACAGCAAATAGTTCGATCAGAAAGGTGCGCTGATGTTTGCTCACGTTAGAAAGTTTAGCTGATATTGGCTTGAGAATTGCTTCGAGACTTATGGGTCGTGGGTGAAAAAATGGGGATTTCAACACTACGACCCTTTTATCGTTTCACCAAATTATGACCTAAAACTGCTCATAGTATTAGTAAATGTAAGTAAGGTTAATAAATGATGATGTTTGCTGTAGTCGCAAAACCCGCACTTGGCTACTAAACATCTACTTTTTTCTGTTTATGAAAAAACTCTACCCTTTCACTTTATTAGCTTGTTGACTAATAACCACTGCCTCATTGGCACAGGACCCCGATGTACCTGCTAATCGCAAATCGACCGAACCTTTTTGGGGTATCGGGGTTCAAATCCCACTCATTAAACTGTTTGGCAAGAAGAAGGCAAAAGCTCTAACAGAGTCATTTAAAGAGAATAAGCACTTGATTCAGCCTATACCGAATGATGTACCCGCTGATATAGACAAAACTTTTCAGACCAAGCAGAGATTGCCGACGACAATAAGGAGGCCATAAACCCTCAAGCGGAAGAGTATATAGCTGACACCACGGTACTAGTTGTAAGCGATCTAGTCATGAATGTTGATGAAATTAGTAAATAATATTATGTAACTGTACTCATACAAAGGCATAGTGATGGCTCAGAAACTTGGATTCCGTTAGCGAGATGGTGTATGGGTAATGAAGCCTCTGATAGTTCTGCTAATGATTATGGAGATGGAGGATCAGGCGCAGATCCTATGGTAATTGTCGAAGAGATGGGAACCAATGCCTGTGAAGATAGTTATCTCGCGTTACATCCTTGGATCGTCCCCTTGATGTATCTTAACCGAGAGCAAAATAACAACTGGTGTAGAGATAGGTATCCAGAGGCTATCGAACAAGGAGAATCCTCCCAAAACGCAATGCGGCACGCTCTATATCAAGCCCAAAACTTTTGTACTATTGGAGAATCAGCCACATATGAGATGGCAAGTCGGCATGAAATATGCGACGGAGAGCTACGAGGCAGTCCAGAAGCTACTGCAATGGACTTAGCTAATAATGATGTGGGTATCCAGGTTGGGCGAGAATTACAAAGCTTGGGCCTGTGTGATAGTTTTCAGGCAATAATCACTTTTGTTGAAGAAGCCTACTATACAGGCAGGTTATGGCATGTAACTGGTTCGACTCTTTCTCCAACTCCTTAGTTAACCCATTATATGAAGCTTCTATTTTGTGTTTTGCTACTGACCTTTTCATTGCCCGCTAAAGCACAATCGTTGACCTACAAGGGTGTTCAGATTCTTTTTCCAGCAACAGTTAAAGATGCCTATTCGCGTAACCAAATGGGATTCAAACCACCAGGATGGTATTACAAAACCTTGGCAGATAGCGTAACGTTTTCTCTGCAGTATGACTATGAATTTTCTGATTTATACAATGAACGGCAACCTGCCTCTGCCTTGTTTGAACATAAACTAACAGGTTATCGGTTTAAATTTTTAGATAAACCCGGATTTTTTGGCAGAGAGAAGAAGTTGCTTGAGGGGCTGCTGGGTCATAGTATGCGCGTAACACTGGAAGAAGGTAACAGTAGTGTGAACTACCCCGCTGAACGACGAGCCACGATGCCCAATTTGGGTAATTTCAAAATGGCTGAAGGTAAAACGAAGGATGGTATCTCTGTGTATCTTAGAGAGGTGCCTCGGTTATCACCAAAACAAAAGCCATTATTGCAAGTATTTTTTATCAAGGGCATGGAGGATATAAACATAAAAACTCGCGTCCATGCAATGGATTGAACTGAACCACCTCCCCCCTAAAAACTTGACCGTTGTAAAGTAGAGAGTTTGGGCGATTTTTGATAACTTAACTAATCAAATAATCGCGGATGAAGAAGACAAAATTCACCAGAGCGCAAATCGTTTTTGCGCTCCGCCAGGCTGACACCGGCAAAGTTGTCGCCAAGGTGTGTCGCAAGATGGGAATTAGTGAGGCCACCTTCTACAATTGGAACCGTGACGGCGGACCGTAAGAAGTACGGCGGTTTAGGGGTGCCCGAGCTTCGACGGCTCCGTCAACTCGAATCGTACGGCCGAAGCCGAAGAAAACCAGCAGTTAAAGCAACTGGTGACTGATCTGAGCTTAGACAAACAGATGCTTCAGGATGTGATCAAAAAAAAGCTCTAACGGGGTCGCCCGAGCGGGCCAGTTCAAAAGAAAGAGCTGGCCCAGAGTTTGATTAATGACTACAAAGTGTCGAATCGTCGGGCATGCCAATTGATGTTACCAAATACGCACACTCTGCATTGCCCCAATAGGGAACAACACAAAATGCGCGTATTCGGGTACTGATTTGGCCTGAGTTTTACGCTTCGCCTTCGAGCATAACGGCCCCGACGGTTACGTTACTGGTCTCGTCGATCAGAATGGCCCCGCCGTTGGTCCGGTTCAGGGCATAGGTGTCGAATGCAACCGGTTGGGCGGTTCGCAAATGGACTTTGGCGAGGTCGTTCAGCTTGAGACTTTCTACGTCTTCGACATGCTCGTACGTCTCGATGTTGAGCCGGTACGGAATGGCACGGATCGAGCAGCGGGTGCGGGCCGTGCCTACCTGCAACACGTACTTGCTGCCCACTTTCAGCTCTTTCGTGTCCATCCAGCAAAGCATTCCTTCTACGTTCTGAGCCACAATCGGCTGGGTGTCGCTGCGAACGATAAGGTCGCCCCGGCTAATGTCGATGTCGTCGGACAGGTGCAGAATAACCGACTGTCCGGCTTCGGCTTCGGTCAGGTCCTGCTCGTTGAATTCGATGCGGCTGATAGTCGAGGTTTGGGCTGAGGGCAGTACCGTTATGGCATCGCCCACGCGGAACGTACCGCTGTTGATTTTGCCCGCATACCCCCGGTAGTCGTGCAGTTCGGCTGTTTGCGGCCGAATGACGTACTGCACCGGAAAACGGGGTAAAGTCAGGTTGGTATCGTTGCTCAGTTCAACCGTTTCGAGGTGTTCGAGTAGGGTAGGTCCCTCGTACCACGGCATATTTACCGACCGGTCGACCACGTTATCACCGTTGAGTGCACTCATCGGGATAAAGCTTACCTCACTGACATTCAGTTTTTTAGCCAGGTCGGCGTATTGGATGCAGATATCCGAAAATGCATCCTGCGAGTAATCGACAAGATCCATTTTGTTGATGGCAACCACGATGTGCGGAATCCCCAACATACTGGCTATGAGCGAGTGCCGCCGGGTTTGCTCCACTACACCGTTTCGGGCGTCGATGAGTACAATGGCCAATTGGCAGTTCGACGCGCCCGTGACCATGTTGCGGGTGTACTGAATGTGCCCTGGTGCATCGACAATGATAAACTTGCGAACCGGTGTCTGAAAATACCGGTAGGCTACGTCGATGGTAATGCCCTGCTCGCGTTCAGAGCGCAGGCCATCGGTCAGCAGGGCGAGGTCGATACCCCCGCCATCGCCCTGATTTTTGGTTTTGCTGGCCCGCTCGATGGCTTCGAGCTGATCGACCAGAATGGATTTGGAATCGTACAGCAGCCGTCCGATGAGGGTACTCTTCCCATCATCCACACTACCGCAGGTTATAAAACGTAGTAAGTCCATGCTCTAAAAGTGAAAGAGCGAATGAGCGAAAGAGTGAAAGAGCGAACTGCTGCTGCTCGCTTTTTCACTCTTTCGCTCATTCGCTCATTAAAAATATCCTCCCTTTTTGCGGTCTTCCATGGCGGCCTCCGACATTTGGTCGTCCATGCGGGTTTCGCCCCGCTCGGAAATACGGGTCGCCTGAATTTCGGCAATAACTGCGTCGAGCGTGTCGGCCTGCGATTCAGAGGCCGCTGTGCAGGAAATATCGCCCACGGTGCGGAACCGGACTGTCCGGGTCACAATCTGATCGTCGGGTTCGGGTTTGATAACTCCCCCGGCCGTAGCCATGAGCTTGCCGTCGCGTACGAGGAGTTCGCGCTCGTGGGCAAAGTAGAGGCTGGGCAGGGCAATTTTTTCGCGCTGAATGTAGTTCCAGACGTCGAGTTCGGTCCAGTTCGAAATGGGGAATACCCGCACGTTTTCGCCTTTGTGAATCCGGCCGTTGTAGAGGTTCCAGAGTTCGGGGCGCTGCCGTTTGGGGTCCCACGAGCCGAATTCGTCGCGCACCGAAAACACCCGTTCTTTGGCGCGGGCTTTTTCTTCGTCGCGTCGGGCACCGCCAATGCAGGCGTCAAACTCAAACTCTTCGATGGTATCGAGCAGGGTGAACGTTTGCAGCGCGTTGCGGCTGGCGTTGCGTCCGGTGGGCTCCTTCAGGTTTTTCTCGCGGATGGTATCTTCTACGTACCGCACAATCAGGCGTTCGCCGAGGCTGTTGGCGAGCCAATCGCGGAAATCGAGGGCCTCCTGAAAGTTATGACCGGTATCGATGTGCACAAGCGGGAACGGAAACTTACCGGGCCGAAACGCTTTGCGCGCCAGATGCACCAGCGTGATTGAGTCTTTCCCGCCCGAAAACAGGAGCGCGGGCCGTTCGAACTGCCCGGCTACTTCGCGCATGATGTGAATCGCTTCCGATTCAAGTTGATCGAGGTAATCCATTTTTAATGAGTGAATTGGCGAATGAGTGAATGAGTGAATCGTTGGCTGTCGCGCTTGCGGCATTCGCTAATTCACTCAATCACTCATTCACTCATTTACTATGTAGTCCACATTCCTTTTTCGAGTTGTCTTCCCACCACCAGCGGCCGGCGCGGAAATCTTCGCCGGGTTGAATGGCGCGGGTGCAGGGCTGACAGCCAATGCTCACAAAGCCCCGGTCGTGCAGCGGGTTGTAGGGTACGTTGTTGACCCGTACATACTCTTTCACCTGCTCAAAAGTCCAGTCCATAAGTGGGTGGAACTTAAAGAGCCCGTGGGCTTCATCCCACTCCAGTTGAGGCATGCTGGTGCGGTTGGCCGATTGCTCGGCCCGGATGCCCGTAATCCATATTTTCTGACCGGCCAGGGCGCGGTTGAGGGGCTCCACCTTCCGAATAAAGCAGCACTCTTTCCGGTTTTCGACCGACTCATACATGCTAAACGGCCCTTTGCCCGTCATCAAAGCCTCCACGGCTTCCTGCTTTGGGTACATGGTTTCGATCTGAATACCGTATCGGCTGAGGGTTTTATTCCAGACCGAGTAGGTCTCGCCGAACATCCGGCCCGTGTCGAGGGTGAAAATTCGAATGGGCAGATTGTTCTGGGCAATCAGGTCGGTAATGACCTGATCTTCATAACCCAGGCTGGTGGAGAAAACCACCTGACCGGGAAAAAGCTCGGCCAGTTTGCGCAGGGCGTCGATCTCGGAGAGACCGGCGAGTTGCGCCGACAGGCTTTCGAGCGTGTATGTGGGTTCTGCTATCATAGCGCATCAAACCTGTAAGGTCTTCAAGACGGCACCGGCCGCCCGGCTTGCAGGTTTTGTTAATGTAAAACAACGATTTTCCCTGTTTTCGCCGAGGTCCGGGCGGCTTCCAGAATCTCCATCACAACCAGGTTATTAGGCAGTGATGTGAGGTTGTCGATCTCTTTTTCGTCACCGCGTACTACTCGGGCCAGATACGCAAACGGATCGGGGGCGGGGGCATCGGCCGAGGTGGCTTCCAGCATCCGTTCCGGTTCGCGTTCGTTTAGCCGGACTCGCATTCGTTTGGCGTCGAGAGCCATAATCGAGCCCGTTTGTCCGTACACTTCCATGTCTTTGCGGGCGTAGGGCCAATTCCACGAAGCCTGAATTACGGCCTGTGCCTTGGGGTACGTCACAATAATGGTAGCCTCGTCGTCGACCTTGGGGTAAATATGGGGCTTGATTTGCCCGGTCACGGCCATCACACTCGTCGGGCGTTGGCCTTGCATGAGCCACGTTGCCAGATTGGCCCCGTAACAACCAAAATCGAACAAAGCCCCCGCCCCGTTCTCGACTGGGTCGGTGAGCCACGTCAGAAACTCGGGTGTACAACCAATTTCCTGAGGGCCCTGATGCCCGTCGTGAATGACCAGCTTCCGAACGTCGCCAATGGCTTTCTCGCCGATGGTCATGGCGTAAGCCCGGTGGTTGCTGCCGTACCAGGTGGTTTCGTAGTTGGTGAGCAGCTGAATCTTGTGTTTTTGGGCTAGGGCGGCCATCTGCCGGGCATGGTCGAGGCTCACGGCTAAGGGCTTCTCAACCATGACGTGAATACCCCGTGGAGCGGCAAGCCGAACGGTTTTGAGATGGTCGATGATCTTGCCAAAGTCGGTTACGGCTTCGGGTTTGGTCGCGTCGAGCATAGCGTCGATGGTCGGATACACCAGACTCATCGGGAAGCCGTACTGTTTGGCATAGCGCTCGGCCAATTGGCGGTCGGGCTCGGCAATGCCCACTATCTGGATATCCGTTTGGCCTTTCTCGCGGTAGGCTTTATGAAAAACCCCGTGTACGTGGGTATGTACCAACCCGACTACCCCTATCCGAACCGGTGGGCGGGCGGGGGTTTGGGCGTTGGCAACATAAGCCAGCATAACGAAGAAAATGACCAGTCGCAACGTCATAATTCAGGTTGTTTGAATTGCCCCGAAAATTACCATAGGAACTACAGAATCCCGGACAAAGGCACGAGTGAGATTTAGATCAATAGAGACGGACTAAACTATAGTTTACAGAATAAACCCACTCAACACCAATGAGTTCCTAGACGTTTTCGCGCAGGACCCCGGCGCTGACTGTAGCCGCCTGCTCGAAGTCGGCCACGAGGTCGTCGATGTCTTCGAGCCCCACCGAAATCCGAACCAACCCCGGCGTAATGCCCAGCAGTGCCTTTTCGTCGGGCTTCAGCTTGGCGTGGGTGGTGGTGTTGGGATTCGTAACAATGGTACGTGTGTCGCCCAGGTTCGACGAGAGCGTTGGAATCTGGAGAGCGTCGTAAAAAGCCTGTACGCGCTCAAAACCGCCTTCCAGCTCAATCGTGACAATAGCACCACCGGCCGACATCTGCGCCTTCGCCAATTCGTACTGCGGGTGCGAGGGCAAAAACGGATACTTCACCGTGGCTACATCGGGGTGTTTTTCGAGGGCTTCGGCCAACCTGAGGGCGTTGCGGCAGTGCCGCTCCATCCGCAGGTCGAGGGTTTCCAGACTCTTCGACAGAACCCAGGCATTAAACGGCGACATTGACGGGCCGGTGTGCCGGGCGAAAAACCGAATCTGTTGCATCAGATCGGCCCGGCCGACGACAATCCCGCCCAGTACGCGCCCCTGACCATCCATAAACTTGGTGGCCGAGTGGACCGACAAATCAGCCCCAAAGTCGATGGGTGTTTGCAGGAGTGGAGTAGCAAAGCAGTTGTCGACGTTCAGAATGAAGCCGTATTTTTCTTTCAGCCGTCCCAGCATCGCCAGATCGACCAGCTCAAGGCCGGGGTTGGAGGGTGTTTCCAGATACACCATTTTGGCGGCTGGCTTATCAGCACTCGGCTGGATAGCGGCCTCCCACTCGGCTTCGGTGGCTGTAGCGTCGACATACGTGTGGGTAATGCCCCACTTGCTCAGAATCTGGGTGATAATCTGGTGAGCCGACCCAAACAAAGCCCGGCACGCCACAATATGGTCGCCTGATTTGAGCAGTGCGGCCATACTGGCAAACACGGCCGCCATGCCCGTACCCGTAGCGATGCCTTCTTCGGCCCCTTCGAGCATGCAGACTTTGTCGACAAACTCGGTGACGTTGGGGTTCGAAAACCGGCTATAAATGTTGCCTTCTTCGGTTTCCTCAAACAAGGCTTTGCCTTGCTCGGCACTGTCAAACGTAAAACTCGACGTCAGAAACAAAGGCGTTGAGTGTTCCCGGTATTGCGTTTTCCGCGTTTGGGTGCGAATCGCTTTGGTCTGTTTTTTCATAGTGTTTTGGACAGGATTCACGGGATAGACAGGATTTTCTTTTTCATCAATCAAGCTATCCTGTTCATCCTGTAAATCCTGTCAAGAAGAAAAGAGCCTGTCAGAAAAACATGATAATTTTCCGCAAACTTACGATAATGACCACGATGCCAACCATCACCATCATGGTTTTCACGGGTAACCGGCGCGAGAGGTGAGCCGCAATGGGGGCGGCTATGCTCCCACCCAGAATAAGACCGATAATTACCAGACCATACTGGGCTAAACCTACGTACAAGGCGAAGACCACCGACGAGGCAAACGAGATAAAAAACTCGGCCAGGTTAACCGAACCAATGGTGTACCGGGGGTGCCGACCGCTGGCAATCAGGGTCGAGTTGACAATGGGCCCCCAGCCTCCTCCGCCAATGGCATCGAGAAACCCACCCGACCAGGCCAGAATCCCGATGTTGCGCACCGGCTTTTTCTTCACCCGCTTGGTCAGGGCTTTTTTAATGATCAGAAAGCCCAGAATAGCCGTGTACACCGAAATAATGGGTTGCAACACCTTGGCGTATTCTTCCAGCGAGGTCAGCTCCGAAATAACCCAGGCCCCCAATGCGGCCCCGATTACGCCCGGAATCAGCACTGCCCTGAACAACTTGCTGTTGATGTTGCCAAATTTGAGGTGCATGTACCCCGATACCCCCGATGTGAAGATTTCGGAGCTGTGTACGCTCGCCGTTGCGTGCAGCGGGCTAATTCCCACGCTCATCAGGAATGTAGTAGCCGTAACCCCGTAGGCCATACCGAGGGCTCCGTCGATCATCTGGGCCACAAAGCCCGCCATCAGAAAGTAAAATATCTCGGGGCCAATCTCAACCGAACTGGCCAGCACGGTCACCTTTTCCCAGGTGAAATAGCTGAACAGCATGTGGCCCACCACCATCAAAGCCAGCGCAGCAGTCGCATAGATGATGATCTCTTTCCGATTGCGCCGACGAAGGAGCGGTTCGGGAAGGTCGGTAGCGATGTGGGCCGACGGGAAGGCCGTGCGGAGTGCCTCGGCCTGCGTATGGGCGTTTTGGCCCTGTACCGTGATTGTCAGACCGTTAAGATCAAATGGGAGCGAGGCTGACGAGGGGTCAACCGATTCCGTGTCGCTGGAGGCCGCGTGTTCCGCCTGCATAAATAGTCTAACTATATCGACTTAATAGATTAATTCTTGAATGAAAAACGCCACACTGAAGTGGCGCTCATTTGCTGGGAAGTGTAGCACAAAGGTCGTAGGTAAAGTGCAGAAAACCAAATCCAGAGCTTCTTCGGCTACCTCACGGATAGGCTCGTTTGCCCTCGGCGGCCTGGCTAACGGTTTGCGCGATACGTGCAGCCCGGGTTTCGGGGCGTTTGGCACTGCCTATCCAGGCGAGAATGATTTTGCGGGCCCCTGGCGGAAACCCGTAAAAGTTGGCTCGTGCTACCGGGTTAGCCAGCAGAGCCGTTTCCAGTTCGTCGGGTACCAGCAGGTTATCGCTGTCGGTGAGGGCATCCCAGGAGCCATCCTGTTTGGCCTGTTCGATTTTGGCGAGCCCGGCGGTCGTCATCTGCCCATTGGCGATAAGGCGCTCAATACGCTCTTTGTTTGGCTGCGACCAAACGCTCCGGGGCTTGCGGGGCGAAAACTTGAGCGCGTGCCGCTCGTTGTCCATCTTGCGGGGTAGGCTGTCAATCCAGCCAAAACAGAGGGCTTCTTCTACGGCTTCGGCGTAGGTGAGCGTAGGCTGGCCGGTTTTCTTCTTGTAAAACACGAACCAGATGCCCGGTGCCGTCTTGTAGTTGTCGGTCAGCCATTGCCGCCACTGTTGGCGGTCGGCGGAGAAGAAAAAGTCGAGTTCTGCGGGCATTGTGTAAGCCTGGGGCGAGTTGAGTATGGGATACAGTTTAGCGGAGCCACTCGGCTACAAAAATACCGAGGTACGTACCGATAGCGTTGCCCAGTGAACCAACCAGTACCGCCGGGAGTTGCAAGTCGGGTCGGTTAAGGCTGCGCGCCAGAGCGAGGGCCGAAGTAGCTCCACCAATGTTGGCTTGAGAAGCAATTCCCAGCACATCCCAATCCTGCCGAAAGAGGGCACCAACCCCAAAAACGATCAGGGCGTGAATGAGTACGAGCGTGCAAATCATCCCGAACAAAACCACAGCCAATTGCCCGTCGCGGAGGAGCGCGCCCACGTCGCAGTAAGCGCCAATGACAGCCAGAAACAGGTAAATGGCACTCAACCCCAGCACTCGGGCGCCGGGTAGCCGGTTAATTGCCCGGAACTGAGCCAGAACAAGAGCCAGGGTAGTCAGGATCAGAACGAACGGTAATGAAGGAACGAACGTGCCCAGCCACTTTGCGAACGACATGGCTCCCAGCCCAAGGGTAATCAGTAGCGCCAGATCGCGGGGGCTCAGGGTTTCTTCGTCGTTGGTCAGATCGGTAGCCGAAAGTGATTCACCCGGAGAAGCCGGTTGTAGCCGATTTACGGGCCGCAGCCGTTGCATGAGCTGCGGAATAGCCAGGGTGGCCACCATCCAGACGGCCGTCAGGATATTGTCGGCGGCTGTGGCAGCCACAAACAGATTGCCTGACTTGGCAACCCCGTAGTGCAGCGCTACCGCATGAAAATTGAGAGCACCGCCTATGTACGTGCCGGTAAACATACCCGCCAGCGCGTAGAATTGAGCCCCAACACTTTGCGGACCATTGAACAACCACATGCTGAGAACGACCCCTATGATGGTTCCGGCCGAACCGATCAGAAACAGGGTTAGCATGGGCAGGCCCGCCCGGCACAGATCCTGCAAATTGACGTTGAGCAGAAGCACAAACAGGGCAAACGGCGTGACATAAGCGAATATGGCGTCGTAAAGAGGGGTATCGGTGGTGGGAACGAGCCCGACGTTGGCTTGGATAGCGGTGAGGATAATAACCAGCAGGGCTGTACCCAGATGACGGAACCCGGGTTTGGTACTTAGCCATTCGCAGACAACGATGTTCAGGAAAAGCAGGCACAGAATAGGTAGTGATTCGGTCATGGGCGGTAGGTTTAAGATCGGAAGATACACAAATAACAAAAGCGGCCATCCGGTAACGAGTCTGTGCAGACTGTTCGGATGGCCGCCTGACAGGCATACGCCTGTTTATTTACGGTACGACTCCTTGAGGGTAACAAACTCTCCCCCCTTATACGAGCCATCATTGATTTTCTTCACGAGCGCGTCGAGCTGGGGCGTAGCCCAATCGGGAATATATTTATCGGGGGTTTCGATAAACACGCGAGGGTATGTGTACAGGTTACGGCCCACCCCAAATTGCACGGCGCAGCGTTTCATGGCGTCCGAAATCCCGCCTTTGATCGGCTCAATATCGGTGCGGTTAGCGCCGTCGGTTTTGGTCAGGCGGGTCCCATCGGGCAGCGTCACCGTAATTCGGCACAGAAAACCGTCCTGAATTTCGGTAATATCGTTTTGCCAGCCATGCCACCCAAACTGCCGGTCGAACCGTTCCATCACGCAGCGGTTGGTGATATACGGGACCACAATCAACTTGCCGGTTTTGGTCTGTTGTTGTACACGCCATTCAATCTCATCGGGCTGAATGGGGCTGCTCAAAATGTCCAATGGGTACTTCGTGTCTTCCATGTTTTAATAACGAAAAATAACCCCTTTTTCGTTCGTTTATGTCTACTTAATTTGGTCTCCTAACGTGTTGATATACTGATTGATATAGTTATCTGTGGCCTTTGATTTGTATTGCAAAATATACCGGGGATGATCCAGTGTAAGCACCCGCTCGAAAAAGCCATTTTCGGCGTTGAGTCGCTTTAAAAACTGCTCGTTTTTCCGGCCCAGACAAATAGCAACATCGCGCCGGGCACCAAACTGAAGCTGCTGCCGTACCGAGTCGTTAATGGCTGGCCAAAGGGCTTCGGTTGTAGCGCGGTCGTCGTAAAAGTTATAGTTGACCGGTCCGGCGTTCCGGCCGTCTTTAACCAGGGCCAGTGGGTACAGTGCCGACAGAAAGAAGTGGCTGTAAAACGAAGCCGCTCCGCCAAAAGCCTCAACAACCTGATAAATAAACCGGCTCGATAGCTCGGGCGAAGGCGGGAGGTTGTTGTCGATGCCACAGTAGCGTTTGAGATTCTGTGGGGTGGTAAACGAAATGCCCGTAACGCCCGCTCCAAACCGACCCGGATTAATGCCCAACACATACACGCGGGGTTGGTCGTCGTTGAAGAACGTTCCGTAAAATTCCCGGCCGATGCGCTGCACCTCGGGGGTGCGGTAAGGGTTCAGGGCCGACACACCCGGTGGCAGATTAGTTGGCTCCCGGAGGTTTTCGTAAAAGGAAATAGCGCGTTGAGCAAAGGACATAACAAAGTGAGTGATTTGCGGAAAAGAGTGAAATACTGAAAGAGTGAAAGAGTGGCGGGTGGGGGTATGTACCCAAATAAACGCAAAAAAGAGTTTTGAACCGATGTAACCCCTTCATCGATCCAAAACCCTATTGTACGATAGCTGTCTGCCCGAACGCGGGCTCTTATTTCTTCGTCAGCTTGTAGGCATAGTAGCCCGGCATCCGAAGGTCAAGTTCAATGGTGTAGGTACCGGCTGAGGGCACTTTGATGTTCTGCCCGTCGTATTCCAGAAATCCATCCGCGCCGTTATCGCCGAAATTAAGCGTCCAGGCATCGTTAGCGCGGAATTTTAGTTCGTCCTGCTTCAGGCTCAGTTCGGCTTTCCAGGTGCCCGACTTGGCGTCGTACGTCATGGGCGTGCTGGCGTCCCAGCCCTTAGGCGTAGCCGCCCCGATAACACCCCATGTGGTTGGGGTAGCGCTCCAGGTAAGTGTGCCCGTATTGACCCGGAACAGATAATACCCACCCGCAGCGAGTTTGAGGTTATCGCCCGTCGACGAGATTTTGTCGGGGGCGGCTCCGATGCCGTAGTTGGTGCTGTTCCAGTTGGGAGCCGAGGTAATCTTAAACTCCGATGCGGCCGGGAAATAGATGTAACCTTCGTAGCTGCCATCGCTTTTCACCGACGAAATCTTGGGCGCAACATCGGGGGCCCAGCCCTGGTATCCACCCGGTACAAACAACGACGGATAGTTCACAATGACGAGGTACGGCGTGCCGGTGAGGGTCACGGGGGCCGAATAGGTCAGCTGACCCGGCTGGTCGTTGGGGCGGTTGATCGCCGACCGAACCCGCATTTCGATTTGCCCGCTCGTACCGGGCGATACGCCGAGCCGGAGCAGGGTTTGGTTCAGGTCGGGGTTCGACAAGGCCAACGTAGTCGATTGCCCGGCCGTTACTTCGATAGGGGCTTTGAACCCGTTGCCTTTCTTGTCGAACTGAACGGCGTAGTTGACCGGTACGGCCACCCCGTAATTAACGGGTGTCCAGTTGAGGGTGAGCGCGTTGGATGCTGAACCTGAGCTGGTGAGCGTTACGGTAGAGGCACTGGGCGTGAGTGTAACCGCCCCCGGCTCCTGCATAACCAGCCGATCGCCCTCGTTTTCACAACCCCACAGCAGGCAGAGAGCCAGCAGGGAGAACACACTGTATAGAGTGATACGTTGCATAATTGGTTGAATGATAAGTGAATGAACAATGTAAAATGTATAATGAACAATTGAATTACCTGCTGATAATCAGCCATCTCATTATACATCTTACACTATTCATTTTACATTTAATTCTGTCTGAGTACTTAAGTGGTTTTGAGGTTTGTGTGCCGGTCGGTAGCCGCTGGGCGGCACGCAAACCTCAAAACCATAAACTCTTTAATAGCCTGTGTTTTGCTTCAGATTCGGGTTGGCCACCAGGTCCGTTGCCGGAATCGGGTAGAGTGCGCGGAAGGCTTCTACGGCCCGGCCGGCGGCAGTACCGCCTTTCCAGGGCCACAGATACGTACCCTCGGTGAAGCGGTTGTACCGGATGAGGTCGGTTCGGCGGGTGCCTTCCCAATACAACTCGCGGGCGCGCTCGGCCAGAATAAAGTCGGCGGTGAGCTGAGCCGCTGTAATGTTACCCGTAGTGCCACCGTAGGCCCGCTGCCGCAACAGGTTTACGTAGTTGAGTGCGTTAGCGGCACTGCCACCCGTTCCGCCCCGAACCACGGCTTCGGCGTACATCAGGTACACATCGGCCAGCCGGAAGAGCGGGAAGTCGGTGTCGACAAAATCGCCCGCGGGGTCTTTGCCTGCCTGACCCGCCCGGGTTACGTTTTTGTACTTCGTCACGGCGTAGCCGTCGGTAAACCGGGTAATGTCGGCAATTTCGAGGGTTTGCCCCTGACTGTAGAACATAGCTCGCTTGTCGGTTCGGCCCGACGGATCGGTGAACTGACCTACCAGGGCGCTGGTGGTGCGCAAACCGGCCCAGCCACTGTTTACCCCAAACTCGCGCACGGGCATGGAGCCACCAATGGAGGCATGAATCAGGAATGTCATACCGCCGTAGGTCTTGGTATTCAGACCATCAAACGTAACCGGCAGAATGGTTTCGCGTGAGGAGTTATTGTCGGCCAGGAACAGGTTACCGTAGGTCGACTCCAGCGTGTAGGCATTGGCGCCGATCACCTTGCTGGTGTACGTAATCACGTCGTTCCAGCGGGCGGTACCGGTATAAACCTGCGCGTTGAGGTACAGTTTGGCGAGCAATGTCCAGACGGCTGCCTGATCGGCCCGGCCGTACTCTGCCTGCCGGGGGGCGCTCAGCTCGGTTTCGAGGGCTTTCAGTTCCGACTCTACGTAGTTGAACAGTTCCTGCCGGGTGGCCTGCCGGGGTAAAAACGAGCCCGGTGCGTCGGCTTCGGTCACAAACGGTACGTTGCCAAACATATCAATGGCGTGGTAGTACGCCAGAGCGCGCAGAAAACGCGCTTCGGCCCGGTAGGTGCGGGCATTGGTGGCGGCATCGCCCGTGATGTTGCGCGTGGCCAGCCGGTCGTCGCCCGTTTCGCGGATAAACTCGTTGCTGGCGGCTACCAGATAAAAAATCCGGTTGTACATAGCTGCCACAAAGCCGTCCGAAGAAGTCCAGCGCATAGCGTGGAAGTCCTGAATGGTCTGGTCATTCCAGCCAATTACGGCTTCGTCGGTGGGCAGCTCCTGGAGTTTCCACAGCAAACGCATGTAGTTGGAGGTACCTTCGTCGATACCCGAAATATCGGGTTTGCCCGATGGCCCTTGCTGCCCACTCACCGACATAACGGCGTAGAGCTTGGCCAGCACGGCTTTATAGTTGGCCGGGTCGGCGTAGACCGACGCCGAAGTAACGTCGAATTTGGGCTCCCGGTCCAGATCATTCACGCACGACGACACCGTCAGGGCCGTAGTGAGCGCGAAGAGGGTGGCTATTTTATGCATTGGTTTCATGAGTTTGAGCGGCCTCGCTCCCGGCTCTTTTCCTTTATTAGGAGAGGGGCAGGGATGAGGGTTTTTAAAAGTCGAGGTTCAGACCCGCCGAAACAATCCGGGGGCGTGGATAGAAGTTGTTGTCGCGGCCGTTATCGATTTCGGGGTCAAGGCCAGAGTACTTCGTGATGACGAACAGGTTCTGCGCCGTCAGGGTCCCGCGCAGGTTAGCCTTGCGGTCGCCTTTACCCCAGATACTGCCAAAATTGTAACCCAGATTCAGGTTGTCGAGACGCACAAACGAGGCATTCTCCACGTAGTAATCCGAGAAGTACTGGCTACGGGTGAAATTGGTCGTGAGTACATTGTCGAGACCGTTCGACAGGAACCCGAGGGCGTTTACAAAGTTGTTGTAGGCGCTACCGTTGGAGCGGGTGTTGTTGTACACGTAGTTGCCCACCGTGCCGCGCAGCACGAGACCGGCGTTGAACCGCCCGTAGGTAAACTGCGTGGTAAAGCCCATGAGCCAGTTGGGGTTCGAGGCCTGATACCGCACCCGATCATCCACCGTAATCTGTCCGTCGCCGTTGCGGTCTTCGTACACTCCTTCAACTGGCAAACCGCTTTGGTTGTACACCTGCCGCAACACGTAGAAGGTGTTGATGGGGTAGCCCACCGTCTGAATCTGGATGAAGTTGCCCGTACCACCCGAGATACCACCTACCTGCACGCCCGGATCGTTGGGAACCGGCACGCGGGTCAGATTCGTGATTTTGTTCTCGTTGTAGGTCACGTTGAAATTCACGTCGAGGTTCATGCCATCGCGCCGGATCGGGTTGGTGTTAACCGTCAGTTCGATACCCCGATTGCGGAGGCTGCCCACGTTGGTCAGTACCTGATTGGTGAGGTTGGTGCCAGCCGGTACCGGAATCACGGCCAGCAGGTCGCGGGTGTTTTTCTGGTACACATCCAGGCTACCGCCCAAACGCCCGTCGAAGAAAGCCACGTCGACGGCTGCATTGATAGCCTCGGTTTCTTCCCATTTCAGGTTAGCGTCGTAGCCTTCAGCCCGCAGCGTGCGGATAAACGTGTTGCCAAACTGATACTGTGCCGTGGGGTCGCTGATGGTGTAGCGGGGCAGGTAGGCATAGTCGGAGGCCAGACCCGTGAGGTCTTGCTGACCCGTAACCCCGTAACCCAGCCGTAGTTTCAACGCCGACAGGGCATTGGCTGATTTCAGGAACGGCTCGTCTTTGATGCTCCACGAGAAGCCCAGCGAGGGGAAGGTACCCCAGCGGCTGTCGGGGCCGAAGCGCGAGGTGGCATCCCGACGCACGGTGGCCGTAAGCACGTAGCGGTCTTTGAGCGAGTAGTTGATCCGGCCAAAAAACGCCAGCAGCGTGTACTGTGTGCGGAACGGAATACCGGCGGCCGCAATCGTATCGCGACCGTTGGCCCGCAGATTGGGGTAGCTCGGTACATCGCGGATGAAGTCCTGGTACGAGTAACCCGCCGTAGCGTCGATGCGGTTGCTCGGGTTCAACTGTTTTACGTAGTTGAGGTAAAACTCCAGCGTTTTGTTGTTACGTGAGCCGGTCGACTTTTGCGATTGGCCCCCGTTGCCACCCTGTACAAATTGTGCACCGGCATAGGCAGGGGTAAAATTCAGACCTTCTGACTTTGAAATATCGTAGCCGAGGTTCAGGTTGGCGCGCAGCCCCTGCACAAACGGCAACTGATAATCGAACTGCACGTTACCGATGCTCCGGGCGATTTCGGTGCGGTCGTCGCGGTTGTAAAGCAGTCCGAGCGGGTTGCGGGTAGCTTGTGGGTTTGGAATCCCCGTGGGCGTAAGCCATTCGTAGAAACCGCCAAAGTTTTCGTTGCCGCTATACACGGGCTTGGTGGGGTCGAATGCCACGGCCGCGCCAATAGCGCCCACGTCGGCAAAGCGGTTGTTAATGATCGAGCCCTTCAGGTTGATGTCAACCCGGAGTGTGTTGTTGAAGAAGCGCGGGCTCAGACCCAGCGAGCCGGAAACCCGCTGAAAATTTGATGTTTTGAGGGTACCGTTTTGCGAAATGTACCCTACCGAAGCACGGTACGGCATCGACCTGGTGGAGCCGGTGATGCTCAGGTTATTGTCGGTGCTGAAAGCGGGCCGGAAAATCTGATCCTGCCAGTTGGTGCTCGTTTCGGGGGTGGTACCCACGTTGAGCAAGGCTTTCTGATCTTCGTTGCCGATGCGGTTAATTAATTCCCGGAACTGGGTCGCGTTGAGCGTTGATAGTTGCTTGCCGTTGACCGATACCGAACCGAGCGTGCTAAAGCTGATACGGGTCTGGTCGCCGGTGCGGCCTTTTTTTGTCGTGATCAGGATAACGCCATTGGCGGCCCGTGAGCCGTAGATTGCTGCGGCCGACGCGTCTTTCAACACCGTAAACGTTTCGATATCGTTCGGGTTGATGAGGCTCAAGGCGTTTGAGGCACCCGTGATTTCGCGGTTGTCGAGTGGAACGCCGTCGATAACCACGAGTGGGTCGTTGCTGGCGTTGAGCGACGAGCCCCCCCGGATTCGGATGGTGCTACCTCCGCCCGGCTGACCTGAGGGGGGCGTAATTTGCACCCCGGCGAGTTTACCGGCTACCAGCTGCTCAGGGTTCACGATGTTTCCTTTCTGAAACTCTTCTGCCGAAATCGACGCGATTGAACCCGTCAGGTCTTTCCGGCGCTGAGTGCCGTAACCCACCACCACGACCTCCTGCAACGACTTGGAGTCGTCGGCCAGCGTCACGTCGATAACCGACTGGTTGCCGACAACGGCCTCCTGCGGGGTTTTGCCAATAAAGCTGAACACGAGCGTAGCGCCGGGCTGCACGTTGGTGAGCTGATACCGCCCGTCGATGTCGGTATTGGTGCCGCGCGTAGTGCCTTTCACCTGCACCGTAACACCGGGAAGGGGGGTGCCGTCGGCTTCTTTAACCGTACCGCTGATGGTTGCTCCCTGTCCGAAGGCCGTTTGTACCGTGAACAGCAGTGCCAGTACGAAGCCAAACACGCCGAGCCTCGTTCGGAGAACCGATAGGCGTGCCTGCCCACCCACGGCTGGCGGGCCAAACGTCTTGTAAAACGCTTTCATAAATTAGTTGGAGTAAATAGACTGGTAATTAGGTGCTTATGTCGAATCCTGTGGATTGATACATTTTCTCACAAAAGTGATAAACTCTTGTACCCCTGTCGTTCCACTTTGCCTTGTATAGGTGCTATTTTATGTTTTTTATAGGTAGTGGATAACTATTTGATTATCAATGTATAGGACTTGTTTGTTGTGGTCCACTTTATAAAATGGTACGTATTGGCCAGTTGGGCGTCTTGGCTTAGTTCTATTTTATTCCTCCAGGCGCGGCTCCTGAAAGTAGTCGCGCGGGGTTTGGTTGGTAATTTTTTTAAAGGCTCGGTTGAACGCCGTTTTGGAATTGAAGCCCACGTCGAACGCCAGCCCAAGCAGGGTATAGTGTCGGTTCTGGGCGTCGTCGTATCGGCGTTTGAACTCCTCAATGCGGTGGGAGTTCACAAAGTCGAAGAAGTTTTTACCGTAGCTTTCGTTGATCACCCGTGAGAGCAGGTGCGGAGAAATGTGCAGCATGGCGGCCAGCTCGTTGAGGGTCAGCCCGGCGTTGATGTACGGCTTTTTCTCGGCCATCAGAGCATCGAGTTGTTCGCGGTAGGGCAGGAGGTTTTCCGCCGGAGCCGCCAACGCTATTTTGACCACTTCGGGCTGTACCTGCCGGATAATAGGCGGGGTCAACGGCCGTTGCACCACCGGATCGGGGAGGAGGCCCCCCGTCGGTTCTGGCTCAGGTTGGGCTTCAAACAGCGGAATAGACCCGGCTGCGGGCATCTTAAAAATTTCGGGTTGCTGGATGGCGAAGTACCCCAGAAAGTACGGAATCGTGGAGAACGCCAGCCAGATCAGGTCGATGCTCTGCCGCCAGATCAGGCTCAGTTCGAGCGGAAACCAGCTACCCGCTGCAATGAACAGCCCCACCACAAACCAGAGCAGCAGGCAAACCGCCTGAATAGCCATTACCGTGTTGAGGTACCGTAAATTCTGATCGTGCGAGGCCTCGGTAGTAAACCGGCGCTCGTAACTGCGTAAGGCCCGCCAGCACACAATCCAGTACACCAGATTGATGGCCCAGGCCACGGCCCCCACGCCCTGAAATACCCATTGCAGAGCCGGGTCGTGGTTGACGATCCGTAACTGCAATGGTTTCAATTCCATGAAGAAAAACGGCAGGTACACAATGAGTTGAATGCCGGCCGGTACAAAGTGCAGCCACCACCGGCGTGGCAGGCGGGGTGGCCGAAACAGCAACCGACGGATGTAGAAATAGAACATCGGTGCGTAGAGCAGCATCACAAAATCAGGCACCAGCAGCAGATGCGTGTAGGTCTGGGCGACGTTGGGGTAGGCGCTCACGACCCGAATGAGCAACAGCAGGGCCCCCGAAGCCAGGGCCAGAATAAGCCAGCGGTTGGCCTCCCGGTTGTAGTTCTGCAACGAAACAAGGGCAATAATCAGCAGCACGCTCTGGAAGGCCGAAAACAGGAGCAGCAGGTCGTAGATGGAGAAGAAGTTGAACGAGCCCGACAAGTCTTCCCAACTGGCAATCTGCAACCGAATAGGCTCCGAGGTATTCTGACTACTGCGAAACAGCACCCGGTTGGGCCGGGCCCGCCCGCTGCCGGTGCCTTCCACACTGGGCCAGGTACCCCGCGTAAACTTGTACTCGATCCGGTCGAGGTCGGTGGCAACTGTCACCCGGTATGACCCATCAATGTGCCGCCGGAGCCGAAATAGCTCGTCGCCGGAGTTCCAGTTGTTAAAGTTGCCCGAAATGTACAGGGCCGCATCGTGCGGGGTGTTGGGCGGAATATCGGTGATGATAAACTGGTAGGTCGGGGTGGCTTCCCACCCGGCAATCTGCGCCACAATCCGGCCGGGTAATTCGGCTGTGGCTACGTTGTAGGTACGGTTGGGACGGTTGCCACCGGTAGCCGTTCCTTCGGCCAGGGCCCAGTAACCCCGCGTAAATTTGTATTCAAACCGGGGGGGCGTTTGGGGCAGGTTGAGCACGTAATGGCCGTTCGGTTGTCGCCGAAGCTCAAACCGGGGGTCGCCGGGTGTCCAGTTGTTGAAATCGCAGGCCATAAACAGCCGCTGCACCGAGTCGGGTATGGGCGGATACGCCACTACCTCGACCCGTACCTGCGCCAGGGTCCATGATCCTGAGCCGGTTAGCCACAAGATCAGGCCCAGTCGTAGCAGGGCACCAAGGCCCGAAACGGAAGTAAAAGATGTAATTGCCCCCAACGTGTTGAATGTGGATTCTGATGGTATAACGATCAGGAAGGGTATCTGTCTTGCCCGGAGTACCTATTTAGCTTGTTCAGCGGTCAATCCGGTATGTAATCAGGGTAAGCGGCTGTCCCATGCCGCCGGTACCGTCGTATTGATTCACAATGCAGGCCCCGAGTGATTCGGGGATTTTACGGCTGGCCATATTGCGCGAATCGACCGGGTACGTCAGGTACTCATAATCGAGGAAACGGTCGGCCCATCGTTTGAGCGCCCGCACGGCTTCGCGGCCGTACCCGTGCATATGTGCCGACTCTTTCACCCAGATACCAAACACCGGTCGTGGTTCGGTGAGGTTGTGCAGGCCAATACAGCCCAGAAACTCGCCCGTTTGGCGGTCCAGAATCACCAGCGTCAGGTCGTGGCCCTGCGCGTTGTGTTGCACGGCCTGGGCCACAAAGTGTTCGGTATCGGTGCGCTCCTGAGCCGGGGCGGGGTACATATACGTGGCAATGGTGGGGGTAAACTCCCCAAAAATAGCGTCGGTGTAGGCGTCAGAAATAGATTCGAGCCTCAGTCGGTCGGTGTCGAGGGTGAGGCAGGTTAAATCGGGAAGCATAAGGCCAACAGGTGTTGGGGCGAATATAACCATTTGAACGCAGGAAGCGCAGCAAGGGCAACCATTCGGTGCTCCTGCTGCGCTTCCTGACAAGGGTGGGTGCTTAGCCTTGCTTTTTCCGGCGGCCCTCTTTGTGGGGGCGGGGGGGGTGTTTTAGTTTTTCGCGCTCTTCGGGCGTCATTTTTGCCATTCGTTCCTCCCGCATTTTTTTGCGTTCGGCCATAAACGCCTTCCGTTCTTCGGGCGTCATGGCGGCCATTCGGGCTTTTTGTTGCTCCCTAAAGGCCTTCCGCTCTTCGGGGGTCATGGCCTTGAGCCGGGCCTGTTGCTTCTCCCGGAAAGCCTGACGTTCCTCGGGCGTCATGGCGTCGAGGTGGGCTTTATGGCCGGCCCCCAGTTCGGGCGCGGCTTTGGGCGACCGGTCGGGGCGGTTCAGGTGCACCTCAGGGGTTTGCTGGGTCTGGGCGAAGGCACTCGCCGAAAGCAGGAGGGTGGCTGCCAGCAGGATGGGTTTCATAGGCATGTGTTTACAGATCCGGTTTAGTGGCGAATCTGGCTCTTGGATGTAAACGCCCGCGTAGGGTTTAACCGGGGCCGTATAGCTTATTTCATTTTTCCTGCGTAAAGCGATACGTTCAGACCAATAAACGAGCGTTTAGTATTAACATTTCCAAAGGCTGTAAGTCCAATTCCTACATGCTTAAGAGCTGCTATATACCGTACTTCCATAGGTATGCCAATAGTCTGGTAATTAATCTTTTCATAGACTTTACCAGTCCCCAAATAAGGATTAGGATCTGTGTATAAATAGTTGCCACGAGCGGCACCAGACAAATAAGATACCCCTGCTGAAACGAGTATATTATTTAATCGTCGTCCGTATAGAAGGCCCCATTCTGCTGTTCTGATTCCCGGAGTATCGTGCATTATCCATTCTCCGTTTACAGAGAAACGCCCTGACAGGATGGTTTTTGTATTAGCCGGTTCGATTGCCATTGCTATCATCATGCTCGGATAAGTCGCTTTTCCAATCCCAGGACTAACCCAAAAGCGAGTTGATGAAGGGGATTGTGCCTGAGCGTACGAGACGATAAAAGTTAGGCTGTAGATTAGCCCCAGGAGGTAGGTTTTCATAGTCTATTTATGGTAGCTAAATGAATACAAAAGAGAGGGCACTTTAATAAGTTCCTCTCTTTTGCGACTACTGAATTCTTACAGCGTTTGGATAACTCACATAGTTAGCGTCAGCTAAAGCGTTTACATCGCCATAGGTCAAAGCAAGAATGGCACTCGCTGATGTCAGGTATCTAATCTGGTTAACATCATCATTACAATGGTTGGCCATGTCGTTTTTAATGCTACTCTCACTTGGCATACTTCTCAGTCCAAATACCCCCCAACTGATATTGTTTTTCATGTAGCTTCTTCCCTGCGCGTTATTGTGCAAGTCCATCGCTGTATCAATATTATTGGGGTCAAGATTTCCATTGTTAACGTTTGGGTCTCTTTCATGTGCTGTTGTAAACTGCTTTGTCAAATCATATGCTGTCCACTGACTATAACCCTGCCAAATCATTTTCTTTACACCCTGTGCATTCCAAACCATATGTTTGAAAGCGTTCCCCCGCCACTTATCCGGTATATGGGTAGCAAATTTTTCATCAGTCCAACTTTCTGCGTCCCATCGAGCATCGCGCATAGAAAGGCCTGCTGCCGGATGTTGATTAACAAGAGCTTGTTCGTATATATTTGTCCCAGGTGCATTATAGTCTACTATTCTTGCACCTTTTTGAACTTCCTGAAGTTTAGCTAATTCAACACTTAAGTCAAATTGCATTAACCGTTCATAGTAGGCAAGAATGATATCTGAGTTTTTTAATATGTCCTCATCAGTAATTATCGCGGGAAAATCTTTATGGATTCGCTGTTTATCTGAGGAAACGTAGGGTCTGTTACTGAGGTCAGGATAACTTCGCACTACCTTTTCTACTACTCTGTAGAATAATTCAGGGTCGTAAACTTCAGAAGCAACTGCTTCACGCCCATTTGGCGAATTTTTGGGGATGGTTCCCAGAAACTGTGCAACTTCTTTGTTAGTCTTAAAAGTCAAAACTTCAAGAGGAACATTGGCTGGTTTTACTACGTTGAAGCCTTGAAAAACAAGATAAGGCTCAGGTTTGGTAGAGTCCTGCGATGGGGTTAGGGAGTCCTGCTGGCATGATAAGACAAGACTGCTTAACAAACAGAAAGCAAATAGATGCTTGTGTATGGTGAAAGGATGTTAATTTTTTTGATTAGACAAAGATAGTTACATAATATGTAACGAAAAATTTATTTTTACGCAACCCACTTAACAGGGGTATTTATGCCTTGTCAGACGAGACCCGTCTTACTAAAAAGTCTCTCCTATAAAGTGTTTGGCTTGTTGGGCACAAACCTGACTATTTAACTGACCGTAGCCGATCCAAAGCGGTGTAGTCGTTTATGAGTATTGGTGTGATAGGCGGGCGAGATTACCCTGGAGTCGGGGTACCCGTATGAAACCATCCGCGAACTGATGCGTAAAGGCCACAAAATCGGTTACGGGTTGGGTAGCTACGGCGGGTATCAGGCCATTATGCTCGATGTGAAGAACAAGGTCTACCACGGGGCCACCGAGTCGCGCAAAGACGGGCAAGCGGCTGGTTATTGAAAATGTGGAGGGGTTGGCTTTCGGCTACCCCTCCACACTGCCTCTGGCCGATTAGTCATAATACCCCCAGATTTCCCGAGGTTTTTCAACCGACTTTTTGATCGTGACCGGGACCACCAACTCTTCCAGCACGGTCCGGTTTCCCAAACGACTTTCGTCCAGTTTGTTGATAGGTGTGTAGGCTGTCTGCCTGTCTTTGAGGTTGGTGAGCGTAAACGCCACCGGCAGAACATAGCTGCCAGCATAGGTAGTTTTGAGCTTGAGGTATTTTCCAAGCCCCTGCGTAACGGCCAAATCAAAGCCATAGCCAACATTTGTTGGGCTCAGCAGCGTGATGTTTTCCAGACGCCCGGCCGAACTTACGTCGAAGCCCACGTACACGCGGGCGTACAACTGGTTCAGCCAGCCCTGACTTGGGTAAACGATATTATCGTGCAGAAATTGGGTAAAAACCGGCTCGGCGCTCAGGGCCGGTTTTGTTTTATTCGCTTCGGCATTCAGTTCGTCGTAATACGTGAGCACGCGAGCTACTTCATCAACGGTGAGGGTTTCTGTTCTGATAAATTTCGCAAGGGCATCGGCCTGTTCGAAAAGGACCTTTAGCAAGGCGCTTTTGGTTAAGGCAATCAGTTCAGGGCGGGCGTCTCCTTTCTGAACGAAATAGTTTTTTTTGAGAGCAAACGTACCGGCAAACTCATTCGCTTTAGTGTAACCATTGGTAGGCACGCTTTCAACGAGCAGCACTTTTTGCATACTCAATAGCAACTGGGTGGCGCCTGTATGTAATAGGTTTGTGTAGATATGAGCGGCTTTTTGCCCTGCCAGTATGGTGTTCTGCCGGAAGTACCGCATGCCATCTACCTCAAACATATAGGGGGCAATGTGATTAGCGGTTAGCTCACCGTTAAGTTTGCAAAGCAAATCGCTCGAAACCATATCGAAAGCCAGCTCGCAGGGAATTTCGGGGCTTCCCGGATCGATTTGGATCTTTCCCTTGCCCCAGGTTGGATACGTGAGGTATCGAGTGCCCAGATACTTTCGCTGGGCATGACTGGGGAAGGGCACGGCTCCTGAGACCTGCGATTGATTGTAAATCGTGCAGGTGGATATGATTCGACCGGTTTCATCCTGAGTTACTTCACAGAGCTCCTGGGCAAAAGCTTGCCTGCCGAGGAGGATAATCAGGACCAGTAAAATGCGGTTCATGGCGTTGGGATTTCGTGAAAGGGTGAGTTTAAGAAATTGCCCATAAGGTACTTGTTTTTTGGTTCGTTTTGATGAGGTTGTTTCGTCAAAGGGAATGGCTACCCCCTTCCTGGGCTTTATTTCAATTCGCTAATCCAGGTGGCGCTGTGTGGTCAAATCCAGTACGCATTCTATTACGCTTTACCTACACCCCAACGGCTCCGGTTTCTGGCTCGCGTTGCCCCACCCGGAGCGTGCGCCCCTGTTGGCGCAACATCTTGACCGTGAGCCAGATCGAAAACCCGATGGTGGCTACCCGGCAACCATTGGCTACCCAGCCACCCAGCGCCGTGTTGTCGACGGCAAAGAGCCCCCACCAGGCGTTCATCAGGATATGGGTTGCCATCGGAACCCACAGGTTGCGCCAGCTGGTCCATAGCCACGCGAACCAGATGCCACCTAACGCCGTAATGCCGAAGATACCCAGGGCCTGCACTGGCTCATTGGCCTGATACAGATGCCCTAGTCCGAAAAAGAGCCCCTGTGCAATAGCGGCCAGCCAGAATGGCCAGCGGCCGTGGCGGTACAGTTGCCCGAACAGAAAGGCCCGGTAAAAGGTCTCTTCGGCCAGCCCCGCCCAGAACGAACCAGTGTAAAATTTGAGTAGCAAATCGGTAGCAGGCCGGTCGACGGGGGTAAAGGCCAGCCCGAAACCCACAAGCATGGGTAACGTAAACAAAGCGCCAATGGCCAGGCCTTTGGGTAGATTAGCCTGCCAGCCCAGTTCGGCCAGTACCTGGCGGGGGCCATGCAGAGCGGCCAGTACCAGAGCTGGCAGTAGCAGATCCCACACGACCCGGTAAACGGTATATTCGAGCAGTGTGTAGGTACGGGCGGTATCGTAGCCGAGGGCGGTCATGATCGGCTGGCGTCCGAAATGAATCAGGGATACAGCACCAATAATGACCAGGGTGAAGGTTAAGGGCTTTCTCATGGCAGACAGGGCTTTTGTGGATTGATTGTTGGTGTGTGGGTTATTGTCGGGCTACCGTGCTCGATTCAGGTGTGGTGTCAGCCACATTGATTGGGGCAAATTCGAGGGTCATGGCGGTGCTCATGCCCCGGAACGTTTTCCAGCGGTTTTGGCTGCCATACCGGTAGTGGTGCGTGGCCATGGCAGGCATCAGAATAGGCAGGGCCAGATAGGTACCTTTCCCTTCGCTACCTACCCACTGCACGCTCGCTATCACGTCGCCCTTAGCCACAATCCGATACGGCTCCAGGTCTACATCAATCCAGTCGTTGTGTTTCGCCGGGAGGGTTACGTACACGTTACGGGTGAGCAAGGGCCGCATAGAACGAGCTTCGTAGATATTGATACGCAGCGTAACCGAGTTGAAGTTGCTCTGAACGTAAGCCCGATACTGGGTTATCAGGTGGGTTTTGTTGGGCAGGTTAAAGCGTCGGCCTACTTCCGAACCCAGGTTCTGGCTCGGTTGGCCCTCAATCATCAGATTGGTATTCATATTTGTCCGGATCCGGCGGTTACCAATGGTTTTGTTGGTAGTGGCCATCACACGTACTTCGGCGAGTTGCTCGGCCTTTTCGGTTAAAACAACGGCTCGGTTGGTGTTTCCCTGCCCACGAAGCGTTGCCAGCGTGAGGCTCAGCGTGTGGTAGCCCAACAGGCTAAAACGGACCGAATCGGTCGGGTTGGTGTCAGGCTTTAGAGTGAGTGTAAACAGGCCCTGTTCGTTTGAAACCGTGCCGATGGGCGTGCCTGGAATCCCGATGCTAACGTATGCCAGTGGTTGCCCGTCGGAAGTTTGAACGCGCCCGGATACCGGCTCAGGGGCGGGGCCGGTTTGGGCGAGAGCGAAAAAAAGGCTGAGGCAGTAAGCAACCAGGGTAAGCAGGGTGAATTTGAAGAGGCTCATGGCTGTAGTAGTAAGCTTGGTTTGTGCTGTTTCGGCGTGGATTGTCTTTCACCGCCGACGATGCAAACCTAAGCGCCCGGCCGCCGGGAGGGCAAGTGCCTCGGAGCCAGATACGGCCTTTAGGGCCCGAAACAAGGCTTTCGCACGCCTGAATCGGCGCGAAATGCCGTCAAAGTTGCCCGAAATACGGGTGTATTTTTACCTTTGGAAATGACCGAGCCGAACCGCATTCCGATAACATTCCGAACCAGGCGTCAGTGGAAGCTTTTTCTGGTGATTACGCTGATCGGCATCCTGCTTTATCAGCTCATGACGCTTCAGCGCAGCGAAGGAAGCGACTTTGCGCCCCTTCGCCGGGGCAACGTAGGGCATTACCTAAAAATGCTGCTGGGCTACTATTACCTGTTCGAGCTGGTATCGGTCTTCATCTTTGTGCGGCTCACGCTCTGGTACGTGCGGGTGCTCAGGATTCGGAGCATCGAACCCACGCTCGGTGGGGTACTCCGGTACGAGCTGACGCTGCTACCCGTCTTTCTGGGCGGTATTCTGGTGTTCGGGCCTATCACCAACACATTACGGTACTTAGCCGTGTTCTTTCCGGTGTATAGCTGGGAGCAGTATTTCCCGGAGTATTTTTTCACGGGGCGGATGTACGCTAACTACCTGTTGCCGTTTCTGCTGGTAGGGTACGGATTTGTGAATCTGAACCTGTTTCTGGACTACAACGACTACCAGAAAGGGCAGTTTGAAAGCCTGCGCCAACAGGCGGCCCCCGATCCGGCCGAATCATCGGCATCGGTTGCCCAGCCCCCGGCTTACCCTTCTGTTGTGGAAGCTACCGACGACGAAGGCGAAACCCTCGTGCCGGTGGGCGGAATCTGGTACATTGAGGTCGAAAACAAGAACTACCTGGCCTACACGGCCGGACGCACGTACCAGCTTCGGAAAACCCTCAGCGAACTGGAAGCCGAACTCGACCCGCAACAGTTTTACCGGATCAACCGCTCAGTGTTGCTCAATCTGGCGTTTCTCAAAAATTATTCGTTTTGGGAGAACGATAAGTACATTGTCCGGCTAACCGACGGTAAAACCGAGTTTGTCATGCAGCGGGCTCGTCTGCGCGAACTGAAAGAACGGCTGAGTCGCCTGCCCGCCCCCCATCCCTGACCTATACCGGGGCCTATTTACGTTGTGCTGCGAAACAGATACTTGCGCGCATTACCAGCCCGAAAACGGCGCGGTCGGGGGCCTTGCCCGGAGCCGTAAACAAAAAAAATGAGACCGAAAAAGCCCTGCCTGTTGCGCTAGGGCCTTTTTAGTAAACGGTCATTATTGCCGAAAAAGATTCCGCTGTAGCTTTGTCGTCTTACCAGTCAACTCTACTTGTTTTGATAGACGTATCGGTCATCATTGTTAATTATAAAACCCCGCGCCTGATTTGTGATTGCCTGCAGACGCTCTACCAATACACCAAAGCGGTCACCTTTGAAGTGCTCGTGGTCGATAACGACTCGGGCGATGATAGTGAGAGCCAGGTTTTAAAGGAATTTCCGGAAGTACGCTGGTTTCAGATGGGGTATAATTCGGGGTTCAGCCGGGCCAGTAACCGGGGAATCGAGAATGCACGGGGTCGGTACGTTTTTTTGCTTAATTCGGATACCCTGCTGATCAACGATGTGCTGGCTCAGCTGGTGGAGGTGCTGGATACCCGACCGGAGGTAGCGGCCGTTTGCCCGATGCAGATAAACCGCGACCGGCAGGTACACCATGCCATCTTTACGTCGTTTTCGCAGTTGCGTCGGCATTTCTTTATTTTTCCCCACACCCCCTTTATGCTCAAACTGGTGCATCGGCTCATTCCCGATCCCGTGTACAGCGAGCCCGATCAGGTACAGTGGCTGTCGGGTGCCTGCCTCATGACACGGCCCTCGGTGATTGCCAAAGTGGGGGCGTTGGAAGAGAGCTTTTTTATGTATGGCGAAGATAGTGAGTGGAGTAACCGGCTCGGGAAGGCGGGTAAACTGCTAACACTGCACGATGCCTTCATCATTCACCTCGAATACGGTAGTCAGGACGATTATCGGCAGCCCGATCTGTCGCATATCAACCGGTTTCGGACGCAGATGCACGTTTCCAATCTGCTCTGGTACCGCAAGCAATACGGCTTAGGGGCTTACTTGCTGGTTATGTTTCACTACATTTCGCTCGTGCCGATCATCTTTGGCTGGAAAATGGTTGTGAACCTGCGACAGGGGCGGTCGCCTTTTTACCAGCTTGACAACCAGACTAAGTTCGCCAAACAGTTGGGCGTATTTCTACGTTTTTTCTGGCCTACGGTATTCGACCGGAAAGGCTTTTATAAAGTGTAAATGGACAAACCGCGCATATCTGTTATAACCATCGCGATGAACGCCCGGGATGACCTCATTCGCTCGATTATGAGCGTGCGGGAGCAGACGGGCGTTGCCTATGAGCACATCGTAATCGATGGCGGTAGCACCGACGGCTCGGTCGAATGGCTCCGGCAGGATAATCACCCCTGCGTTCGCTGGATTAGCGAGCCCGACAAAGGAATCTACGACGCCATGAATAAAGGTATTGACCGCGTACGGGGCGAGTGGATTTACTTTTTGAGCGGGGGCGACCGGGTATTACCGGGTGTTTTTGAGCGCGTGGCGCCGATGCTCACGGCCAACCTCGACGTGTTGGTGGGCAATATCCGCCAAACCGATGGCGGCCGTTTTTTGGGGACGTTTTCGGAAGCTATGCTCGTCAGCAACCTGATTCACCATCAGGCAGCCTTCTACAACCGGCGGCTTTTTGACGCTTTCCGGTACGATACCTCACTGCGGGCCATCTCCGACTACGAGCTGAACCTGATGCTGTATCTGGAGAAGAAAAACGTGAAGGTAGTCGACATGGATATGGGCCTCTGCGACATGAATGGCATCAGTTCGGGGCTGTGGCGTTCGCTGACCGAATCGCACCAGATCCGCGCCAAACATATGGGGCAGGTAAAAGCTGGTTATTACAGCATGGTTTTAGGCTGGAAATACCTGATGTTGCACCTCCGACGGCTCAAACAGGGTCTTAACTAAATGAATGGATAATGTAAAATGCACAATGAATCATTAGTTTATCTCCTGACAAACAGCTATTTCATTGTTCATTCTACGTTATTCACCGTACATTTCTTCTGCCTAAGTACCTGAATAGGGACGCAACGGCTTGCCGTTGCGCCCCTATCACGTTAAAAATCATCCATTACCGCTTCCGTCGGACGGCACTCACCCGCTCTTTTTTGTTGAGCAACACGTTTTCGAGCGCATTGAGTCGGTTATCGGCTCGGGTGGCATCGGCTTTCAGGCGGGCAATTTCGGCTTTCAACTGCTCATTTTCTTTGACCAATGCCTGTACAGCGGTAAAGGTCACGGCCGTAAAGTCGTGGTTTTCGAGCAGAGTATCGCATCCAATGGTGCCGAGGCCGTCGCGCCCAAAGGCCGCGAAGAAATCCTGCGCCATCGGCCCGTAGTGCCGGATACCCGCCTGTCCTTTGTAATTCCATGTACCAACCCGCATGGCCCCTATTTTCTGGAGCAAACTGGCCCCATCGACCGGGCGGAAGTTTTCTTTCTTAGTCGAGTCCGAAATAGTAGCCCACGACGATGCATTGGGAGCCAATACCGCTCCGTTGGCACTCGTGCCGCTGGTAGTAAGTAGCCGGTAGCCGCCCGCAAAACGGGCCGTAAACTGATTGGCAGCTGTGCTGGTGGTCAGGCCGCTGTTGTTGGGGTCGGCATCGCCAATAATAAACGAGCCTGTTTGGCTATTGGTCGATACAAGCCTGCCCATAGCCGACGAGTAATCGCCACTGGCTACGTTCTGCGTGCCCATGGTAGAGGCCAGAAACCCATTGGCCGAGTTGCCACTACCCATCACGGTGGTGCCGTATCCGCTGGCCACGTTGTTGCTACCCAATACCGATGCGTTGGCTCCGCTGGCTACGTTGAAATAGCCGAGGGCCAGGGAGTTGAACCCACTGCTCACATTGGCAAAACCGGCCTTAAACGAGCTACGGAACACATCGAACTGCATGGCTGCCCCGAACGTAATGGGTGCCGGGCTGGTAGAGGGTTCATCGAGCAGGGCCCGCCAACGCAGGCGAAATCCACGCCCAACGGTAGCATTGCCGTTGGTGACGAAACGGATTGTAGCCTCCGACGACAAAACAATGTAGCGGGTTGGGGTATTGCCCGAAAATAGCTGCTCGAATCCGTTGGCGTCCCGAATAGAGATGTAATCGGCCAGCGGTTCGGTGTCCAGGTCGTCGAAAATCAGCTCGATACCAACCGTAGGCACGCCATTGATCGTGGTTGGTACGCTTATCTTCTGGGCACAGTTGATACCTGCCGAATAGTTGCCATCGCCTGCCGGGTCTTTCAGGGTACCAGCAGCCGTAGTCAGATCGGGTGTGGGGCTGGCACAGCTCAAATTATTGATGCTGGCGTTGGGGTCGGCATTGGCGTACTGGTACCGGCGTTGAACGGCAAATCCGTTGCGGCTGTATATCTCCAGATCCTGCGTTGGCCGAACACCTGAGGGCGAGTTAAAGCCCATTTGTGCTACCGCTGGCAGTGAAAGGCTCGCCGATAGGCCCAATAAGTAACTGATACGGAGAAGTTTAGTCATAGTGGATAGGATGTTTATAAAGGGAGATGTGAATTTATAAAAAATTCGGAACGTGCGTGGTATTGGCTTTGTCGGTGGACGGGATGGTTAAGCATAACTACTTACAATTTTGACAGTTTAGGCCGTATATACGTAGAAAAAGGCCTCCTGTATTTGTGCAGGAGGCCTTTTTTGCAATTTAACTACCCATTTTCCCGCTGAGAGCTGCTCCCGATGGTGAAACGCAGCGATTAGCGTGCATCCGCCCAAGTCGCGCTATCTGCGTTCAATTGGCTAATGGGCACGCGGATGACACGGATTAGGCTAATTCTCACGAATTGATGAGTGAAAATGGGCCTGCATTTGTGGTGATACAAGTTGACGGATTGTCCTTTAGAAAACGGCAATCAGATTGAGCAACCGGTCGGGGTTAATGAACAGAATGACCACCAAAGCTGCCAGCGATACGGCCAGCCAGACGGCTGTTTGCGGCAGGGGTTTAATGACCGACGAGTCCTGAGATGGCCGGAAAAAGAGCAGAAACGGAATTTTTAAATAATACGCCAGCGAAATCACGGCATTGAGCAGCCCGACGGCAAACAGGGCCAGTAACCAGCCATTGCCGGTGGTTTCGTAGGCGTTGTAGAGAGCCGAGAACGCCAGCAGCTTTGCCGTAAACCCGACGGTTGGTGGTAAACCGACCAGTGCGAGCATCACTACCGTAAGGGCTATGGACAATACCGGCAACCGGGCGCCGAGTCCTGCCAACTGCCCAATCTGAAGGTTACCACCATGATGCCGGGCCAGGAGGTCGATCAGGAAAAAGGCGGCCAGATTGATGGGAAGATAGGTGGCCATGTAGAAGAAAGCGGCTTCGAAACCGGCTTCGCTCAGCGCCACTACGCCCACCAGCAGAAACCCCGCGTGTGCAATGGTCGAGTAAGCCAGCAGCCGTTTGGCGTCGGTTTGCCACAGGGCCGACAGGTTACCGAGCGTAATACTGGCCAGCGCCACCACCGCCAGCGGAGTCTGTATGTCAACAAACTGACCCACCGGCAGGGCCGTAAGCAGGCGCATGAGAGCAAGCAGGGCACCGGCTTTGGGGGCAATAGAAAAAAAGGCGGCTACGGGTAGGGGAGCGGCATCGTACGCGTCGGGGGTCCAGACGTGAAATGGCACCAGCGAGAGCTTGAATAAAAAGCCCGAAAGGGTGAGCAGACTCGCGACGGCAATAACAAAACCGCTGTTTTTGGCCAGTTCTACGGTGAAAACCGTGCTGGTGATTTCGAGGGTGCCTGTCAGACCGTACAGAAACGACATGCCATACAGCATCACGGCCGAGCTGATAGCCCCGAACAACATGTATTTAATGCCTCCTTCCGACGCCCGGCGCGTGCGGCTCAGGGCGGTCAGCAGATACGAGCTGATGGATACCAGTTCGAGGCTAAGATAAATAGCCAGCAGATTGACCGACGTACTCAGCAGAAACAGCCCGATTATCAGCCCCATCAGCAGGTGGTGCAGGGGTGAGTAAGGGGCCTCGGGCGTTGGCGTACGGGTAAACGCATCGTAAGCAATGACCAGAGCGCCCGTGAGTGCCACAACAACCTGAATAAAAACTGCTTGATTGTCGAGAAACAACAGGTGTAGAAACAGGTATCCCCGCACGGGTGTCAGCAACGTCCAGCCGGCCGCTACCAACAGGCTCAGAGCCGTGAAACCTGCTACCCAACGCCGGGTCTGTACGGCGCCCACCCGGTACGACATGACCAAATCGAGCACCAGCCCCGCCGAAAAAGCAAGACAGAGCCAGAGTACCGGCCCAAACCCGCCAAGGCTGTTGAGAATATCCTGAAGTTGATCAATTAACGACAAAGTAGTGGCAGTTGGCAGTGAGGCAGTCGGGGCAGTGGCAGTAGGCAGTGGCAGTAGGCAGTATTCTTGCCGGTCCGCCGGTGCGGTCAGCTACTGCTTACTGCCACTGCCTACTGCTACTCATTACTGCCTACTAGTATTAAATCATTCCTTCTTTGTGTGCTTCTTCGCCGTAGCCGTGCAACTGAACCGGTGGGGCTTTCTTCCGAAGCTGCATATTCAGGAACTCAACCAGTAGCGAGAACGCAATGGCAAAATACAGATACCCTTTAGGTACGGTGCCAATGTGGGCGTCAAAAATCACAAACTCCGACAGGTGAGCGCCTTCGGCCACCAGCATGAAACCGATCATGATCAGGAAGGCCAGACCGAGCATCTGAATACTGGGGTGCTCGTTGACAAACTTGCCGACTGGTCCCGAAAAGAACATCATAATCAAAATCGACAGCACAACGGCCGTAATCATGACGGGTACGTTTTGGGTGAGACCCACCGCCGTCAGAATCGAGTCGATAGAAAAGACAATGTTGATGATGGCGATTTGGGTAACCACACTCGAAACGGTCGCTTTAGCCGCACCAGCTACTGACTGTGATTCGTTTTCCGACATGCCTTCCAGCTTGTGGTGAATTTCAGTGGTGGCTTTGTAGAGCAGAAACAAGCCCCCTACAATCAGGATAACGGCCTGACCCGTGAAGGCGGCTTTGAACCAACCCAGATCGATGTGGGTAAACGGCTCCGAGAGGGCGATCAGCAACGAAATACCAAACAACAGCAACACCCGGAAGATCATGGCCAACACCAGACCGATGTTGCGGGCTTTGGCCTGATCCTGCTTGGCCAGCTTGTTGGCGGCAATCGAGATAAAGATAATGTTGTCGATGCCCAGAACGATTTCCAGAAAGGTCAGCGTGAGCAGACTGATAAGGTTTTGGGCGGTAAAAAGTCCATCCATTGTTGCGTAGAAACAAACGTTTTAGGGTCGCAAACTTCCGAAGAAAACCCTTGGAGTGCAAGAAAAAGGGTTGAGTGGGTCCAAATCGGGATAAAATGAAGGCAGGGCGGTACAACGTGCCGCCCTGCTGATTTGATGGGTTAGCCCCAACTTGTTGTCTATTTGAGAATAGGCTCCAGCGCGGCCCGGTTTTCGTCGAGCCAGGCATGAATGTCGGTCACAATTTCACGAATCCCTTTTTCGGGTTTCCAGCCGGTCAGCTGGGTCACCTTTGTGTTGTCGGTGATGTAGAGCCGGATATCGGCGGCCCGGTTTTCGGTTACGGCCTTGATCGGGATGGTTTTGCCCGTTACTTCCTGGCAAATTTGGGTCAGCTCCTGCAACGAGGCACTGCTTTCGGTACCACCGCCGGCGTTCAGAATTTCGCCATTTACGGCGTCGAGGTTGTGCAGTTGCCAGTCGATCAGACGGTACAGATCGTCGATATGCAGCATGTCGCGGGTTTGCTTGCCCGTGCCACCGTAACCGATATACGCCAGTTGCTGCTCAAAATAGTGCTTGGCGATCCAGAGCACCATCACGCCCTGATCTACCTTCCCCATCTGCCAGGGACCGGTAAGTACCCCGCAACGGTTAATCACCGTTTTGAGACCGTAAAACTCGTTGTATTCCTGAATCAGCAGCTCCGACGCCAGTTTGGTGGTTCCGTAGAGCGACCGGGCACCGTCGAGCGGAAAGTTCTCGGCAATCCCCTTGCTCGAAACGCCAGCTACCGGCTGATCGTCGGTCAGGACAAACCGGGTATCGGCTTCTTCAAAATTGAGGGTTTCGATCGTTTTGATCGGGTACACCCGGCTCGTCGACAGGAAGATAAAGCTCGCCTTATGCTTGAGAGCGTAGTTGAGGCAGTTGACCGTACCAAACAAGTTGGTGTTGATCAGGTAGTCGGGGGTGCCATCGAGGCCGGCCAAGACCGAGGGTTCAGCCGAGGCTTCGATGACGGTATCTACGGCGGGAATGTTGTCGAAGTCTTCCTTGCTCCGGATGTCGCCATGGACAAACTCAATACCGGCTGCTTTTAGCCGGGCCAGGCTCAGCTCCGAGCCGCGCCGTTTGAGGTTGTCGAGCGCAAAAATGGTGTACTCGGGGTAGTTCTTCTTCAACGCAATAGCCAGCGAGGAGCCGACAAATCCGGCCCCGCCGGTAATGAGGATTTTCATGCTGTAGTCGTTATGATTGCAAAACTACACAAAAGCACTAAAAACCGCCTGCCGCCAGATAGCTTACCAATCGTTCAAGAGTTTACGGGCCAGTTCGCGCATGTGGGCTTCGGGGCTATTGCGGTAGGTTTCGATCTCCTGCCGGGCTTTTTCGCCTTTGAGCATACCCAAAGCCATCACATACGCCTGTGCATTGCCGTCGCTGCCGACCCGCTCGCGCCGACTCACGGCAATGATGGCCTCAATGGCACCTGTATCGCCTAGCCGCCCTAGCCCCAGGGCCGCCGAGCGGGTATCCCAATTGTCGGCGGTGGGGGTAGTCAGTACCTGCCAGAACAGCGATTGGTGGGCCGGGCGCGTATAGGTACCGAGGTACTGTAACGCCTGACTGCGTTCGTAGGCGCTGTGAGGGTTAAGATAAATCTGCTCGTAGATGGATTGCAAGCTATCCAACTCATGCTCTAGCACCAGATGGTGCAGCGACTCGGTTCGTCCGGTTGAGTCGGCCAGCAGACCCGGTAGTTTGGCTTGTAACAGCGCTGATTTGTTGCCTCGTAGCGAAGTGGCGGCTTCATACCGCACCGACCGGTCGGGGTGGGTGAGCTGGCTAATCAGGTAGGTTGTAACCTGTTCGTTCGAGTGCCCGTGTAAGGCCCACAGCAGTTGCGACAGCGTTTGGGTATTTGAAAGGTTTTGTAACGTGAATAGCAAGTCGTCCAGTAGGGCCTCATCTTGTAAAAGGGGTAGATCTCCCCGAAAAATGTAGTAGTTGGTGGGCAGAGGCCGGGTGCGCAGTAGCTGCAACCAGTGACGGACGCTTTCGGGCTTGTTTGATTTAGATAAGGCTCTCAGTACCTCCGTAGAAACGGTATCCTGACGATTAGCCAGGTCAAACAGATACGCCCGGTCAGATGTGCTCGGGCTGTTGGCGAGGGCGCTCAACGCAATTTGCCGGGTTGCGGTACTATCGACCAACGGCTTCAGCACAGGTAGTAAATCGCCCAAACCCAAACGGCCCATAGAGGCAATCGCGTACCCTTAAGTCGATAACGGGAGGGTACGCACGCTTTGTTTGAGTAGCTGCTCTGTCTTTGGGTTGGCCTGTGTATAGCCCAGTACCTGTGCTGCAACAATCTGTTCCAGTAAAACGGTGCTCTGAATACGCTGGTGGGCCGTTTGGCGCAGGGAGTCTGGATCTAACTGGACCAGCATCGGGAACAGAAAGACATTGTTCCAGTTCTCAAAGGCGATCACAAAGTCAAACAATGGGGTGGTGTGCCTGCTTCGGAGGTGCAGCAACGCCATGCCGCACCAAACGCGCTCTATCTGGCTCGAATCGGTTTTCATTCGGTCGAGTAGTGTGTTTTCGAAGGTATTGTCGTGGGTAGCAGCCAGCAGCATATAGGCCAATAGGCGGTGTTTCTGGTTCGACGAGGCTACGAGTTGCTGAATGGTGTTGGCATACGCCGGATCGCTTGGCCATGCCCGAAGCGGGAACGGCTGTACGGTCTGCCCCTGTAAGTGAGGTAGAAACTGCACGGCTTTGACGTGTGGTTGTAACAACAGCGGATACTGTTTCATAAGCCGGTTCAGATCGGCTGCAGAAAATGTGGAGCTGGTGGCCGATTGGACCTCAGCCCTGAGTTGGTGTATACTGACCGAATCGGCCCCATAAACCACCTCGGTGGGGTTACGGCGTGTGATGGTGACTGACTGAGCGCAGGCCGGGAAGCAAATCAGGCCGATAAGCAGTGTGCGTAAATAACGGTGCATGTGTGTGGCAGCATCTGATAACCTCGTAAAGATGAGGACACAGCACGACCCAAAACTTGATCTATATCAAGAAAGCCTCAGTACTGGACATTAGATGTTGGACATTAGATGTTGGACATTAGACGTTGGACATTAGACGTTAGACCTCCATATCTAAAGGTAGTAAGTCTAATGTCCAGTGTCTGAAGTCCGAATGTCCAGTGCTGAAAAGAAAGCAAACACGGGGCAGGATACCCGCTGTTGGTAGCGTTTATCGTTTTTTAGCCCGAATTCGACTAACGGTCTCGGGGGTGAGACCCAAAAATGAAGCAATGTGTCGATTGCTCACCCGGTTGAGTATGGGGGCATACTCGCTTGTGAAGGCCTCATAAAGCTCGTCGGCGCTGAGGGTTCGGAGTTGGTGGGCACGCCATTCGCTCCGGGTGTAGTATTGCTCGGTGATTAATCGGCCAACAACGTTGAACTCGATAAAGCGAGTGTATAGTTGCTCTAATTGCCCTTTACTGAGTACCCACAACCGGCTGTCTTCCAGTAATTCAAGGTACTCGTAGGAGGGCGTCTGGGTAAAAAAACTGAGTGGAGAGATGATGAAAGAGCCCTCGGCCATAAATCCGGTCGAAAACTCTTTCCCATCGTTCAGATAATAGCCCCGTACCAGCCCGGCTTCCAGAAAGTAAAGTTCAGACGAAACCTCGCCGGGCGACAGTAACAGACTACGCTTTGGTCGTTCGATTCGTTTGAGTTGAGCCGTTAAAGCCTGTAAAAACTCATCACTGACCGGGTGCAAACGACCGATCAAATGGATCAATTCTTGCATGCTAAGTACTCGGACAGAATTAAATGTAAAATGAATAGTGTAAGATGTACAATGAGATGGCTGATTATCAGCAGGTAATTCAATAGTTCATTATACATTTTACATTGTTCATTCACTTAAACGGCTCCCGGCCGCCTTTAAGACGGTATGCGTTTCAACTTCACGTTCTCGACCGGCCGGATCACGAGCGGGACTTTCTCGATTTTTACCGAGCTACTGTCGAGGCCAAACCAGCGGTCTTCGGTGGTCGTTAAGGTCTTGATAAAGAAGTAGATGTTCATGATCACCCGCTCACGGAACGGCAGGTCGTTTTCAAACGATAGGAACTTCTCCAGCACCACAAACCGGAAATCGCCGATCACGTTCTGCCGGTTCAACGACTCGTACCGGCTCGTAATATCCACCTCTTTGTTGCGCACCAGGTCTTCGATCACCTTCCGGAAAAACAGGTTGATTCGTTGTTCCACCCGGAAGCCGAGCTTAAACGTCACCTTATAGGCATCATCGGGGGCAATGGTGTTTACTTTATACTCCATCGTGTACGGGTCGTCGGTCGTATCCACGTGCACAAACCAGTAGATGTCGGCCCGTTTGGGGCGTTTCTGGAAAATGGAGTAAATAATCTTCGACTCAATCTCCGACTGCCGGGCCGCATTGCTCATAAAAACCAGGTGCGTAGCGTATTTGGGGATGCTAATGTCGCGGCTGAGTTCTTTGATAGCCTGTAGGTACGTATCGATTCGGACATACTCGGTCAGGCGGAGCTTGATCTTAAACGCCTGTAGCCAGATGATCATGATGCAGGCCATGAGCCCCGCAATAAGTACCGACACCCAGCCACCGTGGGTAAACTTAATCAGGTTGGCCACCAGGAAGCAGCTTTCCAGACTCAGGTAGAACACCAGGAAGAAAATAACGAGCCAGGCGTTGTACTTTTTCGAGTACATGTAATAGCTGAACAGAATAGTGCTCATCATCATGGTCAGCGTAATGGCCAGACCATAAGCTGCTTCCATCCGTTTCGATTCCTGGAAGTACAGAACTACCGCAATACAACCCGCATAAAGCAACCAGTTGATGCTCGGTACGTACAACTGCCCTTTCTGTACACTCGGATACCGGAGCCGTACTTTGGGCCAAAGGTTGAGCCGGATAGCCTCGCTGATGAGCGTAAAGGCCCCGCTCAGCATAGCCTGACTCGCAATAACCGTAGCCGCGGTGGCAATGCTGATACCGATAATGAGAAACCACTCGGGCATGAGCTCGTAAAACGGATTGCGCTCGCCCAGGGCCTGACCCGCCAGCGATTCGACGTAAGCACCCTGCCCAAAGTAGTTGAACAACAGGCACATTTTTACGTACACCCAGCTCACCCGAATGTTGCCCCGGCCGCAGTGCCCCATATCGGAGTACAGGGCCTCGGCACCTGTTGTCGACAGAAATACGGCACCCAACAACCAGAAAGCACCGGGGTAGCCCATCAGAAAGTCGTACGCGTACACCGGGCTGATCGAGCTCAGAATGCTCAAATCGCTCGAGACATTCACCAGGCCCAGCACGCCCAGCATCGTGAACCAGACAAACATGATGGGCCCGAATGCGGTACCCACTACCCCCGTTCCGAACGACTGAATCAGAAACAGCAAGGACAGAATCCCGATCACAATTGGGATGGTGTCGATTTCGGGGTAGATAATCCGCAACCCTTCTACGGCCGATGAAACCGAGATAGGCGGGGTAATGATACTATCGGCCAGCAACGAGCTTCCGCCGATAATAGCCGGTATCGTAAGCCAGGGGGCATGCCGGCGAACCAGTGCGTACAAGGCAAAAATACCGCCTTCGCCCCGGTTATCGGCCCGCAGAATCAGGATGACATACTTGGCTGTAGTCTGGAGCGTGATGGTCCAGAAAATACAGGACAAGGCCCCGCGAACTACTTCTGGATGAATGGGAGTGGTTTCGCCAAGAATGGCTTTGAGTACGTACAAAGGCGAGGTGCCAATGTCGCCGTAGATGATACCGAGGGCTACCAGCAAGCCAGCGGCCGATACGGTATCTAAGTGCTTTTTATCTTCCATGAGAAAGAGAAGGCCCCCGCGCAATGGAAAAGCGAAGGGGCTGCTGCAAAACGGGGCAAAGATAGATGTTGTTTGAATTTATTTTTTCGACAGACCCACAAAGTTCTGTATCAGTAGCTATGAGCCTGATTTTGGGGAATATAGACTGGATTAAAAGTCGGTGAACTCAGTATTGAACAGTAGACGCTGGCCACTAGACATCAGACGTACTACTATTCTGTAGAGAAGTCTAACGTCTAGTGTCTGAAGTCCAAATGTCCAGTACAAAAGTCCGTGAATGGATTTTTCGCGTAAGTTTTCTGCAAATCGGTGGACAAATGCGAACCAGACTTGTTGTTCCATGCAGAAGTAGCTTTCTGATGTCTGCCTCTCACTAATCTATACAGCTTCGCAATGCGAAAATTTACAATCAGTTGGCTGTTATTCAGCCTTTTATCGTTTACTGCCTTTGCGCAGACTACGGACCTTACCGTAAGTGTGCGCGAACTCACCCGCCAGCAACCCCTGTCGGGGCAGGTGGTGTATCTGGCCAATCCGTCTATTGGCCTCAGCTTGTCAGCAACGTCGGGTCCCAACGGACAAGTGCAGTTTCGGGCGTTGCCCCTCAACGGTGTGTACCGTGTTTTTGCGAACGAAAACGACACGTACCTCGAAAGTGCGGCCGAAGGTATTGTGCTCCGGGCCAACGCCCGGCAGTCGGTGACGCTGTTGCTGCCCTCCCGGCGCGAGGTAAACCTGACCGAGGTGCAGGTACGGGGGCGGAGTACGTCGCGTATCAACACCATCAACGCTGAAGTGGCGTCGCAGATCGACGTTCGGAAGGTAGAAGAACTGCCCGTTGAAGGTCGCGACATTACGCGGGTGCTGTACCGCCTGCCCAATGTGAGCCAGGCAACGGGTTTCTTCCCCGAGGCTCCCAACGTGAGCATCAACGGGGCCAATGCCTTGTTCAACAACTACCTCATTGATGGTATGGACAACAACGAGCGGTTTCTAGGTGGGCAAAAGTTTGCCATGCCGATTGGATTCGTGCGCAACGTAAACGTCCTGACCAACAATTACTCGGTTGAGTTTGGTAACACGGGCAACGGCATTATCAACCTCACCACCCGCTCGGGGAGCAATCAGGCTACGGGCGAAGCCTTTTTCCTGACCCGCCCCGGTGCCGTAATCGACGCCCAGACGGAGTACCCCCTCCGCGATTTGTCGGGTAATCAGGTGCGCGACGGTTTTCAGCGCTATCAGGGTGGTTTTGGCGTGGGTGGAGCCCTCGTCAAAAACAAAACCTTCTACTACCTCAACGCCGAACACACCACTGATATCAAGGATAACCTGCTGACGGCCCCCCTGTTGGGTGTGAATGAAACTGTTCGGGGTACCAACCGTTTCACCTACGTGTCGGGCAAGCTCGATCAGTTCTGGACCGACCGCTTCAAATCGTCGTTGCGTTTCAACGTGGGGCAGGTAGCTATTGGCCGTCAGGCAGGTGGGCTCACCGGTGGCTTGGCGTTCCCGTCGGCGGCCAACGCGCAGGATCGAAACTCGGTGCTGATTGCGTCGCGCAATACGTATAATACCGAGCGATTTGCGTCGGAAACCAACGTGCAGTACGCCCGCTTCCGCTGGAACTACGCCCGCCCTGTTGACCCCAGCAGCCCTAACGTAACTGTGCTCGACCCGACCGGCCAAACCGTTGCAGTACTCGGTCACCCCGGTTATCTCTTCGATTCGCACGAGAGCACCGTGCAATTCCAGCAGAAGTTCTCGTTCTACCGGGGTAACCATACGTTCCGGTCTGGCGCTGAGCTGATCAGCAGCCGCCACCGGTTGTTTGGTGGGGGTAACCCCAACGGTAGCTATACCGTGCAGTTGACAGCGGGGCAATTATCGGCGCTACGGGCCCGGAATCTGGGCAGCAACTTCGGGGTGAACGACGTACCCGCCGATGCCCGTGTTACGGGATACTCGGTCGAGTTGCGCCCTAACTCGTTCGGTACAACCCAGAATATTGTGAGCCTGTACGCTGAAGATCAGATTGCGGCTACTTCGCGCCTGAACCTGACCATCGGCCTGCGCTGGGATTACGATAACCTGAGCAAAGGGGGCGACACACGGGGCGACTTCAATAACATTGCCCCCCGCGCGAGCTTCAACTACAAACTAACGGGCCGCTCGGCCCTGCGCGGTGGTATCGGGTTGTTCTATGACAAGATTTTGTACGCGATTTATTCCGATGCTCTCCAGCAAAACAGCGCGAGTGCCGACTTCAAACGGCAGTTGCAGTATTTCAAGGAGCGGGGCATTCTGCCTGCCAATACCGACATCGACCGGGTTACATTTGATGGAAACCTCGGCGTAGGTACGAGCAACAATGCGGGTTTACCATTCCGCTACTTGCAGGGCCCGGCCGCCAGCACCTTTGCCGATCAGCGTAACCTGCCCACGGGCGAGCGCCGGATTCTGAACCCCAACGGCTACCACAATCCCTACACACTGCAAACCACACTTGGCTACCAATACCAGGCGAGCGACAAGCTGTTGTTGTATGCCGATGTGGTGTATAATGAGTCGTATAACCTTTTCCGTACGCGTAACCTCAACGCCCCGGCGGCCTGGGATTACAACCTGAGCGCGCAGCAGGGCATTGCCCGCGCCACGGCCGTTGCCGACCTGACCCGTCCGTTGCCCATTCTGGCGTCGGGTGCCGGGGTAAGTGGTGCCACGAATATTCCTGGTGCCGCCCGGAGTGTGGTTGTGACCGAGACTGAAGGCCGCTCGCGCTATGTAGCCCTGAGCCTGAATATGCAGAAGGAGCGGATGGATGACTCGTACAGCTACCGCTTGATCTACACCCTGTCGTCGTTGAAAAATGACACTGAGGATATCAACTTCCGGGCGATGGATGCGAATAATTTCGCGGCCGAATGGGGACCGAGTATCAACGACCGGACTCACATCATCAACGGTATATTCAACTACTACATCGGTCGCAATTTTGTGGCTACAGCGGCTGCACTGGTGCAGAGCGGGCAGCCCATCAACCGGATTCCGAACGGCGCCATGTACCGGATTGTGGGTGCCAACGGACAGCCTTTGCTGGGTGCCAATGGCCAACCCCTGACCACAAACGACCTGAACGGCGACGGCGGGGCTTTTGGCGATGCGTACGTGGGTAACTCCGACCGTCAGCCGGGCGAAACCCGCAACTCCGACCGCTTACCCTGGTCGAAGGTGGTGGACCTGAGCTTACAGTATCAGATTCCGCTGGGTCGGATGTTGGGCAACAGCGAAGGTACTACCCGCCGGGTTGAGATTCGGGCTGATGTGTTCAATGTACTCAATACCAACAATTTGAGTGGCTATTCGAACAACGCAACCCAAAGTAACCAGATTCAGGTAGGCCCACGGGGTAGCGGTATTGTGCAGCGGAATGCCGCTCCGCCCCGCCAGTTCCAGTTTGGTGTTCGGTACTTGTTTTAAGTTTATGGTTTTTAGTTTATGGTTTGTTGTCTTTGGTGTTTAGCGGTCGGCATTAACTAAAAACCAAAAACGATAAACCACAAACGCAAGACAGCGGGCCGCCCAGAGAAGGTAAACTTCTTCGGGCGGCCCGCTCTTTTGGGGTTGAATTCGTTATTGCTTCACCACTTTTACGCTTTGGCTGCGTGTGGGCGTACTAACCTGCACCACAAATACGCCGGGTGTTTTGCCCAGCCATACCTGCTGCCGAATCGTGTCGCCTGAGGGCTCAACGTGCCGGATGCTGAGTACCTGCCCCTGTACGTTCAAGACCTGTAGCGAAAGGGGTTCGTTGCCAACCGACTGAATTTCGAGCCGGGCCCATTCGTCGGGTGTGGGGTTCCCCAAGACCAGTACGGTTAGGTCACCGGGGCTTTCGTAAGCCATGCGGGAGGTAGCTCCAGCACCGGTGCAATACTGCTTGAAGTTGAACGTAAACGTGTTGCTGGTCACGTTGCCCTGCCGAACTTTCAGTTGGAAAGCTCCGATGTCGGAGTTCGGGTTGTTGATTGCCTTCACCATATCCGGATTGTCGAGTATCCGCAAACAGTTAGTTGGGTCGGTATTTTTCAGGCCCACGTTGTTGTCGTAGAATATCGTAGTGCCGTTACCTCCGCGTGTACTGATGCGGAACGTACCCGTCTGACAATTCACATCCGTAACGCCCATAATCCGCAGTGTTTGACCAATGGTGTTGGCCGGGCTGCCGCAACCGGTGGTACTCACGGGCGCATTCACCGTCAAGAGAAAAATGGTAGCGGTAGTGAGGCTGCCGGGATCGGTGGCTACGAGGGCCACACTGCTCTGGCCAGTGACCGAAGGCGTTCCGGTGATCGTGGTACCGGTGAGGGTTAACCCGGCCGGAAGGCCCACTGCCGATAGCGTCAGGCTATTGGGGGTTTCCATATCGGTAAACACCGACCCTACATTGAGCGTATAGCTTACACCCTGCGTAGCCGTTTGCGGACTGACGAGATTGGCAATAACGGGGCGCGTGTTGCCCTGCACAATCGTAATCGGAATCCGGAACGTCGTTGAGAGCCCTCCCGGATCGGTCACGGTAATAATCATAGTGCTGCTACCGGCTACGGTTGGCGTACCAACCAGATTAGAGCCCGACAGTTGCAGCCCCGCTGGCAGTCCGCTAATCGACATCAGCAGTTGCGTGGGGGTTTCGGCATCCGTAAAAATGGCGCTTACATTCAGGCTGTAGCTTACACCGGTTGTACCCGACTGTGGGCCAACGGGATTCACAACAACCGGGGGCGTATTCCCCAAACGTACCGTTAACTGAAAACTGGTGGCGGCCGTCAGGTTACCGGGGTCGGTGGCTTTGAGCGTAATGGTACTCACACCTGTCGCCGAGGGGGTGCCGGTGATGGCCGTTCCCGTCAGGGTCAGGCCCGCAGGCAGGCCCATTGCCGACAAGGTCAGGCTACCGGGCGTCTGGGCATCGGTAAACACCGAGCCAATATTCAGCGAGTACGCCGTACCGACAGTACCCGTTTGTGCGCCGATGAGGTTCACCACGGTAGGGGCCGTGTTGGTCACTACCGTCACGCTCGGAGCCGGGTTCACCGTCAGCACAAAAAGAGTAACGGTGGAGAGACTGCCGGGGTCGGTAGCTATAAGAGCCACATTGCTTACCCCCGAAGTGGAAGGCGTACCGGTAATTAGGCTACCGTTTAGGGTCAGGCCGGTCGGGAGCCCCAGGGTCGACAAGGTCAGGCTGTTGGGCGTTTGGGCGTCGGTGAAGACGTTGCCCACGTTGAGCGAGTAGGCCGTGCCAACCGTAGCTGTTTGTGCTCCAACGAGGTTCGCAATAGTGGGAGCTGTGTTGGTCACCACAGTTACACTTGGTACCGGACTTACCGTCAGTTGAAAACTGGTCGCAGTAGTCAGGTTACCGGGATCGGTGGCCTTGAGCATAATGGTGCTCACGCCCGATGCCGAGGGGGTGCCGGTGATGGCGGTTCCCGTGAGGGTCAAGCCTGCAGGTAGTCCCGCTGCCGACAAAGTCAGGTTGCCGGGCGTCTGGGCATCGGTAAACACTGAGCCAATATTCAGCGAGTACGCCGTACCAACCGTGGCCGACTGTGGTCCAACAAGGTTCACCACCGTAGGGGCTGTGTTGGTTACAGGCTGCGGGGCGCTGCAATAGGCTTTCATATCGAACGAAAACGACAGCCCCTGCACACCGCCCTGCCGAACCATAACCGAAATAGTTTTGGGGTCGGAGCGTAAGCCCGCATCCAGAATATGCGAGGGGTTGGTGGTCCAGCCCGTAATACCGATAGCCGCGTACTCAACCGTTGAGCCATTACCGCCGGTAAAGCCGAACATAATGGCCCCTGTCGAACAGTTGTACGTAACCACCGTGGCTCCCAGTGGCCCGCCGGTTATTGGGGGCGGAGGGGTGGGAGTGGGGGCAGAGGCCGGGTTAATGGTTAGTGCAAAGGTTGTCTGTGCCGATAGGTTCCCCGGATCGGTAGCTGTAACGGTAATGGTACTCACCCCCGATACCGAAGGCGTTCCCGAAATGGTACCCCCCGAAAACTGAAGGCCCGCGGGCAAACCTGCCACTGACAGCACCAGCCCGGTTGGCGTTTCGGCATCGGTAAATACCGTACTCAGGTTCAGGCTGTACCCAACTCCGACCGTTCCCGACTCAGGAGATAGGGCTTTGGCTACCACCGGCGCGGTATTGGCGGGTGGCAGCGGGTTACCCGAGCAGTACGCTTTCATGTCGAAATTATACGGAGCTCCCTCTACGCCATTTTGCCGAATATAGATTGTGATCGTTTTTGGGTCAGCCCGCAGGCCGGCTTCAATGACCTGGTTGGCGTTGGTCGTCCAGTCGGTGATACCCAGTGCTTTGTACTCGACGGGCGAGGTGGTGCTGCCACCTGTAAACCCGAATACAATAGCCCCCGTTGAGCAGTTGTACGTTGATACGGTAGCGGCCAACGGCTTGGGAGCCGGTGGGTCCATGGTGGTCAGAGCTGGCGAGAAAGAGCTTGTGCCGGTAGGCATGGTTGCCCGACCCAGAAAAATTTCGTCGCCCTTCAGGTTAATCGTTGTATAAAAGCGGTAGTTACCCTGCACGTACCGCACCATCATCTGGGTTTCCTGACTCGCCGACGCGTACGGTTGGGTAGCCGCAATCAGAATCTGACTTCCGTTGACAATGGCGCGGGCAAACGGCTTCCCGCTCCGCTTCTGGGCATTTGAGTTGAGCCGGTACCAGGTCTTACCGTTATCGTACGAGCATTCGGTGGCTTCGTTGAGGTAGATCTCCTGCCCGTTGAACAGGTCACCGTGGTGCTTAAACAGCCGCCACAGGCCGTGGAGGTAGTGCTCGTACACGCTATAGTTGCGGTCGTTGTCGAGGTTTTCGCGGCCCGGTACCACGGGGGCATTGGGCGTCAGAATATTCCAGTCGTCCCACAGAATAGCCCCGTGTGCGCCCGTAAACCAGTAAAAAATAGCCATTCCTTCGGCAATGGCCGGTGGAGCCGGGTATTCAGCCCGGGCAGCCTGCCCCGGTTCCGAACTTTGGGTGTTGAACAGCCACTGCCACGCAATTCGCTTTTTGGGCGAAAGCTTCATGTTCACTTCCTGCTCGCCCAATACGCTGGCAAGCCAGTGCCGGTCTTCATCGCCGTTGTGCCGGGCCGCATAATCGAAGTCCGACGACAAAAAGTACGTGCCGGGCATCTGGAAATGAGCCAGTTCGCCAAAGGTTTTACCCACAATCGCATCGGGCATACCCCGGCCTCGGGTATTAGTGGCGTCAATCTGTTTGGCGGGCATACGCCAAAGCCAGTCGGGCGAGCTAATATTGGCAAAGTCCGACGAACGCGAGTAGCCATAACTGTTGTGCGGCACCGGGCCAATCCCACCGATTTCGGTGTACGGGCTGATACGCTGCCGAAGCATCCACATCTTGTACACGTACAGATTAGCGTGCTCCTGCTCGTTGCCAGGGCTGGTGCCTTCGTTTTCAATGTCGAAGAAAATCTTGCCGAACGTACTTACCTGCCCCGAAGGTGGGCAGTCACCGAAGCCAACACAACCCCCGCTCAGCTCAGACATGGCCTGCCCCAGACTCTCGCGCTCGTTGATCGAGCCGGGTGGCCGCAGAAAATACGTGTCCTTGGCCAGGTCGCTGTTGCGGGCCCAGGGTAGGTTAAAGGGTAAGTCAGTAAAATAGTTCTGGTACAGAATGAGCGAACGTTGCTCGGGTAGTAGCCGGCTGGTCCAGGTACTCGACTGTGTGAATTTTGACCCCCGGTCGTACTTGGCGTTGGCTAAAGGCGAGTAGCCGAGCTCGTCGTCGGTCATCCGCGATCGCTCAATAGCCGAAAACCCCCTTCGGAACAGTTTGTCCCAACTGTCTTTAACGTGCAGGTTGCGCCCGGCCCCACTAAAGGTAAGGTGTTTACTCTTGGGCAGCGTAAAGTCATCGACTACGTCGATATTCCAATACCCCCGTACCGATTGCGGGGTCGGCGTAAACGCTTTTCGGGGCGACGGAATCAAGGCCGTTTGTGCCGGAATGTCTTGCGAGAAGACGTAGTTGCATGTAACCGATAAGCAAATAAACACTAATAACGGAAGGGTAAATTTTTTAAGCATACATACGGGGGTTTTTATATAGTAGTATAGGCAAATTTGATTCCAATTTCGTACCATTGTTATATGATAATAAATATATTTGTATAGAAAGTGTCCCGTAGGCTCAAATAGACATTTAATTCTATATTCATAGTAAACATTTAGGCTTAGGCGGGAAAATTTTTTATTAATTGGTATAGTTTTTGAAGAACTGGTATTGCTTTTAAAAGTATAAGTATTCCGACTAAGCAAAAATGGAGCAACTTGTTCCTATGTATCTTAATAAATAGATATAGTATTCTTTATTTGAAAAGTAGTTTGCCTGATCAATTGGCTGTCGGGAAGCGATCAATGGCCTGGCTACCGGTAGGTACATACGCAAAAAGGGCGGCCGTAGATGTTCTGTCTACGGCCGCCCTTTTTGCGTGTCGAGATTATTTATTTAGGTTGGCTCTGCCTATTGTTTGGTGATGCCGTGGGCTTTTTGGGAAACGCCTGCTCAGCTGCCCCTTGGTTACCGGTTGGCAAAGATCCGTTAGCTGTATTAGGCGAGGCCATTCGGGCGTTGGTGGCACTTACGCATGAGGCCGAGATAGTGGTGGTGGTCGCGGGATTGACAATGATGCTTGGCCCGCTTTGTCCGGTACTCCAGACTACCACATTGGGGGCCGGGCAGCCGCTTGCGTCGAGCTGTACCTGCCCACCGGGGCAAACCACCGTCTGGTTGGCAACAATCGTGAGCGTTGTACTGACCACCAACGAGGCCGCCGGGCTGTAAACCGCCTGGCCGTAGCCAACGCGCAGGTAGTAGAGCTCTCCGGCATTGAGCGAAGCGGGCAGAGCTACCACCATTTGGGTGGCATCGGCCGTAACGGGGGTGAGCGTTGTGGAGGTTGGAAAGCTCGAATTAGAAGCGATCTCCGCCCAGAATGGTCCATTGGCGGCAAACGCGCAACTGCCCGGTGCGTTATTGGCCATGTACGATAGCGTGAGCGATTGCCCACCCGACACCAGTGTTTGCGACAGGGTAGGTGCCGCAGCAAAAGCTGGCTGCAAAACCGTGGCGCTCACGGTTGCCGTTGCCGATAGGCCGAGGGCGTCGGTAACGGTTACGGAGTACACCCCGGCCGTACTGGCCGTAGCTATACTGCTGCTGCCCGGAACGGCTACCGTACCCGCCGAAAATTGATATTGATAAGGAGCCGTTCCGCCGGAAACTGCAGCGGTGAGCGTATTGGATTCGCCCGCACAAACGGTGGTGCTGGCCAAGGTTACCGACAGTGGTGCGGCATCCTGCACCCAAACAGAATAGCTCTTGGCGGGTAGCTCCATGTAGACCCGGTTTTGTCCGTCGACTACGGCAAACGGGAAAGCCGAGCGCCCCAGCACATCGCCGAAACGGGTGCCGGTCTGGATTCCGTTGCGGACGGCAATCTGATGATCGACCCGCAAAGGCTGGTTGTCGAAGTTAATAGCCACGAGCACCTCTTTGCCGCCCACAGAACCTGAGGCATTCAACTGGTAAATCAAAACCTTGTTCGGACTGCTCTGAATATAGTTGTTCGGAGCCGGGGCTGTGTTGCTACCGCCAAAATGGTTGAGCAGGTCCATGCTCGTGGAACCGGTTATGTATTTTTTGTGGACCTGAATCAGCTTGTCGATAGCGGGTTTGAGAGCCGGTAGCCCCACGGGGTGGTAATTAAACCCGATCACATCGTTACCATAGGTGGTATTGCGGGCTGGGTAACCGTAATAGTCGGGGTAGAAAACGGCCGGTACGCCCAACTGGTTATTGGTCAGAATCCAGGCGTAGCCCAGGTCGGGGTTGTTGTGCACGAGGGCATCGCCAAACGTGGGGTTGTCGCTGCGGAAATCGTGGTTGTTCAGAAACGTCACAATGTTGTTGCCCGATCCAAAGCTGTTGCCATCGGTGGCAAAGCGGAGGCTGTTGAAGTACGCATTACGCGGGTCGGCTCCGTTGTCGAGGGCCTGCTTGAGGGCGTCGCGCAGGGCAAAGTCGAACACCCGCACCTGTACGTTGTTGCGAGTATCGGTATTCATGCCGCTGTACACCGCATCAACCCAGCCTTTCAGCTCAGCGCGGTTGTTGCCGTACCACTCACCCACCACCAGGTTGGGCGTTCGGCCACTGGCGCGCATTTCTTCAAGCATGGTGCGCATAAACGAGGGCTCAAAATGTTTGACAGCATCGACACGAAGGCCCTTTGATCCTAAATCGTCGAAGGCCCACTTCGTCCAGTCGACCAGCAGGTCTTTGGTCGCCGGGATGTTGTGGTCGTAATCGTAGAAATAATCCAGACTCTGCATAGACCACTGCGGCCCCAGGCAGGTGGTTTGCGACCATCCCGCCGGGCTGCTGCTGGTGAAGTGCGGCCGGAAACCGTTCCAGTCGAGAGCTCCCCGCCCGCTGGGCATGTTGCCAAAGTTGGTGTAGGTCTGAAACTGGAGTTTGTACCCTGCACCAAACGGATTGGTGAAATCGGCTACGTTGTAAGCCCCCCCACCATTGGCCGGGACGTAGAAAATATCAATAGGCAGGTGGTCGGAGTATTCGCTGTCGTAGTTGATAGCCTGAATAATAAGCAGGTCACCGGCCGCATTGAAATCGTTGGTGGTCACGGTCACGGCAAATTCATCGAGGTCGCCGTTTCCGTCGATCCGGTTGAGGTAGTTCCGGCCCAGCTGGGCTGAGTACTGAAATACGTCGGCCGAGGTGGTCAGGTCAACGTCGGGCGTCACAACCGGACTCCACCGCGACCCGCCGATTTTGTTGGTCGTGGCATGAAACGCGTACTTGGCGCCGTTGAAAATATTTCCCCGCGACCGCATTTTGATGTAGTACGTGCCGGCACCCTCGGCTGCCGAGCCGCCAATCGGAATGACCATTCGGTACCGATCCGACGGAAAAGGGCGCTTGAACCCGCAACTGGGGTTGTTGCCGCTCGCAAAGGTGGTGATGTAATCTTTTACGGCGGGGTTGGTTTCCAGATCGCCCGCGTCGCGGTGGTTGTACACCATGTCGGCTACGGGTGTGATGCCCACGGCGGTTAGCGAGTTGACCATGCTTTTGATTTCGGGAAGGGTGCCGAGGGAGGTTTGCGAGGGGCCCACAAACAGGTCGCGCGGGTCGTAGCCACCACTCCGGTTGCCGTTGCCGGCAAAGGGCGGGTACCATACGTGGGTGAAGCCGGCCTGACTCAGGGCGGGGGCTTTGAGCCGGAGTGTATCCGACCAGTTAAACGAAACGCCCGATGGGCCGGTGGTACTCTGACCCGTTTTGGGATAGTCCCAGTACCAACCCTGAAACATAATCTGCGGTGTCGACTGCGCGACGGCCTGAAGGGCGAATGCGAGCAGGCAACAAAGGCTGAGTAAATGGTTTCGCATGGACAGTTGTTAGATGAACAGTAGTTTCAAAATAGGATAGATGAACTGACAAATATAATTCATCGGCGAGTTTGTTCTCAGTGGGGTGACAAATATGACCACTACATGAATGTACCATGAATAGGGTATAATGTACAGTCAGCACAATAGCTCATTATACACTGTACACTATTCATTAGACAGTTTGTGCTGACATAGTGCGTGTTCAGCGTCTATATAAACAAAGAGCCCCCGACGGTCAGGTCGGGGGCTCTTGTTCTAAGCAGAACCTGTTACTGCCGAACCACCTTCACGGTTTTAGTCCGGGTCGGTGTGCTTACCTGCAAGAGGTACGTGCCCGCCGATTCGCCCAGTTTCACCCGACCACGAGCTACGCCCGAAGCAGGAGTTACTAACTGGTTGCTCACCGACTGACCTTGCAGAGCAACTACGCGCAGGGTGATGGCTTCGTCGCCGGCTCCGCGTACCTCGACCTCAACTGACTCGGCCGAAGTTGGGTTGCCCATTACCGTAACCTCCAGCTCAGCAGCCGTTTCGCGTGCAACCCGGGCTCCGCCTGTGCAGAAGCCTTTGAAGTTGAAGCTAAACGTGTTACTGGTGTTACCACCCTGAGTTACGCGCAGCTGGAACGGATTGATGTCAGACGATGGGTTGTTCACCGCATTGATCAGATCCTGGTTATCCAGCGAACGCAGACAGTTGGTTGGATCGGCATTCTTCAGACCGACGATGTTGGCGTAGCTAATCGCGCTGCCGTCGCCACCGCTGGTCAGAATCCGGAACGTACCCGTTTGGCAATTCACATCCGCTACACCCGTGATCTGGAGTGCACCACCCAACGTATTGGCTGGGCTACCACAGCTTGCAGGCGCAGGCGGGGTGGTTGTGCCGCTCGTTGCCGGGCTTACCGTGAGCTGGAAGCTGGTGCTACCTGCAAGGTTACCGGGGTCGGTGGCCGTCAGCGTAACGGTAACCACACCGGATACCGATGGGGTACCGCTGATGGTGGTTCCTGCCAGTGACAGACCAGCCGGCAGACCGCTGGCTGAGAGCACTAAGCTACCCGGTGTCTGGGCGTCGGTGAAGACACCACCCACGTTGAGCGAGTAAGCGGTACCTACCGTTGCCGATTGAGGTCCTACCGCGTTGGCCACCGTGGGGGCCGTGTTGGTGGGCGGTTGTGGGTTGCCCGAGCAGAAGGCACCAAAGTCGAAGACAAAGGCGGTTCCTTCCACACCGTTCTGGCGTACCCGCACCGTCACCGGCTTGGGATCGGCCCGCAGACCAGCTTCGATCATGTGGTTGGTGTTGGTGGTCCAGCCGGTGATACCGATGGCCAGATACTCAACCGCTGAACCGTTGCCACCCGTCGAACCAAAGACAATCGCACCCGTCTGGCAGTTGTAGCTCACCACCGTAGCGGCCAACGGACCGCCCACAGGTGGGTTGGTCGTGGTGCTGGCTGCTGGGCTCACCGTAAGCTGGAAGCTGGTGCTGGCCGAGAGGCTACCGGGGTCGGTGGCCGTCAGCGTAACGGTAACCACACCCGATACTGATGGGGTACCGCTGATGGTGGTTCCTGCCAGTGACAGACCAGCCGGCAGACCGCTGGCTGAGAGCACGAGGCTACCCGGCGTCTGGGCGTCGGTGAAGACACCACCCACGTTGAGCGAGTAAGCGGTACCCACCGTTGCCGACTGAGGTCCTACTGCGTTGGCCACCGTGGGGGCCGTGTTGGCAGGCGGAGCTACCGTCGTGCTGCTGGCCGGGCTTACGGTCAGCGTGAAGGTAGCGCCGGTTGAGAGGCTACCCGGATCGGTGGCGCGTAGCGTAACCGTGCTCACACCCGAGAACGATGGCGTGCCGCTGATGGTCGTACCGCTGAAGGTCAGACCGGCAGGCAGGCCACTTACCGACAGCACCAGGCTGTTCGGCGTTTCCATATCGCTAAATACATTCCCGATGTTCAGCGTGAACGGTACACCAACCGTAGCCGACTGCGGGCCCACTGGGTTTACGACCGTTGGCGAGTTGTTACCCATACCACCCGAGCAGGCTGCCAGGGCGTTCCAGGTATAGCTCACCGTTACGCCATTTTGCGTTGCAAACAGAACAAACGGTTGCACGTTGGTGCTCTGGTTGCGGATGTCGATCGCTACCTGACCGTCAACCATCGCTGTGCAGCTCATGGTTGGGCCAGTGATACCCACTGCCGAGAACGTAATCGGGCTACCGTTACCACCTACGGTGATAAACTGAATCTGACCTGTCTGACAGTTGTAGATCGGCTCCATCAGCGCCAGCGGCTGACCAATGGTACCTGCTGGGCTACCACAGGCCGGTGCTACTGTGTTCGATACCGTGATTGAGACCGTCGCCGTGCCTGAGCAGCCGTTACCCGCTGTACCCGTTACCGAGTAGGTAAAGGTTCCCGTTGCTGAGGTGGGCGGGTTGATGCTCGCCGTGGTGGCACCGGTGCTCCAGGTGTAGCTGGTGGCACCCGAGGCCGTCAGCGTCAGGCCTTGACCCATCGTTACCGTATTACCCGGCAGAGCCGCAATCGTTACGGCCGGGCCAGCGGTGCTGCTCATCACCGTCGCGGTAGCGGTTGCCGTGCAGTTGCCGGCATTGCTTACGGTTACGGTGTATGTACCGGCCGTCGATACGGTGAAGATACCCGTCGTGTTGGACTGACCGTTGCTCAGGGTGTAGCTGTTGCCACCCGTAGCTGTCAGGGTCACGCTCGTTTGGGCACAGGTGAGTGTACCAGAAGCTGCCAGTGTTGCGTTGACCGCGTTGGTGGCGCTTTCGACCGTGGTTGTAGCCGAAGCCGTGCAGCCGTTAGCCGCCGTTACTACAACGGTGTAAGTACCACCTGCCGATACCGTAGCGGTGTTACCCGTGCTGCCGCCAATCTGCGTAGCACCCGCGCTGAACATATACGTACCCTGACCAGCCGGCGTAGCGGTCAGTGTTACGCTCGTGTTGTTGCAGGTAATGGTGCCGTTGTTGGCCAGGCTGACCGTTGGGGCGGTACTGCTGCCCATCACCGTAACCGAAGCCGAGGTGGTGCAGCCATTAGCACCCGTGATGACTACTGAGTAGATACCCGGTGTCGTTACGGTAGCCGTATTGCCCGCACTGCCGCCAATCTGGGTGGCACCTGAACTGAATGCGTACGAGACAGCACCCGCTGGTGAAGCGGTCAGGGCAACAAACGTAGTTGAGCAGCTGAGTACACCGCTGGCGGTGAGTGAGGCCACCGGAGCGGTTGAGCTACCCATTACGGTAACCTGTGCCACTGCCGAGCAACCACCCGCGTCGGTGATCGTAACGGAGTACGTACCCGCCGTGGTTACGGTAGCGGTATTACCCGTGCTGCCACCAATTTGGGTAGCACCCGCACTGAACACATACGAAGCCAGACCCGATGGGGTAGCCGTAAGGGTTACGCTTGGGTTGGCGCACGAGAGGGTTCCGCTCGCCACCAGTGTTGCCGTGATGGCGTTGGTGGTGCTCGTTACCGTAGTTGTTGCCGTCGAGGTGCAACCGTCGCCGTTACCTACCGTCACGGTATAAGTACCGGCTGTTGATACGGTGAAGATACCCGTCGTATTGCTCTGCCCATTGCTCAGGGTGTAGCTGTTGCCGCCCGTAGCGGTCAGCGTAACCGTCGTGTTCGAGCAGCTCAGTACACCGCTGTTGGTGAGCGAAGCCGTTGGCGTCGTACCCGCACCTACGGTGAGGCTGGTGGTCGACGAGCAACCGCTGGCCGTAGCCGTTACCGAGTAGGTGCCTGCCGCGTTGATCACCGCCGTGTTACCGGCACTGCTCACCACATTCGACGAGAACACATACGTGGTGCCGGGTGCAGCCGCCGATGCCGTCAGCGTAGCGCTGCTACCTGAGCACACCAGGGCCGGACCTGCCAGGCTAACCACCGGCGCAGCCGATACAGTAGCCGTTGCCAGAATCGAGGTGCTTTCGCAGTTGCCAATGCCCGAAGCTACGCAGACAACCGTGTAGTTATACGTACCGGCCGTGCTTGGGCTGCTGAGCGTTGATGCGTTGGTGATGGTACCATCGCTTGCACGCCAGCGGGCGGTTGTATTCGTTACGCAGCTGGCCGACAGGCTAACTGGCGTACCCTCGCAGGCCGTGAAGTTGTTGGTGCTGCTGACCACAGGAGCGGCTGGCAGACCAATCGTTACAATGGCTGAAGCACCCGGCAGCAATGGGGTACATCCGTTGGCATCGGTTACCCGAACCGTGTAGGCACCACTTGCATCAACCACGATAAACGGATTGTTCTGCTGACCCGCTGGCGCGTTGGTCCAGGTGTAGCTGAACGGACCCGTGCCGGTTGCGTTGGCCGTCAGCGTTACCGACTGACCTGAGCAAATCGAGGCTGCGCTTGGCGATACCGATACCGTTGGCCGTGGGTTCACGGTGACCTCCGTACTGATGGTGGTGCGGCAACCGGCGTTGGTTACCGTTACACTGTACGTAGTGGTTGTGTTGATCGGAAGCAGCGGAGCAAACGAGGCTGAAGTGTTGTTGATCAGACCCGGAGCCCAGCGGTATGTGCTGCCCGCAGGAGCATTCGCTGTGAGTGTGATCGACGTGCCTGCGCAAACGGTTTGCGAGGGGTTCACGGCTACCGTCACATTCGGAATCTGATTTACGGTCACCGTAACGGATGCCGTACCCGTACAACCAATGGCGTTGGTACCCGTTACCGAGTAAACCGTTGTCGTCGTGGGCGATACGCTGATACCGGCCGTTGTGGCGCCTGTACTCCAGGTGAACGATGCCGCACCGCTGGCTGTCAGGTTCGTACTCGTGCCGGCACAGATCGTGGTGGCCGAGGGGCTGATGGTCAGGGTAGGCTGCGTGTTATTCAGCGTTACCGATGAGGTCGCTGTAGCGGTACATCCGGCTGCGTTGCTTACCGTTACGGTGTAGTTACCGGCGGCCGTTACGGTGAAGAGACCCGTTGTGTTGGTCTGTCCGTCGCTCAGGGTATAGCTGGTACCACCGGTGGCGGTCAGAGTTACGCTCGTTTGGGCGCAAGTCAAGGTAGCCGACGAGAGGGTAGCGGTAGCCGCTGCTGCCTCGGTTACTGTCAGGCTCTTGCTGGCGGTACAACCGTCGCTGTTTGTCGCTGTTACCGAGTACGTGCCGGCTGCGTTGATAATGGCCGTGTTGCCCGTGCTGCTGACCACATTGGGTGAGAACACGTAGCTAACACCACCACCGGCAGTCAGCGTCAGGCTGTTGCCCGCGCAGATTTCGGCCGGGCCTACCAGCGTAGCTACAGGCAGAGGCTTGCCGGTTACGACCACCGTTGCCGATGTGGTACAACCGTACGTGTCCTGTGCGTTAACCGTGAACGTTTGCGTGCCCGATGCCGACAGCGTACCCGTTACGGCGCTCAGGTTGGTGGCATTGATGGTGGCACCGGCGGGCGCTACCCACGTGAAGCTGTACGGAGCCGTACCGTTGACGGTTTGAGCCGACAGTTCAACCGGTTGCCCGATGCAGGCCGTTGCCGACGAGGCCAGGGCCGTTACCGTAAAGGCGGCCGGGCCACTGTACCGAACGTCTGTTGTGTTGCCGCTAAAGTTATTGGCATCCACCGTGTTGTTACATACGGTCGGTGAGTTGCCCCGGCCGAAGTAAGATGGGGACGCACCGGCATCCTGAAGGCCATCGCCCGCGTTATTGGCTACGTAGTTGGCCGTGGGGTGCAAACCGCCTTGCTGCTGAATACCAATATTATTATTATTCAGCGTGTTACCCGTTACGGTATGGTTCCGGCCTTCGATCACGATACCGAAGCCTTCGCTCTCGGTTGGTGCTGACACCTGATTCTGGTGCGTGAAGCCCGTCACGGTGTTGTTCCGAACCACAACGCCTGTGGGTACATCCGGGTAGCCTTCGGTGTTGTTCGGCAGCATAGCCCGCCGGTACACCGAGATACCCGCATGGTCGCGGTTGTTCATCGATGGGCTGGCGGCAAAGCTTACCGTATTGTTTTCTACGACGATGCTGCCATCGCCCGAAGTGGCACCCGTTCCGTTCGGATTCTTGACTTCGATGCCGAAACGGCCGTTGTTCGAAATCGTGTTTCCGGCGATGAGGTTAGCACCAGCTCCACCTTTCAAGCCCGTAAGGCCAATGCCGCTGTCGCCGTTACCCGTTACGGTGTTCCCCGTGATGGTTACGCCCGATGCCGTACCGTCCTGCAACTCGATGCCGCAACAGTTGTTGTTGGTCACCGTGTTGTTGACGATGTAGATGTTCTGCTTGAAGCCGTTCCAGATCACAATACCCCGGGCTGCCCCTTTCGAGTTGTCGTGGCCCGAGAAGGTCGAGCTCGTTACCGTCACACTCTGCACGGGCCCGTTGGCGTAGAAGCCTGAGCCACCCGAGTTGCTCAGCGACTGTACGTCCGAGATGACCAGGTTGTTGTTGCCCAGAGCTGCGTAGATACCGGCACTGCTGTTGGGGCCGTTACCCACATACTTCTGCACGGTCAGGTTGCGGATAGTCACGTTGGTAACTCCGCTATTGATCGAGATACCGCTGCCGGTACCACTCAGTCCTGTACCGTCGAGGATGGTGGCGGTTTTGCTGGCTCCTTGCAGAGTGAGCGACTTGTCGATGGTTACCCGCTCGTTGAAGGTGTACTCCGCTGCCTGGATCACGTCGCCTGCATTGGCGGCATTAACTGCCGACTGGATAGTGGGGAAGAACGTGTTCTGGGTGAGGTTACGTACCGGATCAAAGTACAGCAGTCGACCTACCGTAACATCGTCGGGCTTGTGGAAGAGCCGGGTTTCGAGGGTAGCACGCTGCGTACCGTTGAAGGCCGAGGGCAGTGTCAGACCACCGCCAATATCGAACCGGTTGTTCCGAATGTCGAGGTCGGTAGCCCAGGGGCCCATGGTCGTGATAGCCGATGGTACGCCCGCATAATCACCGAAAGGCGAGCCGTAGCCTGAGCTGGCTCCGGTGCTGTTGTCGAGCATGACAAACGTGCCGATTGCTGCGTTGAACTGGTTCTCAGAACCTGACGAACCAATGGTAAACGCGCCAAACTTGGCCCCGGCTGTGCGGTGGTTCAGGAACGCAATGGCCGTTCCGCTGTTGGGCGTCGACGAGCCGTTGAACGTGTTGCCCGCAATAGTACCGCCCAGCGTCTGCATTTGCGCGTCGGTCAACGTAGCGCTGTTCGAGGCAATCAGCTTTGTGTTGACTGAGATATGGCGGTAGTCGGTAGCGGCTGCATTGGGCGTAAAGGTATTACCCGTGATGGTGAAGCCCGCGTTGTTTTCGGCGCTGATAGCCCAGCGGTGGTTCGAGAACGTGTTGTTCTGTACCAGCAGGGTTTTCGTGCCCGAAATACCGTTATTCTGAATCCGCAGAAGGGCTCCGCTTGGGAGGACGCCAGTAGTGGGCTGTGCGAATGTTCCGTCGAAGGTGTTGTTCGATACCGTGATGGTGCCAGCTCCCGGATTGGGGTCCGAAATCTGAATACCACCGCCACCGGCCGTGTTACCCTGGATGGTGATGTCGCCCTGCTCGGTAAAGCGGGCCACTACATCGTGGTTGATCGCCGTAAACGAGTTACCCTGACCAGCACCCGTGCCGCCAATGATACCCGAAGCCAGATCGATCTGAACGGCCGCCCGGAATGCATTGGTTGCAGTAGCATTGACCCGGTTGCCCTGCACGACCACACCCCCAAACCCGTCGTTGTCGAGTGTGTAGTTAGGGGTACTCACGATCGGGTTGATAGCAATGGCATTACGAAGTCCATAAGAACCGGCAACCGGACCAACTGGTGTGATGGTGTTGTTCAGCACGCGCAGGTTCGAGCGGTCGTTGCCGGTTGTGTGGATGGCCGAGTGCGTCTTGCTCTGATTCACCGTAAAACCGAAGTTTTGAATCGTCACGTCGGCCGAGGCTACCGTGAAGAGCGACGCAACCGCTGAGCCAGGCACCGTACCCGTAAAGGTCACATTGGTGCTGACGCCCTGACCGCTGAGCGAAAGCGGCTTGTCGATCACCACCAGCTCGTCGTAGGTGCCGGCGGGTACATAGATGAGGTCGTTGGCACTCGCGGCCGAAACGGCTGCCTGAATCGTGGCGTAGAACAGATTCTTGGTCACGTTCTGCACTGGGCAGCTGCCCCCCGTGCCCGTTACGGTAGCGGTGGCCGTAGCCGAGCAGCCGTTGGCATCGGTTACTGTAACCGTGTACGTGCCGGGGGTATTTACGGTGGCCGTGGCTCCGCTTGCGGTAACAGCCGCCGGACCCGTAAACGCATAATTAGCCGCACCGGCTGGCGTAGCGGTCAGTGTTATGGTTGGCGCTCCGCAACCCAGTGTCCCGCTCGGCGTGAGCGTGGGTGCTGTTCCGAACGAGTTCACTGTTACCGTTACCGTACTGGTGCTGGTACAGCCGCCCGCGTTGGCACCGGTTACTGTGTAGGTAGTGGTGCTGGTGGGGTTGACGTTAATGGTGGCCGTGTTAGCCCCTGTACTCCAGGTGTACGATACTGCACCGCTTGCCGTAAGGCCTACCGTAGCCCCGCTACAAATGGCCGTTGCCGAAGGCGAAATGCTCAGCACGGGCGGGTTTTGATCAACGGTGATGGTAATCGTGGCCGAACTCGATATGTAACCAGTCGTATTGACTACGACTGAGTGGGGGCCTGCCGTGTTGACGACAGCCTGATTGCTATTCGGGGCAACGGGAGTAGCCCCCGCGCTAAATGCGTACGTTGTTGATGCATCGGTGGCCGAAGCAGCCGCCGTGATGGTTGCCGAAGTCAGCTCGCAGTTAATCGAGTTGCTGCTGGCGAGCGTAACGGTGTTTTCGAAACCCGTGACTGTCAGATTATCAACCGCAATTTTCGGACGGCTGCCCGTAGTGCCTGCAGGTGTACCACCGTTATGGTAGTACAGCCGGAAGATGGCTAAAGTTGCATTATTATATGCCGCTGGTAACTGCACCGATACGTTTGCTGAACCAGCTACGTTGTTGGTCGCTACATAGTTGGCATTCAGGTCTGTAAAGCTGGCGCCGTTGTCGGTTGATCCATATACTTTCAACGTACCCTTTCGGTTGCCAGTACTGTTATCTATTGTCGACGCATCGAACGACAGTGTTCCGGCTTTCAGCCCCGTGAAGCTCACATAAAAGTCAACGGCTACACTGTTTGTGTTGTCAGTTGTTCCAGTGGCTAATAAGACTAATGTACCGGAACCTCTTTGTACCCCACCCGATGATCCACTTGTAAAGGAAGTGCTCGTATGTGTGGTTCGAGTCGGATCAGGTATCGAAGCAGAACCGCCTATGGGAACTCCTTTGAATCGGTTGGCTTCTATGCCAGCCGCAAAGTCGTTCGTCCAGTTAGCGATATCTGCAAAGGTAGCTGTGTAAGATAACCCAGGTTGAGAGGCTAAAGGAACGGGGGTTTGTGCTTGACCACTGCGCGCCAAGCATAAGGAGAGCAGTACCAACAGGCACGTCAAAAGACGGCCGGTTGGTGGTCGTAGTAGGTGAGACATAAAAACGTGGTAAAAATTGAGACAAATTGAATGTGGAAAACAGATGTATTTGTTCCCGCAATATTGCGTAGAAGACGCGATATTATAAAGCAATTAAAGTCCGAACGGAAACTTTTTCTGGTAGTCGGTCGAGATAAGTTATATGACTGACTGTCAATGTTTGAGTAGAGAAAATTGAGTTTATGAAATAGATTGAAGTATAGAGGTAGTTTACAAAGTAGTAGTATTAATCCCTGAGTAAATGGTATGAAAGAGGCCCCTCAAATTGAGGGGCCTCTTTCAGTTTTTTGCGAAAAAACGAAGATTACTGCTTCACAATTTTCACGGTTTGTTTCTGGGTGTCGGTAGTAACCTGGAGTAAATAAATACCCGTAGCATTACCCAGTTCGATACGCTGCCGTAGGGTGCCTTGTACCGGTTGTGCTGAGTTCTGGTTGATCACCCGACCCTGTACCGTTGTCAATACAAATCGCACTGCTTCCTGACCGGCTCCGCGTACGTCGACCTCAACAGCTTCGCTCGTGGTGGGGTTACCCAGCACCGTGACGTTTAGCTCGGCAGCTGCCTCGCGGGCGATCCGGGCAGGAACAGCCGTACAGTACTGCTTGAAGTTGAAGCTAAAGGTGTTGCTCTGTACGCTACCCTGGCTAACACGCAGACTGAACGGGCCAATATCAGACGAAGCCGTATTGATAGCCCGCAACAGATCAGGACCATCGACGCTACGCAGACAGTTGGTCGGATCAGCGTTGCTCAACCCAACTATGTTGGCGTAACTAATCGCGCTGCCGTTGCCACCACTGGTCAGAATCCGGAACGTACCCGTCTGGCAATTCACATCTGTTACCCCTGTTACCTGAAGCGACTGACCAATGGTGCTGGCCGAGCTGCCGCAGGTGGTAGTTGCCGTTGGCGGGGTAGTGGTAGTACCCGAGCCGGGGTTGGCGCAGAAAGCACCAAAGTCAAACGTGATGCTTACCGTTACACCGCTTTGGGTTGCCGAGATGGTCAGCGGTTTGGCATCGGCGCGCAGGCCCGCTTCTACTACACCCGTATTGCTGGTGGCTGAAGCCCGCCGTACACCTACTGCTGAGTACGTAATGGTTGTACCATCGCCACCCTGGGTGTTGAAGGTAATGTCGCCCGTTGCACAGTTGTAGGTGGGTGGCAGCAGCGCCAGAGCTGAGCCCGAAGGCGGGGTAGTGGTTGTACCCGAGCCGGGGTTGGCGCAGAAAGCGGCAAAGTCAAACGTGATGCTTACTGTAGTACCACTCTGGGTTGCCGAGATAGTCAGCGGTTTGGCATCGGCGCGCAGACCGGCTTCTACCACACCCGTGTTGCTGGTGGCTGAGGCCCGTTGAACACCAATGGCTACATACGTAATGGTCGTACCGTCGCCACCCGTAGTGTTAAACGTGATGTCGCCTGTAGAACAGTTGTATGTCGGTGTCAGTAGGGTCAGCGCCGAGCCCGAAGGCGGAGCAGTGGTCGTGCTGGCAACCGGGCTAACTGTAATAGCAAAGGTTACCGACGCTGAGAGGCTGCCGGGGTCGGTGGCTGAAACCGTTACGTTGACTGTACCCGACATCGACGGGGTACCGGTGATCGTACGCGACGTGGCGTCAAAGCTCAGGCCGTTGGCGGGCAGGCCTGTTGCTGCGTAAGTAAGTGCGTCGCCGTTGGGGTCCGTAAAGACAGGAACCGTGAAGCTAAAGGCGGTGCCTACTGTAGCTGACTGCGGAGCTACCGTGGGAGCGACCGGGGCTAGGTTCTGCGGGGGAGCCGGGCTGATCGTGATAGTAAATGTCACGGATGCCGAGAGGCTACCGGGATCGGTGGCCGTAACGGTTACGTTGACTGTACCCGTTGTCGAAGGCGTACCCGTGATCGCACGCGACGTGGCATCAAAGCTCAGACCGTTGGCGGGTAGGCCCGTAGCTGCGTAGGTAAGTGCGTCGCCGTTGGGGTCCGTAAAGACAGGAACCACGTAGCTAAATGCAGCCCCTACCGTAGCTGACTGCGGAGCTACCGTGGGAGCTACCGGGGCCAGGTTTTGCTGAGTAACCGATACGCTAACTGTTGTGCTGGTAGTTTGGGCGGTGGGCGACGTAGCATCCACGGCTGTTACCGTAAACGTTTGTACACCAGCCGACAGGCCGGATACGGAAGCTGTGTTGCCGCTCGGCGTGATGGTGCCGGGGCCGCTAAACGAGTAGGTGTACGGCGACGAGCCACCGGCTACCGTAGCCGACAGCGTGGTGGTACCTGAAGTGGTAATGGCGCTTGGCGAGGCCGAAGCGGTCAGCGTCAGGGCCGTTACCGGTGCCGCAAAAGCGAAACGAGTCAGCGATGGATAGTGGTCCGACGTTGAGTTCAGGTAGTTGGCGATGATCGGGCGAACCGACGTTGTGGCGTTGGCGATCGTGTTTGCAAACAGTTCGTTCGACACCATGATGTGGTCGATAGCGTCGGGATAGCCGCCCGTGGTTGAGCAGGCACTCTGGTTGAACACGCTCGTTACCACCCTGTAGTTGCCCGCATCATCCACAAATGGTTTGTAGGGCGATGGGTTGCCTACTGCAATCGAAACGTCAACGTCGTCGTTGTAGTCACCCGTCAGAATAACCGCATCATTCGGGAAGTCAGCATCCATCCGCTGCTTCAGCGCGTTGAGGTCATACACCCGACGCGCGAGGTCTTCAGTAGCTGAGCCTGATTTAGCGTGAATATTGATCACGCGGACCCGACGCGTAGCCCCGTTGATGTTTACGTCGGCCGTAAACAGGAATGGGAAGCGGCCCGAAGCCCAGAAACTGCTGTTGTTACCAGTTGGGTAGTTGCTCACCGGGAAGTCGGTCAGGTACGCGCGCGTTTCGCCAATTACCGGCGTTACGGTGCTTGTTTTGTACACTACGCACACCCGCTGTCCGAAGGCATCGGGTGGGTTTGAGAAGCTGTACGAGTAGCGATCAGAGCAAACGTACGAGTAACTGCCCAATTGGCTAACTGTAGCCGCAAAACGGGGCAGGTCGCTGATTTCCTGGATGGCGTAGATGTCGGCATTCAGGTTTTGCAGAACCGTCCGGACGTTGGTGGCTTGCTGATCGTTGTTCGAGGGACCGTTGGTCGGGTGTCCAAACCATTCCACGTTCCAGGTAACCAGATCGAAGCTGCTATCGTTACCTGATGTGGTACCGTCACCGGCGCAGAATGAGCCCGAAGCACCACCCGTAGCCGCGCCCGATACGTCGCGCAGAATCCGGCCCTGTAACTGCATATTGTCGTTGCCAGCCGCGGTCGAGCCGTTCACAAAACGTTCGGCAATACCGGTCAGGGTAGCCGTAGTAGGCTTGGTAGCCCCGGCGAGTTCAGAGCTGGCATTGACCCGGAAAATACCGTTCTGGCCACCGGCAGTAATCGAGTAGTTGCTTGAGGTGGTGGCAAACGTTGTGCCACCACTCGTAAAGGTAGCGTCGGCAAGTTGCACCAGTCGGCCCTGATTGGCCGATAGCTGGTCAATTGACGTAATCACAACCGGAGCCGGCACGTCGACCGAAGTACCCTTGGTAATGGTATAACCCGTGGGCGAGTCGATTTCGAGATACCCGTTGAATACTTTCACAAGGCCCGTTACGCGAACCAGATCACCCAGTTCGGCCACGCTGCCAATGGCAACAGCGGGCGATGCACCGCTGAAAACGGCCATACCTGCCGTGGCATCCTGAATGTAGAACAACCGGCCGCCAAACTGCGAGCTTACCGTTACCCGACCTTCAACGGTGACGGTGTTACCGCTCAGCGTACGGGCCGTGGCAATCGAAATGGGTGCCCCAACGGGAACGCTCACTGTACCGCTTACGCTCACGGTAGCTGTGAGTACACCGCTCGTGTGCGTGATATTGCCCGAGAATGGGCCAGCAGGAGCACCATCCGACAAACGAACAAAAATAACGGTCGAGGTAGTGGCCGCCGGAATAGTCAGCGAGCCGGTGTAGGCGCTGCCTGAGGTGGTCGAAATCTGCACATTGCCCGAAGCCGTCACTGTTACATCATTCGTCAGATTGGCTGTTGTGACGGTGTACGACTGCTCGGCCGAGGCCGTACCCAGCGAGGTTGTGAAACCCGACAGGGCATTGGGGCTAACGGCCAATGAGGGGCTGTTGGCCGGGTTGATCGTCAACGTAAAGGTGGTGGCTACCGAGAGGCTGCCGGGGTCGGAGGCAACAACGGTTACCGAACTGCCCCCAGCCGTGGTGGGCGTACCCGTAATGGCCGAGGTCGACGACGAAAAGCTCAAGCCGTCGGGCAGACCGCTAACCGTGTACGTCAGGGCATCGTTGTTCGGGTCTGAGAATGTATTGGCCGGAATAACAAAGTTAAACGGTGTACCCGCCGTGCCCGTTTGGGCCGGAATGGCGTTGGCTACTACAGGTGGCTGTGGACCGGTGACCTGAATAGTTGCTGTTACGCTTAAATCATCAATGCCAAAGCCATGATCGTTACCTGAATCATTCAGATCATTCCACCGAAGAATAATTGATTCTCCATTGGCAACAGGTGTTGTAAATGTAATGAGCTGCGATAACGTAGTGCGGTTAGCTGAAGCGTTACCGTCGAGTGCTGCCGCAGTAGCTGTGTTTACAAGAGTCGTAAACGATAGATTAGAAACTGAGGTGTATCCACTTGTTGCCGAAAGTGATAAGGTACTTCCAGTGGCGTACTCAAAAGCAAGTATTTGCGCCGTTGTATTACCGCCGTTTCTCCATTGTTCCCCCGTGTAGGTAACACTCAGAGACGTTATCGCCGACCCTGTATTGTTCGTAAAAAGCACACCATAGCGAAGGGCAACCGCGCCCGTACCTGGCGAGCCTAATCCCGCTGCGCCAGACGCTGATGAGCCCAGCGCCCGGTCAGTTGAAGCAGAGGAACCAAAATTGAAAAATGCCCCTGCATTTGATGAACCGGTACCGATACTAAGTGAGGTCAATGGGGCTCCTGTACTGTTCACTGCATACCACCCGGGCAAGGTTGAATTGTTTGCCCAAGTCATGTTTGCAGAACTAGACAGACTATTAAAGTCCTGCGTGTAGGTCAGGCTGCCTGAAGTCAGACTCACCTGTGCCCAGGCACTTTGTGCTGACAAGGCCAGCAGCATAAGCCACAGCCAGGTCAGCGGTCGTGTTAATAGATGTTTTGTCATGAAATGAATTAGAGATTAAATAATAACAAAAGTAAGACATGCGGTTGGTTTCTCACGTCACCCTAAGATTAAGTTATTTTTACGAATTGTAAATTTGGGATACTTGGAAGAGAAAGTCTTCTTTGCGTGGTTATTAAGTAGTACACGAGGGTAGTGACGCTGGTAAAATACTGACAAACAATGTATTCATCAAGCCTCGATTCGGTGCTCTTAATCTTTCGTTTTGGTAGGAATAACCTCGCTCGTACTGTAACTTGCCCGCTCGTAACGCCTTGTACGTAGCCGTTGAATGTAAATTTGTATGCTGTCGGTTCAGCTTCCTGAGAGTCAGTTTTTTGAACTTCTCGACACCCTGCCCGGTGCCGCGGTCTGGATGCAGTGCATCCGCAACAATCACGGCGAACCAATTAACTTCCGGGTCCGATTCGTGGGCCAGGAAGCGGGTAAACTGCCCAATACGTTGGGTGCTTTCTCGCCCGGCACCATGCTGCTTCACGGCGAGACGCCCTCTGCCACCCAACAGGCTCACTTTCGGCAGTTGGTGAGCGTTCTGCAAACAGGACAACCCTACCAGATTACACAAGGGCACCTGACCGAAGAATACCGTCCGATGGCCGACGGGGTGCTGTGCCTGATTAAGCCTACACCCGTCGATGCAAACCCGGGCAGTTGGAGCCAGACCATGATCGAGGGGACAACGCAGGGCGTCATGTTGCTCGAACCCGTCTTTGCCGAAGACCGTATTACTGACTTTCGGATTTTGGCCGCCAATCCGGCGCTGAGTGTGATGACGCATGTTACACCGGCTGAAGCCATCGGGCGGCTTCATAGTGAAGTGTTCCCGCAGTACCGGGCCGATGGATTCTTCAGACAGTTTTGCGCTACGTACACCGACGGGCAGCCGCGCCGGGTAGAGTCGTACTACAGCGATGAACAGTTGCAGGGATGGTTTGAGGTGGCCGCTGTTCGACACGGTAACGGACTGGTACTCACGTTCTCTAATAGTACCGAGGCCCGCCAGTATAAAAAAGCCCTCGAAGAAACCAATACCTATTTACAGCGCATTATCGACTCGTCGCAAACGGGGATTCTGGTCCTCAAGCCAGTATGCAATGAAGCGGGTGAGGTAATCGATTTTCAGTTTACCCGGTCCAACCGGCTTACCGAGGCTTTTGTGGGGCAACAACCCGAAACCCTTCGGCAGGCGCTCGTAGAACGGTGGGCGAATATCATCCGGGAGCCGGCTCTGATGGAGCGCTACCGACATACCTATCATACGGGTGAAAACGCACGCTTCGAAACCAACTACAACCTCGACGGTTTCGATGTTTGGTTCAATGTGCAGTGCACTCGGCAGGACGACGAGGTACTGGTGACATTCACCGACATTACGGCCCTCAAAAAGACCCAACAGACTCTCGAATGGCAGTTGAGTCGTAACCGTGAGCAGGCGGGTTTGCTCAATAGTATTCTCGATAGCTCCGATAACGGCATTATGGCTTTCGAGGCCATTCGCTCGCCTGAGGATGGAAATAAAATTGTTGATTTCAGGTTCCTGATGGCGAATCAGGCCAGTACAAACGTAACCGGGCGGGCTCCGTCGAGCGTAATTGGACGAACCTTACTGCGGGTATTTCCGGGCAATGCTGATTCGGGCTTATTTGATGGCTATGTACACACCACCGAAACCGGCGAGCCGTATCATACCGAAGTGTACTACAATTACGATGGGCTTGATTTTTGGCTCACCATTTCGGCGCATAAGCTGGGCGATGGGTTTGTGGTAACCTTTTCTGATGTGTCGGCCCTGAAACGGGCGACGCGCATTGTGGAGCAGTCGGCAATGAAACTCCAAACCATCATCAACTCGTCGCAAACGGGAATTATTCTGTACGAGCCTGTCAAAAATGAGCAGGGTGAGCTGGTTGATTTCCGTATCCGGCGGGCCAACCGGCAAATTGCGGGTTATATGAAGCTTGAGCCTGAAGACATGGTGGGAGCCCTTGCCAGTGAGTGGTTTCCCGACTACAAAAACCAGGGCTTGTTTGCGCAGTATTGCCACACCTACCGCACGGCCGAAACCCTGCACTTCGATTTTAACTATGAGGACGGCGAAATGAGCCTCTGGTTCGATATCATCAGCACCAAAATGGGCGACGATGTGCTGGTGACGCTGGTCGACTATACCACTCTCAAACGTCTGCAACAGCAACTCGAAGGATCTGTTGCCGATTTGCAACGCTCCAACGACAATCTTCAGCAGTTTGCCTACGTAGCTTCGCACGACCTTCAGGAGCCCCTGCGCAAAATTCAGGCATTCGGCGACGTACTGAAGCTGAACTATGCGCCGTTGCTGGGGGAGGGGTCCGATATTATCACCCGGATGCAAGCGTCGGCCATGCGTATGTCGACGCTTATCCGTGATCTGCTCGAATACTCGCGTCTGTCAACTCAGACAATGCCTATGGGCCCTGTTGCCCTGAATAATGTAGTGAGTCTGGTACTTGAAGATCTGGATGTACCGATTAGTGAAACCCACGCATCCATTCAGTTTGCCGACCTGCCTACGGTGCGGGGCGAAGAATCGCAGCTTCGGCAGTTGTTTCAGAATCTTATATCTAACGCGCTCAAATTCCGTAAGCCAGAAGCCCAGCCGATCATCTCCATTCGGGCACAGACGGTGATGGCCGCCGAGCTACCCGCTGATGTCAGCCCCGTACGGAAAGCGTCCCGGTACCACATGATTACCGTATCCGACAACGGAATCGGGTTCGACGAGCGGTACCGGGAACGTATTTTTCAGGTATTCCAGCGGTTGCACAGCAAACTCCAGTACCCCGGCACGGGTATTGGGCTGGCTATTGTGCAAAAAGTGGTCGATAACCACGGCGGGGCCATTACGGCCTTCAGTACGATGGACGAAGGAGCCACCTTCGTGGTGTATCTGCCGTGCTAAAAATCAGTGTCGGCTTTCTTCAGGTCCAGCGGTTTAATCCAGATGTTGCGGTAGAGTACATTGTGCCCTTCGGCTTGTAGCTTGAGGCCACCCGGCGTGTCGGTGATGCCTTTGCCGCCGTCATTCCCCCCGTCGATACCGGAGTTGGGGCCACCCCACACTTGCTGAATTGGGCGGTTTACGTGCACCTTTTTGCCGTTGAAATAGAGGGTGACCATAGCGGGCTCCACGCGTTTGCCCCCGCTAAACCGGGCCGCCCGGAACGTAATGTCGTACGCATTCCATTTGCCGATTCCATTGTAGGCGTAGTAGGGCGAGGGCGACTCGTTGATGACAGCCGCCATGCCGTGGCTGGTGGTATCGCCGTCGAGCACCTGAATTTCGTACCGGTTTTGCAGGTACACCCCGCTGTTGCCACCTTTTTCGGGAATCAGAAATTCGACGTGAATACGGGCGTCCCGAAACTCTTTTTTCGTGACAATATCGGCGGCACCGTACTTGCCACCGGCCCCGGCCGGGTCGTTGGTATTGAGTACCTGCTCAGCCGGGTTGGTGGGGTTAGGCTGCAAAAACCACTTGATGGGCAAGGTAGCCGCCAGCCGGGGGCCTGCCCAGTAGGTCCATTTCTGGTCGAGCATAGCGCGGGTGCCGTCGAAAAACACCTCGGCTCCGTTTGGAGCTTTGGTACCAACGCCCACGGGCTCTTTGCGGAGGGTCGGTCGGGTGAGGCTCAAGGTCAGCAGAGCGGCAAATAAGGTCAGAGCGGTAAGAAGTCGCATGGTATAAACAGGATTTGAGATAAGAGAATGTACAATGAATAATGCACAATCATTACTGGACATTTGGACTTCAGACACCAGACGTTAGACTTACTATCTTTATAGAGGGAGATCTAACGTCTAATGTCCAACATCGACTGGGCACGTATTTGGACAGGGGTAGTTATTCGTTTATTTCATCATCAGCGCGCTGTCGTTAATGATAAACGACTGGTTTTTGAGCAGATTGATTACTTCGGCACCGGCCAGCAATACGGGGCCGTAACCGTGGGCCGCGTACACATTGATGGGACGGTGGTAATAGAACGCTGGATCGAACGCCATACCCGTACCCACGCAGGTGCCTTCTACCTGACCTTGTGCGTTTACTTTGGTGGCTACCGCATTCCAGGCAAGCAGGGCGGCTGGTGAATACGCCCGGGCGTCGATCCAGCCCCGGTTGATGGCCCGGGCCAAGCAGTAGGCGTAAATGGCCGTAGCCGACGTTTCGAGGTACGAGTCGTGCCGGTCGAGGAGTTGATGCCAGAATCCCGAGCCCGACTGTTGGGCCGTGAGGCCCCGTACGTGCGCCCGCAGCAAATCGAGCAGGGCCGCCCGGCCGGGGTGGTTTTCGGGCAATACATCGAGCAGTTCAATTTTGGTCAGAATAGCCCAGCCGTTGGCCCGTGCCCAGTGAAATTCGGGGTGAGCACTCATGCCCTCAACCCAACCGTGCATGTACAGGCCTTTCTGGGGGTTAAACATACGCCCGGAGAACAACGTCACCTGCTTCACGGCTTCGTCGTAATAGCGGGTCTCACCGGTGAGTTTCCCCATCTGCGCGATGGCGGGCACACTCATAAACAGGTCATCGAGCCAGAGGGTGCGGGGCAGAGGCCGGTTACGGGCCAGTGTTCCGTCGGCGAGCCGAAACTCCTTGTTCATGATGTAATCCATGTAGGCATCAATCTGGGGTCGGGCCGCGCTCGGTCGGGCTTGCTCAGTACCTACTCCGCCCGCACGGCTGGCTTTGATCAGAGCCGCGCACATAGCACCGGCATCGTCGAGGGCGTGGGGAGCCAGCATCTGACGGAGCGAACGGTCAAGCGGAGCCCCTTCAGTTTGGGCCTGAGCCAGAAACGGCGTGCGCAGGCTTGTCAGAAACTGAAGCCGTGAGTGGGTGTATTGGGTGTAGCGCGGGTCGCCGGTGGCCTCACCCGCCAGCAGCATGCCGGCGTAGGTAACGCCCCATTCGTAGCTGGTCAGTCGAAAATCACCGGGTTTAATAATAGCGTTGGCCCGTACCGAAGCGTCGGTCAGCCGACTCAGGTCGGTAATGGGTTTCTCGGTTGTTTTGTCGATTAGTTGGGCGGGCGTGTTGGCATCCAGATACGCAAAGACCCGGTCGAGTACTGCCTTCACCTGCGCCGGTTTGGGGGCATCGTACGGCACCGGGTAGTCGGGTTGCAGCGCGTGCAGGGGCGTGGTGCTGTCGTTGGCTTTAGGGGGTGTTTTTTTCTGGGCCAGCAAAACAGCGGGCAGTCCGGTGGTAAGCAGCAGGCTCAGGGTGAGCCGGGGCAGGAGCAACTTCATGGTTAACAAACGGGGTATTGCGTTGCCCTGATAAAGCAAACCTCGTACGTCTTTCTACCAATTCGCTACGGTAAGTCGGTAACCAACACCGTGCACCGCCACCAGTTTCAGCGTCGGGTCGGGCTGGAGTAGTTTCCGTAGCCGCGACACAAACACATCGACGCTGCGGCCTACCGTGACGCCCTCATCTTCCCAAACGGCACCCAGAATGGCCTCGCGGGTGAGCAGTTCGTTGGGGTGTTCGGCAAAGAGCCGGAGCAGTTTGGCCTCCCGGTAGGTAAGCGTATGGCTTACCTCGCCAATCCGTACGGTTTGGTTGTTGGGATCGAAATATACCGAACCGATGGTGAGGCCCGCCGGGGCCTGGGGCTGGGTTGCAGCCTCGGAGGTGGGCATGGGTTGGGCGTTAGGGCGGGGCCAGGCCGTGTACACAAAGCCCATGAGTAAAGCCAGACTGGCGAGCCCCCATCCGATGGCGGCCGGGGAGGTTGCCGGGGGCGTTTCGCGAAACGTAATCTGTAGGGTAGAGCAACCAGCCTGCTGATCGCGGCCGCTACAGGGCACTGTTTCCTGGGTGAGGAGGTCGCTGGCTGTGTAGCCGAGTTGCAGAGTCTGGGTGGCACAATCGAGAACGGCTACGTCGTACGTGCCCCGGATCTGGTACTGCTCAAACGAGGCCTGCAATAACCGGGGCAGCTGATCGTAGTTGAACGAGCGGGACAGCGTCAGCCGGAAGGTTTGCGCGTCGGGCTGGCTTACGGGCGCAATGCGCGAGGTGGAGTCGCCAGCGTGGCGCAGCAGGTGATGGGCCGTTCGGCGGAGGGCCAGATTGACCGCATCGGCCCGGTTCCGGTCGGCGGAGGGGGTAGCCTCCACCGACCGAATCGTAAACCAGCCTGCCAGCAGTAAAGCGGGCCCCAGTGCCAGTAAACCGAAAAGGCGTGTCTGTTTCATACAATCGTTAGCAGCCGTCGTTTTTGACGAGGGCAAACCTGAAAAAATTAAACGGTTTCAGCGGAATCACCTGCTTGCCCGACCCGTTTCGGCCTCCGGCCGTGTATTTGGGCTGGGTTGGTTCGAGAATCAGCAAATCTCCGTAGCGGGCCAGCGGCAGTAATTCGTTTAGCGGCAACGCGTACTGCTGCCCCGACTCGGCTCCCGACCTGGGCAGGATGTCTGTGTCGCCCCGACGAAGATACGCTTTAAACGGAATCGGTTGTCGCTTTTTTGATTCAGAACCAAGCTCATACAAGGCCAAAACGCCCCGGCTGCTGAGCGAGAACAGGCTTAAGTCAATGGGGTGGCCGTTGATGTGGGCCACCACCGGGGTGCGTTGCGCCCGGCTAAGGTTCGTTAGTAAGCAGAGAGCTAGCAAAAGGGTGCCAAATCGGGTTGAGTGCTTTGTCATGGTTTTATTGGATAAGGATTTCGTTGTGGGGAAGAGCATAGCGTGCGTCGAGGGTCAGCAACACAATCCGGTCGCCTTTGGAACAGTGTGCCAGCACCTGCTGAACAGGCACCCGCCGAAACGGCTTGTCGGCAAACAGGCGCAGGGTTCCGGTAGCTTTGTCGCGGATGGCTACTTTAAAGTCAATCGGTTCGAGGGCTCGCGACGATGTGGCCGATAGCTCGACGGTCTGCACCGTCAGTTCGCCGGTGGCCGAGGTCGCGAGGGTGCATTTACCCGTAGGGGTGTATTGGTCAACCACCATTTTGTCGCCCACAAACGCGGCCGAGCAGGCATGGGGTGTTTGGGCAAGGGTCATGGTGCCCCAAAGGCTCACCATCAGGAGGGTGAAAAGGTGTCGTGCAGTTGTCATTCGATTTGTCCGTTTGGTTCGAAACAAATCTAAATGGCCCGTCGGCAAGAGGGCGTCAAGCGGCTGTAAAACGTTGTTAACGAAATGTAAAAAGTGGTTTTAAGGGCGTTACGGGCATTTTCGCTCAGATTGTCGCCTGCTGTTTTAGAAGAGAGATGTCATCTCTCCGAAACGAGATGACATCTCTGGTGGCTAACTTAGGGGCGTGAAACACGCTACCCTGAATATCCTCATTTTTCTGTTGTCCATGCTGTTGGCAACGGCTGGTTGGGCGCAGCAAACCTCCCAACTCATTACACCCTACGAACGGAGTGGCGGCCGCCAAACGGCTACCTACGCCGAAATCATCGACTACTACGGGCGGCTCGACCGGCAGTTTGAGCAGGCCAAACTAATCGAAATTGGTAAAACCGACGTGGGAAAGCCCCTGCACCTGTTTCTGCTGGCGGCCGATAAGGTATTTACGGCCCGTCCCGACCGCGTCACTCTGCTTATCAACAACGGTATTCACCCCGGCGAGCCGGAGGGGATTGATGCCTGCATGATGCTGGCCCGCGATCTGCTGCTGGCCAATAAGCTGCCCAAACATGTACTGGTGGCTATTGTGCCGGTGCTCAACGTCGACGGGGCACTCAACCGGGGGCTGTCGCGAGTGAATCAGAATGGCCCTGAGCTGTACGGTTTCCGGGGCAACGCCCGTAACCTGAACCTCAACCGCGATTTTATCAAGGCCGATGCCGAGAACACGCGGGCGTTTCAGGCCATGTTTCAACGGCTCAAACCGCAAGTGTTCGTCGATAATCACACCAGCAATGGGGCCGATTATCAGTACGTTGTTACGTATTTCGCTACCCAGAAAGACAAGCTTCACCCCGACGTGTCGGGGTACATGACCCGGACCTTCCAGCCCGACCTCGACCGGATGCTGGCCGGTGCTGGTTTCCCGACGGCTCCCTACGTAAATCATCCCAAAGACACCCCCGAAAGCGGGTTGCTTGGCTTCAACGATTCGCCCCGGTACTCAACCGGTTACGCGGCCCTGTTCAACTGCTTCGGGTTTACGCTCGAAACGCATATGTGGAAAGACTACCCGGCGCGGGTCAAGGGGAGTTATGCCTTCGATGAGGCCGTTTTGCGCCTGTGCGAGCGCGATGCCCGGACGATTTTGGCCAATAAACAACGGGCCGATGCCGCCGTGAGCCGCCAGACAACCTTTGATTTGAATTACAGACTCGACCGGAACCGGGTCGATTCGGTGACGTTTTTGGGGTACGAAGCCGGTTACAAACCGAGCGAGGTGTCGGGACTACAACGGCTTTATTACGACCGTACCCGGCCGTTTACCAAACGGATTCCGTATCTGAACACCTTCGTGCCCGACCTTCGGCTGACCCGCCCGCAGGCCTACCTCATTCCGCAGGGCTGGCAGGAGGTGGTTACCCTGCTCCGGCGCAACGGCGTGCCTGTGCAGCGGCTCACCCGCGATACGCTCATGCAGGTGTCGGCCTATTACCTGGATGAGTACAAAACAAGCCCCCGGCCCTACGAGGGGCACTATCTGCACACGGGCGTGAAGGTTCGGACTGAAACCGTGACGCTGCCTTTTTACATGGGCGATTACCTCATTCCGGCCAATGGCCCCACCAATCGCTATCTGATTGAGACGCTGGAGCCGCAGGCCGCCGATTCGTTTTTTGCCTGGAATTTCTTCGATAGCATCCTCGATCAGAAAGAATATTTCTCGGATTACATTTTTGAAGACACGGCCGCCGAGTTGCTCCGTACCGACCCGGTCCTGCGGCAGAAGCTGACCGAAAAACGGGCCGCCGACAAAGCCTTTGCCGAAAATGCCAACGCACAGCTGGAGTTTATTTATCGGCAGACGCCCTATTTCGAAAAGACTTTCAACCGCTACCCGGTGTACCGGCTCGAAGCGGCCCGGCCGTAATCGTGGCCCGGCCGTAAGTCGCGGCCCGGCCTTGAGTTAGGGCACCGAAACGGTTCCCTCGTACTGTTTCGGCTCAGTATAGAGGGTGGTGTTCAGCAACTGCCACTCGACGGTGCCCATGACTGTGTACCGAAGTTGCCCTTTGCGGGCCTCCACGACCGACACATCGGCGGGGTGCCATTTTATGCCGCCGACGAATCCGGTCAACGTAGAGTATGCGTCAATCGGGCGGTTGGCGGTGGGGGTTGACCCGTACCGAATGCTTAGCCCGTACGTCAGCAGGGGCGTTTGTTCCAGGTTGATGTCTACCATCCGTATAGTACCCTGTTGCAGGCTGTCGACGGGGTTAAACACCCACGTTTGAGCCGTGTTTTTGAGCGCACCCCGACCGGCCGTCGGGCTATCGGTTGACCGCGAAACAAACGAGAGAATCCCGAAAACCAGAAACAGCGTTGTTGCCAGCCCCAACTCCTGTCGCAGAAGTTTGGTTGCCCGAAAGCAGGTAATGAGGAAAAGGATAAACACCGCGATGTTCAGAAGCGTCCAGAGCAGGTGTAGCATGAGGCTGGGTTAAAAAAAACCTGCAAGGTCTTTGCGACCTTGCAGGTTTGAATGGGATAAAAGAGACCTTACAGGTTTGAATGGGATAAAAAAACCTGCAAGGTCGCAAAGACCTTGCAGGTTTAGGCTTTAGGTTATATCTCCTTCAGCAACCCGCGCCGACGCAGCAGGGGCTTAATGTCGGGCTCGGCACCCCGGAACTTACGGTACAGGGCCATGGGGTCTTCGGTGCCACCCCGCTCCAGCACGTTTTTCCGGAACGACTGCGCCGATTTCTGATCAAACAGGCCTTTCTGCTTGAACACCTCGAAGGCGTCGGCATCGAGCACCGCCGACCAGATGTAGCTGTAGTAGCCCGCTGAGTAGCCCCCCGCAAAAATATGCTGGAAGTAGGTGCTCCGGTAGCGGGGCGGAATCTGGTCGATCAGCCCGATTTTGTCCATCGCCTGTTTCTCAAACGCCAGCACGTCGGTAGGTGTCTGCCCCGGTTTCAGGGTATGGTAGGCCATATCGAGCAACGAAGCCGCCAGGTATTCGCTCGTGGCAAACCCCTGGTTAAACAGGCTGCTCCGCTTGATTTTCTCCACCAGCGCGTCGGGAATCACCTCGCCGGTTTTGTAGTGCTTCGCGAAGAGTTTGAGCATTTCGGGCTCTACGGCCCAGTTCTCCATGATCTGTGAGGGCAGCTCCACAAAGTCACGCGGTACCGAGGTGCCCGACTGGCTTCCGTAACGAACATTGGACAGCAGACCGTGCAGGGCGTGGCCAAACTCGTGGAAGAACGTGCTCACTTCGTCGAGCGTAAGCAGGGCAGGGGCGCTGCCGGTTGGTTTAGAGAAGTTGCAGACAATCGAAACTACAGGCGTGATTTTCTTGCCGTTTTCGATCTCCTGACGCCGGTAGCTGGTCATCCAGGCACCACCGCGCTTGCTCGCCCGTGGGTGGAAATCCATGTAAATAAGGCCGATGTGTTTGCCGTCGGCTTCTTTGACCTCGTACACCGTGGCTTCTTCGTGGTAGAGGGGCACGTTGGTAAGGCGCTCAAACCGCAGGCCATAGAGCCGGTTGGTGAGGGTGAAGATCCCCTCGCGCACCCCTTCGAGCGAGAAGTAGGGGCGGAGTTCTTCTTCGTCGAGGGCGTACTTCTCTTTCCGCAGCTTCTCGGCATAGTAGCGCCAGTCCCAACCCGCCAGTTTCTGGCCTTTCCCGACGGATGGGTCTTTGTCCATCATAGCCTGAAGGTCGGCGGCCTCCTGCTTAGTCACGGGTACGGTGGCTGTCCAGAGCTGGTTGAGGAGTTCGGCTACTTTGGCGGGTGTTTGGGCCATGCTCTCTTCGAGCACGTAGGCCGCGTGGTTTTCGTAGCCGAGCAGCTGCGCTTTTTCGGCCCGCAAGGCTACCATGTTGGCCATGATGGCCTTGTTGTCGCGGGTGTCGTTGTGGTTGCCGCGTTCCAGATACGCCCGGAAGATTTTCTCGCGCAGAGCCCGGTTGTCGGCATACTGCAAAAACGGCATGATGCTCGGGTTCTGCAACGTAAACACCCATTTGTTGTCGAGCTTGCGCTTTTTGGCATCGTCGGCGGCAGCCGCAACCACTGATTCGGGCAAGCCCTTGAGGTCGTCGGCTTTGTCGATGACGAGGGTGTACGAGTTGTTTTCGCCCAGCAGGTTCTGGCCAAACTTGAGCGTGAGTACCGACAGCTCGCCGTTGATTTTACGCAGGCGCTCCTGCTTGTCGGCGGGCAGGGCAGCCCCGCTCCGCACAAAGTTTTTGTACATTTTTTCGAGCAGTCGCCCGGCATCGCCCGATAGCTTGAGCTTGTTCCGGCTTTCGTACACGGCTTTCACCCGGCCAAACAGCACGGGGTTGAGCATAATGTCGTCGGAATGCTTGGCCAGTTTGGGCGCTACGGTCTGGGCAATTTTCTGGAGCTGATCGTTGGTGTTGGCTCCGTTGAGGTTCCCTAATACCGTATTGACCCGCCGGAGCAACTCTCCGCTGGCTTCCAGAGCCTCTACCGTATTGGCAAAGGTGGGGGCTGCTTTCTGGCTCGTGATGGCCGTGATTTCGGCGGTTTGCTGCCGGATACCCTCGTCGATGGCTGGCTCGAAATGCTCAGGCTTGATCTGATCGAAAGGGGGAACGCCAAACGGCGTATTGTAGGCGCTAAAAAACGGGTTTGTAGTCGGCGGGTCGGCCGGGAGAGTGAAGCCCGTCATGGCAATGGTCAGTGCTAACAGGGTTGATGCGAGTTTCATGCGATGAAGTTAACTGGTCTGTTTTCGCAGATTTGCAAAGGCCAAATTTACAAAAAGGCGGGGTTAGTTGATAGCACTAACTCCGTTGTGGGTACCCTGTCGGTAGGCCTTGCTTACTTCATGGCCCGCACAAAAAACTCGGCGCTGATGGGTGGGCCATTGGCGGTACAAGTAGGCGAATACTCAATCAGGTTGCCTGAGAGTCTTCCTTTTACGTATTGGCCCGGTTTGTAGGTTTCAAATACAACCTGCCCGATGGCGTACACGTCCTGACCGTTGCAGTTGTGGTGACCCGAGTCGTACTGGGTGCCGCCATTGAATGCAAACACAACCCGGCATTTGCCTGCTTCGCTTACATTGTTGAACCGGAGTACGTTGCCTTCGGTGCCATTGGCGAAATTGATGCTTAGCATCTCGGTAGCGTTGCCGCCCACAACGGCTGAGTACTCGGGTTCTTCGTCGTTGAGGTACACACCCAGGTTGTACACGCGCTCTTTTCCTAAAAATTTGACCTTTACGTACCCCCGTCCGATGTGCACTTGCCGCAACAAAATCATTTTGGCCGGGCTGTTGCCAAACGTCAGTTCAACCGATAGCGTCACGGGGTTTTGTCTGGGTTCGGTGCGAGGGGCGGTGTAGGTGGCGGTGTAGCCATCAGGCCGTAATACGCCCTCGCCAATAAGCGACCATTTAGGGCCTGAACCCCCGGTTTTGATCACGAGCGGTTCTTCGGTTTTGCCCGTCAGCGGGGCTATCTCAACAACTTCCAGCGTCATCGACTCACCGAAGTCCAGAAATATATCGTCTCCGCCCGAGACACTCACCAGATGGAAACTCTCAAACAGACTCCAGTCGCTGAAGTGGGGCATAGGCACCGAAATTTCCTGCTTCTGCGGGTTCATCTGTTTGCCGGGTACGGCATACCACACTTGGTTGGTGCGCTGGTAGGCAATGCCGAGGGCTTCGGGGGCGCTGTTGGCTACGTCTGATTCTATGTAGGCAAGGGTGAGGGTGGCCGGTTTCCTGAACTGAAGTCCGTCGGGTAAAAATCGATAGGCTTGCCCTACGCCGTTGGGGGTGTTGTTGGTGATGGGTTGAATCGAAATCGCGGTTGGTTTGTCCACCGCCCCGGCCGGAATCAAGAGCCGCACGCGCCCATCGGGGGTAGCGAGATTGCCACCTTCGGGACCAACCGTTTGGGTGAGGGATGGCCCATCGGGTTCACCCAAATCGGTGATTTCGCCCGTCTGATCGGGCTCCACAACGGGGTTGGGTTCGGTGCGGCAGGCGCTCAGGCATAGCCATACCGACAGGAGGGAGTAGCATAGTGTTTTCACGGGCAGAGACAGGTATTTGTTGCGTCAGCGTTGTTTGCTGTTGCTCCAAAATTGTCTTGTCCGTTGCGCAGGGCCATTTCAAACCCGCCTGAGTTGCCAGAAGGGCCTCCAGAAATGCCGTTTTGTTCGGATGAGTTGGTTTTAGCGGTTTATTGTTTTTGGTTTATCGTTTTTGGCTGAGCTGGAGTGTGGGCTAATACCCCGAACAGCCATCCAACCAAAAACGATAAACCAAAAACCAAAAACAATAAACTTCTAGAACCGAATCGTCTGGGTCAGGTGCGTGCTGTCGGCATCGCCTTTGATGCGTACCGTAGCCGACAGGGGTTTCTGGCCCCAGTTGACCGTAATGTGGCCGTAGTTCAGTTTGGCTACCATCTCGCCTACGCGGTGGCGGTTGGGTTCTACGTGTGGCTTCGATACGTGGGTGAGGCCGCTGCTGGTGATGTCGTACAGGTCATACCCGAGCCCCGGAATGCTCACTTTGGCTACCTCAGCAATGTGCCGGTCGCCACTGATCAGTATGGCTCCTTTGGGTTTGGTTTTACCCAGCAGATCGAACAGGCGCTGACGGGCGGTGGGGAAATTGGCCCACTTCTCGTAAGGGTGCTCGTCGGCGATAAACTGAATCCCACAGCCAATAATGTGCACCTCGGCATCGGAGTTGGTCAGTTGGGTTTCGAGCCATTTCCACTGAGTCTCGCCCAGAATATCGCCTGTAGGGTCGGGGACGTTATTGCGACCCTCTTTCCTGAGCGGATCGCGGAAGTACCGGCCGTCGAGCAGAATCACCTTCACGCGCTGCCCCCTGGGTCCGTACGTGTGAACCGAGTACGCGCCTTCCTGAGTACGCCGGGGACTGTTGGCGGGCACATCGAAGAAATCGAGCATCAGCTGCTGGCTCTCGCGCCGGCGTGGGTACTCTTTGCCGCCGTCATTAACGCCATAGTCGTGATCGTCCCAAACGCCAATAACCGAGGTCGACTGCCGCAACTGGGTGTAAACCGGGTTACTCTTCTGCCGGGCATACTTATTGCGCAGTGTATCAAGGTTTTCCGAATCGCCGTAGATGTTGTCGCCCAACCAAATCCAGACGTTCGGCTTTTGGGCCAGAATATCGTCCCAGAGGGGTTGGGGGCGTTTCTGGTCGCTGCACGAACCAAACGCAATGACCGAAACGGGCTGTTGTCCACCTGACGCCGAGGTGTTGGGCGTGGTAGTCCGGCAGCCGGTAGCAAAAACGCACCCGAGCAGGCCGAGTGTGAACAGGTTCTTCATGAAAGCAAAGTAGTTTTGTAATTCTGGCAATATTAAAACGACCCGGCCTTTTTTATATACTTTTCAAAATTTGTTAACACAGAACAAAGGGGAGCAGCTACATGACTTTGGCGTCTATTTCGGATTACTTCCTGGATCAAGTACCCGATGCCTGCACTCGCTGTCGGGTGGAGCGGGGGGAGTACGTCTACAAGGTGGGCGACAACCAGCCCCTTATCTACCTCATTGAGCGGGGCGTGGTAAAAACGGGTAGCCTGGGCCCGCAGGGTGAGCGGGTGGTGTACGATGTGCTTCAACCGGGCGAGACGTTCGGGGATCTGGATTACCTCGACGAGGTAGAGTTTTTCGAGTTTGCCCAGGCCGCTACGAGTGCGGTGGTGCTGGCGGTAGATCGCTCGGTGTTTCGTCACCGTACCGTTCACGACCCGGTGGTGGCCGAATGGTTTGGGCAGGCCGTGGTACGCCGATGGTACAAGGCCGAGGTGAGGCTGTTGCAGCGCGCCCGCGAAACCGTCGAAAATCGCCTGCTGCATCTGTCCCGGCAGTACGGCACACCCGTGCGTGATGCCGACCACGGGCTACACCTGCCCTTCGAACTGCTGTCGCATCAGGAAATGGCCGATTTGGTGGGGGCCACCCGGCAAACGGTCTCGAAAAAACTCAAGCAGGTTATCCGGCGCTGATGCCCGTGTTTGTTACCCGAATGTGTGTACAATGTTATGCCAATGCTACGTTTCGGGCGCTGCGGGCGGGGGTGTTTAACCAATTCGTTAAGAGTTTTGGGATTGTTAATTTTTAACATGCCCGAACCGGGGGCAGAGGGGAGTTTTGCGATGACTTGCTATACAGTCATTGCATTTTATGAGAAACAACTCCTTGTTAATGAAGTACGTAGCCTCCGTACTGGTCGGGCTGCTTTTTCTGACTACATCCGTTTGGGGGCAGGCTACCGATGCCACCATTGCGGGTATTGTGAAAGATGCGGCCGGGTCCGTGTTGCCCGGTGCCACCGTTTCGGTGAAAAATGAATCGACCGGTTTCCAGACTGGCACTCAGACCGGGGTCGATGGCCGGTTTACCATCAAACAGTTGCCATTGGGCGGGCCGTACACCGTCACGTTCACGTTCGTGGGGTTTGCGCAGGTTGTGCGTACGGGTTACCAGATGAATCAGGGTGATCTGGTCACGATTAACACCGCCATGATCGAAACCAACCAGGATCTACAGGAGGTAATCGTAACCGAAACGGGCCTCAAAAGCCGCGTGGATCGGTTGGGGGCCTCCACTGCCATTACGGCGGGTAACATTGCCCGGTTGCCCGTATTCAACCGAAGCTTTACCAACCTGCTGGCCCTGTCGCCCCTGAGCAATGGCATCAGTATCGGGGGGCAGCTGGCTTCCTCGACCAACTACCTGATCGACGGGGCCAGTGCCCGCAACAACCTCACCAGCGGGCAGTTGGGTAGCGGGCCGTTTTCGCTCTCGCTCGAAGCCATCCGGGAGTTTGAAATCGTTGCCAATGAGTACGACGTCACCAAAGGGCGGCAGGGGGGCGGTACGGTGAGTGCCGTAACCAAGTCGGGTACCAACAAGGTGACGGGTACAGCTTTTACATACTACAACGCCGACGGGTTGGCCAGTCCGCGCGATATGCGGGGCAACGTGCGCACGGTCGACTTTAGCCGGTTTCAGTATGGGTTCAGCCTCGGTGGGCCTATCATCAAAGACAAGCTGCATTATTTTGTTGCTCTCGACCGGCAGACCGAGTCGGCCCCGTTTTACATTGCCGATATTCGGAGCGATGCCGACGCTAATGCATTGGGCATCAGCAAGGCCGTGCTGGACAGCGTGATTACCATTGCCCGGCAGAAATACGGATTGAGCCAGACCCAGCAGGTTGGGGAGTTTAACCGCCAAACGGTAGCCAATACGGTATTTACCCGGCTCGACTGGCAGATCAACGCTAGAAACACGCTCACGCTGCGGAACAATTTCAGTAACTGGAACAACCCCAACAGCAACAACGACAACTCGGCTATCAACCTGTTTGAGGTGTATGGTGGTTTCAAGTCATTGGAAAACAGTACGCTGGTATCGCTCCGCTCGACCATCAAACCGACCCTCGTGAACGAGTTGAAGCTGCAATACCAGCACGCTACCCGCAATTACGAGCCCAACAGCCTGTTGCCCTCGGCCAATATTCCGCGGGCTATTGTTACGGTGCGGTCGTTGTTGCCCAACGGGCGCACCAGCAACACATCGGTGCAGTTTGGCGGGCAGCGGTTTACGCCCGAGCGCAACCTCGAAAACCAGATACAACTGGTCAATACGTTGTACTGGAACAAAGGTCGCTACAATTTCACCTTCGGCACAGATAACACCCTTACTTACCTCGATACGTACATTTCCAACGAGCAGAACGGCCGGTTTATCTTCAATAATCTGCAGGAGTTCAACGATCTGAACCCGTCGCGGTATGCCCGCGAGGTGCCTATCAACGGAGTGCCCTCGGTGCAGCAGTACGTACTCAACGCATCGTTGTTCGGGCAGATGCAGTTTAACCCCCACCCGGATGTGGCCGTGCAGGCTGGCCTCCGCTGGGACCTCACCAGTTATCTGACCAAGGGCGATTACAACCCCGTAGTTGATCGGGAGCTGGGCCTGCGTACCGACGCCAACCCGACCGACTGGAACAATATTCAGCCCCGTTTACAGCTGACGTGGAACCCCGGCGGTAAAAATCGGGATGTGATCCGGTTCGGGGCGGGGGCTTTCTCGGCCTACGTGATCAACTACGCACAGGTCAATAACATCCAGAATAGCGGTACCAAAGTAGCGTCGATTGATGTGACGCGCCCGGCCAACGCGAGCCAGCCCAATCTGGTACCCCGCCCCGATTTTGTGGCCTACCGTAACGATCCGGGCACCGCACCGGGCGTACCCGCTGGTGCCAGCTACGTGTCGACTATCAACCTCAACGACCCAAAGTTTCAGGTGCCCACTATTTACAAGGCCAACCTGTCGTACAGCCGGTTTTTCGGCGATCGGGTGCGGTTAGGGGCCAACCTGCTGTATGCCCGCACGGTGAACAACTACGTGTACATCGACCAGAACCTTGTTGATCAGCCCTATTTCCGGTTGAGTAACGAAGCTAACCGGGCGGTGTTTGTACCCGCCAACACGATTGCGACCAACAGCGGACAAACAAACAATGTACTGGGCCGGAAAACGCAGGCCGTGGGTCGCACGCTCATGCTGACCAACGGAGCGAGGCTGCAAACCCTAACCTTTGTGTTCGACGGGGAGGTGCGCTTGCCCCGCAATGGCTCGCTGGCGTTTAGCTACACCTGGAACGATGCCAGAGACAACACCTCGTACAACGGCAACGTGGCCAATACCTCTACATTCCGGCCCATCAAGAGTGACCCGCGCAGCCTCGATGAGATCAATTACTCCGACAACCAGTTCCGGCACAAGATCGTAGCCTTCGGGTCGACGCCCTCGGTGGGTGGGGTGGTGCTCAGTGTTCGGTTTACGGGCCTGGGCGGAACCCGCTACTCGCTGGTCGTGGACGGCGATATCAACGGCGACTTTGTGGGAGGCCCCGGCAACGACAACGACCTGGCGTTTGTGTTCGACCCGAGTAACCCTGAGGTGGCCCAGGGCATTCGGACGTCGATGCAACGGGTACTCGATAACCCTGATAATCGGGCCGCTTCGTTTATTCGCAACAGTCTGGGTACCATCTCGAATCGGAATGGGGGCGAAAACCCGTTCTCTGGTACGTTTGATGTGCGGTTGGCCAAAGCGTTTAAAACGTTCGGTACTCAGAAGCTGGAGGTGAGTGTCGATGTATTCAATTTCGCTAACCTGCTTGGGCAAGCCCTCGACGGGGTGATGCTGAAAGGCAACGAAGCAACTTCGCGCCGGAACTGGGGCGGCAACTACAACCTGGGCAACCAGACCCTGCTGACGCCCTCGGGTTTCAACCCCACAACCCGGCAGTATAGCTACCGGGTGAACGAAAACGTGGGCGTAACCCAGAAAAACGGCACCCCGTACTCGGTTCAGCTGGGTGCCCGCTACACCTTCTAAACAATAGCCGCAAAGCAACGCGCCCCTCCGGAAACGCTTCCTAAAGCGTTTCCGGAGGGGCGCGTTGCTTCTGATGCGAAGCGTGGATAGGGACTAAACCCTACGGATACAGCAGGTATTTCTTGCGCATGGCTTTGTAGGCTGACAGACCCGGCTCCCAGCTTTTTCGGATTTCGGCTTCGGGCGTCCCGGCAATGATCTGTTTTTTCAGGTTTTCGGTGCCGGCCAGCTTGTCGAAGTTGCCGATCTCGCGGCTTTGGCTCATGTCGAAAAACCGGGCTTTGTCGGGGTAGGCTTTGTACAGTTCCATGAGCCATTGCAGGTTCAGTTGTTTCGACCGGCGTAGTTGGGCCGTGTCGTATTGCCGCAGATCGAGGCCGTAGCATTCGGTATCCTGATGCAATGGAGCCTCTTTCATGCCCTTGATGCTCACCGGCTTGAACGAAAACGAGTACTGCCCCTTGAGCGCCGGTGCGCCCAGTACCGTAAACGGAATGTAGGTGCCCCGCCCCTGACTGATAATGGTGCCTTCGAACAGACAAACGCTCGGGTACAGCAGAATCGACTGGGGCGTGTTGAGGTTGGGCGAGGGTGCTACCGGCAGCACGTAGGGCGTGTCGTGCGTGTAATTGGCTACCTTAATGATGTTTAGCTTGCACTGCATCTTGTTGGGTAGCCAGCCTTCGCCGTTGATCATCCGGGCAAACTCGCCGATGGTCATGCCGTGCGCAATGGGTATGCGGTGCATCCCGATCCCCGAGTGCAGGTGGTCTTCCAGCATGGGCCCGTCGACGAGGTAGCCGTTGGGATTGGGCCGGTCCAGAATAAGCAGTTCTTTGCCGTTTTCGGCGCAGGCCTCCATCACATGGTCGAGGGTGTTGATGTAGGTGTAAAACCGGCACCCCACGTCCTGAATGTCGTACACCAGCAGGTCGATTTTGTCTAGCTGCTCTTTGGATGGTTTCTTGTTTTTGCCGTACAGCGAAATAATCGGAATCCCGGTTTTGGGGTCAACGCTATCGTCGACCTTGGCGCCGTTGCTGGCGTTGCCCCGGAAGCCGTGTTCGGGCCCGAAAATTGATACCACGTTTACGCCCAGACTCACCAGACTATCGACGCTCGGTTTGTTGCCGATAATCGACGTTTGATTGACGACCATCCCGATGCGTTTGCCTTTCAGATAAGGCAGGTAGCGGCTCACCTGATCGGCACCGGTTTGCAGCACGGGCGCGGGTCGGGTAGCCGTCGGCACCGGTGTAAGCAAGGGAATTGGTGAATGCCCCGCTGGAGCGAGTAAACCCAGCAGCAGGGGGAGGTACGCGAGTTTCATAGGAAGGAGAGGGATGAGCGATGAACGATGAACCGAAAGGTCGGCCGCCAGGAACAATAAACCAAAGACAATAAACCAAAAACTAAAAACTAAAAACCGGAACGCCGGCAAGTTGCCTAGAAAAGCCGGGGCATCCAAACCGGGAGATTATTAGCCCCCAATTGCTGTTTGGATGCACCTTGTACCGGGTAATTTTGGTGTGCTGGTAGCGAATCGTTTACCTTGTTGCGTTATCTTTGGTACAAACGCCTTTTGTTATGGAAACGCCCGTGTTTGATCTGATCGAAGAGTTTCACTCAGAAGATATCATGTCCTACAATCATTCTAAAATCATGCACCGGTTAAGCGTAGCTCTCGACCGCTATGATACTGACTATGATATTCTGCCTGAGCTTGAACTCGAATTATCCACGGGTAAGTGTAAGCCGGATGTGAGCGTGTTCCCCAAACGAGCCGAGGATTGGGAAAACGACATCATTTTCTACACCCAACCGCCGATCATCGCCATCGAAATTCAGTCGCCGAAGCAAGCTACTACCGATATAACCACCAAGGTCAATACGGTTTATTTTCCGGCGGGTGTGCAGTCGGTTTGGATTATTGTACCCCCGCTCCAGATGGTTCAGGTTAGAACACCCGACGGGCAGAAAAAAACGTACACCGACGGGGTGGTGCACGACCCAGCCACTGGCATCGAAGTGCCTTTCAGTCAGCTCTTTCGGTAAGTGTTACTCCGCCCGGAGGCTCTTTACCGGGTTCATCAGGGCGGCTTTTACGCTCTGGAAACTCACCGTGACAAACGCAATAACCAACGCGAGCAGCCCCGCCCCGGCAAATACCCACCACTCAATATCGATTTTGTAGGCGAAGTCCTGCAACCAGGCGTTCATGGCGTACCAGGCCACGGGCGCGGCAATCACCACCGCAATCAAGACCAGTTTCAGAAAATCCTTGCTGATGAGCGCCACCAGCCCCGGCACCGACGCCCCCAGCACTTTTCGCACGCCAATCTCTTTGGTGCGTTGCTCAATTGACAGCAGCGCAATCGCAAACAGACCCATGCACGACAGCAAAATGGTCAGTCCGGCTGCCAGCTGAAAAATAGTGGCAAACCGTTCTTCGCGCACGTACCAGCGGTTGGTATTTTCGTTCACAAACGAGGCCTGAAATGCGGCCGTCGGGGCCATTTCGCGCCAGAGGCCTTTCAGCTGATCCATTACCCGGATCATACCGCCCGGTGTGGTTCGGATGAGTGCATACGACAGCTCCGTTGATGCGTCGAGGTGCATGGTGATGGGCGTAGCTTTTTGTCGCAGCGAATACAGGTTAAAGTCGGGAATGACGCCGACAACCTGGTATTTCGGGCCGGTCGTGTCGGGGTGGATAAAGACGCCCACGGGGTTCTTCTCGCCCAGCTGTTTGGCCATACTTTGGGTGATAATAACCGCCGAGGCCGTATCGGTGCTAAACGCGGGGCTGAAATCGCGGCCCGCCAGCAGGGTCATGTCCAACGTTTTGAGGTAGTCGAAATCGACCCGGAGCCAGTCCGTTTGTACCTCGCGATTGTTGTGCGTCCAGCCGCTCATACTCCGCGACATGTTGCCGTCCATCCCTTCGCCAACGTTACTGGCTGTACCCGATATGCTCACCACGTCGGGATTGTTGCGGAGCCGGTCGCGCAGGAGCCGCACGGCCCGGTTTCCATCCAGATTGTCCTGATTGCGGAGGGGCAAACTAATCACCTGTTCTTCGTTGAAGCCGAGCGGCCGTTCGCGCAGGAACCGGAGCTGCTGCCCAATCAGGAGAGTGCAGGTGATGAGCAGGCTCGCCAGGGCAAACTGAGCCACAATCAGGACGCTGCGTAACCCGCCCGCTTTGGGTCCTTTGAGCTTGCCTTTGAGCACCGTAACGGCTTCGAAACGAGCCATCAGCCAGGCTGGGTAGCCACCCGTAAGCAGGCTGATCAGGCCAAAGCCCAACCCGATGGCTATGAGCGTACCGGGCTGAAACAGGAGGTCGGTACTGAGCCGGGTGCCAAACAACCGGTTGAACGATGGACGCAGCCAAAGTACCAATCCGAACCCGATACCCAGCGCCAGCACACACACCACCAACGACTCGGCCCAGAACTGCCCCAGCAGTTGCCCCGGTTGTGCGCCCAGTGATTTCCGAACGCCCACCTCCCGCGCCCGCGTTACCGACCGGGCCAGCGACAGATTTACGTAGTTGATGCCCGCAATCAGCAGAATAAACAATCCGATGAGCGCCAGCGCATACACGTACGTGCGGCTGATTCCCCCGCCCATCACGCCTTTGGTGTCGAAATGAATATCGGTGAGGGGTTGTAAACGCAGGCTGATGTACTCGCCCCGCTCGTCGGGTTTGTCGCCCCGGCGCTTGGCTTCGGCAATATCGGCCTGCCAGTATTTCTGGCTCAACGCACTCAGCCGCCGTTCGGCCGTTTGCGCGTCGATGCCGGGCTTGAGCTTGACAAAAATTTCGTGGTTTCGATTACCCCACTCGGCCTTGTTGGGTTGATAGTCGGCGCGTACCTCAGGCCGCACCAGCGCATCAAACTGAAACGAAGAGTTGGTACGCGGGTTGGCAATCACGCCCGTCACCACAAAATCGCGGCCCATGTTGAGGCCATCGGTACGGAGGGTTTTGCCCAGCGGGTTCTCGTTGCCGAAGAGGTCCTGCGCCATGTCTTCGGTTAGTACCATGCTGCTCAATTCGTTCAGGGCCGTGTTGGGATCGCCCTGAATGAACGGAAACGAAAAGGTCTTGAAAACGGCCGGATCCACAAACCGGATGTCTTTGGCTACCCGTTTCTCGCCCACAAATTCGGTTTGCGACCACATAAACCGCGTTACGGCCTCGGCGTCGTTTAGTTCGGTTTGGAGGGCAGGCGTGAGCGGGTAGGGCATAATGCTTGTCGACTCGCCCGACGACTCCTGAATGTAGAGCCGGTAAATCCGCTCGGAGTCGGCATGAAACCGGTCATAACTCCACTCAAACCACGCCGTCATAAAAAGCAGCGTAGCCGAGGCAAACGCTACCGACAGCCCAATCAGGTTGATGAGCGAATGGGTTTTGTGTTTGGTAAGCGTCCGGAAAGCGATTTTGAGATAGTTGCGGAACATGGTGATCGGAGAAAAAGAGAAGTCGGTTAGTCGGTTTGAATCGATTTGACGGGGTCGGCGAGGGCAGCCCGGTAGGTCTGGAAACTGATTGTGAGGCTACCCAGCAGTAGCAGCACTCCAAAGCAGGCTCCGAGCGTTTCGAGCCCAATAGAAACGTGGTACGCAAAATGAAACAGAATGGCGTGACCCGCCAGAAAACCGAGCGGCAGGGCAATAGCCGCAGCCAGCAGCAGCAGCCACACAAATCCCCGCGACAGGAGCCAGACAATTTGTCCCACCTCGGCGCCCATCACCTTTCGGATGCCTACTTCCTTCGTGCGGGTTTGGGTAGAGTACGTAACCATACCCAGCAGGCCCAGGCAGGCAATTGAAAAAGCCAGCCCCACCAGCAAACCCATAAAATCAGTATCGTCGGCATGGGTATGGCGTTCGCGCAGGTGATCGTCGTACCAGATTCCGGCAAATGGGTCGTAGGGTTTGAGGGCTTTCCAGATTTGAGCCACCTCCGCCCGGACGTTGTCGGTAGCCCCGTCGGCTACGGCTACGTTAAGGTACCGAAGCCCACCCGGTTGGTGGCGCAGTACGAGCGGCATAATGGCCCAGGCAAAACTCGTAAACCGAAAATCCTTCACGACCCCGGCCACCTGTAGCTCGGCCCCGTCGAACCAGAAGGTTTGCCCAACGGCCTCGGCGGGGCTCCCGAGCCGGAGTTTTCGCACGGCCTCTTCGTTGATCACCACTCGATGGCTACTCGTGTCGGCTACGGACGAGAACGGGTCGGTACCGGCTACCAGTTTGAGTTGGAGGGTTTGCAGAAACTGACGGCCTACGGCAAATGTAAAGGCGGGTGTTGAGTCGGGGGCGTTGCGTTGCCGACGGGCCATGCGCGTGTCGCCGTGAGCACCAAACAGGTCTGAGGTAACGCCTACGCTTTCTACGCCCGCCAACTGCTCAACTTTTTGGGCCAGCCGATCGGCGGGGAGGTCGGCGAGCGGAATGGTGAGTACGTTGGTCCGTCGGAAACCATAATCGGCCGTAGCCATGTAGTTCATTTGCCGCATGAGGGTCATGAGTGTAATCATGGCCACGAGCGAGATGGTAAACTGAGTTACAATCAGCGATTTGCGCAACGAGAGCCCCCGTAATACCCGGAGGCCGGTTTGGCTGCGTAGCACCTGCGCGGGCTCAAACCCCGACAGCACCCGGGCCGGTATCAGCCCGGCCAACAGGCCGGCCACGATGCTGAAGCCGAGGCACATGGCCCACAACGGAGCGTCCCAGGCCATACTGCCGAGCATCCATTGCTGCACAAAGGCCATGGGCCGGACCAGTTCGAGCATGCCCACTGCGAGCCCGAGAGCCAGCAGGGCCAGCACCACCGATTCGGCCATGAATTGCGCCTGCACCTGCCAGCGCAGAGCCCCGGCCACTTTCCGGATGCCTACCTCGCGGGCGCGGCCGAGCGAACGGGCCAGCGTCAGGTTGATGTAATTGAAACCGGCCATCAGCAGGGTAATCAGCCCAATGCCCAGCTCGGCCAGGAGCCCGCCAATTTGGGGTTCGTAGGTGGTAAACATCAGGTCTTGCCGCGAGGGCGACAGGCGGGTGAGCGCCTGTGTGCGGAAGCTGTAGCCTTTTTCGTGCGCAAACGCCAGCCCCTGCGTAACCCGCCGGGCGAGCGAAGGCAGCACGTTGTCGAGTTGTTCGGGGCGGGTGCCCGGTTTCAGCAGCACGTAAGTGTAGCCGTTGTGGTACTCGCGCCAGTCGTAAAAAACACCCGGTAGTTTGGTTTGGGCTGAGGGAGCGAGCGAAACCAGCATATCGAACCGGAGGTGCGACGGGGCCGGGTTCTCGGCCAGCACACCCGTAATCAGCATCGGGCCGGTATCGCCCTGTTGCAGGGTTTTGCCAATCGGATCGGCTGTTCCGAAAAATCGTTCGGCGGTTTGGCGGGTCACCACGGCGGTGCCGGGTTCGGTGGCCGGCCGACCCTGCGCGAGCGGGTAGCTAAAAAGCCTAAAAAAGCCGGGATCGACCGCGAAGGTAATCAGCGACAGTACCCGCCCATTGCCCGATACGTCGCCGTAGGTGCGTACTACCCGTGTGGCTGCTTCCACAAAGGGGTAGTCGCGCTTAAGCACCTCAGCCAGGGGCATGGGCGAGGTGGCGTAGGGATGCATGTCATTGGTTTGCGACACCACATCGGTCAGAATCCGGTACGTGCGGTCGCGGTTCGAATGAAAGGAGTCGTACGTAAACGCGCCCCGGATGTGGGCAATGGCCAGCAGGCAAACCGTCAGCCCCGAAGCCAGCCCAAACACATTGATGAGCGAAAACAGCTTGTGTTTCCACAGGTTCCGAACGGCAATCTTGAGGTAGTTTTTGAGCATGGTCGTGGCCAGAAATGGGTAGCGGCTATTCCTGCCCAATAAACGACCAAACGGTGTGCCGAAAAAAGTAAATTGCTGATTGTTAGTTTGTTATTTCTGGGCGGTTTGGCTATATGTCCGTTTGCGGACGTTGTACGTTCGGCCCCGGACACTGTTGGGATGGTACAGGAACTAACTCCCCGTTACGTGCGTCGGCTTTCGATTAGTTACCAAAATGTATGCTACAAACAGGGTGGTAACAAAAGAATAATATGTCATTTGCTGCATATTTAGGTAGAAAAGGCGATTTTAGATGCCGAAACCTCTCAAATCAACTTTTATGCAATTCGTTAACCTAAAGGCACGGGTGCTGGTCACAACTGTGCTGGGCGTTTTACTGGTGGGATGTCACTCATTCGATGGGCTTACGCCAACCCTTCAGCCCACACCGTCGGCGGGGTCAGCCAAGCTGCTGGCCGTATCGCTGACCGAGGGCTTTGAAGTTGGCACTACCAGCCCCAAAGGCTCGTACGACATTAGCCCCACCGGTTCGGCCAGTGGCGACAACGTAACCTTACCGTCGGGATCGTGGAATCTATACGACGCCCTGATCGGGAATCTGAGTGGCGACCGGCGGGCGGGTAGCTGGTCGGCCCGAATCCGAAATACGGGCAAGATCACGATGTTGTTCAACACAGCCTCGGGCATCAGCACCGTGACGGTCAAACACGCCACGTACGGCACCGATGCCGCCAGTCAGTGGGGACTTTGGTACTCAACCAATAGCGGCAGTACCTGGACCCAAACGGGATCGAACGTGACTACCACCACGACGCTGCAAACGCAGACATTTACGCTGAACGTGTCGGGTACGGTGCGGCTCGAAATCCGAAAACTGACGGGCGCAACCAACCGGATCAATATTGACGATATTGTTGTAAACGATTATGCGGGGGGCGGCACGCCCACACCAACGGGTAAAAAGTTTCTGTTTGACGCGAGTAAGTACGAAAATGCGGGCAATGCTGACTGGTTGATTGATGCCGACGGAACCGAAAGTGTACCGACATACACCGGCGGTACCACAGTCGAGAGCAAAGCGCAGCGGTACCCAACGCCCTCGTACACGGGCATTACGGCCAGCACCTCCGAAACGTATTGGAAAGGCGGTATTTCGGCCTGGGCCGTTGAGCTGGTGAAGCGCGGTAATCTGGTCGAAACGCTGCCCGCTGGTACGGCTATTACGTACGGAAACACCGCCAATGCGCAGGATTTGAGCAATTACGATGTGTACGTGGTGGTGGAGCCGAACCGGCTCTTCACGGCTTCGGAGAAAACGGCCATTATGAATTTTGTGGCCAATGGCGGTGGCCTCATGCTCATTGCGGATCATACGGCACCTTCGCTCACGGGTACCGACCCCAACGGGTACCTGCCCTCCGACCGCGATGGCGACGGGGCCGACTCGCCCCGGGTTCTGAATGATTTGATGACCAACAACGGCATTAACAACAATAATCCGTTTGGTTTCCGGGTCGATTACATCGACATTGACGAACAACCCACGACCAAAGTCTATACCGGTACAAATACCAATGCTCAGAAAGTGCTGAACGGCGTGGCCGGAACCGCTTCTAAACTGGCTTTTTACGCCGGTACGTCGGCTACATTATACCCAACCAACAACGCTACGGTGCAGGGGCTTTTCTGGCGCATGGGTAGTACGCTGAACGGCACCACGGGGGTGATGGCGTTGCTGTCAACCTACGGCAGTGGCCGGATCGTGTTTGTTGGCGACAGCTCACCGGCCGACGATGGCACGGGCGATACCAACGATACGCTGTTCAATGGCTGGTCGGGCGATGCCCCTTCTGGCTACACTTCGCACCCGGCTCTGCACATCAATGCTTCGCTGTGGCTGGCTAAGTTGCAGTAACAAAATCTAGCCTGCATTAAAACACAGCGGGGAGGCTCCAGATGGAACCTCCCCGCTGTTGTTCGTTTTGAGTCAGCCTTAGTTGGTCTTGCGAATATTTCCGCGAATTTCTCCTCCCGGAGCACGGGTTGTGTGCAGGTTGGCGTACGTCCGGTTGGCGTACATCTCATCCTGCTGCGTTTGCGTAAGAGTGGTTTGCCCGGTGATGGGTGATGTCAGAACGTTGCCGAACGGAATGCTAACAGGGCCGTTGTTGCCTTCGGCGGTTGCGGCCGTTACCGAGTGAATATGCCCCATGGTGGGTGTCAGCCCCTGGTAGGTGACGGTGTAGCTCAGAACCTTGGAGTTTTTGTCGAAGCGACCTGTGTAGTTACCTGTTGCCGTGGTGCTCACAGCCGGTACTTCCTGCGCCCCGTTGAGTGTGGCTCCGAAGGTGTCGATATTGTTGACGGGTGTGGCCGTATCATCATCGTCCTTACAGGAGAACCCCAAAACCGCCAGCCCCAGCAGGGAGCCAAACGCTAATGCTTGCATTGATTTCATGACGTACTGTTTAAAGATAAATGGCATTATGCAACGCCTGATATACAAACTGCTCAGGTTTGTATTTTGTTAATTGTCTTTTGTTGCTGTTTTAGTATACAATGTCGCTACAGCGTTAAAAACGGGCTGTTTGCCGATAGCCTGCCCGACTCATTGCCGTTTGTCAAATAGCGTTTGGAAAGGCCTATGGAGCGGGCTTACCTTGTCTGGCGCTCATCCCAAATGGGTAGCTTTCCCGATGAAAAAGATTCTCGTTTCGTTCGCTACGGCCCTGCAAAACATTCGTGGCCGGTTTTTTCACACGGTTCTGTCGATTCTGGGGATTGTGATCGGGGTGGCGGCTTTGGTGGCTATTCTGTCCTTAATCGATGGAATGGAGCAGTATGCCCGTGAGCAGATCACCAAAACGACCTCCATCAAAGCCATTGGGGTAAACCCGCGGCCGTTTAAGCAGGTCAACGGGGTGGAGGTACGTAAAACAGCGTTTGCCTACCTGCGTCCCGGTCGCTTCGATAGCCTGCGGGCGTCGCTGACCCGGCCGGCTACGGCGTACCTGATCTGGCGGCAAAGTCAGGAGTTACGCAGCCCGGCCGGAAACCGGCCCATAGGAGCTGTTGTGCTCGGAACAAGCCTGCCGTTGCACCCTGATATGCGCCTGCAACATGGCCGGGCGTTTAACCAGGCCGAACTGACCGCAGCCCAGCCGGTGGCTTTTATCAACCCGCACCTTGCCCGGCAGCTCGTGGGCAAACAGCCCGAGCAGTCGGCGGTGGGTAAGCAAGTGGTGTACGGTGGTAAGGTGCTCACCGTGCTGGGGGTTACGGCTGATAAAGACGCCAAAGCAGGGCAGTTGATGATACCGATTACCCTCTTGTCCGACAGCATTCTGAAGGCTTCCCCGCCCATGTGTGTCATCGAAGCTGACCGGGTCGAAGATGTACCCGCCCTGAAAACCGAGGTCGAAACGTGGCTCAAAACGAAGATGCCCAACGGTATCGACGACTTTTCGGTGGCCACCAATGAACAGCGGGTGGAACAGGCCGCCAGGGGGTTTCTGCTGTTCCGGCTCGTAATGGGGCTTATTGTGGGTATATCGGTGCTGGTGGGGGGTATTGGGGTGATGAACGTGCTGCTCATTTCGGTAACCGAGCGCACCGTTGAGATCGGGGTGCGCAAGGCGTTGGGGGCCAAAAAGCGCGACATTCTGTGGCAGTTTCTATCGGAATCTATCACCATCTCGACCCTGGGCAGCTTGCTTGGTCTGGCCCTGGGTATAGGCGCTACGCTCGCCTTTGTTCCGGTGATCAAGGCGTTTACCGAAGTGCCGTTCCAGGCGGCCTACACACCCACTACATTTCTGGTGATCCTGGTTGTAGCCATGTTTATCGGCATTGTGTTTGGTACGTACCCCGCTATGCGGGCCGCCCGTCTCGACCCGGTTGAGGCAATTCGGAGGGAGTGAAGGAAAAAGGGAGAAGGGAGAAGGGGATGGCCGCGCTTGCGTATCCTTTCTCCTTTTTCCCTTCCCACCTTAATACTCTGAAAGCCCCCAAACGGGTACGTTCATCCGAACGTGTGTTGCTGGGCTATTCCGGATTTTTCAATGACTCGGCCAATTTTACGTGGGCTATTTTCCAGCTCTGCACACTCACGGCTATGGCCGCTGTGAGTAACACCACCAGATTCGACACCGCGTAGGGTGATAAGCCCAACCGCAAACCACCCGTAAATTGCTGGGTTTGTGCTAACAGCAACTGGATTCCGCTAAAACACACGACGTTGGCCAGCACACCAGCCACCAGCAACAGCGTGATGAATTCCCGGTTTACCAGAAAAATGACCTGCGAGACCGTGGCCCCCAGCACTTTGCGGACGCTTACTTCCTTGATCCGACGCACAAAATGCTGTGTGGACAGCCCATACAACCCCATGCAGGCAATCAGCAACGCCAGTGCCGACAGCACCCCGAACCCCGCCGAGAGCCTGCCAGTCGTCGTGTTGAAGTGTTCGAAGACGTCTTTCTGATAAAACCAGGACGGGGTCATGGTTGGCACGTTTGCCTTCCAAATGCGCTCCACGGCTGCGGCCACCTGCGCCCCGCTACCCGATTCAAATTCGGCGATCAGGTACGTGAAACGGGGCTCGGGGGTGGTTCTGAATATAGCCGGGCGTTCTGAACCTGCGCCAAACCACTTGAAATTCTGTACCACGCCGGCCACGGTCACCAACTGACTGTCGAGCCGCAGGGTCTGACCCACAACGGGTTGTTTGAGGCCATGTCGATCCACAAACGTCTGATTCACCAGCACCGACTGCGCGTTTTCGGCCCGGCGTTGGGCATCGAAAAACCGGCCCTGCGCCAGCTTCAGACCGAGTGTTTGCGGGTAGTCGGGCCCAACATCGAACACCAGCGACCGCTTCTCCTCGCCACCAATCCAAACCGACTGAATGTTCATCGACTCGCCCACGTGGGTGCCCGCCCCCGACACAGCCTGCACGTTGGGTAGTTGGCCTAACTCGTTTTTCAGGATGGTGTACTGCGTGCTGTCGGTCAGGCGCAGCACCAGCGTGTTGTCGGGCGTGTAGCCCCAGCCCATGTTCTGCCACTGTTTGCCTGCGTGGGTGAAGGCTACGCCGATGATGACGGCAATGAACGCCAGCGCGAACTGCCCCACCAGCAACACTCGCGCCACAGTACGCCGGTCGCTGAACTTCAGCTTGCCGGCAAAGACCACCGTGGGCCGAAACGCCGACACATACAGGGCCGGATAGGCTCCCGAAACCACCGCCGTAAACACCAGCAAACCGGCCAGAAATCCCCAAAGCCCCATGTTTTGGCTAAATGTCAGCGAGATCGTCATGGTCATCAGGTCGTTGAACAGGGGAATCAGGAACAGTTCGGTGATCACCAGCCCGAACGCCAGCGCGAACGCACACAGCAGCAGGTTTTCGACCATGAACTGCCCAATCAGTTGCTGCCGGGTGCTGCCCAGCACCTTCCGCATCCCGATTTCTTTGAGCCGACGCGTAACGCCCCCCAGCGAAATGTTGACGTAGTTGACGCACGAAATGGCCATCATGACCAGCGCAATAGCTACAAATACCAACGAGATGAGCGGGTGGTTGGCTTCGGCGGGTCGGCGATACACGTCGTAGGCATCGGCGGGTGGGTGCCGGAGGTTGTCGAACACAAACGACTCGATGGGCTTGTCGGGGTTGCGGGCGTTGTAACGGGCCACATAGGGTTTCATCTGCCCGGCCAGCGTAGCGATGGTAGCCTGCGGATGCAACTCCACAAAAACTCCATTGATATGACTGCTCCAGTCCTGATTTTTCAGGGCGGCATGAACGGGGTGGTAACCTGTCAGCAGCGTGAATTTGAAACCGATATTATCCGGGAACTTCGCGGCTACTCCCCGCACCACAAACTGTTTCTGTTCACGGTTACCGGTTAGAACGGTGAACGGTTGCCCAATAGGATTCTGACCGGGAAAGTATTTCCGGGCCATGTCGTCACTCAGAATCAGGGCCGACGGATCGCGGAGGGCGGCCGGGCTGCCCTGTGCGAGCGGAAACGTAAAGACATCGAAGAAGGTAGTGTCGGTATAGGTAATCATCTCGCCAATGACGCTCTCGTTCCGATAGACCGTCACATTTTCGCGCTTGATCCGCACGGTTTGCTTCACCTGTGGGAAGTCTGTTTTGAGCGCGTCGGCCATGAGCGCGGGGGCATCGCCGAAGGTGCGGGTTTCGTCCTGATGTTTCTGTACATACTCGAGCATGTATATCCGGTCGCCATTGACATGGAAATCATCGAGTGTCCAGAAGTTTCTCAGCACCAGAAACACCGTGATGCTACACGCCACCGCAATAGACAGTCCCACCATGTTGATGGTGGAAGTCAGTTTGTTGGCGAGCAGGTTTCGCCACGCGAGCAAGAAGTAGGATTTTAACATAATAGGAGGAGAGGGAGGAGAGGGGGGAAGGTGAGTAAAGGGAGAAGGGGATGGCCGCGCCTGCGTTTCCTTTCTCCCTTTACTCCTTCCTCCTTTACTCCGTTTTTAGTGATTTCACCGGATTGACAAGTGCCGCTTTGATACTCTGGAAACTCACCGTCAAAAGCGCAATGCCTACCGCCAACACACCCGCCCCGGCAAATACCCACCACTCGATGTCGACTTTGTAGGCGAAATCCTGCAGCCAGCGGTCCATGACGTACCAGGCCACGGGCGAGGCCATAATAATGGCAATCAGCACCAGTTTGAGAAAGTCTTTCGACAGCAGCGCCACGATGCTGGTAACGCTGGCTCCGAGTACTTTTCGCACGCCGATTTCTTTGGTACGCTGCTCAGCGGTAAAGGTTGCCAGCCCGAACAGACCGAGGCAGGCGATGAAAATAGCCAGGCCCGCAAACGTCAGGGCGAGCGTGGCAACACGTTGCTCGGCGCGGTACGTCTGCTCGAAACTCGCGTTCATGAACTCGTAGTTGAACGGCATACCGGGGGTCATTTGCTTCCATTTGGCTTCAATCTGACTCACCAGCGTGGAGATATTCGCATCGTGCAGCCGGAACGTGGTGGCACCTGTGTTTCGGTCGAGGGAGAGCGATACGGCACCGATGGTGGAGCGGAGCGATTCGTAGTGGAAATTCTTCACAATGCCAATCACCGTGTACACCTTTTGGGTCCCCAGCGAAGCGTCGTTGAGCCGGACAATGCGTTTGCCCAGCACACTTGGCCCGCCAAAGAGTTTGGCGGCTGTTTCGTTCAAAATGATGCCCAGCGAGTCGGTGCCAAACGTTCGTGCAAAATCGCGCCCAGCCACCATCTGCATACCCAGCGTTTTGATGTAGTCGTGGTCTACACCCCAGTTTTGCATCGTCACCCCTTTGTTTTTATTTACCTCACCTTCCACGAAAAATATCGTGTTGGAGCGGTTAGAGGGTGTAGGCAGGTAGCCCGACACCGACCCGCTCACCACGCCCGGTAATTTCAGAACCTCCTGCCGAAAGGCTTCGGTCTGTCTATCCAGCGCGTAGGTATCGTTGATAATCAGGACCTGATCGCGTTGAAAGCCGAGGTTTTTGGTCTGTATGTAGGTGATTTGCCGGTACACGACAATAGTGCTTACCATGAGCGCCACCGACATCATGAACTGAAACACCACCAGACCACTCCGCAGACTCAATTTGCCCAGCTGAAACCCATCCTTCCCAATGGTGGGTATGCCGCCTTTGAGTACGCTGATGGGTCGGAAACCCGACAGGAAAAAAGCGGGGTAACTACCGGCCAGCAGGCCTACCACTATCGGGAACACCGTTAGCGCGAGTAGCCAGTGCGGGCTTAGCAACTGCCCCAAACCAATTTCTTTAGCGGCCAGCCTGTTGAACAGCGGCAACGCGAGGCTCACTAGCAGCAGGGCCAGTCCCATAGCCAGCACCGTGGTGAGTACCGACTCGGCCATGAACTGACTCACCAACTGCCCCCGCTCCGAACCCAGCACTTTTCTGACACCCACTTCGCGCGCGCGTTTGGCCGAGCGGGCCGTAGCCAGGTTCATGAAGTTGATGCAGGCGATGAGCAGGATAAACAGGGCTACGGCCGAGAAGATATAGATGTACTGAATGTCGCCACTGGGGAGTAGCTCATTTTGATGTTTGGAGCGCAGATGAATGTCGGTCATGGGCATCATGGTGTACCGAAGCTGGTTGCCACCCGCCCGGAGTTTCGCCAGCGACAGCCCCAGTACACTCTGCAGCTGAGGACCAACGTATTTCTTTGTGACGGCTTCGAGGTTTTTAACGAAGGTATCGGGGTTGGCCGGTTCGCCGGAGCGCCCTTCCTTCAACACAATGTAAGTGTAGTAGTTGTTGCCCAGCCACTCACCAACGGGTGATCCATCACTGAGCATGGTGACCAGAAAATCGGCTTTGAAATGGCTGTTTGAGGGCAGGTCGCGCATCACGCCCGTGATCGTAAACGTCAGTCGGTTGTCGAGGCTAAGCGTTTTGCCCACGGGGTCAGCATTGCCGAAGTGCCGCCGGGCTGCTGTCTCACTGATGACGATCGTATTGGCCTGACTCAGCGCCTTTTTGGGGTTGCCCGATAAGAGCGGCAGCGTAAAAACATCGAATACTGTGGAGTCGGCAAAGAGAACATTCTGCTCACGGATAGCTACTGCCGATTCGGGTCGTTTCACTTGCCACGTTCCCTGCGGATGCAGGCGCACAAACTGCTCAACCTGCGGGTAATCCTGTTTCAGCGTGGGGCCGAGCGGATCGGGAACGGTGGCCATCTGAGCATCAATCCCGTTGAATTTAACATCAATGCCCAACCGGTAGATGCGGTCGGCTTTGGCGTGAAACCGGTCGTAGCTCAGCTCGTCGGTCACATAGAGCATAATAAGCAGGCAACAGGCCAGTCCCAGAGCCAGCCCAAAGACGTTGATGAACGTTAAGCCGGGCTGTTTTCGCAGGTTGCGGAGGGCGATTTTGAGGTAATTCGTTAGCATTTGTTGACTGGTTTTTGGGTATCTTTGAAAAAATCTCGTTCGGTTATGGAAGCTAATTCGGTCGATACAATTGAGGAGTTCATTTCTGAAGACATTATGTCTGTAAATCACTCACGAACCATTCAGCGTATCAGCGTTCATTTTGAGCAGTATGACGAAGTGTACGATACCTTCCCCGAACTGGAACTGAAGCTGAATGGCAAACCCGTTAAGCCTGATGTGGCTGTGTTTCATAACCTACCCGAAGATTGGGACAGCGACATTATTTTTCTGACTGAGCCGCCTATCATTGCTGTGGAAGTTCTTTCACCCAAACAGGGGATGAAAGAGATAACTGATAAAATGAATACGATCTACTTCCCCTCGGGTGTACAGTCGGTTTGGATCGTGATGCCGTTAGTACAAACCATACTTATCCGTACTCCCGACGGAAAACAGCGGACATTTACCGAAGGAATTATTGAAGATCCTGTAACGCATATTCAAATTCCCTTCAAACAAATATTTCGGCATATTCGACGGTGAGGTGACTCTTCCCCCTTTTTACTCACTTCGCAAACTCTTCACCGGGTTTACTCGGGCAGCCCTGATGCTTTGGTAGCTGACGGTGAGCAGAGCGATGAGGATGGCCAGGCCGCCCGCCCCCACAAAGACCCCGATACTCATGTCGATTTTGTAGGCAAATCCCTGTAGCCAGTGCTGCATGGCCCACCAGGCCACCGGCGAAGCCAGCAGAATGGCGATGGCCACGAGCTTGAGAAAGTCGCGCGAGAGCAGGGCCACAATGCCGAGTACCGACGCTCCAAGCACCTTCCGCACACCGATTTCCTTCGTACGCTGCTCAGCGGTAAACATGGCCAGCCCAAACAGACCCAGACAGGCCACAAAAATGGTCAGCCCCGCAAACAGGCCCAGAATCTGACCGGTTTTTTGCTCGGCGCGGTAGGTGTTGTTATAGCTTTCGTTCAGAAAAGTGTACAGAAAGGGCGCTTCGGTGCCGTAGGCCGTCCACTGTTTTTGCAGACTGGCGAGCAGGGCGGTAACCTCCGGGGTTTTAACCTTGGCAATCACCGAGCCGCCATTGTGTCCGTAGAGCATCACTAAGGGCGAAATGGGCTCGTGTAGCGACCGGAAATGAAAATCGTTGACAATACCGATCACGTGGTACGTGGCTTTGCGGCCGTTGTGGTCGGTGCGCGAAAGCGTATGACCAAGCGCTGCGTCGCCCCAGCCCAGCACCCGGGCGGCCGTTTGGTTCAGAATAACGGCCGTTGAGTCGGTACCGAACGCCCGCGAAAAGTTGCGCCCCTGCCGAATCTGCATCCCCAATGTCGGGATGTACCGCTCATCGACCTCGTAGGCCAGCGTTTTGAACAGTTGCATGGGGCTGTTGTCGGGGTACACCGTGAAGTTGTTGGAGTTGGAAGGCCCCGCAGGTACATACCCCGATACGGTTGCGTTGGTCACGCGGGCATCGCGCAGAAGTGCCTGCCGAAACTGTTCTTCTTTGGCCCCCAGTCGCCACGTTTCGCGCATAACCAGCACCTGCTCTTTGTCGTAACCGAGCTTTTTGTGCTGGATAAACTGAAGTTGTTGGTACACCACCGTGGTGCACATGATGAGGCAGATAGAAACAAAAAACTGAAATACAACCAGCCCCCGGCGCAATCCGATGCTTTGGCTACCCCCCGCCAATTTGCCGGCTGACGAACCACCCTTCAGTACGTTGACCGGCCGAAATGCCGACAGAAAAAAGGCCGGATAGCTGCCCGCCAGCAAGCCCACCAGCAGCCCGAACACCAGCAGACCCGGCACCAGCCAGGGAACCGATTGAAACGAAAGCGTTAATGTTTTGCCCGAGAGGCTGTTGAAATAGGGCAGGGCCGCGTAGGCTAACACCAGCCCGAGCGATAGCGCCAGCAGCGTCAGCAGAATCGATTCGCACAAAAACTGGCCGACCAATTCCTGCTTCAGAGAGCCCATCACCTTGCGAATACCCACCTCCCGCGCTCGCTTCGACGACCCCGCTGTGCTCAGATTCATGAAGTTGATGCAGGCAATAAGCAGCATAAAGAGCGCAATAGCCCCGAACATGTACACATACCGGATATCGCTGCCCGGCTCAAGGTCAAACGGGATGTCGGACCGCAGGTGAATGTCGGTGAGGGGTTGCAGAAACAGCCCGACCTCATTGCCTTTTTGCCGGAACTGACTCAGGCTCATACCCATAGACTGTTTGAGTTGCGGGCCCATGTATTTTTCGATCACCTGCGGGAGTTTGGCTTCCAATTGGTGATGGTCGTACCCTTCAGGTAGTACGAGGTAGGTAAAGAAATTGCTGGCCATCCAGGTTGGCTCCCGGGCTTCGTCGAGGCCCGCCATGGAAGCGAGCATATCGAAATGAAAATGGGCGTTGGTTGGTATGGGTTCTATCACGCCCGTAACCCGAAAGGCACGGTTCCAGCCCTTAAACGTGAGCACCTTACCCATGGGGTTGGTGGTACCGAAGTATTTCTGCGCCAGGGTGGTCGTAATCACAGCCGTGTTGGGCGCGTTGAGGGCCGTTTGGGGGTTGCCCTGCCGGAAGGGCAGCGTAAACACCTCGAAAAAATTGGAATCCACATAGGCGATATTCTCCTCCCGAAACGCTTTGTCGGCATAGGCCACAACGGGCGTACCGGCATCCCGAATCCGGGTGGCTTCGAGCACCTCCGGGTATTCGGCTTTGAGGGTCTGGGCCACGGGGGGCATCACGGTGGCCTCCCGAATTTTCTCGTTGTTGATCGAGGCCCGGAAAATGACCCGCACAATCCGGTCCGCTTTGGTGTTGAACCGGTCGTAGCTCAGTTCATCGAATACAAACAGGCTGATGAGCAGGCAGGTAGCCAGGCCAAGAGCCAGCCCTACCAGGTTGATGGCCGAGATACCCTTGTGGCGCATCAGATTCCGCCAGGCGATTTTCAGATAGTTTGTTAACATGGGATGAAAGGGAGAAACGGAGGAAGGCAGAAGGGAGGAAGGCAGAAGGGTGGAAGGAATGGCCGCGCTTGCGTTTCCTCTCCTCCTTTCTCCTTTACTCCGTTTTTAGTGATTTGGCAGGGTTCATGAGGGCGGCCCGAATGCTTTGGTAGCTAACCGTGACAAGGGTAATCAATAAGGCACCCATGCCGACTGTCACGAAGAGCCACGGGCTGATTTCGATCCGGTACGCGTACTTGTCGAGCCACTGATGCATGCCAAACCACGCGATGGGAACGGCTAAACAAAGGCCCATGAGCGCCAGCCGGATGAAATGCCGCGAGAGCAACAGAACAATACCGGGAACGGTAGCTCCCATCACCTTGCGAATGCCTATTTCCTTGGTTCGCTGCTCAACCGTCAGCAACGCAATGGCAAACAAACCGATGCACGACAAGACCACGGCAATCCCCGACGCCAGACTCAGAACCTGCGAAAAAACGGTCTCGTTCTGGTACCAGGCGTCTACGTTCTCGTCCAGAAAGGAGCCCATAAACGGCGACTGCGGGGCTACCGTCGCCCAGGTTGCCTTTAGCTTGTCCATCGCGACCGGTAGGTGTTGGGGCAACACCCGAACAAAAATATAATGCAGTGGCTGGCTGTTGGACAGATAGAGTGTGATAGGGCGCGTTTCGTCGGCTACTGAGTACAGCTGAAAGTCGGGCACCACGCCGATAATCTGCGCTTTGTTGCCGGTGGTGTCGGCATCGTCGCCGAGTAGCATTCCCACCGGATTGGGCTTGCCCAGCAACCGGGCCATGCTCTCGGTAATGACTACCCGGTTGGCAGAGTCGGTGGCAAAGGTCCGGCTAAAATCGCGGCCGGCCGTGGGTTTGATGCGTAAGGTCTGGAGGTAGTCGTAATCGACAAACAGTACATCCGAGACAATATCTTTGCCGTTGCTGGTAAACCCAAACGTAGTCCGCGAGGTGACCCGGTCTTTACCTTTGCCCAAATTTACGCTCGCTCCTGTCAGCGACAGAATTGTGGGGTCGTGGGCCAGTACCTGACGTAGCCGCCCGAGCACCTGCCGCCCGTCGACCTGTGTTCCTACCGGGATGCTGATAACCTGCTCTTTGTCGAAACCAAGCGGCATTTGACGCAGAAAATCGACCTGTTCAAAGGCAATCAGGGTACAACAGGTGAGCAGGCATGAGAGCGTAAACTGAGTGATGAGCAGGGCGTTGCGCAGGCGGCTTGGTCGGCCGGTTGCGAGGTTGCCTTTAAGTACCTGAACGGTTTGGAGCCGGGTCATTTGCCAGGCTGGGTAGCCGCCCGCCATGAGCGTTACGAGCAGAAAAAGGGCCAGAATCAGGCCAATAAAACCAGGCTGGTAGGCCTGAGCAAGCGTTAGGTGCGCCCCAAATGTGGCATTGAATGTTGGCAGGAGTATGACGGCGAGCGTCAGACCAGCTACGAAACCGAGCCCGCACAACAACGCCGATTCGCCCCACAACTGCGCAAATAAGCTCCGAGAAGGCGCACCGAGCGATTTCCGAACGCCCACCTCTCGCGCCCGCGTCACTGAGCGGGCAATGCTCAGGTTGATGAAGTTGATGCAGGCAATAAGCAGGATAAAAAACGCCAGCCCCAGCAACACGTAAACAATGGCGATAGGCGTGCCTTTGCCGTCGTTGATTTCGCGGTTGAAGTGCACATCGCGGAGTGGTTGCAGCCGAATCGCCAGCTTATCGCCCCGGTCATCGGGTTGGGCCTTTTTCTGAATCAGGTCGTCGAGTCGGGTGGTAAAATACTTCAGCGAGAACGGTTTCAGCCGGGCCTCAAAGCTGGCCTTGTCGACATGAGCCGGTAGCTTCACGAAAACCATTGGTCCGCCGTCGTTCCAGTTGTTCAGGCGGGCCGCGTAATTGGGCGAGCGCTCAATCCGAACCAGGGCGTCGTACTGAATGGTTGAGTTGGTGGGGGCATCGGCCAAAACGCCCGTTACCGTAAAGTCGGTTAGTTGGCCATCCTGTCCAAGGCGCAGGCGCTTCCCAATCGGGTTGGCCGTTCCGAACACATCCTGCGCCATGTTTTCGCTGATGACCACACTGCCGGGGTCGCGCAGGGCCGAGGCCCGGTGACCCGCCCGCAGCGGGAACGAAAACACGTTTAGAAAGTCGGCGTCGGTATAATTGATAAGCTTTTCGTAATACGTACCCTCCGACTCGACCAGGCTCTTGCGGCCGGTCATCACGCGGGTAACGGCCTCTGCCTCCGGAAAATCAGCCTTGAGGGCCGGTACAACGGGCATGGGCATGGCTCCGGTTCTGAGCGGCTTTTCGGGGTCGTTGGCAAACAGGTAGGTCTGATAAATCCGGTCACTGTCGGCGTGAAACGAATCGAAAGTAAGTTGCTGATAGGCAATCAGGGTCAGGAACAGGCTGATGCAAAACGCCACGGCTAACCCCAGCATGTGAATAGCGGCATACCCCCGGCTACGCCACAGAGTGCGGCAGGCGATTTTGAGGAAGTTGTGGAACATACTGGAGTTAGTTAAGTTTGTAAAAAGCGATGTCTTATGTATTTCCCATCTACAACGCAACCGACGTTTGCTCACGAAGACCTTGGCGTTTGGGCGCCCATTGAGCATCAGCGTGTAATTGCCAGGCTGACGGTTGGTTTGGGGGTCTTGTATTATCGGGAGCAATGCATTCGGTTGGAGCCACTACCTGAAACGATGCTCGATCAGGGTAAAGCCAGCCAGGTCCCAGACCTTCTACTCCGCGATAATGAAGCCGCACAGACACCCGTTATCATCGAAGTTTGTCACACTGACGGACTAAAAGGGGATTTACGAAAAATCATACAACTCATTGATGATGAACTGTATGGTATTCGGGAGGGATTCCTGTATGACTATCGAACCGGTCGATGGCTCCGTTACCGGCTGGGCGATGGCGGCCTCACCACCGAAACCGCCTTCTCCGAAGTCCTGAATCTGGATCTGAACGGGTTTTTGTAGTCCTACACGTGGAAATTTTCGGTCACCACCCGGCCGTCGAACAGGTTCACAATCCGGTGGGCAAACCCTGCGTCGTAGGGGGAGTGGGTTACCATGATAATCGTGGTGCCTTCGTCGTTCAATTCGCTCAGTAGCTTCATCACTTCTTCGCCGTTGGTCGAGTCGAGGTTACCGGTAGGTTCGTCGGCCAGAATCAGTTTGGGGCGGGCCACCACGGCGCGGGCAATGGCCGTGCGTTGCTGTTGCCCGCCCGAAAGTTGCTGCGGAAAGTGATTGCGCCGGTGCATGATGTTCATGCGGGTGAGGGCTTCTTCTACCCGGACTTTACGCTCGTCGGCGGGGGTTTTGAGGTAGAGCAGTGGTAGCTCCACGTTCTCGTACACGGTCAGCTCGTCGATCAGGTTAAAGCTCTGAAATACAAACCCGATAGAGCCCTTGCGGAGCTGGGCCCGCTGCCGCTCGGTCATGCGGGCTACGGGGGTTCCGTAGAAATTGTACTCCCCATCGGTGGGGTTGTCGAGCAGGCCCAGAATGTTGAGCAGGGTCGACTTGCCGCAACCCGACGGCCCCATAATGGCGACGAACTCCCCGTCGCGCACATCCATCGTAATCCCGTTGAGGGCCGTGGTTTCTACCTCTTCCGTCGCGAAGAGTTTTTGTAGGTTGATGGTTTGGATCATGATTTTTTGGTTGATTCACTGGTTTATTACACAGAGATTCGCAGAGAATAAAGGAGATTCACAGAGAGGTTTTAGTGGTTCTCTGCGTATCTCTTTTCCCTCAGTGCATCTCTGCGTACCAATTTTCCTAAAACTCCAACACCTCGTTATCGCCGAAGTTCTCGTAGCTGCTTGTAATCACCTGCTCGCCGGGTTGGAGACCTTCCAGTACTTCATAGTACTCAGGATTCTTGCGGCCGAGGGTGATGGTGCGCTTGCTCGCCCGCTTACCCGTATTATCGAGCACATAGACCCAGTTGCCGCCCGTGTCGGAGAAAAAGCCCCCCACCGGCAATAAGGTCGCTTTGGCAGCTTTGCCCAGCTCCAGCCGGATCGGCGACGATTGCCCCCGCTTGATGCCCTGCGGCAACCCGCCTTTGTTGGCCTCTTTCACAAACGTCATGTCAATTTCGAACCGACCGTTGCGCACCTCCGGGTACACCCGGCTGATGGTGAGCGGGTATGTTTGGCCGTTGAACTCAAATGAGCCGTTCAGGCCGGCGTACACCCGGCTGATGTAGTGCTCATCGACCCCGACGCGCATCTTGAACCCGTTCAGGTCGTCGATCTGACCGATGTTCTGCCCCCGGTTGATGTTGCTACCCACCTCCACGTCGATACTCGACAATTGGCCCGATACGGGCGCCTTCACCACCAGGTTATCGAGCGTTTGTTGCCAGAGGGTCACGTTGCGTTGTGTCCGGTTGAGGGTACCTTCCAGTTGCTGAATCTGGAGTTTGGCGTTTTCTTCCTGATACCGCTGCGACTCGGCCTCAATTTCCCGCTGTTTCAGCAGCCGCTCGTAAGCACGCTTGGCTTTCAGGAAATCCTCTTCCGATACTACCTTGTCTTTGATTAACTTAGTCTGCCGGTCGTAGGTGTCTTTGGCCTGCTCAATCTGAGCGTCGAGGTCGGCCAGGGTTTTGCGGAGGGCAAACCGCTCTACACGCAGCCGTTGCCGGGTGTTTTGCAGTTCGTTGACCAGTCGGTTCGCTTCCGTTTCGGATTGCAGAAAACTCAGTTTAAGGTTCTGATTTTCCAATTTGAGCAGTACCTGCCCCTTGCTTACCTGCACCCCGCCCTCAACCAGCTTCTCGGTCACGTAGCCGCCTTCGATGGCGTCGAGCCGGATGGTTTTAAGCGGTTGTACAACGCCCGTTACGACAATAAACTCTTCAAACGAACCCGTCGAAACAGCGGAGACGGTCAGTTTTTGCCGGTCGACGTTCAGCCGGGAGCGGTGATCGGCAAAGAGTAGAGTGTAGGCGAGTAGTCCGAGCAACAACGTACCCCCCGCGGCCATTGCCAGGCGCTGTTGGGTCCAGAAACGTTTAGGTAAGGCGCGATCCATAATAGCAAACGAATGAAACTGCGAACGAGGTTTTCGTCCGGTGTCTTATTCATTTCAAGTGTCGTGCCAAGTTGGGTAAGTTATTAATTGTCAGGGATATAGTGGTGGTGTGGGCTGTGTTTTACGTCCGGCCACGGACAAGCTTTCGTCCGAAAGCGGACAGCCTTGACAACCGGTGTATATTGCAGCTGTAAACAACAACTGACAACGCGTATTTGCCGATAGCCTCAGCGATGGTCATTACGCATTACACATTAGTTATGGCCCGTATCCTGATTATCGACGACGACCCTGATGTACTCATGGCTGCCAAGCTGCTGCTCAAACGGCATTTCGGCCATGTCGACATTGAGAAAAATCCCGAACGGATCCCGTTTTTGGTTACCAACGGCCGTTACGATGCTATTCTGCTCGATATGAATTTTCAGCGCGACCTGAGTAGCGGTCGCGAAGGTTTTTTCTGGCTCGACCGAATCCTCGACATCGACCCCTCGGCTTCGGTGGTGCTGATTACGGCCTACGGCGACGTTGAAATGGCCGTGCGAGCCATGAAAGTAGGCGCCAAAGACTTTGTACTAAAACCCTGGCAGAACGATAAACTGCTGGCTACGCTCCGGGGAAATTTAGGCGGGAAAGACGATGCCGAAAAAGAGGAACGGAGTAACTCGGCAAGCCGGGGTGGCCGGTCAAAAACAGCCGCTTCTGGCACTGCTTCCTCGTTTATTGCCCAAAGCCCGGCTATGCGGCAGGTGCTCGACACGGTGAGCCGTGTGGCCAATACTGACGCCAACGTGCTCATTCTGGGCGAAAACGGCACGGGTAAAGACCTTATTGCCCGTATGATTCACGAACAGTCAGGCCGGAAAACAGGACCGTTCGTTTCAGTTGATGTGGGGGCGCTGAGTGAGTCTCTGTTTGAGAGTGAGCTGTTTGGCTACGTGAAGGGGGCCTTTACCGATGCCCGCGACGACCGCAGCGGCCGTTTTGAAGAAGCGCAGGGTGGTACTATTTTTCTGGACGAAGTGGGGAATATCACGCTGCCCCAACAGGCTCGCTTGCTCACGGTACTGCAACAGCGGCAGGTGACCCGACTGGGTAGCAACAAACCCCGGCCCATCGACGTCCGGCTTATTTGCGCCACCAACGCCAACCTGGCCGAACGCATCGCCAACCGCGAGTTTCGGCAGGATTTGCTGTACCGGATTAATACCATTGAGGTGCATCTGCCGCCCCTCCGCGACCGCCCCGACGATATTGTGCCGCTGGCTGAGCATTTTCTGAATATCTACCGCAAGCAGTACGGGCGGACCGTTACGGGCCTGAGTCCAGCTTTGGTGCGGCATCTGAAACAACACCGGTGGCCGGGCAACGTGCGCGAGTTGCAGCATGCTGTAGAGCGGGCTGTAATTCTGGCGGGCGAGTCGGTGCTGGAGCCGGGCGACTTTTTCGGTGGGTTGGGTGGGTCTACGTCGTGTATGGTTTCGCCCGTCAGTGCCGCAACCGAATCCATGCAGCTCGACGACATGGAACGGCGCATGATTCAGCAGGCTATGCAGAAATACGGCGGGAACATTACCGATGTAGCCCGTGAACTGGGCCTGTCAAGACAGGCCCTGTACCGGCGGCTTGAAAAATACGGAATGTAAAGAGGGGGGTGGGTAACCCCGGAGTCGACTACAGCTTTTCGACGTTCACCGCGTTGAGCCCTTTGGGGGTCATGGTGGTCATGAAGCTTACTTTGTCGTTTTCATTGAGTGGACCGGCCAACGCGTTGATGTGCACAAAAATGCTCTCCTGCGTTTGTTTGTCGCGAATGAAGCCGTAACCTTTCGATGCGTTAAAGAACGTCACTACGCCCTGACGGGTGGTCGGTTGGGCATCGGCCTCGGTTTGCTTGGGTACACCAATCTGAATATCAGCTTCGTTGATTTGCCGCTTCTTGGTAGGATCGGGTGGGGTAGAGGTGATGTTGCCGTTTTCGTCAACATACGCCATCATCTGGTCCAGAGACTGGCCTTTCTGCGCGTTGGCTTTCCGGTTTTCTCTCTTTTCCTGCTTGTCTTTTTGCCGTTTCTGGCGTTGTTTTTCTTTTTCCTTTTTGCTGAAGGTTTCCATGATAACTGTTTTTTCTCGCGGGTGGATCATGGATGCGTACAGCATGATTTTGGTTCGAGAGTGATACCCCTTTACGGCTAAAACGACCGGATAGTTACGGAGAATATACCGGTCCTTTAGATAAAGAACCGTATCTAACTAAAATAAGTTGAGGGTAGACCAAATTAGTTTTTGACGGTCTTTTTTTGCTCCCTGAATGTCTCAAAATGGCTTTGTTAAGACACGCCCAGCCGCTCCCTGATGGCGTCTTCGGCCAGTTTAACGACCGCTTCGGCGGGTTGCCCGGCGGGGTCGATGGGCGCCAGAACCGTCCACGACATCGGTGTAAACGAACGCAGTGGGAAGACACCCTTCGGGTTGAACCACCCCGTATGCTCAATCACAATCGGCACTACCAGCGCCTTGGGGGCTTTTTTGAGGAGCACCCCTACACCGGCAGTAGCGAATGGTTTAAGTTTGCCCGACGCCGACCGGGTGCCTTCCGGAAAAATCACTGCCGACTCGTTACGGTCGCTAATCTGTTTCCCCAGCCGGGCAATCTCGACAACGGCCTGTTTGGGGTTGCTGCGGTCAATGAGGGCGGCTCCGCTTTTACGGAGATTGTACGAAATGGCCGGGGTGCCGTGGGCCAGCTCGATTTTAGAGACAAACGTGGGGGTGTGGGCCCGCAGAAACCAGATGATGGGCGAGATGTCGAACATGCTCTGATGGTTGGCCACGAAAATAAGCGGCCGGTCGGTGGGGAGGGGGGCCTCCTGCCGAAACCGGATGGTGCTCCCCGTGAGGTACCAGCCGTAGGCAATGCCCGCATTCATCCAGTCGACTACCCGTTTGTGAGCCGGTCGGCCCAATAGGCGAAATGAGAGCACTTGCAGGACATGGAAGACCAGCAGCAGCAAAAAGAAATAAAGCAGGTACACACCGCTTAGTACGTAATCGAGCAGTCGTTTCATTGGGGTGCAAAATTAACGTCCTTCCCATTTGTTCGGCAGAAAAAGCCCGGAATGTGTGGTAAGCCCCCTAAAATCTTCGTTCTTTTGTATTTATTTGAAAACATGCTTTGTCTGTCTGAACACTCAATAGGGTAGTTGCACTCAGTACTAGACATTAGATGTTGGACATTAGACGTTAGACTTCTCTACAGAATGGTAGTAAGTCTAATGTCTGGTATCTGAAGTCTGAATGTCCATTACTGAAGTAGTTGCACACGTTCACCTGGTTTTGGTTCAAACAATAAGGTCTTTATCTGTAGGTTGATTATGACACTTTCTGGTTCACGTTTGGATGTGATGCGCTTCGTCGGCGAAAAAATGGACTCATTTCTTGAAGAATATCTGAAGCCCATTGATACAAACTGGCAACCCGCCGACCTGCTGCCTGATGCTACGCGCGAGACGTTTTTCGATGAGGTGAAGCAGTTGCAGGAAAGCACCCGCGAACTCTCGTACGACTACATGGCCGTGCTCGTTGGCGATACCATTACCGAAGAAGCCCTGCCAACGTATGAATCGTGGCTGGTGGATATGATTGGGGTGGAACAGGAAAAAGCCGACGGCTGGATGCGCTGGATTCGGGCCTGGACCGCCGAAGAAAACCGCCATGGCGACCTGCTGAACAAGTTTCTGTACCTCTCGGGCCGTGTTAACATGCGCGCCATGGAAGTTTCGACTCAGTACCTGATTGCCGACGGGTTTGACATTGGTACAGGCAAAGATCCTTACCGTAACTTTATCTATACTTCGTTTCAGGAGTTGGCCACCAACCTCTCGCACCGCCGGACGGCCACCCTCGCTAAGCAGGCAGGTTGTACGCAGCTGTCGAAAATCTGCGGGGTTATTGCGGCCGATGAAATGCGTCATGCCAAAGCCTACAAAGCGTTTGTGAGCCATATCATGGCCGTCGATCCGTCGGAGATGATGCTTGCCTTTGAGGACATGATGAAGAAGAAGATCGTAATGCCGGCCCACTTCCTGCGCGAAACCGGCGTGAAAATCGGGCAAACGTTCAGTCATTTCTCCGACGCGGCTCAGCGACTCGGCGTGTACACCACTCAGGACTATATTACCTTGCTCGATTCGCTCCTCGAAGATTGGAATATTGGGGCTGTTACCGACCTCAACGATGCCGGTCAGCGCGCCCGCGATTACCTCATGGCCTTGCCCAACCGCTTACGTCGGGTAGCCGAACGGACCAAGGTGCCCAACCTGGCCTACGAGTTCAGCTGGATTGCTTAAGAAAGGTTTATGGCGGCCGGCGTTCCGGTGCTGGGTTTATCGTTTTTGGTTTATCGTTTTTGGTTTGGGTTTTGCGGTTTGTGTTCCGGTTCCTGGCCTTTGAAAGGGAATGGTTTTGATGGTGAGTGGTGTATACTTATTTCCGCTCAAGTCCGAAGCCGGGTCGCCAACTGCCCCTCCAAAAACCCAAAACCATAAACCAAAAACAACAAACCAAGACGTCGGCCGTAACTCCTAAACCCTTACCGCATGAACCGTTTTGTGATGGGTATTGGCTGGCGGGTGGTGGTGCTCTTAGGGGTAGCCATGGCCACTGGGTACGCCGTTTGGGGGCCATACCCGCGGCTGTTGCCCGTACTTGGCGGGGTGGTAGGGCTTCTGCTGGCTGCCAATCTCTACCTGTACTGTACCAATACCAACCGGAAACTGATCCGGTTTCTGGAGTCGGTACAATATTCCGATTTCGCTATTTCGTTTCGGTCCGACAACACCCTGGGCCCAACGTTCCGCGACCTCAACGGGCAGTTCAACACCGTGCTGGAGGCTTTTCGGCAGGCACGGGCCGAAAAAGAAGCCAATCTGCACTATCTCAACACACTGGTTCAGCACGTGAATGTGGGGCTGCTTTCGTTTGAAAGTAGCGGCCGGGTCGAGTTGGTCAACCAAACGGCCCTGCGGCTGTTGGGGGTGTACCGGCTCCGTACCCTTGCCGATTTGCAGGCTACTCAGCCCGATTTACACAGTTGGCTTCTGGCCAATGCCGGGGCGGCCGTAGCTACCTATCAGGGTGGGCCGCAGGGCGAACTGACCGTGCGCTGCACGAGTGTGCGCCTGCGGGGGCGGTTGGTATCGGTAATATCGTTGCAAAACATCCGAAGCGAACTACAGCAGAAAGAGCTTGAGTCGTGGCAGAACCTGACCAAGGTGCTTCGGCACGAAATCATGAACTCCATTACGCCGATTGTGTCGCTCACGGGCACCATGCGCGATATTATCGAGGTTGATCTGCTGGGAAAGGACGACGCCCCGGCCGAAGACCTGTCGCCCACAGCGTTGGGCGCACTCAACGACCTGCGCGATGCCCTCAGTACGATCGAAAACCGGGGGCAGAGCATCATGCGGTTTGTGGATGCCTACCGGAGTTTTACGTCTATTCCACAGCCAAAGCTGACGGAAGTGTCGGCGCGGGAGTTGCTGATGGGGGTAGCCAACCTGGCCCAGCCCGATCTGAACCGGGAGGGGGTCAAACTGACGGTGGTAGTGCCCTCGCCCGTACCCATGTTGCTGGCCGACGCCGGGCAGGTTGAGATGATTCTGCTCAACCTGCTGCGTAACGCACTCGAATCCTTTGCCAAACCTACGCCCGGTGCGGCCATCCGGCTCGAAGCCTCAGTGGTAGATACCCACACGATTCTCGCCGTGATCGACAATGGGCCCGGTATCGAGCCCGAGGCTATCGAACAGATTTTTATTCCGTTTTACACCACCAAGAAAACCGGCTCGGGCATTGGGCTCAGTTTGTCGCGTCAGATCATGCAGCAGCATGGTGGCTCGCTCACGGTAGCCTCCGAACCGGGCAAAGGCAGTACGTTTCGGCTGGTGTTTTAGGAAGAGTCGGGTAAGAATAGTTGAGCATGAGGGGCTTTTTGTAAGTAGCTGAAATCTACGCTTGTTCCTCGCCAGCACCTCATCCACAAAAGACCTCAAAAGAGGATCGGGACAAATCCGTTGGGTATAAATAAACCTTCGGAATGATTATTAGTCCATACACAAACACCACCAATCCGTTGGGTTGTTGTTCACCGCCTTCTCGATCCTGATCTATGCACGCCTTCCTCATTCAAACCCGTTGCCAACTGGGTTACGCCTTCCTGTTTCTGCTACTGACCACGCACCTAAGCTTGGCCCAGCAAATCGGATCGGTACGTGGCACCGTCACCGATCCCAAGGGGGAAGCCCTCATTGGCGTGACCGTTCGGCTGGTGGCCCAAACCGACAGTAGCCTGCAACGCGGAGCCGTGACCGACGTGAGTGGTCAGTTTCTGGTCGAAAATGTGCCGACGGGGGCCTATCGGCTACTGGCTACGTTTATCGGATTCACCCCCGTTTCACAAACGGTTCAGGTTGATTCGGGACGGGTACAACTACCGACTATTCAGTTGAGCGAAACGGCCCGTGAGCTGAACGAAGTGGTGGTGAAGGGAAAAACCCTTACAGCTGAGCAGAAAGGGGATACGCTTCAATTCAATGCGAATGCATTTAAGGTAAACCGCGATGCGCAGGCCGAAGACCTTGTGCGCAAACTACCAGGTATTGATATGAGCGGTGGGCAGTTGAAAGTACAGGGCGAAAACGTGCGGGAGGTGCTGGTAGATGGCAAACCGTTTTTTGGTGACGACCCGACCGTAGCCCTTCGGAATCTGCCGGCCGAGGTAATCGACAAAATTGAAGTGTTCGACCGGCTGAGCGATCAGTCGCAGTTTACGGGCGTCAACGATGGCAACACGCTAAAAACCATCAATATCGTTACCCGCCCCGACCGCCGGAACGGTCAATTTGGTAAGGTGTACGCCGGAGCAGGTACCAACGAGACCTACGCGGCTGGGGGGAGTGTGAACCTGTTCAACGGCGACCGACGTATCTCGATTATCGGGCAAAGCAACAACATCAACCAGCAAAACTTCTCCAATCAGGATCTGCTCGGAGTGCTGGGTGGGGGCGGTGGTGGTGGCAATGCCCGGCGGGGTGGCCGTGGCAATGGTGGAGGCCGGGGTGGCCGTGGCAACGGTGGTGGCGGTGGCAGTAACGGGGGCGGCAGCACCGATAATTTTCTGGTGGGGCAACAAAGTGGTATCAACACCACTAACGCTTTTGGTATCAACTACACCGATACATGGGGGACGAAGCTGGCCATTCGCGGGAGTTATTTTCTGAATCAGAGCCGCAACCGAAATGAGCAGTCGCAACTGCGGGAGTATTACCAGAACATCGGCGACTCGACGCAGCGGTACCGTGAACAATCGGGCGATAATGGCTCCAACCTGAATCACCGGCTCAACGCCCGGCTCGAATATACCATCGACAAAAAGAATTCGCTGATTCTGACGCCCCGGCTGAGCTTTCAGACCAACACGGCTAACTCGCTCACCAACAGCGAAACCCGGCTTGGTAGTAGCTTGCTCAATAGGTCGGATAATACCTTTTCGGCCCGCAACAATGGGTATTCGTTTAACAACGGGCTCCTGTTTCGGCACCGGTTCGACAAACGCGGCCGGACGTTTTCCATCAACCTCAATACGGCGCTCAACGACCGCGACGGGCTGAGTATGCTGGCATCACGCAACGAGTTTTTCGAGATCGATACAACCGTGCGGCAGCTTCAGAACCAGCAAACTACCAACCGCTCAAACAGTTATCAGGTGTCGGCCAATGCGACCTATACTGAGCCCATTGGCAAAGGAATCCTGCAGGTTTCGTACAATGCGGGTATCAACCGGAGTAACGCTGATCGATATACGTACCGGCTCAATCCAGCCTCTGACCGCTACGACCGGCTCGACTCCCTGCTGAGCAACCGATTCGACAACGATTACCTTACGCAGCGGGCTGGCCTTGGCTACAATCTGGCGAACAAAACGGTGCGGATTTCGGTCGGGCTCGACCTGCAACGGGCCGATCTGCTCAGCCAGCAGTTGTTTCCGCGCGTGGGCGAAGTGCGCCGGGTGTTTACCAACGTGCTGCCTTCACTGACGGCCGATTACCGATTTACCGACGACCTGCGTCTGCGCCTGACCTACCGCACCGGTACGCAGGCACCGGGTATCAACCAGTTGCAAAATGTACTCGACAACACGAATCCCCTGCAACAATCTATCGGGAATCCCGGTCTGAAACAGAGCTATACCCATACACTTACCACCCGCCTGACCCATACCTCGGTCGAAAAAGCGAATAATCTGGTGGCGCTGCTCAATTTTGGCTACCTCAACGACCCCATCGGCTCGTCGCTGTTCATTGCCGACAGTGCCCAGTTTGTACCGGGCGTGGTCGCGTCGACGGGGCAGGGCGTGTTTCTGCAAAAAGGCACCCGACTCACGCGGCCCATCAACACCGAGGATGCCGTGAATGGGCGGGCGTTTGTTTCGTTCGGTACACCGGTGTCGTTTATCAAAAGCAACCTGAATCTGAATACCTCGCTCACGTACAACCGCACGCCGAGCCTGATCAACAACGCCGTAAACCGCGCCCATGCCTACGGGCTGAGTCAGGGTGTGGTGCTGAGTAGCAACATCAGCGAAAAAATCGACTTTGCCCTTTCGTACACCTTCGGCTACAACCGGGTCACCAATACGCTACGCCCGCAGCTCGACAACGATTACAGCACGCAATCGGCGGGGGCCAACCTGACCTGGAACCCCTGGAAAGGGCTGGTCATTCGCTCTGACCTCAACTACCAGCAGTACGCGGGCTTGTCGGGTGGGTTCAACCAGCAGTTTGCGCTCTGGAACGCGAGTATTGCCCAGCGGTTGTTCAAAAACCAGAATGGCGAGATCCGGCTGTCGGTTTTCGATTTGCTGAACCAGAACAACAGCATCAGCCGGACGTTTTCGGAAACCTACCTCGAAGATACCCGCTCGCTGGTGCTCAACCGCTATTTTATGCTGACCTTCACCTACAACCTGCGGCAGTTTAAGTCGTAGGAGAGGGCGTACGTAGCACCCAAATGAGAAGGGGTCAATGTCACGAGATAAGCTCTGACATTGACCCCTTCGGTATTCTGTACTAAATCAGGCCCGTTCAGTAAACGGATATTTGATTAGTTGCAACCGCCACTGATGATTACGGTTTTCGTTACCGATACATCTGTTGAGGCTACACCGCTGTTGCCTTTTACCGTAGCGGTCAGGGTAATCGTGTGGGTACCTACGCCCAAAGTAGGTTTGATTTCGTCAACTTTAGCGCAGATCGCATTGCTGATTGCATCGTTACCAGTGAAAGAGTCATTCAGCAATATTGATGAAGCGTACTGACCGTCTGTGCCGCTTAACAATGACGCGGTACCGAACGTACCTGCATTGCTATTGTATTTGAAGTCTGTGCCACTGATTACGGTATGACCCAAAGGGTACTCAGTTCCATCTACCGTGATCTTCACATTTTCGATGCGGCTGGTTATACCATCATCTGCAAGCAGGCTAAACGAGAACTTCAGTGGGTGTTGCTTTGAAGACATAGCCGACAAACCAGCCAATGTGGCGTTGATGGGTACTTCAGGGTCTACGCCCGGTACCGTCACCTGATAATTCCAGGCTGTTTTAGGCGCTACAACTGCCCCGGTAACATTGTATTTCCATGTCCATTTCCATCCCCGTGTGCCATTTACTGTTTTCGTGTATGTAAAGTTAGGCAGATCACCTCCGTTAAAGAATACACACTTGTCCTGGTTGACAGTGTTGTTCCCAATAGGGTCAGCAGCAGGGGCGGAAGGCGTAGCCTGAGTGGCACCACTTCCAGTTGTAATTACTAAGCCATATGGTGCTGATGTGGTATAAGCAGCTTTGGCGGCATTTTGATCAAAGCTGTAAGTAGCCTCTTCAGTAATCACAACATCAGTTACGTTAAGGTCAGCCATGATACCCTGACCTGTGGATGTAGATGATGCTTCTTTGGCACCTGCTGGACTCATTGACTCGCTGATGGCGGGATCTTTACAAGCTGAGAGGGCAGCTGCGAGGCTTGCCGCAACGCAAACTGATAAGATAGACTTTTTCATTGGTGTTTTTTATTAAGTGTTTTGGACTCCGTTTGTAAGAGTGATACGAAAGTAAGTAGAAGTGCTTAAGAGAAAAGCCAAGTTTATTAAACGGTATTTTAATGCCGTTTTTTTAATCTTACAGAATCAGTAGTAAATATTTTAGTGACTTTTATAAATAAATATATAATTCAATTGATAAATAATATATGAAAATTGATGCCGTTTGTGGACAGACGATGCTGTTCTGATTACATGACGTACTGATTCTAACTAATTAAAATAACTTATATTTGATCATATATACTTAGTATATGTTATATAGTTTTTCTGTAGAAATAAAGGTGAAATGCTGAAGTAATTTTAATAGAATGGGTATAGTGATTAAAATTGGAGACCTTATCAGGCCAGTAGTAAAAAGGCCTGGCCATACATAAGCCAGGCCCCTGAGTAGCACGGAAAAGAGCAATCACACATAATTACGCTACCCCAGCCAGTTAAGCGTATTCCAGAGTAGGTACGCATTGAGGGCGATGATGATAACCGCTACGGCCCATGCCGTGATGGTCACCCAGCGGGGGTTAACAAACCGGCCCATCTTGAGCCGATTACTGGTGAACCGCACCAGTGGCACCACCGCAAAGCTTAGTTGCAGGGACAAAATCACCTGACTCAGCACCAGCAGCTCGGCCGTGCCGCGCTCACCGTACAAAATGGCTACAATCATAGCCGGCACCACTGCCAGCAGCCGGGTTACCAGCCGCCGAACCCAGGGCTTTAGTTTCAGGTTCAGAAAACCCTCCATCACAATCTGGCCGGCAATAGTGCCCGTAAGGGTTGAGTTTTGGCCAGATGCCAGCAGGGCCACGCCAAATACAATACTGGCAACGGTGGAGCCGAGCAGGGGAGTCAACAGTTTGTAGGCATCATTAATATCGGCGACCTGCTGGTTGCCCGAGTAGTGAAACGTAGCGGCCGCCAAAATCAGAATAGCCGCGTTGATGAAAAAAGCCAGAAAAAGCGAGGCCGTCGAGTCGATCGTGGCAAACCGGATGGCCTGCGCGCGTCCTTCGTCGTTGCGGGCGTAATTGCGGGTCTGTACAATGCTGGAGTGCAGGTACAGGTTATGCGGCATCACAGTAGCGCCCAGAATCCCGATGGCTACGTACAGCATCCCCGGTGTGGTGACCACCTGGGCGCGGGGCACCAACCCACCGAGCAGGGCCGATACCTCGGGTTGTGCCAGCAGCAACTCGTAGGCGAAGCACAACACGATGATCAGAATCAGGCTACCCACTATACTTTCGATCAGTCGGAAGCCCCGCTGTTGCAGGTACAGGAGCACAAACACATCGAGCACCGTGAGGGCCACGCCAACGGGCAGGGGCAGACCAAACAGCAGATTGAGCGCAATAGCCGACCCAATCACTTCGGCCAGGTCGGTGGCGGCAATGGCAATTTCGGCCAGGGCCCACAACACGAGCGAAACCGGGCGCGAGTAACTGTCGCGGCAGGCCTGGGCCAGGTCGCGGCCGGTAGCAATACCCAGCTTGAGCGACAGATGCTGCAAGAGCATGGCAAACAGGTTCGAAATGAGGATGACCGACAGGAGCTTGTACCCAAACTGCGAGCCTCCGGCAATGTCGGTAGCCCAGTTGCCGGGATCCATATACCCCACGGCTACCAGCAGACCCGGCCCCGCATACGCAGCCAGCGTGCGCCAAAACCCCTTGTTGAGCGGCACATGAATACTACTGTGAACTTCGGGCAGTGAGTTCGTTGCGTTGGGCTGTCGCCAGGGTTTCATGCTACGTATTCGGTAAAAGATAAAGCGTCCATTGAGTACAGATAAGCTGAATTTGAGTTTTTGTTCGCCAAATCTAGATTTACGGCAAGTATACATCTAAAATTTAGACTTGCCTAAATTTTTTGTTCGTCATGATTAAAAACTATTTTTACGGAAGAAATGTTCGGGCTCAACCACCGAAATGTTCGGGGGGGAGAGGGGCATTCCGGTTTCGCTTATGCATTCGTTCACCGAAGAAAATTATCTCAAGACCATCTATTACCTCGCCACCCGGCAACAGGGCGAGGTGACGACCAACGCCTTAGCCGAAATGACGGCCACCAAGGCGGCTTCGGTAACGGACATGCTGCGTAAGCTGGCCGACAAACAGTTGATTCATTATCGCAAGTATCAGGGCGTGCGGCTCACGAGCGAAGGCGAGCGGCTGGCCCTGAAAATTATCCGGCGGCACCGGCTCTGGGAGGTTTTTCTGGTCGATAAACTCGGCTTCGGCTGGGACGAAGTGCACGACATGGCCGAGGAGCTGGAACATATCCGGTCCGACGAGCTGGTGGAGCGGCTCGACAAGTTTCTGGAGCATCCGCAGTTTGACCCCCACGGTGATCCCATTCCGACTACGGCCGGGGCTATGCCGCAGACCGGCTATCGCAAGCTCTCGGAGGTGGCGGCTGGTGAGTCGGTTTGTGTGATGGGTGTGCTCGAACACTCGCCCGAATTTCTACAACACCTGAACCGGACGGGGCTCACGCTCGGTTGTTCTATTACGTTAAGAGAAATTAACGCGTTTGATAAGTCGCTGCTGGTGCAGATTCAATCCGAAAGCACGTTGTTTGTAAGCCACGACGTGGCCCGCAACCTGCTCGTAGAGGGAGAACAATAAGAAATTAAACGCTGTATCCCCCGGCTTGTAGGTCTTTCGCCTATTCTATGAAACTTTTAGACTGGTATATTCTCAAGCGATTTCTGCAAACCTACGTCTTTGTGGTGGCCGTGATCGTGCTGGTGGTCGTGATGATCGACTACACCGAAAAAATCGAAGATTTCAGAAAACACAACGCGCCTACCAACGCGGTTCTGTTCGATTACTACCTCAATTTTATTCCGTATTGGGCCAACTACATCAGTCCGCTGATGGTATTTATTGCCACGGTGTTTCTGACATCGCGGCTGGCGGCCCGTACCGAGATTATCGCTATTCTGAGCAGCGGGGTCAGTTTTATGCGGCTTCTGTTGCCCTATGCCGTTGGGGCGGGTATTCTGGCCGTGTTCACGTATTTCATGGTGAATTACATCATTCCACGGGCCAACAAAACCCGCATTGCTTTTGAGCTGAAATACACCAAAGACGCCTACACGTTCAACGGGCGTAACGTACACCTCAAAATTGCGCCCGATGTGTACGCTTACCTCGAAAGCTATAACAACACGACCCGTACCGGCTATAAGTTTACCCTGGAGCGTATGCAGGGCAATCAGTTGCAGCAGAAACTCTCGGCTGACCGGATTGAGTGGGACAGCACCCGCCGTAAATGGGCTATTGTTGACTATAAAATTCGGACGATTAACGGACAGAATGAGACGTTGCAGCCCGGCACCCGGATCGATACGACGCTCAACATGAAGCCCTCCGATTTTGAGAGTGATTTCAATCTGTTTGAAACCTTTACCCTCCCCGAGCTGAACAATTACATCGACCTGCTCCGTAGCCGGGGAGCCGATGGCATAGAGGTGTACCTGCTTGAGAAATATTCACGCGATACCCGCCCGTTTGCCATTATCATTCTGACGGTCATCGGGGTGATTGTATCGGCCCGCAAGAGTCGGCGCGGGGTGGGGTGGCAGGTAGCGCTGGGTTTCTTTCTGGCGTTTACGTACCTCTTGTTTTTCATGCTCGGCAAAGGCATTGCCGAATCGGGCAACCTGAACCCCCTGCTGGCGGTCTGGATGCCCAACATCCTCTTTGCCGGCATTGGCGTGATTTTGTACCATACAATTCCGAGGTAAGTGTGTTTTTAAGGAGTGAGGAGATAGGAGTGAGGAGTGCGAAAAGCGCCCCAGCGGTAGTTGATTCTCCTTTCTTCCCTCCTCCCTTTCCTCCCTTCTCCCCAAACCATGCAAACCCGTACTGCCGATTATCTACATCTCCATTTTATTGTACTGATCTGGGGCTTTACGGCTATTTTGGGGAAGCTGCTGGATCCACTGTCGCCCCTGGCGGTGGTGCTGTATCGGACCTTGCTGGCCGTGATCGGCATGGGCGCGGTGCTGTGGTACGGACACCGGAACGGGAACCCGGTGGCGCCCGTGTCGAGCCGCGACCGCTGGCGTTTGCTGGGTGTGGGGGCTATTATTGCCGTGCATTGGATGGCGTTTTTTGCGGCCGCCCGGCTGGCCAATGTGTCGGTATGTCTGGCGGGCATGGCTACGAGTTCGCTCTGGGCGAGCGTGCTGGAGCCGTTGCTGTTGCGCCGACGGGTGCGACCGGTTGAGGTGCTGCTGGGGGCTGTGGTGATGGGTGGTCTGTACCTGATTTTTCGGTTTGAGTTCGATAAGGTGGGCGGGTTGCTGGCCGCCATACTGTCGGCTATGCTGGGCGCCCTGTTTACGATCATCAACAGTCAGTTTACGCACCGGTACGAGGCTCTGGTTATTTCGACGCACGAGATGGCCGGGGCTTTTCTAACATCGGTGCCGCTGGTGGGGCTGTACAGCCTTATTTGGGGCCAACCGACCGATGTGTTCTTGCCGCAATCGGGGGCGCAGTGGGGGTGGCTTTTACTGCTTGCCTGGGTGTGTACCGTATATGCCTACACGGCGGGTGTACGACTGTTGCGTAAGTTTTCGGCGTATCTGGCCATATTAACTGTAAATTTGGAGCCAGTTTATGGAATCTTGCTTGCCGTACTCATTTTCGGGGATACCGAGCGCATGACCACTGGGTTTTACCTGGGTACACTGGTTATTCTGGTTGCGGTGATCGGGTTTCCGTTTCTGGCAAACAAAGAAAAATAAGTGGTTTTTAGTTTATAGCGGCCGACGATTCGGTTTCTTGCCGACCGGATAGGCGAGAGTAGCTTGTTCAGTACGAGTGAGTTGCCTCGTTTCGGTCTATTCTCTGTATGAAGTCACCCATCATTCCAATCGCCACCAAACTGGCCGGATTCGGTTTCTTTTTGGCGGTGTTCGTGCCCCTGTTCATTCTGTCGTTTTTTAACCATCCCTCGGCTGCCGACGACTACTGTTTTGCCGATACCGCCGTACGTGAAGGGTTCTGGCAGGCACAGGTCTACTACTACGACTGGTGGACGGGCCGGTACTTTTCTAACTTTCTGGTACACGGCAACCCGCTGGTATGGGGCTGGTACGATGGCTTTCGGCTCATTCCGGCCCTGTCGATACTGGGCTTGCTGGGGTCGGTATTCAGTCTGATGAGCGAGCTCTTGCGCGGGCAGCGAATCACGACGATTCTGCTCACAACGGCCCTGCTGTTTTTCTCGATGATGGTGGCCCAACAAAGCACCGTCGAAGCGTTTTTCTGGACAGCGGCCGTGGCCTCGTACACCGTTCCGACAGCCCTGACGTTTTACCTGCTGGCTGTGATGATCCGCTGGTACCGGCTACCGGCTGCCGGTCTCATTCGGCCGCTGACGGTTGTCTGGGCGTCGTTTCTGGTGTTTGCTATCGTCGGCTCGGGCGAAACCAACCTTATTTTACTCGTTTTATTACTGCTGGCTATTGCGGGGTATCGATTGCTGTTTCAGCGCACGTTTGATCCGTTTCTGGCGGGGCTGGTGCTGGCTGCCCTGATATCGAGCTGGCTCCTGTTCCGGGCACCGGGCAATGCCGTCCGGATGGGCGGCAATCCGCACAGTGGCGATTTTGTGGCTTCGTTTCTGGGTTCGTTTGGCTGGCTGGCCCAGTCGGTCGGAACGTTGCTGCTCAAGTCGCCCCTGATTCCGTTGTCACTGTTGTTTGTGCCCGTGGCCTTGCGGCTCACCCGGTCGGGGAGCCCTGTGCGGCATCTGTTTCAGTTACCGGCCTGGCTGGTGTCGATAGCGTATGTGGGTCTGCTGGCTGCCATGATTTTTCCGTCGTACTACGGCATCGGACTGCCCCCGGCTTTCCGAACCATGAATGTGTTTTACGACATGGCCCTGGTGGGGTGGTTGTTCACCCTCACCGTTTGGGTGAATACGTTGGCACGGCAGGGGGTGATTCATTCCGAGCGGTTGCAGGTACCCATGTGGGCACCCGCGCTGGCGGGTGTCTGGATGCTGACGAGCCTGTACTTTAGCCGACCTATTCGGCTGGTGTACAACGATCTGCTGCGAGGCCACGCGGCTACCTATAACCGCGAAATGAACGCCCGGCGCGAGCAGTTGCTGGCTTCGGGTGAGTCGCTGCGTATTCGGCCAATCAGCGTGTACCCGCCGAGTCTGTTTGTCGAAGACATCAACCCCAATCCACAGCACCTCTGGAATAAGTGTCAGGCGGGGTATTACAAGCACAAAACCATTTTGCTAATGATGAATGATAAACGATGATTGATGAGCTTGCTAACGCGTAAGCCACGTTCATCACTCATCACTTATCGTTCATCACTCAATTCATAATCATGACCGCCATCATTATCCCCTGTTACAACGAAGCCACACGGTTGCCGGTTGCCGATTTTGAAGCGTATTGGCAGCAGTACCCCGAGGTGCGCTTTTGCTTTGTCGACGATGGCAGCACCGACCAAACCCGCGCCCTGCTCGAACGGCTACAAGCCGAGCATCCGGCGCAGGTTGAGGCCCTGATTTTACCGCAAAATCGGGGTAAAGCCGGGGCGGTGCGGGCGGGTATGCTGCACGTAGCGGAACAGGGCCAAGCCGATTTTGTGGGATTTCTGGATGCCGATCTGGCTACGCCCCTGGCGGCTATTCAGGATCTGGAAGCCCGGATGAGTCCACAGCCGGAACTGGATCTGGTGATGGGGTCGCGAATCAAGTTTTTGGGTACCGACATCCGCCGGAACCCCTTTCGGCACTACGCCGGCCGGGTGGTGGCCACGTTTATCAGTAATATTCTGAAACTGGGCGTGTACGACACCCAGTGCGGGGCCAAGCTCTTTCGGCGCGAAACAATTGCGGGTCTTTTTGGTGAGCCTTTTCTGAGCCCGTGGCTGTTCGACGTCGAGATTCTGGCCCGGCTGATCCGGCAGTACGGCCGCGATGGTATCCGGGCGCGGGTGGTTGAGATGCCCCTGCGGCAGTGGATCGAAAAAGATGAGTCGCGGATCAAAATGTCGTATTACCTCAAGCTCTGGTTCGAGTTGTACCGAATCGGGCAGGCATATAAGTGAGAAGCTGTTTGAGTTAATCCCTTTGGCCCGTAAGGGCAGCTTTTGGTCGCTGTCTGCGCCACTTTTTTGGGTCGTAGCAACCGCTACGACCGGCAAAAACTGGCTTGTCAGCAACCAAAATTCGCTCCCTACGGTCTCAAATCGCTAACTCAAACAGCTTCTAAAGGGCGGTAAAGGCTCGTGGCCACATCTTCCCTGATTAGCCGCGAACGAATCCGTCCCATGTATCGAACAAAAAACTTTCCGATTTGAAACTATTCACAAACCGATACGTCCAGACGGCCTTACTGCTTCTTCCCATTGCCGTTTTCTTCGTGTATTTCTTTGCGCTTCGGTACAACATACCGTGGTTCGATGAGTACGAAAACATCCCGTATTTTCTCCAGCGTTTTGTGGATGCCCGTTCGGTTTCTGAGGGCCTCGACGCCCTGCTGAAGCCCAATAACGAGCACCGGGTTCTGTACGCCCGGCTGGTGGTATATGGTCAGTATCTGCTCACGGGTGGGCTTTCGTTTTCGGGTCTTATGCTGTGGGGTAATCTGGGTCTGGTACTCATTTTCGGGCTTCTTTACCGCAGTACGAGTTCGCTGGAGGGGGCGAATCCGCGATTCTGGCTGCTTCCGGTGCCGCTCATGCTCTTTATGGCGCAGAACTACCTGCTCACCTTCACGGCCATTTACACCCTGCAATATTTAGCCATTATTGTGCTGGTGCTGCTCACCTTTTTCGTGCTGGCCTACAACCGGCCCGGTTCGTTTGTGGGGGCACTGGGGCTGGGCGCGCTGGCTACGTTTAGTATGGGTAACGGCATTTTGCTCTGGCCTGCTGGGGCCGCTATGCTCCTGATTCGTCGGCGGTGGTTGTGGCTGGGTGTCTGGCTGGTATTTGGGGCTGTGTGTATCTGGCTGTATTTCCTTAATTACCCCGTGCAACAGGGTAATGCCGAGGGCTTTGCGTACGTGCTGGCTCACCCGATTCAGACCCTGGCGGGTTTCTTCATTTTTGCGGGTAGTCTGTTTGATTTTTTCCCGGCCTGGACCATCGAACGACGGTCGGCCCTTCCATTACTGGCCGGTCTGGCGGTGGTGGGCGTGCTGGCCTGGTGGCTGGTTCGGGTGGTGTTTCGGAAAGAAGCAAACCGCTCGCATTTTGAGACGTTTTTGACCGGGGTTGCCCTGTTTTTGCTGGCCAATATGGCCCTGATTGCGTTTTTCCGGATACGGTTTTACTTCGGTATGGTACTGCACAGCTCGTACCGGACCTACTCCATGGTGCTCTGGGCGGTGGGGTATCTGGCGTTGCTTAGCCTGCTGAAACCCCAAACCCGGCAGCGGCTGGTGCCGGTTCTGTGGGGGCTTTTCCTGTTTGTCAACGTGCTGACCTACGTGACTTACGTGCCCGAGGCCGTGGTGCGTCGGAAACATATGCAGGGGCTCACGTTCAATCAGCAACACAATCAGATTGGCCTGGGCGGTACACATAACTCGCCCTTGGCCCGCTGGATTATTGAACTCGACAGCACCATGCGGGTGCGGCAATGGCACACCCTGCCCAATCCGGCCATCACGCCCGACGAAACCCGTTTACTGCTCGATTCGGCCGGGCGGGCGCAGCTTGGCCCCCGGATTGCCGCGCCGTTCCGTTTGCTCGATCAGCCGGGCTATTTCAACCTCGAAAGCGATGTGCCCGGTTACCGGGTTGGTATGAATAAGGGCACCTACGTGGTGTTCTGGCCATCGGGTGGGCGTAAGTCGGCCTACGTGATGTTTGCCGAGCCCCGCAAGCCAACCGGCAAGAACCCGTTGGCACGGCCCAATGGCTGGCTCACGTCGATGCCCAAAGATCTGCTACCTCCCGGCCGGTATGAGATCGGCCTGTTCGAAACGACACCCGCTGGCTCGCGTCTGGTGCTCACGGATCAGACGGCCACGGTATTGGCAAAGTAGGGGGGGACCACCCCCTAACCCCCTCCTGAAAAACAGGAGGGGGAACAAAAACGTCTATCCTGATAAATAGCAGAAGGCTTTTAAAGACAGTTGTTGTGCTGGTAAGTCTCTTCCATGGCATCTCTTTTAAATACCCTATTAAGTTTCAATACCCTATTAAGCTGGTTATCCAGAGGTTAGTTATTGGTCTGGTAAGATACCCCCTCCTGTTTTTCAGGAGGGGGGGCAGGGGGTGGTAAACCAACCCCCAAAACCGGGAGACACACACGGCTCCCGGTTTTTTTACGACCAGTTACATAAAAATCGTGGGCTGGAACCGCTAAAGATTTGAGATGATTTTCACTTCGGCTTATCTTTCCCAGTAAAGTAACTCTTTCCATGACTACGACTATTGCCATCGCCGATGATCATCAGTTATTAGCGCAAGCTCTGGCCGAACTTATTCACAAATTTGAGGGCTATCAGGTGCTGTACACGGTGGGCAATGGACGTGAGCTAATCGAGCGGCTGGAGCAACAGAATATCCCCGATATTTTGTTGCTCGATGTGAATATGCCCGAGATGGATGGGTTCGAAACGGCGGCCTACCTGCAGCAGCACTACGCCGACCTGAAAATTCTGACCCTCTCCATGATGGATCGGGAAGACCATATCGCGCAGATGGTACGCTACGGCGTGCGGGGTTATTTGCTCAAAGGCTGCCGCCCGTCGGAGCTGCGAAACGCCCTCGACGAGGTACGTACCAAAGGCTTCTACTACTCCGAATACCTCACCCGATACCTGTTGCAATCGCTGCGGAAGCCAGCCACACCGCCCGCCGTTCAGCTGAATGCCCGCGAACAGGAATTTCTCAAACTGGCTTGCAGCGACCTGACCTACGCCGAAATTGCCGACCGTATGTGTGTCAGTACCCGTACCGTAGATGGCTACCGTGAATCGCTTTTTCAGAAGCTCAACGTCAAAAGCCGGACCGGTATGGTGCTCGAAGCCCTGCGGCTTGGTTTGGTGCAGCTATGACCCTTCTGTACCGGGGCAGCCGGGGAAGGCGGTGGGTAGCTTGTCGAGTTCATCGACCAGAAATTTCATCGTGTCGATTAGCTCTTCCAGCCGGTCGGTGCCCAGAATTTGCCGGAAGTGTTCGTTCATTTCGGTGACGCACTCGTGCAGGTTCAAAAACAGCTCCTTGCCGCGTTTGTTGAGGTAGATGACATTGGACCGTGAGTCGCTGGCGTTTTTTTCCAGATAGATATATCCTTCTTTTTCTAGCAGACTGACCGTTTTGCTCATCATCTGCTTGGTAACGCACGCCCGCTTGGCCAATTCGTTGTTGGTGGTGCCGGCCTCTTCAATATTGGCCAGTACGCCCAGATAGCTCAGCTTAAAATCGGCAAATCCCCGGGCCTGAATACGCGGTTCCAAAAAGCCGTCAATAAATCGTTTCAGACGCCACGAAATCCGGCCTAATGACCGCATCCGAATCGTATGGAAGCGGTTAAAATCAAAAGTTACGTTGTCTGATTGGGTGACCATGTCCTAAAAATAGCCGTTTCGGAGGGCATTCAAAAATATTTCCCGAAAGATAGTCAACTTGCTTGACTTTAATAGTCAACCGGGTTTACATTTGCCATCTATAGTCAAACGAGTTGACTATAAGCTTTGTTGTAGGAAACTTTAGAACGGTTACGAAGAGGGATGGCAACGGATTCATCAAATTGGGGCAAGCGGTTGGTAGCGCCCCTGCTGGGGGTGGTGGTAGTGGCTACCGGTGGTTTTTACGGGTTCAATGCGTATCGGCACAACCAGCAGTATGAAACAACCGACAATGCGCAGATCGAAACAAGCTCGGCACCGGTATTGGCGCGGGTGGCCGGGTACGTGCAGGCCGTGAATGTGAGCGACTACGCGAGTGTACAAAAAGGGGTGCCGTTGCTGACCATCGACCCGCAGGAATACCAGTTGGCGTTGCAACAGGCCGAAGCCGATTATCTGCAAACCGAAGCCGACCTGCAAACCGCCCGGGCTGATCTGCAAACCGCACAAGCCAACGCCCGCAACGTAGCGCAGAATCTGAACGTAGCACAGGCATCAGCCGGGGTACAGGCCCTCCGGCGCGACAAAGCCCGGCAGGATTTGCAGCGCGACCAGAATCTGTTCAACGATCAGTCGCTGACCCGGCGGCAGCTCGACGATTCGCGCAATAATGCCGACGTGCAGGAGCGGCAGCTCCAGACCAGTCAGGAGCAGGTAGCCCTTGCCCGTACGGGGCAGGGTGTGGCTGGGGCGGCTATTGCCCGCGCGCAGGCGACGATAAAGAAAATGGAGGCCGTGCTAAAGGTAAAGCAAACGGCTATCGATAACGCCCGGCTGCGGTTGAGCTACGCGCAGGTGTCGGCCCCGATTGCGGGCAAAATTGGCCGGAAGAGTGTGGTGGTGGGGCAATACGTGCAACCCGGTCAGAACCTGATGACCGTCATTGCCGACTCTACGTTTTGGGTAGTCGCCAATTTCAAAGAGACCCAGCTCGAACACATGCGGGTAGGGCAGGAGGTCGACATCAAGATCGACGCGTACCCGAACCTGACCGTAAAAGGCCGTGTGGCCTCGTTGTCGGAAGCTACCGGAGCCCGGTTTGCCCTGCTGCCGCCCGACAATGCATCGGGCAACTTTGTGAAGATCACCCAGCGGGTGCCCGTGAAAATTGAAATCCTGAATCCCGAAACATACCGCGAGCAACTCCGGGCCGGCCTGAGCACCGACGTGGCCGTTAAAGTGCAGTGAATAATGAACAGCTAACAGTTAGCGGTAGGCAGTTAACTGTTCGTTGTTCGCTGCTCATTGTTCACTGAAAAATTATGGAACAAAAAACGGGATTTCGCCGGTGGGTGGTGGTCATTACGGCCATTACGGCAGCCATTATTGAACTGATCGATACCTCGATTGTAAACGTGGGCCTGACTGATATTGCGGGCAATCTCGGCGTTACCATCGAAGATGTGTCGTGGGTGGTAACGGCCTATGCCGTTGCCAACGTGATCGTGATTCCGATGACGAGTTTTTTGCAGCGGTATTTTGGCCGCAAGAACTACTACATCGGCTCCATCATTCTGTTTACCGTTGCGTCGTGGGGGTGCGGTTTTGCCGATAACCTTTGGGTGCTGGTAGCCTTTCGGTTCTTGCAGGGCATTGGGGGCGGGGCCCTGCTATCGACCTCGCAGGGGCTTATGTACGACTCGTTTCCGCCTTCGCAACGCGCAACGGCTTCGGCCTTGTTTGGTATGGGCATTGTGCTTGGCCCTACGCTCGGCCCCACGCTGGGTGGCTACATTATCGACAATTACCATTGGAGCTGGATGTTCTACATCAACGTACCGATTGGTATTGTGGCGGTGCTGATGAGCGTACTCTTCATCGACAAAAAAGCCGACGAGCTGAACATCGACCGCCGGGCTATTCAAATCGATACGGTGGGGATTCTGTTGCTGGCCGTGGGCGTGGGCGCGTTGCAGTACGTACTGGAGCGGGGCGAAGCCGATGACTGGTTTGACAGCCGGGTGATTCTGTACCTGACCGGATTGGCCGTGGTTGCCATACCGCTTTTTATCTGGTGGGAGCTACGCGGCACCCCCGAACCGGTCGTGGACCTGCGGGCGCTCAAAAACCGAAACCTCGCCATCGGGTCTATTCTGGTGGTGGTGGTAGGCTATGGTCTGTTTACCTCGGTGCTACTGTTTCCGTTGTTTGCGCAGCGTATTGTGGGCCTCACAGCTACCCAAACGGGTGTTTTGCTTATTCCGGGGGGACTGGCTACCCTTCCCATGTTTATCCTGACCGGGCGGCTGCTGGCCAAAGGGGTTTCGCCCCGAACGGTGGCTATTGTCGGATACGTGGCCTTTGCCTCATTTTGCTTTATCATGTCGACCTACAATGCCGACACCTCGAACGGCGACTTTGTGTTTGCGCTCGTGATTCGGGGTATTGGGCTGGCATTTGTCAACGTACCCCTCATCAACCAATCGGTATCGGGGCTTGAGCCGCGTCAGATGCCCACCGGCATCGCCATTGTCAACATGATGCGGCAGTTGGGCGGGGCGTTTGGCATTGCCGTTACGAACACCTACGTCACCCAGCGGTCGGCGGTGCACCGGGGCGATCTGATTACCCATATCTCGCCCGATAATCCCCTCTGGACCGAGCGTTTCAACGCCATGACCCAGGGTCTGGTGGCCCGGGGCATGAACGCCGTAGATGCCGGTACGGCCGCTCTACGCAACATGGACCTGATTATTCAGAAACAGGCCCTGATGATTTCGTATCTCGACACGTTCCGGCTGGCCGGGTTGTTTTTCGCCTTGTCGTTTCCGCTTTTGTTTTTGCTCAAAAAGAAAAAAATGGACCCGGTAGCCGCCAAAGCAGCCGCCGATGCCGCCCATTGATCATGAAATACACCTCACTCATCTGTTTTCTATTTCTGACCGCGCCAGTTTGGGCGCAGCCCGCCCTACCCGACGAATTGCGGGTGCTGATTGGGCAGGCCAATACCCATTTTCCCCGGCTCAAAGAGCAGCAGGCCCTGGTTCAGGCTGGTGAGCTGCGCACCGATATTGCCCGTACGGCCCTACAGCCGGTCGTTTCGGCCAACGCGTCGTACCAGTACATTAACCCGGTGCCCAAGGCGAACCTCCCCGTGAACGGCCGCGATGTATCGGTGCAGTTTCAGCCCAATCATAACGGCAATGCGTCGCTCAACGTGGCTGTACCGATCTATGACTGGGGGCGCACCCGTGCCAACGTGGCCCGCGCGCAGGACGATGTGCAACTGGCCAAAGACAACCTCGAACTTACCCGCTTCAATCTGGCGTATCAGGTGGCCGGGGCTTACTACGGTATCGGGTTTCTGCAACGTAGCCTGGCCGTGCAGGACTCAGTCATCAAAACGGCAACGGGCAATATTCAGGTGATTGCAAACCGGCTCCGCAACGGGGATGCGCTCCAGTTCGACGTGCTCACCCAGCAGGTACGGCTCGAAACGGCTAAAAACCGCAAAATCGACATACAGAACCAGCTCGACCGGCAACGCGCCCTGCTTACTTACCTGACCGGTGTGCCCACGGCGGCCCAGACAATTGGCGAAGCCGCCCGCCGTTTCGACGGGTTTGGGGCACTGCCCGCAACCGACCAGACCGATGCTCTCGCGCAAACCGCGCAGGGAGCCAACCGGGAACTGGTGCTGGTGCAGGATCGGGTACGGCAGGCCGAGGCCGACATTCGGTCGACACAGTTGGCTGCCCGACCCAGCCTTTCGTTTTCGGGGGCTGCGGGCTACCGCAATGGGTATTTGCCTGAGATCAACCGGCTACGGTTCAACGAGGTGGCCGGGGTAAATCTGTCGGTGCCGCTCTACGCGGGCAAGCGGTACAAACTACAGGAGCAGGCTGCGCAGGTGAACCTGACAGCCAGCCGGTATGCCGTTGAAACGGCCAACGCCCAACTGCGGCAGAATATTGAGCAAACTCTGGCCGATATGCGGGCCAACGCGGCTCGTTTGCAGAACCTGAGCACCGCCGTCGCCCAGGCCGACAAGGCCCTCGCGCTGGCTCAGACCCGCCTGCGTAATGGGGTGATTACGCCGGTTGAGTTGCAGGCCGCCGAAACGGGCGTTGAAGAGGCTCGCCTGGCCCAATTGTCGTTTCAGTATCAATTATTGCTGAATCAGTTAGAATTAAAACGACTGTTGGGCGAGAATTTATAAGCTTTGTGCGAAGCAAGTGGGTGACTGAATGGCCCAAAAAACCGTTGCCGGAGGCTTCTGAACCACTCATCCCTGCCTGGCAACCGGTGGTCATTCGTTTCATAAAAATTCCTAATTCAAAACAACAAATGAGCTTGTCTGGCAGTTACTTAACCAGATAACACCACGACAAATTACAAACCCCGACAACAGGTATGAAAGAGAAGATTATCGATATATTAAACGGTTTCGGGGTGGAGCGAACAGCCATCACGGACGACGTTCACTTCACGCGTGACCTCGGACTCGACAGTCTCGACACGGTTGATCTGATCATGCAACTCGAACAAGAGTTTGGCATCCGAATTCCCGACGAAGATTATTCGAAACTCACCACCCTGAGTGGGGTTATCAACTACCTCGAAGCCGAACAACAGGTCGAACAGCCCGTTTAAATCCGGTCTTGAGACTATACGACAACGGCCCGGTTCCTGCACAGGAACCGGGCCGTTGTTTATAAGTAGCTTACCCCTTACCGTCCCATATTGACCAGGGCATTGCCGCGCAGTACGGGTACTACGTCGTACAGGTCGTGTTGCAGGCAGTAGGCAATGTCTTTCTGAATACCCAGACGTTGCAGCCGCCGGATGTGCGACGAGTTGGCGAGGTACTGAATGAGGTTATCCTGCCCCTGACAGTACAGCCGCCAGGCCATAATGGTGCTGTCTTCGGCCATCATGTACGTGTCTTTGAGCCGCTCCACCAAAGCCCCGGCAAAGAGGGTGTCTTCCAGATTGAACCGGCCTTTCCAGCCCGCGCAAAGCACCAGTACGTCGTACGGTTGCGATTTGAGGTAGCGCACAATGGCATCCAGATTCAGAAACGACCCCACCAGTACTTTCACCGCCGACCGCGACTTGGTGATGGCCAGCGTGCCGTTGGTGGTGGTCATGGCTACCTGCGCCCCCCGAATGTGGTCGTCCATGTAGCTAAACGGCGAGTTGTCGAGGTCGAAGCCTTCTACTTTCTGGGCGTTGCGCTCGGCTGCGGCCAGAAACCCCCGGCTTTGCAGGTCGCGGCACTCATCCACCGTTGCTACGGGGATAATACTCTCAACACCGTACGCAAAGGCCGTAACCATGCACGAAGTGGCCCGGAACACATCGGCTACCACCACAATCGTGTTGTCGATCTTGTGCAGGTGGAGTAGTTCGGGGGTAATACAAACGTCAATGTTTTTCATAGGGGAGAAGGAAAACCGGAGAAGGGAAAAAGGTGTGAAGAGTACATAACCCTTCTCCTTGTTCCCTTCTTCCCATTCCCTTTATTTCTTGATAAATGGCAGTTTAACAACCTGAGCTTTCAGCAGGCGGTCGCGTACCTGCACAAAGAGTTCGGTGCCGGGTTTGGCTAGTTCGGCGGGTACGTAGCCCATACCGATCCCCTTGCCGAGCGTGGGCGACTGTGTGCCCGACGTTACCTCACCCACCACCGTGCCGTCGGCCGTGCAGAGGGGGTAGTGCGCCCGCGGAATGCCCCGGTCGAGCAGCTCGAATCCCACCAGTTTGCGGGTTACGCCCTGCTCTTTCTGGGCTTTGAGCACGTCGGCGTCGATAAAATCATGCGAGAATTTAGTGACCCAGCCGAGGCCCGCTTCGATAGGCGAGGTCTCGTCGCTGATGTCGTTGCCGTACAGGCAGTAACCCATTTCGAGCCGCAGGGTGTCGCGGGCTCCCAGCCCGATGGGCTTGATACCGTGGGGGGCACCGGCTTCCATAATGGCATTCCAGACGGCCTCAGCCTGATGGTTGGAGACATAAATCTCGAAGCCACCCGCGCCCGTGTAGCCCGTAGCCGACACAATCACGTTGGCCTGACCGGCAAAGTCGGTTTTCTCAAACGTGTAGTACGACATGGCGTCGAGCCTGGCATTGGTGAGCGGCTGTAGCGCCTGAGCCGCCAACGGGCCCTGCACCGCAAACAGACACATACCATCTGAAACATTCACCAGCTCCACGTTCAGGTCGCCCACGTGGCTGTTGATCCAGGCCCAGTCTTTGTCGATGTTGGAGGCATTGACCACAAGCATAAACTCAACCGGGCTAATTTGGTACACGAGCAGGTCATCGACAATGCCGCCTTTGCCGTTGGGCAGGTAGCTGTACTGCACTTTTCCGTCGAAGAGCAGGGTGGGGTCATTGGCCGATACGCGGCTGATGAGCGCGCAGGCATCGTCGCCTTTGACAATAAACTCGCCCATGTGCGAGACATCGAAGATACCAACGCCGTTGCGAACGGTGTGGTGTTCGTCGAGGTCAGACGTGTAACGAACGGGCATATCGAAGCCCGCGAACGGGATTATCTTGGCTCCAAGCTGTTGATGAAGGGAGTGGAGCGGTATCTGTTTGACGGTCATAGTGCCGCAAAAGTACGGAAATTAGGGGTTTGATCGCACGATTGAACAGGAACGCGGATGACACAGATCAGGCAGATGGACGGAGATTAGTCTTTTAGCTATTAATCCGCGAAAATCTGTTCAATCTGCGTCATCCGCGTGCCAATCCCCACTATGTATTACCGCAATGCAAAGTTGATCGGCAGTTTGTACTTCACCCGTACCGGTCGCCCCCGCTGAATACCCGGTTTCCAGTTACCATTCATCGCTTTTACCACCCGCATGGCTTCGGCGTCGACAGCCGGGTGAACGCCCTTAACCACTTCAAAATCGCAAAGTGTGCCATCCGTGCAGACCACGAAGCTCACAAATACCTGGCCCTCGACCCCGGCCCGTTGGGCAGAGGCAGGGTAACGGAGCGTAGAGGCTAAAAACTGCGAGAGCCCCTGCATACCCCCCTTAAACTCGGGTTGCTGTTGGGGTATTGTGTACCGCACCGTATCGGGTTGGTTAGCAAAGGTAGCCTTGCCGAGCGTAAGCTTGCCTTTGTCGTAGTCTTCCACGTAGCTAAACGAGCCATCGGCAAATTGACCTGTCCAACGGCCAACTTTCATACCCTTTTCAAAGGTGCCGCGCTCGGTAAACAGCGTTCTTCGGCTGGTATCGGCATAGGAAGCGGCCGATTCGGAGATGGCCACGGTGCCGCTGCCTTCGCTAACCAGTTGAGTGCCGGTGCTGTCCCAGTAAGCGAGCATCTGCTCCGATTCAGGGGCGATGTTCACCATAACTTGTTCGCGGGGACGCGTCCGGATCTGCTTCAACTGCCCATCGGGATACCAGGTCTTCTGGACAATACGAGCCCCGTCGAAGGCGTCCTGCCGGAGTACGGCCCCGTTGGGCATCCGGTCGGTTTGGCGCACAAGATTCCGATCCAGATCGTACACGTACGTTTCAAACGCCTGCCCATCGTTGGTGATCTCGTACTGATACCCAAACGGGCGCTCGTTCACGTCGCGGTGACCCACCCGAAACGCCAGATTGGAGGACGGGGCGTTTTTGACGGGTTCGCGGTAATACGTCATTTCGGCTTCTTTTTTCCATTTACTGCCCGAACGCACGTAAAACACGAGGTTGCCCGTAGGCAGCCCTGTCGTGTCGGTCGGAACTTCCGACCGGACAGCGGCTGTATCCGACGGCGCTATGGAGCGAAACCGTTTATCGTAATACTGAATGGCAACGCCGTTTTCGTACTGCAACGGGGTCGTTGCCCGGAAGAAGACGGGTTGGGTGATAATCTGCCGCACGGGCTTACCGTCTTTCAGGGCAGGTTGCCAGGCGTTGAAAAGCCGAAATGCCCGTACGGCTTCGCGGTCGCAGTCGGGGCGCAGGGGTTTAATTACCGTGACTTCGGCAATGCGCCCGTCGGGTTCTACGATGCCCTGCACCACTACCATGCCTTTAACGTTGGCTATCTGGGCCATAAACGGCTTGCGCACATTGGCCGTCAAAAACTCGTTGAGAATGGAGGCCCCGCCTTTGGGTACGGCCGGGCGTTCGACTTCAAAATCACGGTAGGCCGTTTGTTGGGCTTGCGCGGTGAGGCCCGCCAGCAGACAGAGACAAAACAGCAGGGTGCGGTTCATAACAGGGTATTGGTTTGGATACTTTAGGGGACAAATAAATCAAAAAAAATAGTTGAAACAGCCTAATCGGTAACAAAGTGAATCGGGAGTGTAGAAGCGGCTTTGACTGGCAGGCCGTTCTGATAAGCCGTTAGCCAGAACGGCACCCGCTGCCGGTTCATGAGCCTGACCACCCGCAGGGCTTCGCGGTCGGCGGCCGGGTGGAGGCTTTTCGTTACCCGAATATTAGTGGCCCGGCCGTAGGTGTTTACCTCAAAGCTGACCAGCACATGCCCCTGTACACCTCCCATTTGGTCGCGGGTTGGGGGCCGAAGCTCGTGCGCCAGAAATCCGTTCAGCCGGCCGAAGCCCCCCATGAGCATGGGGGGATGGTCGGTTGGGCGGAACGTGAGGGTATCGGGTTGCCCGGCAGCCCAGAGAAGTTCGTGCTGAAGCAACCCCTTGTCGTAGTACTGCCTGTAGAAGCAGGAACTATCGGTATAGGACATTTGCCAATAGCCCTGCATACGGCCGTTTTCGTACTCACCCTCTTCAACAAGCTCAACCAGTTGCCGGTACCGTACCCCCGAATTTACGTTTACTCGCCGACTGAATTTACCCCGGCCTTCTGTAACTTGTTGATGGCCGGTGCTGTCCCACAGAGCCAGCAGCTGCGATGGTAGCTGCGCTTGTGAAGGCAGGATAGGCGACTTTGGGGCATAAACGATCTGTACATGGCCGACGAGCCCCGTGTGCGACCAAATCTGCTTGATTTGCCCACTCGGATACCATTCCGTGATGATGTAATACCCGCTCAGTTGCTCGGTACTTTTGACCACCATCCCGCGGTCGTCGCGGTCGAGCCGCAGGCCTATCGTTCCGTCGGGACCCTGTACATACTCGGCCAGGATGCCTCCGGTTTTGCTCAACTGATACACCGGCCCAAACCCCGATTGGTTAGGCATCCGATGAATGAGCAGTGTACCACCCCGAAACGGCTCTATCGATAAGGCAATGGTGGTCTCTTTTTTCCATTGACCCTCCTTTCGTTTGAAAAGCTGAAGGTCGCCGGTAGGCAGGCCCAACGTGTCGGTGGGGATTTCGGAGCGGTAGAGGGCCTCCGTGTCGGTGGGAGCCACCCGATTCAGGTTGGCGTCGAAATGCCAGGTAGCCAGACCGTTTTGGTAATCAACGGGTTCGTTTGGGTGGAAATACACGGGGCCCGTGACGCGTTGCCGCACGGGTTGGCCGTTTTTAAGGGCGGGTTTCCAGGCGTTGAAGAGCGAAAAAGCCCGCACGGCCTCGCGGTCACAGTCGGGCCGCAGTGATTTAAGCACCGTGACTTCGGTGATGCGCCCGTCGGGCTCGACAATACCCTGTACCACTACCAGGCCTTTGACATTGGCCACCTGCGCCATAAACGGCTTACGCACGTTGATGCTCATAAACTTATCGAGCCAGATTTGCCCCCCACGCGGCTCGGTGGGCTGGTCGACTTCATAGTCCGGGTAAATAGTCGACTGGGCAAACGTTGCCCCTTGAATCAGGCAAAAGCAAAGAGAAAGAATAAGTCGGTAAGGCACGGATAGTGAATTATCGTTTCTTTAAAAGTAAACAATTTCTCGTTTCTCCGTAGATCATATGCATACTTTTTAGGGAAATAAACAGGCAGTACAAACCGGCTCGCTACCGGTCGGCCCTGCTGTCGAAGCTGTACACTTACAGCGGGGTGGTGTTATGCAACGTAATCCGGTCGACCCGTGCGTCGATGAGCCGTTCCAGTTCGTCGGGGCTTGCGCCATCGGCTACGATCTTAACTCCCAGCGTACTAGACGCCTGCTGCCGAAACGCCAGCGCTTGCTCCACCGAAAAAGAGGTGGGTAGGATACCCGTGGCATTTTTGACAAAATCGGCCCCGGCATCGGCGGCTGTCTTTAGCATTCGGCCCAGTTCCTCGTCGGTCAGCAGGCCCGACTCCAGAATCACCGTGAGGGGTTTTTCGGCGGCATGGGCTACGGCCACCAGTTTTACCAGCTCAATTTTGAGCCATACCGACGTGGGCGAAAACAGGGCCGAGGTGTTCAGCACGACCTCCACCTCCGACGCGCCGTCGCGGAGGGCCAGTTCCAGTTCGAGCTGTTTGGCCTCGGTGCGGGCGTATCCGTAGGGGTAGCCAATCACGGCCGAAAGGCTCGCCGGGTGGTAATCACCCATTTCCCGACGCCATTTTTTTACCCAGAACGGAGCCACCGTCAGGCCCGCCAGGCCCAGTTGGGTAACCTCGTCGAGAGCTTCGTACTGTTCGTTGATGCGGATGTCGGGCCGGAGCAGGGTCCGTTCGATATAGGGGAACAGGTGATTCAAGGCGGATCGGGGGTAGGTGATCGAAGACGCAATTTTACAACCGGGATGCTCTACTTTTGTTGCATGAATCTGTTAATTGAAACGTTAGGGTGGATTGCCTCCGTCCTGATTGTGGGCTCGTACGCCCTGAACCTACGGGGTACCCTGGCCGCCAGCGACCCGCGCTATATCTGGAGCAACATTGTCGGCGGGCTGTTTTTTGTAGTCAACACGGTACATCACGGGGCTTACCCATCGGCGCTGGTCAACGTCGTTTGGGTGATCATTGCGTTTGCTGCCCTGATCCGGAAAAAGTAAAAATACCGACCGTTCGGGCGCTGGTACACCAAGATTTAGGCCGATTCTGGCTTTTGCCTGCTGAAAGCCCTTATCGCCCAACGCCATGACCCCTCCCGACCTGCGCCTTTGGCAGCACGAACTTGAGCAGGAGCTCAAAGCCATTCTGTCGTACTGGCAACGGTACGCGCCCGATCCCGTCAACGGCGGTTTTTACGGGGCCGTAGGCTACGACAATCAGCCCCGGCCCAAGGCCGAGAAGGGCGTGGTGCTTAATAGCCGGATTCTCTGGACGTTTTCGGCAGCGGCCCGGCATACGGGGCACGACGAGCACTATTTGCCCACGGCCAAACGGGCCTTCGACTACCTGAACACGTACTTCCGCGATCGGCAGTATGGGGGTGTGTACTGGATGCTCGACGCGAAAGGTCAGGTTGGTCCCAACCCCGGCACCGACGATAGCAAGCAGCTCTATGGGCAGGCTTTTGCGGTGTACGGCCTGAGCGAATACTACCGCGTTACCAAACACGAGCCCGCTTTGGCGTTTGCTCAGGAGGTGTACCGCGCCATGGTCAAACATGCGTTTGATACGGACCCGGCGCGCAAAGGCGGTTATTTCGAGGGGTTTGCCCGCGACTGGGGTCCAGCCCGGCAGTACGCCATTTCGCGCAAAGACAACGGCGAGTCGAAGACCATGAATACGCATCTGCATATTCTGGAGGCTTACGTGAGCTTGCTGCGCGTGTGGCCCGATGCGGGCCTGAAAACGCAGGTTCGGGGGCTGCTGAACAATTTTCTGGGGCAGATTATTAATCCGCGCACGCACCGGATGATTCTGTTTCAGGGCGACAACTGGGAAATCCGCCGACCGGGCATCAGCTACGGGCACGACATTGAAGCGTCGTGGCTTCTGCTCGAAGCGGCCGAGGTGCTGCACGAGGCTGAATTGCTGTCACGAGTGCGCCGTGAATCGGTCCTGATGGCGCGGGCCGCCTTGTCGGGCGTTGACCCCGATGGCGGCATGAATTACGAGTACGAAGGCCCCGACGAAGATAAACCCACGCAGAGTCATCAGCCGGGCGCGGCCGGGCAACCGCACGCGGCTCACTGGAACCGTGAACGCTCGTGGTGGGTGATGGCCGAAGCTATGGTCGGGTTTATGAATGCCTACCAGTTAACCAAAGACCCTCTTTTTCTGGAACAATCGGCCGCGAGCTGGACCTACACGAAGAAGCACCTGCTTGATCTCAAAAATGGTGAGTGGTTTATGGGCGTCGATCCGGCAGGACAGGTACGGGGCGACACTAAAATCAGCCCCTGGAAGTGCCCCTACCACAACGGCCGTGCGTGTATTGAGATGAGCGAGCGCATCGGCAAACTGATTGATAAATAGCCGAAAAGCCCGTATCCGTTTTGTATAGTTGAAAAACAGGACTGACTCAACACGACTATGGCGATTATATTGACTACTGACCGCACGTTCAATATCGGGGCCTACTTTACGAAGAAAGGCATCAAGGTTGAATAAAGCAGACAGGCCCGGCGGAGATTTCGCCGGGCCTGTCTGCTTAGTGAATAGTATAAAATGTGTAATGTGCTAACTGATAAACAGCATACAAACTAACCGTCCGTCTAGCCTTAGATACCGCGCTTCATGGCTTTGTACAGGGCCTCCATCACGTTGGTGCGGATATTCATCGAACTGATCTTATTGTTTTCCCGCGTTGGGTACACCCGGTTCGACAGGAACACGTAGCTCAGGTTATACGCCGGATCGACCCACGTAAAGGTACCCGTGAAACCCGAATGGCCAAAGCTCGACGCACTGGCCGAACGGGGCGCATTGGCGTTGTATTTGTACGCTGGTTTCTCAAAGCCGAGCCCCCGCCGATTGCCCAATTCCGGGAATTGGTAGCGGGTAAACTCCGTCAGTACGGCCGGGCTCAGGTATTGGCGACCACCGTATGAGCCCCGTTGCCGGTACATCTCCATCAACTTCATGAGGTCGTTGGCTGATCCAAACAGGCCCGCGTGGCCCGACAGCCCATCAAGCATGGCGGCTCCTTCGTCGTGTACCCGTCCCCAAATGAGTGTCTTACGGAACAGCGAGTCGTATTCTGTTGGCACAATGCGGTTGAGCGGATACGACAGCCGGGGTCGGTAGGTGAGCGTCGTGGCACCGAGGGGCCGGTAAAACGTCTTCTTCAGGAATTCTTCAAAGTCCTCGCCCGTTAGTCGCTTCACGATCTGCGGGTAGAGGTAAAACGAAAGGTCGCTGTACACATATTCCGATTCGCCGGCCGCTTTCTTCTCATTCAGCGGAGAGTCTTTGATCTCCTCAAAAATCCGGTCGGGGTATCTGCGGTGCAGAAACAGGCTGTCTGTTACTTCAATCGGGTACCGGCGCGAACGGGTGGTACTAAACGTTTTCGGCTTGAAAGAACCGTCTTCGTTTTTGGTTTCGCGCCAGAACGGAATCCAGGCCCGTAGGCGCGCCTGATGCGTCAGTACATCGCGCCAAACCAAATTCGCCTTGTTCGACCGCTTGTAATCCGGCAGGTACGCGCTCATGGTCGCATCCACATCGAACAGGCCGAGGTCTACGAGCCGCATGAGGGCGGGCGTCGAGGTACTGATTTTGGTCACCGAAGCCATGTCGTACAAGTCATCGAGCCGAACGGGGCGGGGTGTTACGGCCACAGCCGGTTGGCCCAAAGGTTCGGAGAAAACCGTTTGCCCGTACGCTTTACGGAATATCACTTTGCCATCTTTTGCCATCTGTACCACGCAACCGGGATACGCCTTGGCCTGCAAACCGGCGTTCACCACCGAATCGACCTGCTGGGTCAGGTAAGCCGACGAAATACCGACTTCTTCAGGAATGGTGTACTTCAACCGGCCGAGGCTGAACGTAGTGATACCGGCCCCCAATTTGTACTGGCTGTTGACCGTTACGGGCAGTCGCCCCGAAGCCCCAATGGCCCCAAAAATCAGCTGGGCCGAGAGTTCTTCGGTCAGGGGAGTAAGCTGGTAAGGCATTACCAACGCCCGCGCCCGGTCAATACCGGGTAGCTTGTCGATGGCGTAGGCATTGCCAAAAACGGTAATCACGGCCTTATTCGTAGCGGCCAGTTGCTGTACGAGAGCGGCTGTTTTGGCCTGCATACCGTATCGCGCGCCCGGCCGGATGTTGCTCAGGTGTACATCTACCAGCAGGAGGTTGTAGTTGGCAAGCTGCGCCTGAATCCGGGCGAGCGTGCTGTCGGCCATGGCCGATGTCAGGTTGAAATGGTCGACCTGGGTATAGTTGCCCGCCATTTGCTGGAAAGCCGTGGGGGTGGGAGCTTCGAGCGCAACGGTCGCAATACGCAGCGAGTCGAGGTTGCGGAGAGGGAGCAGGTTTTCGTCGTTTTTGAGCACCGTCAGCGATGCTTCGATCAGTTTGCGGTTGATCAGCTCCGACTGAGGCTGGTTGAGGTCGGCCACCAGATTGTCGAGCACTGTGGGCTTATAAGCATCCAGACCCACCCACGCTTTAGCCAGAAGCACCTTCATGCAGCGGGCATTGATGCTGGCCTGCGTAATACGCCCTTCTGCAATAGCCTGCTTGATTTCGGCAATGGCGCGGGGGACATCTTCGGTAAATTCGAGTACATCCATGCCGGCCTCTACGGCCATCCGGTCCGAAACGCCCGCCGGATAAAACTTGGTCAGGCCTTTCATGTTCATGGCGTCGGAGAACGTCAGCCCCTGAAAACCCAGCTCATCACGCAGGAGGTTGGTCAGGATTTTGGGCGAAAGGGTAGCCGGGAAGTTCCGGGCCGAGTCGAGGGCCGGAATGCTCAGGTGAGACACCATCACGCCAGCCGCTCCGGCATTGATTAACTGCCGAAATGGGTATAGTTCCAGACTATCCAGTTGCGCCCGCGACTTGGCAATCACGGGGAGGTCGTAGTGAGAGTCGACACCCGTATCGCCGTGGCCGGGGAAGTGTTTGATGCTGGTCATCAGGCGGTTGTCCTGCATGCCGCGCATATACGCCAGCCCTTTGCGTGTCACGGCGTATTTGTCTTCACCGAAGGCCCGGAAGTTAATAACCGGGTTGTTCGGGTTGTTGTTGACGTCGACAACGGGGGCGAAGTTGACATGGATACCCAGCCGTTTGCACTGCCGGGCCATGTCGGCGCCCATCTGGTAAATCAGGTCATCTTGCCCGGCCATGCCACCGAGGGTCATCTGGTACGGAAACCGCACGGTGCTGTCGAGCCGCATACCCAGGCCCCACTCGCCGTCGATAGCAATGAGCAACGGCACTGCCGACAGAGCCTGCAACCGGTTGACGAGCTTGGCGTGTCGGACGGGGCCACCCTGAAACATCACAACTCCGCCGAGACGGTGCACCCGAACGAGGTTGGAGAGCGAGTCTTCGTACGCCTGATTACGGTTGGAGTATCCGGCCACCATAATGAGCTGGGCAATGCGCTCATCGGGCGTAAGCATGTTAAACACCGAGTCGGCCCATTGCTTGGCGCGGGGCGTCGGAACCAGGAAAGAGGGTGGAGGGGCCGGGGTCTGGGCCCAGCTGGAAACCGAAAGAAAAACTAAAGACAGAGCGAGAACCGCCCGCCGAACCGTTGCGAAGGCAGATGGAAGTACCATAGATACGCAAAAGTACGGAAAAAGGGCAATAAGGAGGAAAGAGAAAAAGGTGATAGAAAGGGAAAAGGGAGGAAGGAAAACCGCAAGCAGTCTTCCTTCCTCCCTTCTCTTTTCCTCCTTTTTTCCTTCTCCTTTTATCGTTTTATCACCTTCAACGCCTGAACTGGCTGGTTACCGTCGAGAACGCGCAGAATGTACAGGCCTGCCGGGAGGTTACCCAGCGACACCCGGAGTTTGCCCGGTTGCGCCTGTTGAACCGGTACGTCGGTGCTGATGCCTGCCAGTGAAGTAAGTTGCGTACGTACGTTGGTCAGGGGCAGACTTGCCGGATAGGCAACCGTCACCTCGGCTTCGGCCGGGTTGGGATAGGCCTGCCAGATAATCTCCTCGGCCGAGGGGTTGGCTGCCACGCGAGCACTTGGGGCTGTTGGAATGCTGAAGATACCGTTTTGGAGCAAGACATCCATCGACTGCCCGTTGCCCGAGTCGCCAACCTGCCGAACCGACAACCGGTACCGGCCGGGCACAACTCCGCCTACTCCCGGTGCTACCGGCGAGTAATTACGGAAATTGTTGTAGCCGTTGTATTGACCGCTGCTGGTTGCATTGCCCCAGTTGCTGTCGGCAAACGAACCGTCGAGCCGTTCCAGCCGCATTTGTACCGCTACGGTAGCCAGAGACAACAGCTGGAAACCATGTGTCGGCATATCGTACTTATAGCCAATCGACTGAATAAGTCCGGTGGGAGCCGTCGGAGTCGGAGCGGTAGGTTGAGCCTCCGTGACGGGTTGGGTTGGTTGCGGAGCGGGCTGAGCAGGCGCTGGTGCGGGGCTTGTAACGCTACCGGCCCAGGCTTCAAACAGGCCATTGCCCAGCGTTATTTCGACCGATTGTCCATTGCCGGTATCTCCTGCCAACCGGGCCGACAGCCGGTAACGACCCGCTTCCACACCGCCCACACCCGGTGCTACCGGTGCGTAGTTACGGAAACCGTTGTAACTGCCAAACTCGCCACTCGCGGTAACAGCGCCCCAATTGGTCTGGGCAAATGGGCCGTCGAGCCGTTCGAGCCGTACTTCTACCGAACCCGTAGCATCGGTCAGGAGCTGGAACCCGTGCGAAGGCATATCGTATTTGTAGCCAATCCGTCGAATCTGGCCGCTCGTTGAGCCGCCTGTAACGGGAGCTGGCGTTGGTGCGGGCGGGGTTACGCTATTTTCGGTGGGTTGTTGCGGAATGGGCGTTGTGGTGGGCGTTGATGTACCAACTCCGGCCTGAAACTGCCCGTTTTGCAAGGTCACTTCTACCGAAACTTCGGTACCGGCGGTACCTGCCCGGCGCGCCCAAAGACGGTAGCGACCCGGCTCGACCCCACCCACGCCCGGTGCTGCGGGTGAGTAGTTGCGGAAGTAGTTGAACGCACCAAAGTTTGCTGTAATGGCACCACTTGCCCAGTTGGTTTCGCCAAACGGTCCGTCGAGTCGTTCGAGTTTGAGGTCTACGGGGCCCTGCGCCATCACCAGCAGCTGAAACCCATGCGAAGGTCTGTCGTATTTGTAGCCCAACTGGCTCACGTAATCAACCGAAGGAGTGGTTGTAACGGGGGGCGATGTCGGGGTGGTTGGTACCGATGGCGAAGTAGGCGTTGTGGGGCTTGGCTGGGTGCTGTCGGAGGTAGTGAACACCGTAGTACGGCCATTAAGCAGGTTGATTTCAACTTGCAGACCGTTGCCCGAGTCGCCGGCTTTCCGTACCGACAACCGGTAGCGGCCCGGCTCTACACCACCCACACCCCCGGCAATGGGGCTGTAATAACGCACCTTGTTGAAGCCCGGATGCTCGCCATTGTCGCCTGCCGGTGCCCAGTTGGTTTCGCCAAAGTAGCCACCGTCTACGCGTTCGAGCCGCACTTCAACCGGCCCCGATGAACTCACCAGCAAATGGAAACCGTGGCTGGGCATGTCGTAGCTGTAACCCAGACGGCTGATGCTGGCGTCGGCCGTGCCACTGATGGTAGCGGGCTGAATCGGTGTTTGTGTGCCGGTTTCGGCCGCACCGGGCACTACCCGGAACACCTCGCCGGTGGCACCCGGTACTGAATATTGCGCCGACACCACACGGGTGCGGTAATTGCCGCCGGGCAGGTTACCCGGCAGAGTGAGGGCAATGGGGTTTTGGTTACCCGCCGACGACTCGGTTACCACCCCGCCATCGCTGTTGAGGAGCTGGGCTTTAAACGAGTTGCCGGGGCTGTTGTTGAGGTACGGTACCCAAATCTGTCGACCGGGAGCCGTTGTGTTGGGCAGAACGTAACCGGCCGTTGTGGCGGGTGCGTCGGCCGAGGGGCTAACGGGCTGCGAACGGCTGAAGAAATCGTTGGACAGGCTCAGGTTCCACAGGGCAATGAGTTGAATCAGACCCGATCCGCCAAAGTGCACATCGTCGAACCGGTTTTCAGGGCCAACCAGCACGTCGGTATTAGGTCCGGCAAATACGTTCGGGACACTGTTGATGATTTGCTCCTGCGCCTGAATAATGCCGGGGTTGTTGCGGCCCTGCGTGTAGCTTACCCGCGAAACCACCCACGCCATAGATCCGGCGTTGGCCTGCTGACGGCTTTTGTCGATCACATAGCGCACATTGTCGATGTAGGCCTGACCACTGCGGTCAATATCGCCTTCGCCCTGATGCCAGAGCACCGCCCGAACACCCGTGCGGGCAATGTAGTGATACAGCACCGAACCTAACCGGCGGTACGGGAACAGCGAACCCGACAGGCTGGCGTCGCCCTCGGCCGACCGGCGCCATTCTTCGCTCGTGGTACCGGGCTGGGCAGCCCCCAGAAACAGTACGGGTACTTGTAACCGGCTCACAAGCTGATCGCCCAGTTTACCCCAGATATAAAGTGGATTGGACGGCCCTACGTTACCACCGCCATCGGCATGGCTAAATCGCATGGGCAACAGTTGTTCGTTCACATCATTATCGCGGAAATCGACAACCGAAACCCGGTCGTCGGAGGCTCCACCGGCCTCCTGAATGCCAAAGGCGTTGGACTGCCCGGCAATCACAAATACCTCGCCCACACCTACCCGGTCGATGCTCGTTTCGGCGGCCAGGTTACCGTCGGCCCAGGCCCGGACTTCGAGCCGGTACCAGCCGCCCGACCCCGTGATAGAGCCCCGGAAGGCTTTGTTGGCGTTGAGTAACCCAATTGGCGACCAGCCTGTGGTGGCGCCCCCGGTCAGAGCCACCAGCCGGGCTTCTACGCGGGTTGCATTTTGTGGGGCTGTGCCCATCACTACGATATTGGCCTGATTGGCCCCGTTGCGCTGATACACAATGCGCGATTGGGGGGCGGTAAGGTTCAACTGAGCCAATACCATCCCGGGCCACCACAACAGCAGCCACAGCAAGGAAAATTTATTCATGAACTAAAGGGGTACAATAAGGGGGTAGAAACGGATTGTCCGGGCGGTCGTGTCCGGCAATGACGTTCGGTTAGGTAGATGATCTTCGCATGCTGCCTGGCCAGATTGAGTACGCGGCCATTGACAGATCAGGCACAACCCAGAGGAGGGGTAAGGGCACTATTGATCACAGGAGGGCAAAAGACAGGGGGGCGTGTTACGCAGAAGCGAGAGGGGAGTAGGCCAGTGTAGGATCTGGCAACAAATAGGATTTTACCTCAAAGAGGTACTCCAAAAAGGCAATGTGAAGTTTAAAACGCATGATCAAACTGCTCAGAATCAAAATTGCATTACTTGGTTTCGTGATTCAAAAGTAACCAATAAGACTCTTGCGGAATTATATTTCGCCATTCAAATTGTTTAAAAAACTTTTTTAATGTCCTGTTTTATACACAGAAATTTCTTCTAAATAGGCCCCTACAATCGCCATTGGCCGTTTTTGGTCTTGAATTAAAATTTGATTTTAATTTTATATTCTCTATACCCTTAGTCGGATACGCACGAAAAGAAGAGTTAGCTCGTTTCGCGCCTGCACAAGCTTGACGTGGTCCATTCAATCATTTATTCCATTGGCTCTATGGGTATAAACAATTTTGGGCGACTATCTCAGTTGGTCATGTACCGGGGTTTATACCGACGGGTGTACTTTTTACTCAAAACATGATGAAACGTATGAAGAAGCAATGGATGTTCGTGCTTGGCTTAGCCGTAGTGACGGCGGGTGGTGTGCAGGCCCAAACTAGCCCCGCGGCTAATTCGGGTCGCGACCAAAGCGGTACCACGACCAATGCCCCAACCACAGGTGTATCGACCAATGCCGATCTGGCAGCCAGCGCAGCCCTGTCATCGGATCATTCGACTTTATTGCAGGCATTGCAGGCAGCCAGCCTGACCGACATGGCGCAGAAAGGCGGCCCTTACACAGTATTTGCGCCAACCAACGCGGCTTTTGCCAAAATTGATGCGGCTACGCTTGAGTCGCTCATGCAGCCCGCCAATCGACAGCAACTGTCGCAGTTACTGGCCTATCATGTGGTGCGGGGGCGCTACACCTCGGCTACGCTCAAAAACAATCAGACCCTCACCACGGTGCAGGGAGGCAAGCTGACCGTGAAGAAAGAAGGCAATACGCTCGCCATAACCGATGCGGCTGGTAACACTTCGACCGTCAACATGGGCGACATTACGGCCACCAACGGTATTGTGCATTCAGTCGATACGGTGCTCATGCCCGGTGCCCTGAGCACGGGTGCCAAGTAAAACGGCGGGCTTGTCCATTGCCGAACAACCGACGTCCGTAAACGGACAGGCAGCCTCTTAAAAAGCCGCTCTCTACACCGGGAGCGGCTTTTTTGTGTATCTGGCATACGCGTTGCGCATGGGTTATCATCTAGTTTTGTTGTATGATCCAGCTAACCAACGTCGCCAAATATTATCCGACCGGATTCGGAAAAACATACGTCCTGCGCCAGATCTCGCTTTCGATTGAAGAGGGCGAGTTTGTGTCTATTATGGGGCCGAGTGGGTCGGGAAAATCGACCCTATTGCATATTCTTGGGTTGCTCGAAGAACCCTCAGAGGGAGAGTATCGGTTGCTGAACGAGCCGGTGCAGAAACTGTCGGAGAAGAAACGGACCGAGCTGCACCGAACCCAGATCGGTTTCGTGTTTCAGGCCTACCACCTGATTGATGAGCTGACCGTGTACGAAAACATCGAGACACCGCTGCTGTACAAGGGCCTGTCGGGGTCGGAGCGGAAAAGCCGCGTTGCCGAACTGCTTGACCGCTTTAATATAGTGGCCAAAAAAGATCTGTTTCCGGCCCAACTATCGGGGGGGCAGCAGCAATTGGTTGGCATTGCCCGCGCTATTGCGGCCAGGCCGCGCGTCATTTTTGCCGATGAACCAACGGGCAACCTGCATTCCGATCAGGCACGCGAAATCATGGAGTTATTCCGAAAACTGAATCAGGAAGATGGCGTCACCATTGTGCAAGTGACCCATTCGGAGGGCAACGCAGCCTACGGCAACCGGGTGCTGAACCTGAAAGACGGCTGGATGGAACAGTGAACAGTAGGCAGTGGCAGTAGGCAGTAGGCAGTAGGCAGTAGGCTTACTGCCACTGCCCACTGCCACTGTCCACTGCCTACTTTGTTCCGTCCGTTTATCCCAAATCGGTAGGTACTGCCTGCTGCTTATCCTTAACATTGAACCGAAAATACGTCATGAATATGCGAGTGGAGTGGAGAAAGGCTGCCTTGATCGGGGCCCTGTGCTTACAGGCTGGAGTCGGGGCGACATGGGCGCAGAATACCCAGGCCCCCAACGCGGTTTCGCCGGGCGTCGCCACGCCGGGTGTCGCCACGCCGGGTGTCGCTACATCGAGTGCGGCCAACGGGGTGCCGGTACTGTCGTTACAACAATGTGTTGATTTGGCGTTGCAGAACAATATTCGGGTTCAGCAGGGGCAGATTCAGGTACGTGGTTCCGAATTGCAGCTTCGGCAGTCGAAGTTCAACCAGCTCCCCACGGTCAACGGGTTTGTGTCGCAGGGACTTAGCTCGGGTCGTAACATCAACCCCGGTACCAACACGTTTGTCGATCAGGCCGTTCGGTCCAACAACTTTCAGGTGGGTGCCAACGTCCCAATCTTTCAGGGCTTTCAGCTGAAAAACCAAATTCTTCAGAACCAGACCAACGTACAGGCCGCTTCGAAAGAACTATCGGCTACGCAAAACGACGCTGCTCTGCTGGTGGTGCAGCAATACCTGAATGTACTCACTGGCGCCGAGCAGCTCGAAATTGCCCGTCGACAACTGGAGGCTACGCAGGCGCAGCTCGATCGCACCCAGCGGCTGGTCAATGCAGGTTCATTGCCTGAAGCCAATTTGTTCGATTTGCGGGCCCAACTCGCCAACGATGAGCTGGCAATCGTAAACGCCCAAAACAACGTCGATCTCGCCAAACTGGCCCTGTTGCAGGCCATGAATTTGCCGGGTGGACAAAACTTTGAAATCGAGTACCTGAAGCTGCCCGATCCGCGTGTGGAAACCTACTCAGCTACGGCCCAGCAGATTTACGAAATAGCCGTAGCCTCGCAGCCGCAGGTGCTGGGTGCCGACTTGCGGACGCAGAGTGCCCGTCGGGCCATCGACATTGCCCGGGCGGGTTTGTACCCGCGCTTGTCGCTCAACGGCTCCCTGTCGTCGCTGTTTTCGAGCGTAGGACTTCAGCGCCGGATTCCCGACGGTACCGTGCAGATTCCGCAAACGGTTATTCTGCCCGATGGCTCGTCGCAGCAGATCTTTTTCTCGCAGAACAACTTCCGGTTTGAGGATTACAGTTTCTTCGATCAGCTGGGCAATAACCTGAACCGTTCGTTACAGATTTCGCTCAACGTGCCTATTTTTAATCAGCGACTGAGCCGGACTCAGATTATGAATGCCACGTTGCAGCAGCAAAATGCACAGCTCAACGCCGACAATATCCGGTTGCAGCTCCGGCAGCAGATCGAAACGGCCTACACCAACCTGACGGCTTCGCTCAACCGCTACCGGGCTACGCAGGTGCAGGTGACGGCTCTGGAGCAGGCGTTGCGGGTGGCCGAGAGCCGCTTCAACGCGGGTGCCCTCAATGGAACCGATTACAACATTGCCAAAACAAACCTTGACCGGGCTCGCGCCAGTTTGGTGCAGGCTAAGTACGACTACGTGTTCCGCACCAAGATTTTAGATTTTTATCAGAATAAACCAATTGCATTTTAATAAGCGAATGCGTGCTTGTGCGACCGTCTGACGTTTCGATGAGCGAATGCCCGCCTGGTCGGGTGCCCATCTGCTGATTCGTTTGTTCCGTATTCGCCCATTCACTCATTCACTCATTCGCTCATTATGAAGAAGAAGTCGAACCGTATCTGGTGGATTTTAGGAGGGCTGGTTGTCTTGCTGGCTGGTGGGCTGGTAGCGGCCAAACAGGCCGGGGTGATCGGCAAACCCAAAACAACCGACGTGGATTTTGCCGCCGTCAAAACAACGGACATCATCGAACGCGTCAGCGCTTCGGGACGTGTTCAGCCCGAGGTTGAGGTAAAAATCAGCCCCGACGTGTCTGGCGAAATTATCGGCCTGTACGTGAAAGAAGGCGACCCGGTCAAAGCCGGTCAGTTGCTGTGCCGGATTCGGCCCGACAACTACGAGTCGTTTCTGGCACGGGCTCGCGCTACGGTCGATCAGAGCCGCGCGCAGTTTGAACAGTCGAAAGCCAATGTGGCCCAGGCCGAAGCCCGACTGCTGCGTGCCAAAGCCGATTATGAGCGGAATCGGAAGCTGCTGGCCGACAAGGTGATCTCGTCGGCCGATTTTGAAACTTCGGAGGCTAACTACAGCGTAGCCCGGCAGGAGGTCGAAGCCGCGCGGGCCAACGTGCGGGCGGCTCAGTTCAGCATCAAAAGTGCCGAGGCCAGTCTGCGCGACGCGAGCGAGAACCTCCGCAAAACGACCATTTACTCCCCCGTCAATGGTACAGTATCCAAGCTGAACGTAGAAGCCGGTGAGCGCGTGGTAGGAACCTCGCAGATGGCCGGTACCGAAATCATGCGATTGGCCAACCTGAATAACATGGAGGTGCGGGTCAACGTCAACGAAAACGATATTGTGCGGGTAACTCTCGGCGACACAGCCGACATTGAGGTGGACTCGTACACGACTACCGGCCGCCGGTTCAAAGGGATTGTTACCGAAATTTCGAACACGGCCAACGGTATGGCAGGCAACACCAACTCGGCGGCCTCGGCCATGTCGAACGATGCCGTGACGGAGTTTGAAGTGAAAGTGAAAATCCTGAACTCGTCGTATTCCGACCTACTGGCCAGTCAGAGCAAAGGGTTTCCGTTTAAGCCCGGCATGACAGCATCGGTTGAGATCATTACCGACCGCAAGTCGAATGTACTGGCCGTGCCTATCGCGGCCGTGACAACCCGTATGCCTGAGAAAGAAGAGTCGGGCGACGAAGAAAATACCTCGGTGCAAACGCCCGAAGCCAAACCCGCCAAGAAAGAGGAGGTAAAAGAGATTGTATTTGTGAATCAGGGCGGAAAGGCCGTACAACGGGTAGTGAAGACCGGTATCAGCGACTTCGAAAATATTCAGGTTGTATCGGGCCTGAAAGCGGGTGAGCAGGTAGTAGCGGGGCCGTTCCTGGCCGTCTCGAAAACGCTCAAGGAGGGCGACCTGATTGTGAAGCGTGACCCGAACAAAGAGAAGGAGAAAAAAGAAAAGAATAAAGAATAACCCTAATTACACGAACGCCCGGCCGACATCGGCCGGGCGTTCGTGTAATTAGGGTTTAGCAAAGATTTTGACTTAGGGCTAACCAAACATGGCGGAGCTTTTGTAAATTGATAATCTTTTCTGAATGGGCCTTGTTTAGAAAGGGAAACAGGTACAACAGGAGTAGGATGAAAGAGCTCGTTTTTTTAGTTGAGGAAGACCCCGATGGCGGGTACACCGCGCAGGCCGTGGGTGAAACTATTTTCACGCAGGGAGAGACAGTAGCCGAGTTAAAAGCAATGATCAGAGATGCCATTGATTGTCACTTTGATGACCAATCGGCCTGGCCTCAGGTAATTCGACTCCATTTCGTGAGAGACGAGGTATTCAGTCTATGAAAATACCCCGTGATTTGACTGGTCTCCAGCTGATTAAATGTTTGAAACCGTTTGGCTACGAAGTGGTGCGGCAGACCGGAAGCCATATTCGTATCCAGACATGGCAAAATGGGCTGCATTTTGAGACCATTCCGGCTCACGATCCGATCAAAATTGGAACCCTCAATGCCATTTTGAAAAATATAGCCACTCATTTCGGACTCACTAAAGATGAGTTAGCCAATCAGCTGTTTGGATAAAGATATGGGTCTACACACGAACGCCCGGCCGACATCGGCCGGGCGTTCGTGTTATTAGGGTTTGGGTTTGGGATAGATCCCAAACTGGACGCGGGCTTCCAGTCGCATGGTTTTGACCATTTCCTGCACCGAGTCGATCAATTCATCCACAGCCAGGTCGGCAATCGTCGGATTCGTCTGGTACAGGTCTTTAATCCGTCGGAGGTCGCGGGTGGTTCGGTCTTTGAGCTGGTCGAGCTCGGCGGTGAACTGCCGGTAAAAGTCATGCTGGTAAGCTAATCGACGCAGTTTCTCGTCGTTTTCGCGGAGCTGGTTCAGGCTGTTTTCTGTGGCAATGAGCTGCTGCATGAGCCATCGGTTATGACGCCAGAGTATTTCATTTTGGGCACCTGGCGGCAGCGACCCAAACGGCTGGGCCGTATTGTCGGGTGGTTGAACAGAGGGAGACATGGTGAACAGAAGGTGAAGTAGGTGGGTGAGCCCGGTTCGTCAGAATCAGTTTCGTAGGGTAAGTATACAGCTCATTGGGCTACTTTCGAAACCGAAACCGTATATCTGGCGTGGTTAACCCATCATCACCAACCGAAAGTCTGTTAAGTTTGCCGTATGAAACACGACTCGCCGGTTCGTATTACTATGGTGGGCGGGGGAAGTTGGGCCACAGCGCTCATCAAAATCCTGTCCGAAAACAATGTTAGTATTAAGTGGTGGATGCGGAGCAAGACCGACGCCAACCACATTAAAACATTTCATCACAACAAGAGCTACCTCAGCGATGTACAGATTAACCCACGAAAAGTAAAAGTCTGCACCCGCGTGCGCGATGCTTTCCGGGAGAGCGAATACGTGATTCTGGCAGTGCCGGCCGCGTTTGTGAGCGACGCCCTCGCCGGGCTCGACACACGCGATTTTACCGGCAAATGCATTATTTCGGCCATCAAGGGGATGATTCCCGAGAAAAATCAGCTTGTAACCGATTGGGTCGCCGATCAGTTTGGGGTACCCAATAGTCGGATGGCCGTTATTGCCGGGCCTTGCCATGCCGAGGAGGTGGCCCTCGAAAAGCAATCGTACCTCACCATTGGCTCCACCGATCTGGCCTGTGCCGCCGAAGTAGCCCGGCTGTTGACCTGCCGGTTTGTACAGGCGTCGCCCTTAGCTGACATTTACGGCATTGAGTACAGTGCCGTTATGAAAAATATCATCGCGCTGGCCTCGGGTATCACGCGGGGCATTGGCTACGGCGATAATTTTCAGGCCGTGCTGGTCTCCAACGCCATGCAGGAAATCAAGCGGTTTGTGGATGCCGTGTACCCCCAACACCGCGACCTGAGCGGGTCGGCGTACCTCGGTGACCTGCTCGTAACGGCGTATTCGCCTTTCAGCCGTAACCGCACGTTTGGTACGCTCATCGGGCGGGGTTACACCATTCAGTCGGCGCAGGCCGAAATGAACATGATTGCCGAGGGGTATTATGCCGTGAAAAGTATTCATGCTATCAACCGGCAACACAACGTGGATATGCCTATTACCGACGCCGTTTACAATATTCTGTACGAACGGGCCTCACCGGTAGCTGAGATGAAAATCTTGCAGGGCAAACTTACCTGACAGCGAAGGGCAGCCACATGGCTGCCCTTTTTATTTGAGCACTCTCCAGGTTATCCGGCGGCCGTCGGTGGTTTCGATGGTGAGCAGGTACACCCCGGTGGGTAAATCGCTCATATCCCACTGTTCCCGGCGCGAGCGGCCTGTTAGTCCCTTTTGGCGCACGATGCGGCCCCCAACGTCGGTGAGTTGCAGGATGGAAAACGGAGCCACTGAGGGTTCGGCCTCAATCGTTAGCCACCCGACTACGGGGTTAGGAAACACCCGAATGCCCGTGTTGAGTAGGGGTTCGCTGGCCAGCGCCAGTGCACTCACGACCAAACTGTTGCGGATGGTGCCGTTAGGGCAGTTGGCGTCGATCAGGTTGCTCAGTCCAAGGGTATAATTGGTGGGTTGAGTCGCCGTGACGGTGGTCAGGTAAGGGCTCTGACTGGTCTGGACAACCTGACTGTCCCAGCGCGTGAAACGCCAGGGCGGGCTTCCCGTGAGTGCTACGCTCACGCGGGCGCTGTCGCCGAGCACAAACGCGAGTTTGTTACTACCCAGCTCGGCCGAAGGTCGGTCGGCTACGTCGATCAGCAGCGAGTCCGGCGAGCGAAGCTGCGGCTGGGTCATGGTGATGTACAGCACGTACCGGCCGGGTGTCACGGTGGGTGGCAGAAGACTTTTTGCGGTAGTCTGCCGACCCTGCGTACTCAATGCAGATGTCAGGGAGAGGGCAGGACTCGGCGCGCCCTCTCGTTTCAGCACCAGACTGAACTGGTTGCCGGCGTCTGCTTTTCCGGCCAGACTATAATCGAGTGCCAGCGTATCACCGTGGCAAAACACCTTTTGGTTTACGGTTCCCACAAGCAGTTTGGGCTGAACCGTAATGGTCAGGACTGCCTCGGATCCCGAACATCCGTTCTCTGCACACCGACTGCGGAAGGAAGTGGTGCTGGCAGGGCTTATTGGTAACTCGTTCGTTCCCCGAACAAGACGGTTTGTCACTGTATCCGACTCACTCACCCAGGACCATAGTACATCGGTGCAGCCTTTGGCTGTCAGGGTGGTACTCTCGCCAAACTGGATCGTTGTCCGGCGGGCCGTTAGCTCGGGCCGGGGTACATTAATGCAGGTAGCGTACCGCATAAGCCCAAACAGCCCACTGAACCACACATTGCCCTGCCCATCGATAGTCATGTTGTTCAGGTTGGTGTTGAAAGGCAACTCGTCGCCGAGCTTTTCCCAGCTAAGGCCGTTGGCCCGGTACAGCACATAGGGCGGGCTACCCGTAAACACATAGAGTCGGCCGGAGGGGTCGGTGGTGAGGAATTGAGCCGACGTGATAGGCCCGGTTGGGGGCACAGTCCAGGCTTGCCCATCAAACCGGACAAGGGGCGATTTGGCTGAGCGTGTAGCCTGAGCAACCCATACGTGTCCCTGTTCGTTGAGCGCAATCCGGTAGATAGAGGAACCGAGCTGTGGGGTGTTGAGCGAATTGTAGGTTTGTACGGCCCGGCTGACCGGGTCGAGCCGGAGCACTTCATTCTGCCCCAGGCTGGTGTTGTAAACGAGCATCCAGACGGCCCCGGCCCGCACCAGTAGCTGGTTGATGGTGACAGGAAACGGGGGCGTATATATCGAACCCAGTGAAAAATCGTTTATCTCACCAACGTGGTTAGACCCCGACAATACCAGCGGATTGGGGTTCAGGTATTGCGGGCTGTAGCTGTTGGTGGTGAACGTGTAGCGGTCGGTCAGGGAGCCAGTTTGCTCATCCAGCCGCCCCAACTGATTGTACAGTACTGGAAACCCATCCTTAAACGTGTTGATCGACACCCGGTTGGTCACCCAGAGGGTTCCGTTGGCATCGGCCCCGTGGGACAGCACACTGTTGCCCAGCCGGCCGTTGGTGGTGCTTTGGTTGTACACCCGTAGCCGTAAGCTGTCGAGGCCGATGCGGGTGAGCCCATTCGAAGTGCTGTACCAAAGGCTGTTGTTGCCCACCGACAGCGGGCCGTACGCGCCCCCCTGCGGCCAGTCGGGGTGGGTGGAGTTGTTGACAAACGACCACCGGTCTGATAAAGGAGCTGCCCCGGTCTGAAATGACCGCCTTACCCGCGTGAGCAACCCCAGAGGCAGGTGTGGGTTGGCTGTATTGTATTCTTCGGCACGAACGTAATACGTGGTATTAGGCAACAGATTTTTGAGCAATAAAGCGTATGTCTGTTCGTACTGAAACGCCTGACGATGTACCGGCCGGGCAAACGAGGTATCGGTAGCCACCGTGAGCACCACCTGACTCTCGCGCCCGGTCACGCTATAGTAAGCAATGGGGAGCGTCAGCGGGGCGGGCTGTGGGGGTTGAAAAGGCAGGCCTATGTAGTAATCGGGTGGGTTAATGCTGTACAGGCTTTCGGCCGACCAGGGGCCGGGTACGTTATTGACCACGGCCCGAATTCTGGCCCGCACCATACCGAATACCTGCGGACTGTACGCGTCAGTAAGGCGGCTGATGGTGAGGGTCGTAGCCGACCGGAAGAGCAGATCGGCGCTGCTTGTTACCTGAATCTGGTACATTGAGGCTCCGTCGACGGGCTGGATTGCCGCCTGAAACGCGGTCTGACCCGCATAAAAGCCGCTCGCGGGTGGTGGCAGCAGCAACGGTGCCTGCATACCCGGTGCCCGGTGCCGTTGAAGCTGCCCCGTGGCCGACCAGGCCGATGTGCCCAGGGCGTTGGTGGCTCGTACCCGCACAAAGTAGGTAGTACCAAACGGTAGCGATCCCAGCAGATACCCATTCAGACTACTGGTGTCGCTTCGGAATTTCTGGGTGAAAAGGGCATCGGTGGCTACGTCGATTTCGTAGCGGTCGGCGGAGGGTACGGGGGACCAGCTCAGAAAAGGCGTTTGGGTAAGCGTTGTGCTGGCCGGCAGGGTAGGGGCCGAGGGGAGCGTAATCCGGCCGAGCATCCGGTCGGTGGCGTTGGTCATCAGGGCCTGGCATAGCGGGTGAAACGTGAGCCGGGTGTCGGTGCAGTAGCTCATGAGCGTACCGGGGGCATTCTGAAGGGAACCACTGTAGCAGTCGCCATTGCTTGACTCAACGGTGGAGCAAAAGTCAATGGGGCCACCCGGCCACGCGCAGTTGTGCGTGTGGGGTGAGTCGAAGCAATGCCCCAGTTCGTGGGCGAGTGTAGCCACCGACGTTCGGTTGGCCGCAATAGCCTGGCTACCTCCGCCCAGCCCCCCGGCCCCCGAGGTGCTTTTGGTGGGCATGTACACCCGCTTATCGTACGGCACCGGCACAGACAATCGGGACCAAACCCCGTTCATGATCGAGTACAGCGTGTACAGATTTCCTTCGCCCCGGTACGGATCGGGTTCGGTATCTTTCCAAATGTGCACGTACACCACCACCAGCTGGGTGTTGATTTCACGCTCGAATATCCGGGATGCCTGCTCTACCCGGTTCAGGTAAAACTGCTTGATGCGGTTCGTATCCCGCTCAAATTCGACGTACGTATCCGAGTCGACTTCCAGCGCAATCCGGCAGATTTTGCGTTCGCTGGCGGCCATGCGGGCGCGTTGTTGCTGCATGAGACGGGGGAGCTGGCCCATCAGCCGAATGGTGCTGTCGGGCAAAACGCGATCATTGACTCCGCAGGGTAGCCCATCCTGGGCCGAAGTGGCCCCAATGAGTCCGAAAAGCAAAAGTGATTGGAGTAGCAGGTAACGGAATGTCATGAACAGAGGTGTTGGCCCGGACGCCGATTGTCCAACCAAGTTCCGAAGATAGCGGGCGTGCCACAAACCGATACCATTCATCGGTAGCAAGGCTTATTTTCCGGTAACAGTTTTAAGCCTTCTTGATGAGGGGGGGGCTGGCACATGGTTAAGACCCGGCCCGTATCGCCTTTTCCTCTTGTTGTTCAATGCTTCGTTTCAACCCCTTATTTCCTATTCATTGAAAAAGCTTCTGCTCTTATTTCTCTTGCCAGTGACCCTGCTGGCTCAACCCGCCGAACGGCTGGTAAAAGTGATTGTTGCCCCCGACCGCACCGACTGGACGTACAAAACCGGCGACCCGGTGCGCTTCACCATTCAGGTAATGCAACACGGCAACCCGGTGCCCAACGCCAGTGTGCGCTACGAAATCGGGCCGGAATTACAGCCCGCTACCAAAACCGAAACAGCCTCGATTGCGCAGGGACGGCTTACCGTCGACGGGGGCACGCTGCGTAATCCCGGCTTTTTACGCTGCGTGGCCAAAGTGCAGCTCGACGGCAAAGAGTACCGGGCCGTAGGAACGGCGGCATTTAGCCCTTCGGAGATTAAACCCACCGTAGAGAACCCGGCCGACTTTGATACCTTCTGGAGCAACGCCAAGGCTGACCTGGCCAAAATTCCGCTCGATGCCCGCCTGACGCTCCTGCCCGAACGATGCACTGAAAAAGTAAACGTTTACCATGTGAACCTGCAAAACTGGGGAATCGGTGCCCCTTCGCGCTGGTACGGTATTCTGTGTGTGCCCAAAGGGGAGGGTAAGTTTCCGGCCTTGTTGCAGGTGCCGGGTGCGGGTATCCGGCCTTACGCGGGTGATGTGGCCAATGCCGAACAGGGCGTTGTGACGTTTCAGGTTGGTATTCACGGGGTGCCGGTCAACCTTGACCCATCGGTGTACACGAGCCTGGCCGCCGGGCCTTTAGCCGGGTATCAGAATTTCAACCTCGACGACCGCGACCGGTACTACTACAAGCGGGTGTATCTGGGCTGTGTGCGATCCCTCGATTTTCTGGCCAGTTTGCCGCAGGTGGATGCGAGCCGGATGGCCGTAACGGGCGGCTCGCAGGGGGGCGCGCTGAGTTTGGTGACCGCCGGGCTCGACGAGCGGGTGAAATACCTGGGGGCTTATTACCCGGCCCTGTCCGACGTGACGGGCTATCTCAACGGCCGGGCGGGTGGTTGGCCGCATATGTTTGCCGGTCAGGCCACTAACTGGATGAATAAGCCTGAAAAAGTGAAAGCCGTTGCGTATTACGACGTGGTCAATTTCGCCCGCCGGGTGAAGGTGCCGGGCCGCTATTCGTGGGGTTTCAACGACGAAGTGTGCCCACCTACCTCGATGTATGCCGCTTACAACCTGATTTCGGCACCTAAAACGCTCGCCCTGTATCAGGATACCGGGCATTGGACCTATCCCGAACAAACCGAACGCATGACCGCCTGGCTCATGGAGCAGTTGAAGAAATAAAACGGCATGGCCCCGTAACGATGCGTTACGGGGCCATGCCGTTTTGTAGGTAAGGGGTCTTACAAATATTTCCGAATCTGGGCGGCTGTTTCGGCCAGTTCTTCGGCCGACGGTTTCATCTTGTTGTTGAAATTCATGTCGGCCATCGAATTGAGCGGAATCAGGTGGACGTGAGCGTGTGGCACCTCCAGGCCTACCACCGCTACGCCCACGCGTTTGCACAGAATGGCTTTCTCCACGGCAGCGGCTACGGTCTTGGCAAAGGCCATCAGACCCATGTACAGCTCATCGTCCAGATCGAAAATGTAATCTACTTCTTTCTTCGGAATCACCAGTGTATGCCCGGTGGTGGTGGGCATCACATCCAGAAACGCCAGAAACTGATCGGTCTCGGCGATTTTGTGGGCCGGAATTTCACCGGCTACTATGCGGGAAAAGATGCTGGGCATAATGTCAGTCATCAACGAACAGTGAACAACGAACAGGTATCAATGTACAGTGAGTTGTGAACAAGGGTAGTGATTAGTTGACAGCTTGAAATACTGTTCACTGTTCGTTGTTCACTGCTCGTTGTTTTTATCGATCGATTTCGATCACTTCGAACTCAAGTTTACCAGCGGGTACGGTGATTTCGGCGGAGTCGCCTACTTTCTTGCCCAGCAATCCTTTGCCAATGGGCGAACCTACCGAGATTTTCCCCTGCTTCAGGTCGGCTTCTTCTTCCGACACGAGGGTGTACGTCATCTCGGCACCGGTCTTTTTGTTCTTGATCCGAACTTTCGACAGTACCGATACCTGCGACGTGTCAATCGTCGACTCGTCGAGCAGGCGGGCATTGGCTACGATGTCTTCCAGCTTCGAGATCTTCAACTCCAGCAAACCCTGCGCGTCTTTGGCGGCATCATATTCCGCATTTTCGCTCAGGTCGCCTTTGTCGCGGGCCTCGGCAATTTGGCGGGCAATATCAGCCCGGCCTTTGGTTTTCAGGTCGTTCAGTTCAGCTTTTAGCCGGTTTAGGCCTTCCTCAGTGTAATAACTAATCTTTCCCATGATGCAAATAATCTGGAATCAACGGATTAAAACCGGGATTTTATCAAGACCAGAAGGATTACGCTAAAGGCTGGTTACGGCATATACGTACCCTCCCTATTGCGTAATCCTTCTGGCCGGAACAAAAGCCCGGTTGGTCTGATTCTGACAGGTTTCCCCCCGTTATATAAAACAAAAAACGGTCTACTGACCGTTCTGCAAGCAAAATCCATTTGTTTTGCAGCCACGTCAGATACCACCGCGGTATAGCGTATGTTTTCGCGTTTTTCGCATAGACAGTTCGCTTTCCCGATATTAAATCGGGATTACAAAAGTAGTAATTCTCCGGGCCTATATCAAGTCTCCGGCCCCGCTACGTCCAAAAACATAGGAAACGGAATATGACACCAGCAGCACGAATTATATTTATGGGGACGCCCGACTTCGCCGTGGCCAGTTTGCAGGCTCTGCTCGATGCAGGCCGTAACGTGGTTGCGGTAGTGACGGCTCCCGACCGCCCCTCGGGGCGGGGTTTGCAACTGACGCCCTCGCCTGTCAAACAGGCCGCAGTCCGGGCGGGTTTACCGGTACTACAGCCCGAAAAACTGCGTGACCCTCTTTTTCTGGAGCAATTAGCCAGTTATCAGGCTGATTTGCAGGTGGTTGTGGCTTTCCGAATGTTGCCTGAGGTGGTCTGGGCTATGCCAACCATCGGTACGTTCAACCTGCACGGCTCCCTGTTGCCGCAGTACCGGGGGGCGGCCCCCATCAACTGGGCGGTTATCAACGGCGAAACCCAGACCGGCGTGACCACCTTTTTCATCGAGAAAGAGATTGATACGGGCCAGATGATTTTTCAGGATATTGAGCCTATTCACCCCGACGACACGGCCGGTACTCTGCACGACCGCCTGATGGTGCGGGGGGCGCAGCTCGTGGTCAAAACCGTGCTGGCTATCGAAGCGGGCGATTATCCGCGTACCCCGCAGCCCGATCCCGGCGACCTCAAACCCGCACCCAAGCTGCACCGCGAAACCACCCGGATCAACTGGAACCAACCCGCAACGGCCGTGCGCAACTTTGTGCGGGGACTCTCGCCCTACCCAGCTGCCTGGACTATGCTAAATGGGCGTTTCTTTAAAATTTACGCCGTTTCGGTGCGGTCCGCCGTCGCGGCCAACGAAGCTCCCGATTTTCCCGGAACCGACGAGACCGGCCAGTCCGACGTGGCTGCGGTGTACACCGACAAGAAAACCAACATTATGGTTCGGGCGGCCGATGAGTGGCTGAACATTGAGGTGTTGCAGGCGGAGGGCAAACGCCGAATGACGGCCGAAGAATACCTGCGTGGCAATCAGCTATAAGTATTCGTGACGAAGGGTTTTTTTCGACGGAAGGTCGTTCTAATTTTACGGCCTTCCTGAACACCTAAACCCTTGTTATCATGATTTCTGTAAAGCCATTGCTGGCTTCCCTTATTGCCCTTTTTGCCGCCAATGCCGCTATGGCCCAGCCCGAACCGCAAACGTATGCCGAGAAACTGGGCTTTCCGAAAGGCAAAAAAGTGCTCGTACTGCACGTTGATGATGCCGGTATGAGCTACGAAGCCAACCGGGGCACCATCCGGTCGATGGAGCAGGGAATTGCCAACTCCACCAGCGTCATGATGCCCTGCAACTGGGTGCCTCATTTCATGAGTTACGTGAAGGCCCACCCGACCCTCGACGTGGGCGTGCACCTGACCATGACCTCCGAATGGGATAATTACCGCTGGAACCCCCTAGCGGGCAAGGCGGTAGCGCCGGGCCTGTACGACGAGCAGGGAGCCTTTTGGCATAGCGTAGCGCAAGTGGTGCAGCACGCCAGCCCCGACGAGGTTGAGACCGAAATGCGGGCGCAGATTGCCCGCTACCGGGCCTTTGGCCTCGAACCTACCCACCTCGACTCGCACATGGGCACCCTGTTCGACCCGAAGTTTCTGGAACGCTACGTGAAAGTGGGCATCTCCGAGCGCATCCCGATTTTGTTTCCGGGTGGTCATGCCACGCTGGTGAAGCAAACCACGCCGTTGGCGGCCCGGCTGGCACCCATGCTTCAGCAGGTTGGGCAGCAAATTTGGGCGGCCGGTATGCCCGTGTTCGACGATCTCGACGGCACCAGTTACGGCTGGAACCCCGACAAGCCGGGCATGAGCGATGCCGACTTACAAAAAATGAAAACCGACCGGTTCATCGACCTCTTCAAGCGTGTAAAACCCGGCCTGACGTACATTATCATGCACTCGGCCGATACCACACCCACGTTTAGCGAAGTTACCTCGTCGGGGCCGACGCGCCGGGGTGATATGCTGGCCATGCTCGACCCGCGCCTGAAACAATACATCGAACAGGAAGGTATTATTCTCACGACCTGGCGCGAGCTGGCCGAACGACGGAAAAAAATTAAATGAGTGAATCACCGGGCCATTCGATCGCTCATTCACTCAATCGCTCAATATGAAGATAAGCCTGATTGCGGCCGTTGCTCAGAACGGTACTATTGGTCGGAACGATGCGAATGGTAAACCCGATTTACCCTGGCACCTGCCCGATGATTTTAAGTTTTTTAAGGACACCACGAGTGGGCACCCCGTTATTATGGGGCGCAAATCGATGGATGCGCTGGGTAAACCTTTGCCCCGGCGCACCAATATCGTGATTACCCGCAATCCCGATTTTCAGATGCCCGGTGCCACCATTGTGCACACGCTCGAGGAGGCTCTGACCGAAGCCCGGCAGGTTGAGAATGACGAACTGTTTATCATTGGCGGAGCCGAGATTTACGCCCTGGCGCTACCTATTGCCAACACCCTGTATCTGACCGAGATTCACAAAGCGTACGAGGGAGACGCCCATTTTCCGGCTTTCGATAAAACCGAATGGCAGGAGGTGAGCCGCCGACGGCACGAAGCCGACGACCGGCACGAAACAGCCTTCGATTTTGTCCAGTACCACCGGATTTAGCGTCAATGAGCCTGACTCTGGCATTGTGAGGTGGGCAGTAAGTCGGGCAATTGTAGGGAATAAAATCCACAGTATTGGTAGATTGATTGGCGTATCTGTCTGGCAGAGAGCGCACGAAGCCCCAAAAAGCACATGGTATGTTTTTTGGGGCTTTGTCTTGTGGTAAGCTGGATAAAATGATACAAACGTTATGATCAAGAAAACATGGGTGGTGGTCTCAATGCTGGCTTCCACCGTCGGACTCTCGTCGTGTGCGTCCCTCGAAAATTGGTTGTACGGCGACTCCGGGTCGTCGAATTCATCGGGTCGGCAGGTGTCGCGCTATGAGCAGGACGACCGCCGAATGACGGATCGGAACGAAGGTCGGCGGCAACAAGACCGCTCGACCGATCGGAATAGGGATCGGGACGAAAACCGCCGGTGGGATGATCGGCGGTCGACCTCGGCAGGGCGCTACAATGACCGGAATCGGGATTCGTACGACCAGCGCATGGATATGGACGAAAATCGGTACAGTTATCGGTCAGACGATCGAGATAGCCGATCGGGAGATGAATATCGGTATAACGACGACCGCTATAGTAACCGCTACAATGATCGGGATGAACGCTACCGCGATGATCGGCAACGGGATCGTGGGCTGCCCAATGATCGGTACGGGTACCGGAGCGACGACCGCCGAATGGACGGGGATGATCGCTATAGGGATGGCGCTGGCGACCGCTATCAGGACAATCGGTATCGGGATGACCGGGACCGGGACAGCCGCTACCGCGACAGCCGTGATGAGAACCGGGGTCAGTATGCCGATGATCGGGAGTCGAGCTATGGCGACGACCGCGACCGCCGTTCGATGCGCGACGATGATCGCCCGAATGACCGGGAGCGTAACAACCGGGATAACCGAGACAGCTTTAGCACCGAACGGCGGCAGTTAGGCAATCGGATTCAGGACCAGCTCGACCGAATCGACCGCGACCTGCGCGACATGAAAGCAGAGGTAAAAGGCGAAAACCGACAGGAGCGTAAACGCCGGGAAGAGCGGGTGCAGGAGTTGGAGAAAAAGCAGAAACAGCTTGAAGACCAATACAGCAAAGTACAAAAATCGACGGAAGACGATTTCCGGTCCGTTCGTCGGGAAACCAATCGGGTAGTTGATGATATAGAAGAAGCTCTGGAAAAAGCGGCCTCCGACGTGAAAAAAGAGCTTAAAAAGTAGATGGTTGATTGCACTCCCCAGACAGTGGGCAAACACCAGCCAACAGAAGACAACCGACTTAGCTAACTTTGTCACATTGTTCACTGTTCGTTGGTGGTTGCTCACCTTTTTTTTTATGATTCTTCCTGTTCGGGGTATTCGGCCCCAGTTTGGTGAAAACTGTTGGTTTGCTCCCAACGCGACTCTGGTAGGTGATGTGGTCATGGGCCGCGATTGCACGGTCTGGTTCAACGCCGTAGTTCGGGGCGATGTAAACAGCATCCGTATCGGCGACCGCGTCAATATTCAGGATGGAGCCGTTATTCACTGTACCTATCAGAAAACGGCCACAACCATTGGTAATCAGGTATCTATCGCTCACAACGCCATTGTACACGGCTGTACTATCGAAGACAACGTGCTGATCGGGATGGGGGCCATTGTGATGGATGGAGCTGTGATTGGTACCGGCAGCATTGTGGCTGCGGGGGCTATTGTAACCCAAAATACGGTGGTGCCACCCGGTAGTATTTACGCCGGAAATCCCGCCCGGTTCCTGAAGGCCGTCAGCCCCGAAGCCGCCGAGGTGTTTGCCCGTACGGCCAATAACTACGTGATGTATGCCGGGTGGTTTAAAGACGAAGCGTAATGATCGAGGTCAGGCTTAGGCTATGACTCCCAAAACGGGAATTTTCCCGTCGGATTTTTCGGAAAAGAGTGGTATTTAGCAGAAACCTTCACAACCATGCTACCGCCAACTTCTTCCGAATCGGCCCCGGCTACCGAACCTGTTTTTGCCCGAATCGCCCTCAGTATGTCGGGGGGCGGTTTTCGGGCGGCTGCGTACAGTTTGGGCACCCTGAGCGCCCTGCACAAACTTGGCCTGCTCGACCGTGTCCACATGCTCTCGACCATCTCGGGTGGTACATTTACGGGCATGTACTACGCCATGCGTCGGAAGCAGGGGGCCGACTTCCAGACGATTTATCGGGAGTTTTCGGCCTTACTCGAAAGCGATGGTGTCCTGCCCAACGCCCTCCAGGCGTGGCAACAGACCATCGGGTCGGGTAGCCGGGATTATAAACTGATTCGGGCCTTTGCCGACGAATATCACCAAAGCCTGTTTGGTGGGCAAACCTTTGAGTTATTCTGGCAACCCGACCCTGTTGGGGCTCCGCCGTTTCCGTTGCAGACCCTGGTGTTTGGGGCCACCGAATTATACACGGGGGTTGCGTTTCGGTTTCAGTACGCCCAATTTCCTACCGAGCAATTTACCGACCGTTGGGGCAAGCAGCGCGACAATTTCCTCATCGGCAACGGCAACGTTCACATTTTGCCTCAGCGGGCCCGCGCTCTGCGTTTGGCCGATATTGTGGCTTCGTCGTCATGTTTTCCGGTGGGCTTCGAGCCGCTCGAATTTCCGGCCGATTACCCCGGTCAGCCGACGGCAAGTCCGCTATTTATGGGTCAAAACGAGACACCCCTCAGCCTGACGTCGCTCGCTATTGTCGACGGGGGTGTGTACGATAATCAGGGTATCGAGGGGCTCCTGCTGGCCAACCGCCGGAACCGGGCCTATTGTGCGTCGCCGGAGGGGCAGCAGGCTCAGAAAGACGGAAAGTCTCTGCCCAAACCAAGCACTCTATTTTTGATTGCCGATGTTGCCAGCGCCGAAACAGACCTGTACGAGGGCGTAGGCCCGGCTCCGCTGCGGGGCTCCGACAACGCGCTGGGGCAATGGGGTCGCACCTTCGAAACGCTCAAATGGGCACTGGTAGGGCTTTTGATGGTGAGCGTGCTGATTCCGCTGGGGTACGGCCGGGCGAGTTTTCTGTCGGGGATGCTGGCAGGGGTATCGGCGGTGGGTATCCTCCTGATTTTGGTGGGGCAGCGGTTGTGGACGCAGTTTTCGGATCTATTCCGCAACACGGATGCCCGAATCCATGCGTTGGCCATTCCGCCCCTACTCACGCTCACGATTTCGCAACTGGGGTATCTGCTTAAAATCCGGGCCAAAACGGCCTTTACGTTGCTCTTGTCGGTGTTTTTACGCCGGGTACGGAGTCTTAACTACGATTTGCTCTATACCGATGAAGAAGGCGACATTCAGCCGCAGGCCAATGTGTTGCCGAGTATCGTGGGCAGTATTTTACGGGATTACGAAAACCCTAGTTTTCGGGACCAACTGCGCCCTGTGTACGAAACCGTGCTGACGGCGAGCAAAATGCCCACAACCCTCTGGTGGTTGAACGACAAGTTTCGGTACAAAGCGCTGGTCGAAAGTGGTGAGATTACACTGGCGTGGCGCATCATGCGTTTCTTTGCCCGGCGCGAGTACCTGAATCAGAAAGCCCGTAAGGATGGAAAGCCTGAGCCACACCCCATTCACCCCGACGACCGGCGGGTGTGGGAAGCCGCCGAAAAGCTGTTCAGGCAATACGCTGCTGGATAGTGTTTTACTCCCTGCCGGGGTTTGGGTTAATTTATCGACTCTTCTCTCCTGAGCCTGTCGAAGGCCCTGGCGTCAGCAATTATGCATAGCTCACGTTAAATACGAAGATCTACTGCATCTCCCGGCGGGCATTGATAAACCCACGGATCACCGTAAACGTGGTAATCGCCAGGAAGAACAAGATAATGTAGTGAACGTAGTCGATGATCCACGGGAATTTCTCGCCGAAGTAATAGCCACCACCAACCAGCGACCCTACCCAGATAGCCCCGCCGAGCACGTTGTACAGCATAAAATAGCTGAAATTCATGTGGATGATGCCCGACAGCAGGGGCGCAAACGTGCGTACCACGGGCAGAAAACGAGCGATGATGAGCGTGCGGCTGCCGTATTTTTCGAAGTACTGCCGGGTGGTGTCGATATGTTTCTTTTTGAACAGCAACCCGTCGGGCCGGTTCTGAATCCGGGCCCCGAAAAAGTAGCCCGTGCCGTACCCAATAAGAGAGCCCACTACAGCCGCCCCGAAAATACAGAGCAGCAGCATCCAGAGCGGTACTGCGAGTAGTTTGGTGCCGGCAAACACGCCCGACAGAAACAGGAGGTAGTCGCCGGGTAGGAAAAAGCCGAAAATAACCCCGTTTTCGATTAGGATAATGAGCGTAATGAGCACCAGTCCGCCGGTACGGATAATCTCTTCGGAGTTGAGCAGGTAGCGGAAAAATTCAAGTAGTTGATCCATGGTGAATGGGTGAATGAGCGAACGAGTGAAAGAGCGGTTGTTCAGGGGTATAGCGGGTAGCACCACATCTTGCTCTTTCGCTCTTTCATTCTCTATGCATACTCCGCCAGTTCGAGCCAGCGGTCTGATTTGGTGGAAATTAATGCGTCGAGCTGCCCAATTTCATTAGCCCAGGCCGTCAGTTGTTCGTGATGGCCTCCGGTGTTGAGCAGTTCGGTTAGTTCGGCTTTCCGTTGTTCGAGTTCGGCAATCTCGGTTTCGAGCGTTTCGTATTCACGCTGCTCTTTAAACGAAAGCCGCTTTTTGACCGCGGGGGCCTTTGCCTGCGTAACCACAGGGGTTGTGTTTTGGTTTGTCGACCGGCCCGCATTTGGGACAGATGGCTGAACTTTGGGGACACGCGGTTGCTTGTCGCGCCATTCGCGGTAATCGGTGTAGTTGCCGGGGTAGTCGCGCACCTTGCCTTCGCCTTCCAGCACAAACACATGGTCTACGAGCCGGTCCATGAAGTAGCGGTCGTGCGTCACGATCAGGATACAGCCGGGGAAGTTGAGCAAAAACTCCTCCAGCACGTTGAGCGTCGTGATGTCGAGGTCGTTGGTGGGTTCGTCCAGAATCAGGAAGTTCGGGTTCTGCACCAGCACCAGCAGGAGCTGAAGCCGCCGTTTTTCGCCCCCGCTCAATTTGGCTACGTAATCGTACTGCTTTTGCCGGTCGAACAGAAAGTGGTGGAGCAACTGACTGGCCGTTACGGTTTCGCCCGATGCCAGTTTCATCACTTCGGCTACGTCCTGCACCACGTCGATCACGCGCTGATTTTCGGGAATGCTGATCTCCGACTGGGTATAATACCCAAACCGTACGGTGCCACCCGTCGCAATTTTGCCCGAGTCGGGCCGGGTTTGGCCGGTAATCATCTCCAGCAGGGTGGTTTTGCCCATGCCGTTCTTCCCGATCAGCCCCACCCGGTCGAGCCGTTTGAAGGTATACGTAAAGTGGTCGAGTAAGACCTTTTCGCCGTAGCGTTTGCTCAGGTTTTCGACCTCCAGAATCTTGCTGCCGAGCCGGGCCGTGCGCAGGTTTAGTTCCAGCTCACCACCCTTGCCCTTGCCGCTTACTTTTTCCTGTAGCTCGTCAAAGGCATCTTCGCGGTATTTGGCTTTGGTGCCCCGCGCCTTGGGTTGCCGACGCATCCATTCCAGCTCGCGCCGAAACAGGTTACGATCTTTTTCGAGTTCGGCTGCCTGCATCTCCTGCCGTTCGGCTTTTTTCTCCAGAAAGTACGCGTAGTTGCCTTTGTAGCCGTACAGTTGGCCCCCGTCGAGCTCTACAATCTGGTTACAGACTGCGTCGAGAAAATACCGGTCGTGCGAGACCATCAGCAGCGTACCGTTGTTGGTATTGAGGTAACCTTCGAGGTATTCGATGGCTTCCAGGTCGAGGTGGTTGGTGGGTTCGTCGAGAATCAGCAGGTCGGGATTCTGAATAAGCACCCGCGCCAGGGCCACCCGCTTACGCTGCCCGCCCGAGAGGGTACTCACCGACTGATCGACGTCGTGAATGCCCAGTTCGCCCAGCATCTGCCGCAGCTGCGACTCATAATCCCAGGCCTCCAGTTTTTCCATTTGCGCCATGGCCCGCTCCAGGGCTACGGCATCGCCTGAGTTGAGTGCTTTCTCGTAAGCCCGCACGGCTTCGAGCTGCACACTCTCGCCCGAGAGCACCTCTTCCATCACGGTGAGGGCTTCGTTGAGGGCCGGTTGCTGATCGAGGTAGCCTACGCTGATGTCTTTTCGTACACTCACGAGCCCTTCATCGGGCGGGAGAGCCCCGGCCAGAACCGACAGCAAGGTGGTTTTTCCGGAGCCATTGGCCCCGACAATCGCGACTTTATCGCCCCGGTTAATGCCAAAATTGACATTCCGAAACAGGGTACGGTCGCCGTATGTTTTGGTTAATTTCTCGGCTGAGAGATAATTCATAATGAACTGATGAGCGCGCCGTTTGGACCGAAACCCTGCCCTAAAAAGCAGGGGCCGGTTGGGGGTAACCCGCACGCCCTTGTATTTTAGGCAAAGGTACAACAAGGAAATCAGTCGTACTTTTATCTTTAATGAGAACAAACCTGAATGTATATCAACGGCATGATTCGTACCCCTATGTTTGCCCGGAAGCTTCTGTTTACGCTTTCGCTTGTTCACACCGTCGCGCTTTGTGTAGCCCAGACCAAACCCGCCCCGGCCTCACCAGCCGCTCCCGTTGTTACCGACCATAAATCATACACCCAGGCCATCAGCGGCAGCAATCAGGTGTACCCGATGGTGGCTATTCCGGGTGGCGAGTTTATGATGGGTAGCCCAGCCACCGAAAAAGGCCGCAAAGCCGACGAAGGACCGCAGCACAAGGTGAAGATTGAGCCGTTCTGGATGGGGCAGTACGAAATCACCTGGGATATTTACGACCTGTTCACGACCAAAAACATCGAGAAAGAAATGGCGGCCCGCTACCCCGAAGGTGCCGACCTGAGCAAAACCGACGCCAGCACGCGCCCCAGCCCCTCGTACGTGGATATGTCGTTTGGCATGGGCCGGTCGGGGTATCCGGCTATTAACATGACCCAGTACGCAGCCATCAAATTCTGCGCGTGGCTGTACGACAAGACCGGCATTTTTTACCGGCTCCCCACCGAAGCCGAGTGGGAATATGCCTGCCGGGCCAACACCAAAACCCCGTACTCGTTCGGGGCCGACCCCAAATTGCTGGGTCAATACGCCGTGTACAAAGTCAATAGCGATGGCGGTTACAAGAAAATCGGTACGAAAAAACCTAACCCCTGGGGCCTGTACGACATGCACGGCAACGTGATGGAGTGGACCAAAGACCAGTACATTCCGAACTACTACGCCCAAAAAGCGAGTGGTAAGGTAAACGAACCGTTTGCGCCCACCACCAAGCTGTATCCCAACTCGGTGCGTGGTGGCTCGTGGGATGACGATGCTCTGTTGCTCCGCTCGGCGGCCCGCGTGGGCTCCGACCCGGCCTGGAAAGTGATTGACCCGCAAAGCCCCAAATCTGACTGGTGGATGACTTCGGCTTCGTTTTGTGGCTTTCGGATTGTGCGGCCCGTAAACCCACCCAGCGCCGAGGAGATCCGGGCGTATTACGACATCAAGCCCATCAAAGACTTCGGATTTTAAGCCTTCAGAAGCCCTCACCAACGCACCCAGCCCCGAATTGGTATGCTGTTGTTTGATGCCATGCGCTAATTTTTTTTGCCTAAGCCAACGGGTTTGGCCGTTGTAGCGACAAACCAAAAAATACCAATGCCTATGGACAACAGCCTTACGAATGGTCAGTTAGCCGCCTTGATTTTGCGGATTGGGCTGGGGGTCAACATGTTCCTGCACGGAGCGGTGCGCTTGCCCAATCTGTCGGCTACGGTGGATAAAATGGCGGCTGGGTTTGGCGATACAATCTTGCCCGACGTGGTCACGAAGGGGTTTCTGTACAGCGTGAGCTTTATCGAGATCCTGATTGGACTGGCCATTCTGGTGGGGAGTCCGTTTGGTCGGTGGGGCTATTTTGCCGGTGGTCTGCTGATGACCGTCCTTATGTTTGGTACATCGCTCAAAATGGACTGGGCCACGGTTGCCACCCAGGTTGTGTACCTCATTGCGTTTTACTTAGCCCTGAATCATACGCCAAACCAGAGGAGTTAAGGGTGATGAGTGATGAGTGATGAACGATGAGTGATGAGCTTCGCGCGTCAGCAAACTCATCGTTCATCACTCATCGTTTCTAAAACTCCTTATCCCCAAACTCATTGCCGGGAAGTTTGGCCCGCTTGCTGACCTGTCGGAACGAGTAGCTGAGGTTAAGCAGGAAAATATCTTTCTCCTGAATGTAGTTGGTGGTGGTGAAGAAGTTAAGGCCCCGCGTGGTGATGCGCTGCTCGTTGGTGGGCAAAATACCCAGCCCAATATTCTGCCACTGCGCCATGATCGTAAGCCGTGAGCTCAATAAACTCTTTTTCACCGAGAGGTTGGGCGTCAGGAACCGGGAATCTTCGCCCTGTGCCGTAATGCGCCGGGAGAGGTAGTTCACGTTAGCCTGAACCGTGAGGGTAGGGGTCAGCTGCACCGTAGTGTTGGCATTGACCGAGTACACCCAGGCCGCCCGATCAAAAATTACCTCGTTGGCAAAAAGCTGCCCGCTTTGGGTGTAGCGGTACACGGTGCCGCCGAGGTATGCCTTCCAGGACCTGGTGAGCCGCAGGTCGGTGGCCAGTTCAACGCCCAGCCGTTGTGCCAGTCCGGCATTGGTGTAAATCCGGCTCAGGATCGTATCGGCAAAAACCCGGTTCACCCGGTTTACCACGTTCTGAATACCCTGGTAGTACACCGTGGCGATGAGCGTGCTCCGACCCACCTCTTTGGTTACGCCCACCTCGGCCAGATTGATAAACTCCGGCAACAGATTTGGGTCGCCCTGTTCGAGCGTTTCAGAGTGTTCGCGTTCGGGCAGGGGGTTGAGGGCAAAGTTGCTGTTGCGTTGCACCCGGCGACTGAATCCGGCCCGGAGTGCCAACCCCGTTTGCGGTTTGTAGAGCAGGTTAAACGATGGAAACAGGTTGTTCAGGGTAAGCCGGAAGGTTTCGTTACGTGGCAGCGACAGTACCGTTCGCTGGGCGTGTTCAAAACGGAGCCCCAGCGTAAAATCGAGTCGTTTGCGCACCGCGCCAAATTGCCCGTACCAGCTATGGATGTGGTTGGTAATGGCCGTGCGGCCCGTAAAACTGGGTACGATAAGCAGCGGCTGCCGATTGCCGTCCTGTTGTTGAAACTGGTAATTACCCGCATCGTCCTGATACCGGTACTGATACCCCCCTTCGAGTTTGCCACCCCAGACGGGCAGGCTACCGTCCAGATTGGCCCTGAAATTCTGAATGGGCCGGTTGGTGGTCGAGTAAGCGTACTGAAGTGTATCGCGGAAATTGGTTTGGCCGAGGTTGCGGTTGGCCGTGAAGCCGTCAATCAGGTCGTACTCGTACAAGGCCCCCGCACTCAGGGTTGCCTTGCCCAGAAAGGTGTGTGTGTAATCGAGGTTAGCGGTGTAAAAACGCCCCCCTTTCCGAACCAGATTACTGTTGAAATACGCCCGCTCGCTCAGGAGTTGGCCTGTGTTGAGGTTCGTGGTGGTGGTGTTGTAAAAAATGTCGGCAATGCGGTCTTCGGTGCGTTGACTTTGGTACAGACCCAGATTCCAGGCGTTGGCTTTGTTCGGGACGTAGGCAATGGCGAGCCGGTTGGTAAACGTGTACCGGTCGAAACTACGCTCCCCGTCCGACGGAAACCGCGTGAATCGGTTGCCCAGGGTTGTGCTTACATCGCCTACCCGCCGGCCCGCAATGTCGTTGCGGATATAGGCCGAACTCAGCGCCACATCCCAGCGGGCCGAGCGGAAGTTAAGGGTCAGGTCGGGGCTGTACCGAACCGGGTTGCGGGCATTGCCAAACGCGTACGTACTGGGCAGACCAATAAGCGCATTCACCTGCGCCGACCAACCCCCATCAACTCCCTTTTTGGTGACAATGGCAATGATGCCCGCCTTACCGTCGGGGTCGTAGCGGGCGTTGGGGGTTGTAATCACTTCAATGGACTCGATGCTGTTGGCCGGTAGCTGATTTAGCAGCGTGCCCAGATTAGCCTGTACCGGCTTGCCGTTGAGCAACACCAGAAACCCGTTGGCCCCCCGTAGGCTGACGTCCCCTTCGGCATTGATGGTAAGGCCAGGGAGGTTACGCAGCACATCGGTAGCGGTACCCCCGGCGGCCGACTGAAACTGCCCCGCGCGGTAGGTTTGCCGGTCGGCCTGCACTACCACGTCTGACCGTTGTCCCGCTACCCGGACTTCCTGAAGCATCCGTGACTCGCCCTCCAGTTTGAGCACACCGAGGTTGAGCGGTTGTCCCCGCACTAGGGTGACTGGCACCGAAACGGGCTTGTAGCCAACAAAAAAGGTTCGCAGGAGGTAGCTGCCAGCCCTGGCATTGGCAATGAGGTACTGTCCGGTTGAGTCGGTAATGGCACCCCCTACGGCGGTCGAATCCGACAATTGGTACAGGGCCACACTTACAAACGGTATCGGTTGATCGGTGGTTTTATCCTGAATCCGACCGCTGACGGTGGTTTGGGCCAGTACGGGGCCCGACATGAGCACTAAACCGACAAACAGATTTCGTAAAGTACGGATAAGCGGAGACATTGAAGAACGGAGAGACGGGAAGTTGGCGTACAAAGGTACACCCCTTTGTAAATACCGGGATTCGTTCTGGTATACTCTTCTATGTTATCAAATTGTGCGTGCAAGGTTTTTTGGGGGGTATGGTTTAGGGTTTATAGTTTTTCGTTTATGGCGGCCGGCGCTCCGGTGTTAGGTCCGCTAACTCATGCAGCCAACCAAAAACCGGAGCCCCCGCCCGCCACAAACCACAAACGAAAAACCAAAAACTACCAGCCACGCTTACCCCTCATAACATCGGACTTCCAGCAAACTTGCCGAAACTGCTTCCGAAGGGGTCTTCAAATGAAGGGTTAGGCTGCTGGTCTCAATAGGCTTGTCGAACCGGATGGTGTTGCGAGCCTGATAATTACCCGTTTTCTGATAAACACGCTCTTTCTGATCATTACACAGGATGTAGTCCTGCACGCAGAACGGCGAAACCGTTTCGGGATTGAGCATAATCACCGTTTCGAGCGGGTGGTCAAAATCCGTATCGAACGATAACTCCACACGGCTGATACGTTGTTTGGTTGGCCAGGTGAGAGTGAGCGTCGGGTTGGGGTCGGTGAGGTTTGCTACCCACGCATTGGGTTGAGTGGTGGGGCGTTGCAGCCCGTTTCGCACATTCTCCGGCCCGAACAACCGGATGCCGGGCTCAATGCGTAGGGCGATGTTATGCCCTTTGGGCCGCCGGTCGGGGCACCAGAATTCAAACGTTTCCACGCCAATATCCTCGGTTGGTTCCTGCTTGCCCCAGTTCGACACAGCCGGATTGGTTTTATTGAACACCGACAACACGCCCGTTGCCCGCAAGGCGCTGTACTGCAAACTAACAAGCGGGTTCTTCATAAAACAGACGAATACATACTGAGCCTCGTCGAGCGATACACTAAACGGTAACTGTACCTCCTGCCGACCTTTACGCAGCTCGACCGTCAGGGTTTGCAGGGTCACGTCGGGCGTATGGTTGTGGGGTTTGTTGCCGGGCCTTGATTGGCTTCGGCGCAACTCAACCGTGAGAGTGGTTTCGGCCTCGGCCGTTACAAACGCTGTCAGGTGGGGTACGGCTCCGGCAGGTAGCGGGAGCATCTGAGCGGCCGAGTCGGCAAGGGGTTGCAGCGGGCCGTCGGGCGGGAGGTGGCTCAGTACAAACGCGCTGCTGGCGGTCAGGGTGGCCGCGTGGGTCAGGTCGGTGGGGTCGTGCAAGGCCAGTCCCGGAATGTGCTGGCCCGATTTTAGCAGTTCCTGTTGCAGGGTACGCATCCGATCGGTATTGACCAAATCGCGGGGCAATAGTCCTCGCTGACCCGGCTCACCGGACTGACACAGGGCCGCAGCCATGCCCACGGCCTGCCCCACGTGCGCACTTGTGCCCATCACCCGCGACGACCCAAACGCTACGTGCGTCGCCGAAATAATCCGGCCCGCCAGAAACAGATTACTGATGTTGCGGCTGTACAGGCAGCGGTAAGGGATTTGATAAACGCCCTTGCTGTGCCATTGGTTGCAGCCCGGTTTCTCGGAAAAAACGCCATCGGCCGGGTGCAGGTCGATGCTCCAGCCCCCAAAGGCTACCGCGTCGGGGTGGGTGCGCTGCTCCACAATGTCGTGCTGGGTGAGCATATAGTCGCCCTCAAACCGGCGGCTTTCGCGTTTGCCGGGAATGGTCCCTACCCATTCGAGGGTCATAGTTTCGGCTTCGGGAAATTGTCCTGAGTTTTTGATGTGATTCCAGACTCCGTACACCACTTTCCAGAGTTCCCACTTGATGCGCTCGGTATCGTGCACGGTATCGAGCCGACCGCCGTACTCAATCCACCACAATTGACAGCCGTACTCTTTGGCGTTGAACCGGCGGTAGCGCGGAATCTGCGTGATGTCGTTCAGGGCGTAAGCCGGGGGCACAAACCGCACCGGCCGACCGGTATCTTTGGTGTAGAAGTACAGCGAATGGCCCAGCAGCTCGCCATAATCGGCCGAGGGGGCAAACTTTTCACCAAACTCTTCCTTCGACTCCGCCCCCATCCGGAAGGCGGCCCCGGCCTGAAACGCCACGATACCGTCGCCTGAGGCATCGCAGAATAACGGAGCCGCCAGCTCGTAGGTTGTGCTGTTTTGGGCGCAGAACGCCCGCAGGAGGCTGATGGTATCGGTCGCCGATTTTTCGACATCGTACACGGCCGTGTTGAGCAACAGGGTAATGTTGGCCTCCTGCATTACTTTTTCGAGCAGGATGGTATCGTAAATGAGGGGGTTCCCCTCAGGATTGCGGTACCAGTTTTCCACCAGAATCTCGTCGATGACGCCCCCTTCGCGGGCCCAGCGGTTGTTGTTGCCCATGTGCGAGGTGGCCCCCAGCACCCACAGGCGCACCTCGCTCGATGAGTTGCCGCCCAATACCGGGCGGTCTTGCACCAGCACCACGCGAATGCCCGCCCGGGCGGCCGTGATGGCACAACAGACGCCGGATAGCCCTCCGCCCACTACAATCAAATCGCCCTCATGCCGGACGTTTCGGAGGTTACGTTTATCGGTTGCTTGTTCGCGTATCATGCGTTACATCAATGGTTTGTGACAGAATCGAAAAGCCAGTTGGTTTGAGCACCTCTACCGTAACCGTCGGGTCGAAGCCCCGCACGGGTACCGTCAGGTCGGTACTTTGACCGGGTTGCAGGTCGGGTAGGGTGTAAGAGGTGCCGTTTAGTTTGAGTTGGTACGCCCGCAGGGGATAAGCCGGAAAATCGGCGCGGGCCGCAATGCGCAGGGTCAGGCTGTGTACGCCTTCGGGGCCGGGTTTCCAGTCGGTTTTGGCCACGGTGAGCGGGGCCATGCCCGTTTGGTGGGCCGTGTATAACGGGCGCAGGTTACGCTCAGGGCCCACCAGCCCCCACGGCCGAAATCCGTTGGCGTTGGTGGCATGGTACCGGCTGCGGTAATCGTTGAACGACCACCACGAGGCCCCGATCACGTAGGGCAGTTGCCGGATGTCGGCCAGAAACTTATCCAGATAGGCCACCTGCCCGGCTTCGGCATTGGGGCCGTCGGCGCGGGTGCCGTACTCGCTCACGAAGATCGGTTTGTCGGGGTAAAGCGCGTGAATGTGTTTGAGTACGTTGGCGTGATTACCGTAGGTGTTGGTCGATACAAAGTCGCAGTATTGGCTGGCTTCGTCTTCGGCTTTTTTGGGCAGAATATTGAGCCGCATACTCGCAAAGGTGTACAGGCGGGTGGGGTCGAGTTCGCGGGCGTAGGCAATCATGTCTTTGGTCCAGCGTTGGCCAGCGGGTTGTTCGGAGAGGTACTCGTTGCCCACGCTGTAGGCAATCACGCAGGGGTGATTCCAGTCGCGTTCGGCCATTTCGCGAAATTGTTGCCGGAATTTGGCCCGGATGGTGTCGTTGTCCATCTGCCGGGGGGTAAGCTGCCAGTTGCCTGCTTCGGTAATAATGAGCATCCCGTGCTCGTCGGCCCAGTCGTACACGGCTTCGGAGGGAGTGTAGTGCGTGAGCCGGTGCAGTTCCATACCCGCTTCTTTCATCAGTCGCATGTCTTTCTCAATCAGCCAGTCGGGTTCGAGCGAGCCTAGACCGGGGTAATCGACTACGCGGTTGCCGCCCGCCATTTTGATGGGTTCCCCGTTGAGTAGCAACTGAGCGTTGCGTACCTCAACTTTCCGAATCCCAAATCGGGTACGCAGGGTATCGCCCGCAAGGCTTGCCGTGAGCGCGTACAGATGAGGGGCATCCGGGCTCCAGCGTTTCACATCGGCGGCTTTGAGGGTGGTTTCGAGGTCAATCAGGCCCGTTTGTCCGGCCGGGATACTGGCGTTCTGGCTTTTCCAGCTCACCGTCACCGGCCGTCCCTGCTGGCTCACCGAGGCTGTCAGTTTGGGTTGTACGGCCTGCCCGGTGGTGTTGCGCACCCGCGCCCGTAGCCGCACCACGGCGGTTCCTTTGGCGAGGTCGGGCAGGGCATCGACTTTGAGGTTTTCGAGGTACACTGGCGTCTCAACCGTCAGGTACACCGGCCGAATCAGCCCGCCGTAATTCACCCAGCCCATAAAGGGGTCGTTGACCTGATTGTTGTCCTTGGCACCGGGAATACTGCCGGGTTTCCAGGTGTCGTTGTCGACCGAAACGGCCAGCGTGTTGGTGCCTTCTTTCAGAAACTCGGTGATGTCGACATGAAACGGCGTGTAACCTCCTTCGTGCGAACTCACCTTCCGGTTGTTGAGGTAAATGGTGCTGGCGTAAAAGGCGGCATCGAAATGGAGCAGCACCCGCTTGTTGGCGGTGGGTTGCCACGCAAACGCTTTACGGTACCATACTTTCCCGTTGTAGAACAAGTACCGGGGATCGGCCGTGAAGCAGTGCGGTACCGTGACTTTGTCCCAGCGGCTGAGGGGCTGATCGTCGGCAAACCAGCGGCCGGTTTCGCCCTGATCGGCCGGGTCGAGGGCAAAGTGCCAGAGGCCATGCAGCGGAATGGCGTTGGGCTGCCGAATAGTGTACTGAGCCAGCGATGGAATAGCCCAACAACACAGCAAAAGCAGTAGACCAGATAGTCGGAGTGAATTCATACAGGAGTTGACTGTCAGCACAAACTGGCGAGTCGTTTCGTTATATTTGTAAAAACTGTGAGCGCTATGGCCACCTTGCAACCACAAACTACCCGTTTGAGTAATCTTCAGATGGAGTTACTAAAACTCTATTCGTACAATGTGTCTGACGAAGAGCTGACAGACATTCGTCGTTTGCTGGCCGAGTATTTCGCTCAGAAAATCGACGATGAGATGAATGGACTCTGGGTCGATCAAGGTTGGAGCGAAGAGACAATAGAGGGCTGGAAAACGGAGCATCTTCGTAGCCCCTCTGCCTGATGATGCGGGTTGTTCTTGACATAAATGTTCTGCTCGTCGCGTTGCCAGTCAAATCTCCGTACCGTCCTATTTTCGATGCGTTGCGGGCAGGTAAATTTGAGGTGGTCGTCAGCAATGAAATTTTGTTTGAATACCATGAGAAACTGGCCGAAAAAACATCCGATAACGTTGCCGATAATGTAGTTAAGCTTCTTCTGTCGCTCGACACCTGCTTTCTGCAAACGGTACATTTTGGTTGGGGGTTAATGCACAACGATCCTGATGACAATAAGTATGTCGATTGTGCACTAATGGCCAATGTAGACCATCTGGTTTCGGAGGATCGACATTTTTCCATCCTCCGCGAAACAGCCTTTCCTTCATTATCAGTGATTCGCATTGATGAATTTCTGGAGTTGATCGTGGACTAATTCTGTCGGCGTCTGTTTCGAGGCTCGCCACGGAATAAGGGCTCCGGCCAGTACCAGTACGGCGATACCCGCCGTGATGCCGCGCCCCTCGGTCGTCAGAAAGCTCAGCCCCAGCAGCATAACCGCCGTAAATACCAGCGACACCGCAATGACCTGCAGGCCAAATCGATTTTGCTGCCGAATGGCCTGAGCTTCCTCCGGGTCGACCGCCAGGCGGGCGTCCTCGCGCTTCTGGTCGCGGGCCCGCAGGTAATTTTCGTAGTCGGGCGAGGTAGCCGTGCGCCGGGCCGCCCAAAGCTCATACGCCAGCAGCAACAGCAAGGGCAAGCCCACACCAATCACGGTTTCGGTGGCCCGCGTCAGCTTGTAGTCGAGCAGCCAGGGCGACAAGACCTTGAAAAACAGGTTGACCGACAGCCCGATGCCCGTAATCCAGAGGGTTACCTGGCTCGTCAGTCGTTTGGAGAACAAGGCCCAGAGCGGAGGAGCCAGCAGCGGCCCACCCGAAATGGCCGAAATACTCAGCACCACTTCCACAATGCCTCCGGCGGCCGGTACCAGCAGGGCAATCCCGATCATGCCCAGCCCGAAAAACCACGACGACCCCCGCGCTACCCGAATCAGTTGTTTGTCGGAGGCTCCGGGGTTAATCAGCCCCTTGTAAATGTCGTTCGTAAATACCGCCGACACCACGTTGAGGGCCGTGTTGGCCGAGGCTGAAGTTGAAAAGTACATACCCGTGAGCATGAGGCCCAGCAAACCCGGCGGCAACACTAACTGACAGATTTTGAGGTAGGCATTTTCGGTGTCGAGGCCCGTGAGCGAGGGGTCGATGGCCTTGTAAATCATTGGGGGCAGCATCCAGATAATCGGGCTGACCAGATATAGCCCGGCAAACAGAAACGCCACCTTGCGCGACGATTTAGGGCTGTCGACGCTCGTGTACCGCTGTACAAACGTCCAGTTGCCGCCGATGTAGGCAATGTGGTAAAACACAAAGGCCAGCACAAAACCAAGGGTGTATTCGCCAGCCAGAAGGTTGAAAAAATCGTCGGGGACTTTGTTCGTAAAGGCGTCAAACCCGCCCACCCGGTCGAACGAAAGCGGTAGCAGGATGAACACAGCCGCCGACAAGACCACGAATTGCAAAATATCCGTCACCATCACGGCCCAGAGGCCTCCTACGGCTGTGTAGGCAATCATGAAAATACCCAGCCCAACGGTGCAGGGTACCAGCGGCAGGTTGAGCGAGGTGCTCACCAGCTTTGCTACGGGGTACAGCACCGACCCTTTGATGAACACACTGACGAGGGTGAAAATGAAAATGTAGGCTTTCTGCACCGTCAGGCCCAGCCGTTGGCGGATAAACTCGGCTGCCGTGAGGGCCCCGGTTGCTTTCCAGCGCGGAGCCAGATACAGGCCCGTCACCAATGCACCAATGCACATGGTCCACTGAATGGTGATGGCTACCCAGCCGTACTTGTAGGCGATGCTCCCCCAGGCGACAAACGTGCCCGCTGAGAAAAAACTCATGAACAACGACAACCCCCCAATGAACCAGGGTACGGCTTCGCCCCCGGCAAAAAATGATTTGAGGTTGCGGCCCGTGCGGACAAAGAGCATTCCGATACCGAGCACAAAGGCCGAGAAAATCAGAATTACCAGTGTATCTATGGTCAGGCTCATAAAGAATGAAAGAGTGAAAGAGTGCGGGCCGCGTGCGGTAAAGAGCGCGGACCTTGGAAAAAGAGTGCGGACCGTAGAAAGTGAAACCGGAGCGCCGACCTGTGGGGCCGTGTACTTCGCTCCGGTGCACCGGGTCGGTTGAATGGGTTGATAGATTATTGGTCGATGGTGACGATGTCGAGGCCGTAAGCCGGTAGCTGTTTCGAAACGGCTGGCTTACCGGCAAGGGTTAGCTTCACCTCGGCGGGTTTGGCGTGGCTGTTCATCAGAATGACAAACGTTTTGTTGCCCTGCACAGCTTTGGCCAGAATGTGCTCTACGGCTGGGTTGTCGAGCTTCACCAGATTCTCGTCGATAATGAGCCGGGCTTTCTGTCCGTTGACCGTACCCGGCGCAAAACCGTAAGTCTGATGCGGCCCCACTTTGGGCGTCACAAACCCGCGCGGGAAGCTCACCTTCCCGTCTGAGCGCAGCTCCGCTTCGGCCATCAGGTAGTCGGTAAGCCAGCCAATTTGCCACCACGCATGGTGCGGGTACGGCCCGGCCCCCCGGTTCATGGCCTGCCAGTAATACGAGGCTACGCTTGTTTTGGCATCCACGAAGGCATGACGCCCAACGGCCCCGGCGCGGGCCATATCGGCAAAAATAGGCTCTTTGGTAAGGCCATACATCCGGATAAACAGGCCTGCATGACTCGCCAGCTGAATAGGCCCGTGGCGCGTAGCCGACCCGAAAATGCCACCGTGCTCAAAACTGAGGCCGGTTTGGCTGATCTCCCAGTCCTGGCGTTGGGTGCCGTTGACCAGCTTGGGCTGATGGCTCGCAATAGGGTGGGTGTAAATGGAGGTGGTGTAGACCTTAGCGGCCGTGATGGCGGCCTGCTTGTAGCGTTCGTCGCGGGTGAAATCGTAGAGGTCCAGAAACGCCTGCGCCGTTTGACCGGTGGCAAAGTCGGGTGCGTAACGGGCATCGCCACACACGCCCAGATAACTGCCCGTCTCAATGGCGTTTTTCAGAATCCAGTCGGCCCCTTTGCGGGCTCCGGCGAGGTATTTGGGGTCTTTGAGAAGCCGGTAGGCCACCATCAGTCCGTAAAACGTGGGCCGAACATCCTGCACATCCCGAAACACTTCGGCCTCCGTGGCCCGGTCATAAGCCACAGCCCAGCTACCGTTTGGCTTTTGCCAGCTCAGAAGCCGGTCGGCTCCGAGCCGGAGCCGGTTTTTAAGCTCACCATTGTTCGGGTCGAACAGGAGCATATTGCCCAGGTCGAGCATGATGTAGTAGGTCAGGGCAATCGGTTCAACCACTTCGCCCCATTCTTCCACAAACTTCTTTTTCTTGGCCAGATAATACTGACCAGCGGCCGCACCCTTGAAAAAACCATCAGTTGTTTGTTGTTGGGCCAGCTTGAAGTTTTCGGCATAGGGCAACACATTACGGGTCAAAAGCGAGTCGCCGGTGGCTGTAGCGAGCATCCACATGGCTCCATAATCGGAGTTTTTCATGGCGTCGCGGTCGGAGCCAACCACCCCGCCCAGGTACGACTGCGCCCCAATTTTGCGGCCGTTGTACTCTTCCACGTTCCAGAGCGACGTTTTGGGGTCGGTGAGGTAGTGGTGCATTTGCTGAATCCGGCTCGTGAGCGATTGTTTGCTCTCCCGAATCGCCACCGACTCCTTAAACCGGTACACATCGTACACGGCATGGTTGAGAGCCTTGAACCAGTCGCCGTCGGTGAGGCTATACCGGAACGTGTAGCTGAGGGTTTCGCCCGGTTGGAGGGCCGACTTTGGCTCGCCCAGCACGGGGTAGTACAGCGTGGGCGAAAGCTGGGCTTTGCGGTTCATGTGCGACAGCCCGATGTGCCAGTCGATTTGCGTGATTTTGTCCACGGCCCAGGGGTCGCGGGCGAGGCCCGGCTCGGGAATTACCGACAGCGTGAGGCCGTTGCGGGTGCTCACCATGGGCGATAGGGTGGTGGCGCAACGTTCGCGGTACACCACCGGGCGGTTCGGGATGCCGTGCCCGTAGGCGTAGGCCAGCGCGAAGTTGGGCTGAAGTTTGTTGCCCTGAAAATAACCCGGCACGGTGGCCCAGCTCATCTGCGACTCGGCCACGGTGGCCAGGCTGGGTGTAGCCAGCGAGAAAAAGCCTTTTTGTTTGGCCGTGAGGGTTTGCTTAACCACCACATCGGTCGGGAACTTCGGGTCGAGGGTCCACTCTGTTGAGATGGTGGCCGTTTCGGTTTCCTGCCGGAACGTCAGGCTATTGGGACCGGTTTTGCGGGCTTCGGTCGGGAAAAAGTGAATGGCCTGCCCGGCCGTGTTGAGCGATACCGGGTTGGTGCTTTCGGCCCATTGCACGGCCTGATAGTGGTATTTGGGCCCCGGAAACTCCTCACCCGTAAGGCTCCTGAACGTTTCAGACGGTTTGTCGGAAGGCTTTTCGGCTGCGTAGAGGAGGGTGTTTTCGCCCGAGGGCGTGCCCAATGGTTGCCAGCGACCGCCCTGCCGCACGCCAACCTGACGGATCTCGTAGCCCCGGCTTGTTTTGGCCCAGCTGATGCGCACCCGCTCGTTGGCGAGTTGGGTAGCCGGGGCCTGTGCCGACCCGGCATGCGTTAGGAGTGTAAGGGCGGAAAAGAAAAGAATCGTTCGATGTCTCATAAACTACTGGTGCCTTTGGTGGCAAATGACTTTAGCTGGCCATCCGGCCCGGTGTATAAAAGGTACGCATCCAGTTCGGGGTGCCGGGCCAGAAACCGCTTCGTTTCGGTCAGACCCATCACCAGAAAAGCGGTGTCGTAGGCGTCAGCCGTGATGGCGTCGGGGGCAAACACCGTCACGCTGAGCAGGTCGCCTGCTTCCATCATGCCCGTTTTGGGGTTGATGATGTGGCTGAACACCTGCCCGTTGACCGTGTACTGATTGCGGTAGTGAGCCGCGGTGGTCATGGCCCGGTTGGTCAGTTTGAGCGCAGTATGCAGCTGGTCGGGGTGTAAGGGGTTTTCAAGGCCTACTGTCCACGGTTGCGTGCCGGTTTTGGGGCCTTTCGTGCGGATTTCGCCCCCAATCTCAACCAGGTACTGCCCAATGCCCTGTTGCTCAAGCAATCGCGCTACCCGGTCTACTGAGTACCCCTGCGCAATGCCGTTGAGGTCAAGCCGCACGGCCGGGCCCGGCTTGCGGATGCCCTTCATGTCGAACTCGATCTGCCCGAACCCAACCAGTTTGCGCAGCGAATCCACATCGACCTCACCCGTCCGGGCCACGTTTTTAGCCCCAAACCCGTAGGCTTCTACCAGTGGCATCACCGTTGGGTCGAAGGCTCCATCTGTTTCCCGAAACACCTCGGCGGCTTTCTGCAAAACCGGGTAAAAGTGCTCTGACCGAAAGCGGTGTTCGCGGCCCCGGTTAAAGACCGATAGCTCAGAGTCGGGCCGGTAGAGCGAGAGGCACCGGTCAATATCGGCCAGCAGCGAATCGACCGCCGGTTTGAGGTTGCGCTGTCGGTCGTCGCGGTATTTAATGTGGTACGTAGTGCCCTGCGCTTCGCCCTCCAGACTGACCAACGGGCTCTCCTGCCCTGTGCCGAACAGGAGCAGTAGGGGCAGGAGGCCGAGGGCCGCCCGGTTAGGGCTTAATGGAAGCCGTTGGTTCATCTTTGATAATCGCCATCAGTTCGGGCAGGTGCGTTTGGTACACCCCTCTCGGTGTGGTGTTGTGCTTCTTGCTCAGGTAAGCGGCCATGCCCACCACTTCGCCCATCATGCCACAGGTACGCATCACGCGTGTGCTGCCAAAGGCAACGTGGGTGGTGCTGATGTTGCGACCGGCCATAAACAGGTTGCTGATGTTTTTGGAGTACAGGCAGCGGTACGGAATGGTGTAAGGAGCCACTTTGATGTGCTTGGTGCCCGCAAAAAACTCTTGCCCTTCGAAGTACTTTTTGTTACGCTCGTCGGGAAAATGCAGGTCAATGGTCCAGGTGGCCGTAACGGTGCCGTCGGGGTGCTGCTTGCCCTCCTGAATATCCATCTGATTCAGGATATGGTCGCCAATGAGTCGGCGCGATTCGCGCTTGCCGCCGATGTAAGCCACCCAGGCCAGTTCGCGCTTGCCGTATTTGGCCTGTTTGTTGTTTTTCAGATACGACCAGTTGCCAAAAATAGCCCGCAGGTTGTGATCGCGGATTTTTTCGGCATCGGTGATCGTGTTGAAATTGCCAAAGCCGGTTTCCCACTGCCAGTCGGCCCGGGCTTCGTCGATGTGGTATTCGTCTGAAAACTGAATAGCCCAGGGCGTTTCGGGAAACGACGATACCGTGTCGCGTTCGAGCGAGGCCCAGAGGTTGGAGGTGCCAAGGGTAAAATCGTCGGCTTTCTCCGACGCCAGCGACTCACCCGTTTCGGCCTTGCTCTCGCGGCCAAACCGGTATTGCGCCCCGGCCAAATGCCCCACCGTACCGTCGCCGGTGCAGTCGGAGAAGTACGTGCCCCGGAACCGGGTTTCGGCATTGGTGGCAATATCGCGGCCCACCACGGCCACAATCCGGTCGCCTTCTTTTTCCACTTTGTGAACGTGGGTGTTCAGAAAAAGCGTGATGTTGCGCTCGCCTTTCACAATGGCAATTTTGCGGTCATCGCCGTATTCTTTGCCTTCGGGGTGACCATTGCCGGGGTCGCCGTTGTCCATTTCGCGGACAATCCGGCCCAGCTTGGGATAATGGTTTTTATCGACGTCGCCCCGGAGGTGCACCCGGATTTCGGAGCTGTTGTTGCCGCCCAGCACCGGCCGATCCTGAATCAGGGCGACTTTCAGGCCCAGCCGGGCCGCCGAAATAGCCGCGCAGGTGCCTGCAATACCCCCGCCCACCACCACCAGATCAAACTGCCCGGCGTCGGCTGTTTTGCCCGTCAGGTTCAGTTGTTTGTTCCGGAAGGCCGTGAGGGCTTCGGCTCCGTCGGGCGGGGTGAATTTGGGCGCGTTGGTAAACAGAATGGCGTCGCAGCGGCCGTTGAAGCCCGTCAGGTCGTGCAGGGCCATCGTGACCTGCTCGCTCTGAATGTCGGTTTCGCCCCCGTAGTACCATTTCCAGGTATCGGAGCCGCTTTCGCCAAACACGGTGTTTAGGGGCTTGCCGTTCAAGGCGACCTGAAACTTACCCGGCCCTTTCGGAAACGGTGCCCAGTCTTTGGTGCGCACCCAAATCTGATACTTGCCTTTTTTCGGAAACCGCACGGTGGTGGTGGCATCTTTTACGGGCCGACCCATTCCGTGCGCCATCAGGTACGACGAGCCGATGACCACAAACGACTGTTGGTCGATGACCCAGCCACCTTTGTTTTCAAACGATTCGGTCTCGACAAAAACGTGGTCCTGAGCGCTTACCCGCAGGGCCAATAGCAAGAGGACAATTAGGCGAATTGTAGTTTTCATGTCAGTGTTGGGTTTGAACAGGTTTGGACGGGAAACGGGCCATCTGAGCCAGTACGGCCCGGTTTCGGGGGCGTAGGCTCGTCAGCAGCTGGTAAATCCGGGCGGTATAGTCCGGGTTGGCCCCATTCAGTTGCCCGGCCAGATTTACCTGGGTTTTGTCGGATAAGCCGGGTTGCGCGGCCAGCAGGTTAAGCAATAAAGTAAATTGTTCGGGGTTGGCATTGGGCAGGTGCCCGGCCAGGGGTTCGGTTAGGGTAGGCAGGAGCCGGATAGTGGTCAGTTTTTTCAGAATGGCCAGTTGCAGAGTGTACCCCGCCGACAGGTAGGTGTCCCAGAGCCAGCGTTGGCGCTGCGGGTCGTTCCAGAAATCGGGGGCCACTTTTTGCAGGGCGTAGCGAGCCGTAAATATGTTTTTGCCCCGAACCACGCCCTGCACATCGGCCGCAAACGTCGGCGGTACCTGCCCGCCCGGTCCCAGCACCCGGTCCAGCGCCCAGTACTGGTAGTGGTGGTTGGCGCCCGTCAGAAACCGGTGGAGCAGGGCCTCGTTCCGGTACGACTCGGTGATACGCTGCATTTCACTCACCACCTTGCCGTGGGCAATATGCCAGAGGGTGTAACAGGTGTACACGGCCCCCTCGATTACTTCGTTTTTTACGGTTTTGAGGGTCGCCCCGGCTTTGGCATCCACCGAGTCGGCCAGATTTTCGGTGCCCTTGCCAACCAGGTCTTCCATCGCCACCTGCTTAAACAGGGAGTTGGTATTGGCCAGAATGGTCTGCAATTTCTCGTAGTCTTCGGGCTTAAACGGCTTGTGATCCATTTTGGTGAGCTCCTCGCCGGGCGGAAAATCAAAGCGGGTGTAGTTGCCCAGCAAGTCCCAGTAGAAGTTGATATACACCGGTTTGCACTCGCCCGTGAGGCAAACCGGTGTAAACACATTCCGAAAAAAGTAAGCGGGTTGTCCGGTCCCGTCGAGGGCCAGGTGTAGCACATAAACAGTGGTGTCGTTTTCGGTGATGGTGTACGACCGCACCGACTCAGCTTTCGGCGCGGGCATGGGTTTGCCCTCCGAAATACCGGTCAGCCCGAGTAGCAGGGCCATCCAGAAACCAAGCCAACTGTCTGCTTTTTGCATAATGAGTGAGTGATTGAGTGAATGAGCGATTGAGTTTTTCAGTACTGGGCATTCGGACCGCAGATATTAGACGTTAGACTTACTACCATTCTGTAGGGAGGTCTAATGTCTAATGTCCAACATCTAATGTCCAGTACTGAAATTGGGTTTACAATTCACTCAATCACTCATTCGCTCAATTATTTCCAGTCTGGGTTTTGTTCGAGTTTGGGGTTGGCGTTCAACTCGTCCTGCGGAATCGGGAAGTACTTGTTCTTGGCCTGTACGTTTCGGGTTGGGTACACGCTGTTGACCGCCTTCGGAATCACTGTCAGGAACTTACCCGTGCGAGTGAGGTCGTACCAGCGGTCGCCCTCGGCGAAGAACTCCCACGCCCGCTCCTGCAGCACGGCCTCGATAAAGGCATCTTTGCTCAGGCCTGTAGCGAGGTCGGGCAGGCCTGCTCGCTTCCGCACGGCGTTGATGTTGGCGTAGGCGGTTGCTGTAGCCCCGTTGAGCCGGGCCTCGGCCTCGGCCGCAATCAGGTACATGTCGGGCAAACGCAGAATCGGGATGTTTGGAATAATATTCACCGTCGAGACTGGGTCCTGGTATTTCTTGATGAGTACCCCATCGGTGGTGATGGGCGTCACGCTCCGTTGCGGCACCACTTTGCCCGCTTTGTCGACGTAGTTGGTGTCGAGCAACTGCCGACGTTTGTCGAGGGGGTTGAAGCTGCGGAAAAACGACATGTACGCAAACATTGACCCGAAGGTGGTGCGGCCGTACTCGGGGCCGGCGCTACCCGGAGGACCGCAGAGGCCGGTCATCTGGTGTGAGCGGCCCGGCGAAAACGGATCAACTTCGTAAGCCCACATATTCTCAATCCGGGCGGCATCTTCCACATCGTAGCGGTACACGTTGCGCACATCGGGCATGAGCGAGTACTTGCCCGATGTGATTACGGCCTGCGCTTTTTCGAGGGCTTTGGCCCAGTCTTCGTTGTAGAGCGCGGCCTTGGCGTACAGGGCATTGACTACCTCTTTGCTCGGACGGCCCTTATCAACGGCCGGGTACGAGGGCAACCCAGCGGCAAAGGCCATGTCGAGGTCGCTGTAAATCTGCTTGTAGACCTCCGCTTTGGGGCTTTTACCCACAATAGCGTCGGCCTCCGAGTAGCTCGGCGTGGTTTTGATGGGCACATCCCCAAAGTTTTTGGTCAACATCCACAGATAAAAGGCCCGCAGAAAATACGCTTCGCCGATGATCTGCTTCTTGCGGGTTTCGGGCATGACCGCGTCGGGCACCTTGGCGATAATCCAGTTGGCCTTTTCGATACCGTCGTAGCCCGACGCCCAGATCTGCTGGGGCGACTCGTTGGTGCGCGAGTTGCTTTTCTGCACCGTATAGTTTACATCGTAGGTGAACAGGGTGAGTGTATTACGGCCCACCACCCCACGCGGGTAGGTTTGGTCGTCGCTGAAGTCGGACACAAGCGTTGCCGCCGGTCCGCCGTACATATCGCCGAGGGGGTCGTAAGCCGCAATAAGCCCTTTTTCGGCGTCGGCGGCCGTTTTGTAAAAGGCCTCCGTGTAAATCGACGAGTAAATGGTTTCTTCCAGCTCGCAGCCTGTCAGAGCCAGCAGCGGAAGCAGGTATATGAGTTTCTTTTTCATTGTAAAGAGTGAAAGAGCGGAAGAGTGAAAGAGTGAGTGCGTGTGTGAATGAGTGTGGGTGGCGGATAGAGATGGACTCGTACCCGCTCCGATTTTCACTTACTCACGCAATCGCTCATTCACTCAATAAGCTAAAAGGTTACCTGAATGCCCCCGAGGAACGATTTGGCCTGCGGATACACGAGATTGTCAATACCAATGGCGGTGTTTGAACCCGCATAGGTGTTCACTTCCGGGTCGAACCCGCTGTAGTTGGTCACCGTAAACAGGTTGTTGGCACTGGCATACACCCGAATGTTCTGGAAGCCCTTAATGGCGGGCAGCGTGTAGCCGAGGGTGATGTTTTTGCACCGCAGGTACGAGCCGTCTTCCATCACGTAGTTGGAGATCGGTAACCGGCCGCCCTGAAAACCACTCACGTACTGGTTGCTGGGGTTGGTAGCCGACCAGCGGTTGACCACGCCCTTGAACTGGTTGCGCTGACCCAGCGGCATCTCGAACGACAAACGGCTGGCGTTGTAGATGTCATTGCCCTGCGAACCAGCCAGAAACGCGCTGAAATCGAACCGCTTAAACGACAGGTTGGTCGAGAAACCGTAGATGAAATCGGGGTTGGGGTCACCCGTGATAGTCTGGTCGGCAGCCGTGATGGTGTTGTCGCCGTTGAGATCGCGGACTTTGTGGCCCCCCACGCGGCCGTCGTAGCCGGGCAGAATTGTTTCGCCGGTCTGGTTTACTCCGTCGAACACATAGGTTTTGAAAATACCGAGCGGGCTGCCCACTTGCAGCAACGAGTACGCTGTGATAAACCGCTCTCTGGTGGTGCCGCCGTCGAGGTCGAGCACCTTATTGCGGTTTACGGTCATGTTGCCCGACACGCTCCACTTGAGCGGTCCGTCGAGCAGTCGGGCGTTGACGGCGAACTCAAGTCCCCGGTTCTGCAACGAGGCAAAGTTGCCCGTAATCGTGCTGTACCCTGAGCTGAGGGGCAGGGCTTTTACGTAGAGCAGATCGCGGGTGGTTTTCTGGTACACGTCCACAATGATGCTGAACCGGTTGTTCAACAGGCCGATGTCCAGACCAATGTCCGACTGCGCCGACCGTTCCCAGCGGAGGTCGGGGTTGGCAATACCCGAGGGGTTGATACCTGTCACGTAGGCGTGGTTGATGTTGTAATCGCTCCCCGAAGCCGACACCGTCGCCAGCGACTGATAAGGGTTCAAACCAGCGGCATTCCCCGTGATTCCGTAGCTGGCTCGCAGTTTCAGGTCCGAAAGCCACGAAACGTTTTTGATGAACGGCTCTTCGATGATACGCCAGGCTGCCGAAATGGCCGGGAACAAGCCGTACTTGTGGTTCGCCCCGAACTTACTTGACCCATCCACACGGGCCGTCAGATCCAGAAAATATTTGTCCCGAAAACCGTAGTTCACCCGCGCCAGGTACGAGTCGAGCCGTTGGCTGCTGCGGCTGCTGTTTACCGTGCGGTTGAGGGCCAGTTGCAGGGCTTCGTTTTGGGTAGCGTCGTTGGGGAAACCCGTGGCGCTGATGCTGTTGGCGTTGCCGTTTTCCACCTGCGTGGCATACACCGCCGTCGCTTTGAGCGAGTGGTTGGTGCCAAACATCGTGTTGTAGGTCAGAATGCTCTCGTGCAGCAGAGCCAGGTTGTTGACGTTGGTCTTGGAGCCCGAACCGGAGTTGTCGTTCAAATCGGCGAGGGCTACGTTGGCGCGGGGCGAGTAGTTGTCCTGCAGGCGGCTCTGCATATCCACGTTGAACGAAGCCCGGTAGGTAAGCCCTTTTACGAGGTTGAAATCAGCGTAAACATTGGCCAGCGTGCGCCGGATGTCGTTGCGATTCAGTATGTTGGCAAACGAAAGCGGGTTGGTTACCTCGCGGTACTGCCCATTGGCCTGCTCGCCAAACGGAAACAGGGTGCCGTTGGGTCGGTAGGGGAGCAGGGTAGGCGGTGCCCCGATGGCTGCGCCCAGAATAGACCCCGTTACTACGGCTCCATCGCCGATGGTGGTTGAGCCGGTGGTGATGCCGTTGTTGATGGCGTAGCTACCCAGAATACTCGTTCCGATTTTGACGCGCTCGCTGATGCGGTGATCGACGTTGAGCCGGAACGAATACCGCTTGAAATCGGAGTTGACGATTATCCCTTTCTGGTCGAAGTAGTTGGCCGAGAGGGCAATCTGGGTCTTGTCGTTCCCGCCATTCACCGATAGCTGATGGTTCTGAATAGGGGCTTCGCGGAAAATAACGTCCTGCCAGTTGATCCCTTCGCCGAGTGACGATGGGTTGGGGTAGTAGTTGTTGCGGAACACTTCGTTTTCGAGCTGCGCGAACTCTGCTGCGTTGAGTACCGGCAGCTGTTTGGCTGCATTCTGTACACCGTAATAGCTGTCGAGCGTGACGCGGGTAGCGCCTGTGCGGCCCCGCTTGGTCGTGATGAGCACCACGCCGTTGGCCGCCCGCGACCCGTAAATAGCCGAGGCTGATGCATCTTTCAGAATCTCAACCGACTCAATATCATTAGGGTTGATCGTTGAAAGGGGGCTTACTTCGTTGATGCCTCCGCCGTTCGAAATCTGAATTCCGTCCACTACGTAGAGTGGCTCCGAGTTACCGTTGATGGAGTTAGTGCCCCGAATCCGGACGCTGATGTTACCACCCGGTGCGCCCGTGTTCTGGTTTACCTGCACCCCAGCCACGCGGGCCTGCAAGCCCTGCGCTACGTTGGCTACCGGAGTCTGTACCAGCTCGGCCGATTTCACTGACGCAATGGAGCCGGTCGTTTCGATTTTGCGCTGGGTACCGTACCCAACCACCACCACTTCCGACAGCGAGCGGTCATCAGCTTTGAGTGTTACGTTGAGGCTCGATTGGTTGCCCACCTGAATTTCCTGCGTTACGTACCCAATGTACGAGAACGTCAGGCTTACGTTTCCGGCCGGAATCGACAGGGTAAAACGGCCGTCGGCATTGGTAGTGGCCCCCTGTTGGGTGCCTTTCACCACTACGTTGACACCCGGCAACGGATCGCCTGAGTCGTCGGATACCCGCCCACTAACCGAGCGGGTTTGTGCCAGCACCAGTTGCGCTGCCAGCAGAACCAGTAGCAGGGTAGCTGCTACGCATTGTACAATCTTTGTCATACGCATGTGGGATAGGGAAAATTCAATTTTTAGGAGGTTTGATATTGTTTTTCATAGGGAATTGTGGGTTTAGGCTAATCGTTTGTTTATCAGTTATTTGCGACTGATTTCGAGCAGCTCTATTATTAATTTACCCCCACTTCTGACCGATGGCAAGAAAAAATTTGATTATTTGTTTGGGAATGTTCCCAAAACTGATTGGGAATGTTCCCAAAAAAGGTGTGAAATTTGAGTAACTTCTGAGCTTGAATTGTTTATTATTTCGGAATAATCCAAAATGCACCAGCCAACCATTATCGATATTGCCCGGCAGCTCGGTATCTCCAAATCGACGGTGTCGCGGGCGCTCACCGCGCATCCGAACGTGAATGAGAAAACCCGGCAGCGCGTGCTCGAACTGGCCGAAAAACTCGACTATCAGCGGAATCAATTGGCCATTTCGCTACTCACCAATCAGACCCGCACCATCGGGATTATGGTGCCGGAGTTTATTAGTTTCTTTTTCCCGAAGGTGATTATTGGGGCGCAGGAAGAACTGGCCAAGGCGGGGTATAACGTGGTGATTTGCCACTCCAATGAGTCGTACGAAATTGAAGTGACCAACGCGAAGTCCTTGTTTGCGAGTCGGGTCGATGGGCTCATTGTGTCGCATACGAAAGAGACCCGCAACTTCGATCACTTTCGCACGTTTACCCGAAAGAGCATTCCGGTGGTGTTTTTCAACCGGGTTTGGGAGAGCGACGAGGTCTCGAAAGTAGTAGTTGATGACTACACGGGGGCGTATCAGGCGGTGGAGCATCTGGTGCAGACCGGCCGCCGACGCATTGCGCACCTCTCCGGCCCCGACTCGCTACCCAATAGCCGCAGCCGCCTGAATGGGTATCTCGACGCCCTGCGGCATTACGGGGTTCCGGTCGATCCGTCGTTGATTATCTCGTATGATTTGACCCTTGAGAAAGCCAATATTTACGTCAATCACTTGCTCAGCCTGCCCGAACCACCCGACGCCCTGTTTACCATCAACGACCCAACGGCCATTGAGGCTATTCAGGTAATCAAAGGGCGAGGCCTTCGCATTCCGCAGGATGTGGCCGTGGTGGGGTTCAGCGATGACCCGATTTCGGCCCTCATCGAACCGGGACTCACGACAGTGGCCCAACCCGTCGATGAAATTGGTCGGCAGGCCGCTGCCTGTCTGCTCGCTCAGCTACAAGCCCCCGACCCCGTTGCCGAGGTACAAACGGTCGTGTTGCCTACCCGGCTTATTGTGCGGGGCTCCAGCTGAGCCGGGGCCGTTGCCCGGGTGGAGCAGGTTACCTCCGTACTGGACATTTTTCCAGCAATGCGTGCCAATTCATTTCAATTAGCCGATCAGATCAATAGCACGCGGATGACGCGGGTCGGGCAGATGCACGCCCATTTCCTTTAATAATCCGCGAAAATTGGCCTAATCCGTGTCATCCGCGTGCTAATTCCTTGCCACTGGAAAAAAAAAGTCCAGTAGCGAAGTAGGTTACGTGACTTCCAGAATAAGCGTCTGTAAACGAATGGGTTGGTCGTGTACCGGATAATGCCTGTTTGCCGTTGGGGCAAATACGGTAACTTATGCCAAGTCAAATGGGTTATATAGGTAACTACTCTAACTGACTATGAACGAATTGAATGGACCGGGGAGCCTCCAACCCGATACCGAAAAACCGAGAGCTAACCGGCACGATGGTGTGTTTGCGCTCGAAAACGTAACCCAGCTGCGGGAGGCCATTGAGCAGGTGGTGTACACCGATAATGAAGCCGATACGCACACGCCCGACGAGCGGGCCGAAACCATTGAAGCGCTGACGACCCTCGGTCAGATGGGTATTTTGACTGAGACCGACCTTGACGAGGCCCGCAAAGGCACAATTTGAGTATAATCAGCCCTTAGCAGTTATGCTTTTGCCCCGTGGGGGCTGCATGTTGGTAGCTAAGGTGGGTTTGAATTTCGCCCGCGTGCCGTAGGTACGCCATATCGGTCCATTGCTTACGTACCTACGGCACGGGCACTCTGTTTCTACTAACACCAGGAGTTTAAGGAGCCCCTATTTTAACAGGCTTTATTTTTCAAACTGAAAGATCTTCTCCATCAGCACCCATTTTTCGCCCGGTTTGGCGTTGGGTAAGGGTTTCTGAAATTTCCACATCAGCTCTTCCCAGGCGGCTACCTTAGGCTCCTGCGCGTCGAGGGCCCGCTTCTTTTCAAAGGTAAAATGGTCGTCGGTTTCCAGAATCATAAACATCCGGGTGCCAGTGCGGTAGATTTGCAGGTCGAGAATACCGGCGTTGAGGTCGTTCTGCCGGACTTCGGGCCAACCCGCGCCGGGGCTATGCCAGCGTTCGTATTCGGCAATCAGGTCGGCATCGTCAACAAGGTCGAGGGCTAAACAGAAACGTTGCATACGCTTGTGCTTTGTTGTTTTTGGTTTGTTGTTTATGGTGCTGGACATTCGGACTTCAGACATTAGACTTTCTACCATTCTGTAGAGAAGGGGTGTCGGACAAGTTTGTGCAGACCAACCATCCATTGCCGGCTTACCGACTTCAACCACCCCCCAGCCCCCTCCTAAAAACAGGAGGGGGAGCCAATGAAGGCCCCTTTTCTGCTCCCCCTCCTTAGTTCAAGGAGGGGGCCGGGGGGTGGTTTAAAGAATGGTTGGCAAACTTGTCCGACACCTGTAGAGAAGTCTAATAAACCCCAGACCCGCTACCCAAAATACCGTCGGTACGAGTCGATGGTTTGGCGGGCGGCTGTGTCGGGGTCGGGCCACGGAAAGGCTTCGGCCGACACAAAGCGCGTGTAACCAACATCGCGGAGTGCCTGCACAATGTCGGGCATGGCCGTGTGGCCGCCACCGATGGGCCGTCGGTTGCTGTCGGCAAAATGCACGTGACCAATCCACGCCCCAGCCTGCCGGATACTGTCGGGTAAGGAAGCTTCCTCAATGTTCATGTGGAACAAATCGGCCAGCAGCCGGACGTTGCGGGTACGGAGCGATTCGAGCAATTGCACCCCATCAGCGAGCCGATTGATCAGGTTGGTTTCGTAACGGTTCAGTGGCTCGTAGATGAGCGTCACCCCCCGGCTTTCGGCATGATGCCCCAGGGCTTCGAGCCCCTCGGCCAGCCACGTCAGCGCCTGTGTGTGCGACACACCCGCTCCGGCATTGCCCTGCATGGAGCCGATAATGGCCGGAGCCTGCACCGATGCACCAAAATCGATCATATCCTGAATAAAGGCTACGGCTTGTGCCCGCACCTCGGCGTTGGGGTCTGTAAGGGTAAGCCCATGCAGCACTTTGCCAGCCCCCGTACCGACGGCCCCGATACGCAGGCCGGTGTCGGCCATGAGTTGCCGGAGTATATCGGTCGGAACGGCCCCGGTCGATTCAGTGAAGAGTTCAACGGCGTCGAACCCGAGCGCGGCCGCTTTTTCCATACCGCTTTGGAGGTCGTGCCAGTAAATCCAGGGCCCCGCCTGAATAGCCGGGACCAGAGCAATAGTTACGCAGGATTGCATAAGGGCTTATGAGTCAAGACAGACCATAATTTTCGTGATGGGGCCGGGGTTGGCCGACCACTCGGCGAGGGCCGCGCCCGCTTCGTCGAGCGACACCGTCCGGCTGATGACCTCCTGCACCGGAAACCGCCCCGATTCCAGATACGCAATGACCTCCGGGAACTCGCCCAGACAGTTACGCGAACCCAGAATCTCGATCTCTTTCCGAACAAACGTCCCGGTCTGATAATCAACCGGCTTTTTGGCATAGCCAATGTACACCACCCGGCCTGTGTAAGCCACCTCATCCACGGCAGCCCGGTACGTGGCGGGATTGCCAACGGCTTCGATAATCACATCGGGGCCGTCGCCGTGGGTAATGGCCGCGAGCGCTTCGTGCAGATCGACCTTCGCTGAGTTGACCGTATGGGTGGCCCCGGCTTTGCGGGCAATGGCTAGCTTGCTATCGTCAATATCAACGGCAATCACCTGCGCCCCCCGGTAGGCCGATGCGGCCAAAGCGCCCATGCCCACAATGCCGCAACCAATGACGGCAACGGTATCGGATGCGGCTACCCGGCCCCGCGCGGCTGCATGAAAACCAACGGTAAGAGGCTCTACCAGAGCCAGTTCCTGCAACGAGAGTTTGTCGGACGTATGCAATTTTTGCCAGGGCACCACAATGTACGGGGTCATGGCCCCGGCCCGGCGTACGCCCATCGTTTTGTTGTCCTGACAGGCGTTGGTGCGCCCTTTTCGGCACGAAAGACAGGTGCCGCAATGCTGGTACGGATTCACGGTAACGCGCATGCCCGGCTGCAATGTGTCGGGTACACCCGGCCCCGTTTCGACCACGGTAGCGCCGACCTCATGACCCAGCACATTGGGGTACTCCTGCAACTCAAACAGCCCCCGGAACCCGTTGAGGTCGCCCCCGCAGAAGCCCACCCAGCTCACGTGAAGAAGCACCTCGCCCTCGGCGGGTGCGGGTTTGTCGATTTCCCAAATCTCGGTTTGGCCCGGCTCGGTGAGCACTAAGGCTTTCATTTTGGTCATGCTATAGGGTCGGTTTATGGATATTATTTTCGGGACGACCTTCAAACCACATCCAGTTTTTGACGGGCGCCACCAGCGCGTGAATCGCGTCGAGCAGGCCATCGGGGATGACGAAATCGAGAACCGCCACGTTTTGTTCGACCTGCCGCTGCTCCGACATGCCCACAATGGTCGTGGCAATCACCGGGTGGTCTATGGCGAACCGCAGGGCCACATCGCTCAACGACACGCCATAGTCGCGGCAGAGCCTGATAAGCTGGGGTTGGAGGTCTTTTACGGGTTGGGGTGAGTTCTGCCAGGCCGGTACGGGGGCTTCTGACAGAATGCGCTGCATGAGCGGGGCTGCATTGAGCAAACCAAACCCTTTTTGCTCCGACAGGGGCACCAGTTCATCGTTGATCTCATCGTCGAGCAGGGTGTAGTGTCCCCACGACAGCACCGTGTCGACCTCTACCTGCCGGGCAATCTGGGCGAGGTAGCGCACAGGCAGGCCCGAGAACCCCACGTACCGCGCCTTGCCCATTTCTTTGGCTTTAAGCACGGCCGGAATGGCCTCGTTCAGGACCTGCTCGCGGTCGCCAAATTCAATGTCGTGCACCTGCAACAGGTCGACGTAATCGGTTTTTAGCCGGGCCAGCGACTCGTCGATGCTCGACAGCACGCGGTCGTACGAAAAATCGAAATGCCCGTTTGCGTAACGGCAGCACTTGGTTGCCAGAAAAATAGACGAGCGTTTGGTTTGTAGGGCCTTACCCAGCCGCGTTTCAGCGAGGGTGTCGCCGTAAAAAGGGGCTACATCAAAGAAATTGATGCCTCGGTCGATGGCGGTATGTACGGCTCGGATGCCTTCGGCCTCGTCGGTGGTATCGAATACATCGCCGAGTGGAGAGGCACCAAACGCCAGTACCGAAACATCCATATCTGTTTTACCCAGCCTTCGGTATTGCATGAATAAAGAGTGAAAGAGTGAAAAAGTGTGGGCCGTCTGTGGTTCGGCAGTGAGCGTGTGAGGCAGTTTTCAGCGTTTCGCTCTTTTCTCAATGTCTTTTGAGGTAAGTCTTCTACTCATTCGGGCGGGATTTTCTGAAAGGAGACGGCGCTGAGAGGCTATCGGGGTTATTGCGGGTGTACTGGATATTCGGACTTCAGACACTGGACGTTAGACTTACTACAAGGTCGGAAAATTTTGTAGAGAAGTCCGGAGTCTGACGGCTACCATCTAATGTCCAGTACTGAGTGAATACATAAGAGATACAGTTACCGTGTGAACAGCCAGATTAATCCAGATAAATTAGTCTCTGGAGGGGTAGATTCCTCGAAAAAGACAATTTTTACTCTGTATCAGATAGTCTACTGTATTGACCATTTGGCTAATTTGCGGCACTATTCAGCCACAGAGCCTTCCGTCGGTACTATCGACGACTCGCTAAGTAAGTCGGCTCTGATCAACGCCTTTTACCGGCATCACCCACGTCTAATATTTACCAGATGACGTTCAGAACGCGCTCATCTAACCCATAGTAACTATGTGGATCGTCCGCTTAGCGTTAGAAAAAAAGTACACGATTGCCGTCATGGCGCTCCTGATTCTGATTATGGGGGGCGTTTCGGTGCTTCAGATGCCGACCGATATTTTTCCCCGGATCAATATTCCGGTGGTGTCGGTGCTATGGGGGTACAACGGCCTGTCGACCAACGAGATGGAGAAGATGATTACCAACTTCTCCGAAACCTCGATCATCAACAACGTAGGTGATATTCAGCGGGTTGAGTCGCAGACGTACAATGGCGTGGCGGTGATTAAGATCTATTTTCAGCCCACCGTCAAGATTGAGGAGGCTCTGGCGCAGGTATCGGCCATTTCGCAGACGATTCTGGTCCGAATGCCGCCCGGCACTCAGCCCCCGCTCATTGTGCGCTACAACGCTACCGACGTGCCGGTACTGCAACTTGGTTTGTCGTCGGATAGCCTGAGCGAAACCCAGATTACCGATTATGCGGCTACCCGCATTCGGCCTCAGATTTCGACCGTACCGGGCAGCCGACTGTCGCAGCCGTTTGGGGGCAAAAGTCGGCAGATTGTAGTCGATCTGGAGCCCGAACAACTGCTGGCGCACGGGGTTACGCCCGAAGAGGTGGTCAACGCGGTGTCGGCCCAAAACCTGACCCTGCCCAGCGGAAACCTGCGCTTAGCTGAGCGCGAATACGCGGTGCGGCTCAACTCCAAACCCGAAATCATCTCGACTCTTAACGATATTCCTATCAAAGCGGTAGGGAGTACCACCGTACACATGCGCGACATTGCCAACGTGCACGACGGCTCGGCGGTACAAACCAACGTTGTGAAGCAGGACGGCAGCCGGGGGGTACTCATGAGTATCGTAAAAACCGGTAATGCGTCGACCACGCGGATTGTGGATGAGTTGCGCAACCGGGTACTGCCCACGGTTCGGGCGGCTGCGCCTTCGGGCCTGCGGGTGGTTGAGCTGTTCGACCAATCGGTATTCGTGCGGGCGTCGATTGAGGGCGTAGTGGTAGAAGGCCTGATTGCGGCCCTGCTCACGGCAGCCATGATTCTCCTGTTTCTGGGGAGCTGGCGGAGCACGCTCATTGTGGCCGTTTCGATCCCGCTCTCGATTCTGGCGTCGCTGTCGATTCTGTACCTGCTGGGCGAGACCCTCAACATTATGACCCTCGGCGGGTTGGCGCTGGCTATCGGGATTTTGGTCGATGATGCAACGGTGACTATCGAAAACATTCACCGCAACGAAGAACTGGGCTTGCCGCTCCGGCAGGCTATTCTGGAAGGAGCCCATCAGATTGCGACACCGACGCTCGTGGCAACCCTCACCATCTGTATCGTGTTTGTGTCGGTGCTGTTTCTGGAAGGCCCCGCCCGGTTTCTGTTTGGGCCGCTGGCTATGGCCGTGGTGTTCGCCATGCTGGCTTCGTACGTGCTGTCGCGCACGCTGGTGCCCATGCTGGCCGACCTGATGCTGCGCGGAGAAAACCACGGACACGGGGCCGAGAGCGGGGATGGCAACCGCTTTTTGCAGGCTTTCAATCGGGGCTTCGATCGGTTTCAGAGCCGGTACATGCGGGCGCTGACCTGGACACTCAACCACCGTAAAGCCGTTTTTGGCGTTTTTGTGCTCATATTGGGCGTAACAGCGGCTATGTTGCCGTTTATCGGGCGCGACTTTTTCCCGAAGGTCGATGCCGGGCAGATTAAGCTGCACCTACGGGCACCGGCCGGGTCGCGGCTGGAAGAAACCGAGCGCATTGCGGCCGAAACCGAAGCGGTGGTCCGGCGCATAATTCCCGAAGCTGAGGTGGGCTCGGTCATCAGCAACATTGGCCTCACGGGCGAGCGGTACAACTTTGTGTTTACCGACAACTCGGCCACCGGCTCAGCCGATGCCGAACTGCTTATTTCGCTCACCGACGAACGCTCGCAGCCTACCGACGACTACATCCGGCAACTTCGCGAAACCCTGCGCGACGAAATGCCCGAAGTGACGTACTTTTTCCTCGCGGCTGATATTGTCGGGCAGATTCTGAACTTCGGCCTTACCTCGCCCATCGACGTGCAGGTGAGTGGCTTCGACCGGGCCAATAACCTCCGCATTGCCAAAGAAATTGTACAGCGCGTAAGTCAGATTCCGGGGGCGGTAGATGTCCACCTTCACCAACTGCTCGACGCGCCCGAGCTTTACCTCGAGATCGACCGCGAACGGGCGAGTCAGTTCGGCCTGACTGAGCAGCGGGTAGCCAGCAACCTGAATATTTCGCTCAGTGGCACGGGGCAGGTGCGCCCTAACTTCTGGGCCGACCCCGTCACGGGCTTCCCGTACCTGATTGTGGTGCAAACCCCACCTTACAAGCTCGATAGCTACGAAAAGCTCATGCGGACACCCCTCTCGCCGGGCGTGACTACTGTCTCTAATTCGAGCGAACAGGCCGTGTTGCCCCAGATGTTGAGTAACGTAGCGACTATGAAACGTACCTCCACGCCCGTCATCATCAACCGGGTAAATACCCAGCCGGCTTACGATGTGTACGCATCCGTGGAGCGTACCGACCTGGGTTCGGTAGCCAACGAGCTGAACAAGATTGCCAAAGAATACGAAAGTCAGCTGAAGCCCGGCAACCGGATTCAGATTCGGGGGCAGGTCGAAAGTATGGAGAGTGCGTTTAGCCGCTTGGGCATCGGCATTGTGTTTGCGGCCGTGCTGGTGTACCTGCTGATGGTGGTCAACTTCCAGTCGTTCCGGTATCCGTTTATCATTATTACGGCCCTGCCGGGTGCGCTTTGCGGCATGGTCTGGATGCTGTTTCTGACGCACACTACGTTCAGTATCCCGTCGCTGATGGGGGCCATCATGTCGGTGGGGGTAGCCACAGCTAACTCCATTCTGATGGTGAGCTTTGCCAAAGACCATTTGCCCGCCGTGAGCGGCAATGCCTACGAAGCGGCTCTCGAAGCTGGCCGCACGCGCCTTCGCCCGATTCTGATGACGGCCATCGCCATGATTATCGGAATGCTGCCCATGTCGCTTGGACTGGGCGAGGGCGGTGAGCAAAATGCTCCGCTGGGCCGGGCCGTGATTGGCGGTCTGTTGCTGGCTACGTTTACCACGCTCCTGTTTGTACCGGTTGTGTTTAGTTATCTGGCCCGGAAAGCGCCGAACCATAAACCCCAATGACGACACTCATTTACCACGTAACCACGCAGCCCGACTGGCAGCGGCAGGCTACCGAGGCTGTTTACCGGGCCGATAGTCTGGAAACCGAGGGCTTTATTCACCTCTCGCAAGACCATCAGGTAGCGGGTGTGCTCGACCGTTACTACCACAACGTACCCGACCGGCTACTGCTGCATGTCGATCCCGACAAGCTGACCGCCGAACTCAAATACGAACCCTCTACGGACAACGAATTATTTCCGCACCTCTACGGGCCTATCGACAAGGTAGCCATTGTGGAGGTTGAAAAACTATAGACCGAACGCATGAAACGTTTTATACTCTGGCTTATTCCCCTTGCGCTCATTGCCTTGTTTGTGCTGGTTGGCGTGATGCCCCGGATTCGTAACCAGCAGGAGCTGAAGGCCGCTGCCGAAGCCGAGCGCAGCCGCGAACCGGTGGTCAACGCTATTCCGCTCCGGCAGGGTGTCGATTCGGCGGGGCTTTCGTTGCCCGGTCAGATTCGGCCATTCATGGAAACCCCCATCCGCGCCCGTACGCAGGGTTTTGTGCGGAAAAGGCTGGTCGATATTGGTGCTTCGGTAGGGCAGGGGCAACTGCTGGCTACCCTCGACGTGCCCGAACTGGAGCAGGATATTGCCCGCGCCCGCGCCGACCTGCAACTGGCTCAGTCTAACCTGAGCCGCGTAACAAGTGTAACGCTGCCCGGTGCCGTTGCCCGGCAGGACATCGACAACCGGCAGGCGGCTGTGCAGGTGAGCGAGGCTGGCCTGAAGCGGTTGCAGACCCTGCGGAGCTTGCAGGAAATCCGGGCGCCGTTTCCGGGCATTATCACAAGCCGGGCCGTGGAAGTCGGTGACCTCATTTCGCCCACAAGCGCACAGCCTATGTATATGCTGGCGCAGCTCGACCGGCTGCGGGTGTTTGTCGATGTGCCGCAGAACTTCTACCAGCAGGTGCAAATTGGTATGCCTGCCACGGTGGTGGTGCCTGAGCTCAAAAACCGCACCCTTATGGGCACCGTAGTCCGTACGGCCGGCGCTCTGAACAACAGCACCCGTACGTTGCTCACCGAGGTGGTGATTCCCAATCCGGGCCGGGCTATTCCGTCAGGTTTGTATGCGCAGGTGAAATTTGCCGCCCGTTCGCAGGGGCAGAATGCCGTACTGCTACCTGCCAATGCACTCAAGATTACGCCACAGGGGCCCATGACCGTGGTGCTTGACCCTGACATGAAAGTGCGTTTTCAACCGGTAACCCTCGGCCGCGACTATGGTACCACTATTGAAGTAACGAGCGGCCTGACGGGTAACGAGCGCGTGGTGACCAACCCCAACGACCGCCTGAAAGATGGTATGAAGGTACGCTTGCGGCAGTCGGGTGGGGGAGCCAAAGAAACCAAAGTATAGGCCGGTAAGGCGAGTAATCGGCTTGTGCCGATGTCGAATCTAAGTGCCTGGTTAAACTGGTTTAGGGCGGTCACCGCTCTGGTTTGTCGTACAATTGCTTGATAGGTAGATGATTCGCCAAACGATAAGCTAAAAACAAAAAACCAGGAACGACTATTTTTGAACAGGTCTTTAATGAAAAACTGCCTCAGTTTTGTTCTGATTGCCTTACTCACGGGTGAAACCCTGGCGCAAACCACCCCGGCGGGCGGAGCCGTAACCCTCACACCCGCGTCGAACGGTACCGTGCAGCCCAGCCCGGTACCGGCTACCAATCCGGCCGCCCTGCCGTCGGGCTCGGTAACCGGTACCCCTACGCCCGATTATACCACCACGGGCTTTGCCCGTTTTAGTGACTCTACGCTCGACGGCCTCATTCAGGCTGGCCTTACCAATAGCCCCAATCTGCGGGCGGCCCTGAGCCGGTTAGAAGAAGCTCGTGTACGGGTACGCATTGCCCAGTCGTTTCTGTTACCATCCGTACGGAGCAGTGCGCTCATCACCACGCAAAGCCTGTCGGAGCACCGACCCGTGGCCATTCCGTTGGCTGCCGACCGCCTGCCCCGGTTTCAGCTCAATACGTTTCAGCTCCTGCCCGTCGACGCCAGTTACGAACTGGATCTGTTCAAGCGGATTCGGGCGGGCGTGGTCGTCGCCGATTTACAGGCGCAGGCTACCGACGCCGATTATCGGGCGTTTCGGCTCACGTTGGCCGCCGAAATTGCCCGCACGTATTTTCTGATTCGTGGTAACGATGCTGAGCAGGCTGTTTTTCGCCGGAATATCCAGGCCCGCGACTCGACGGTAGCCATTGCCCGCGAGCGTTTTCGGGTGGGTTTGGCGGATATTTTGGATGCCCAACGCGCCGAAACCGACGTGGCTCAGCTCCGGGTACAACTGGTAAGCCTGCAACGCGCCCGCACTGAGCTGGTCAACGGATTGGCACAGCTGGTGGCACAAGAACCCGCTACGTTTACACTCAACTCCGGCGACTTACCAGCGGCCGTACCAGCGTTGCCGGGTGCCGTATCGACCGCCGATCTGGCGCGTCGTCGGCCCGATCTGCAGCAGTTCGAGCGGCAGATCCAAATTGCCGGGGCGCAGCTTACGTTGCAGCAGGCCGCTACCCGCCCCAGGGTTACGGTGGTTGGGTCGGGGGGCTTGTTGTCGGGGCAATTGCCGTACTGGCCCGCGCCGAGCAGTGCCACGTATCTGCTGGGGGTCAATGCGTCGGTGCCGTTGTACGAAGGTCGCCGGAATCGGGAGCTGATCAATCTTTCGCGGCAGCAAACCCAAACAAGCCAGCAAACCTACCAGCAGGCTATTCAGGTAGCCGGGCGGGAAGTTGAAACGGCCGTAGACAACCTAACGCTCATTCGGGAGCAGCTTACCGCACAGACGCAGGTATTGACCCTCGCCCGAACGACCGAACGCTACAACCGCGAGCGGTACGTGCGTGGCCTGACCACGTACCTCGAAGTGCTGGATGCTCAACGGACCATTCTGACGGCCGAGCAAACGCTGGTGCAGCTGCGGGCTCAGGAAGTACAGTATGCCGTAGCACTGCTGCGGGCCGTTGGGGGAGATTTCTGAGTTGAGACGTTCGGGCGTCAGACGGTGCAAAGACCATGATCCGCCGGGTAACGTCCAGCCTGAACATAAATAAGTTGCAATTGCCAGATTGTGTGATTTTTTGGGGTAAAATGCCTCCATTCACCTCTTTCTGTAATGAACTTGTTTAAAAATCTCCTCCCCTTACGTATATGGCCCAGAATCTAATTGAATCAGGCGCGAACCGACGTGATTTTTTGAAAACATCAGGACTTTTTACGGGAGCGGCTATATTGAGCCAACTCCCTTTTGGTAGCCGGGCCGCCGGGTATCACGCATCGGTAGATGATACCATCAAAATTGCCCTTGTAGGTTGTGGCGGCCGGGGTACTGGTGCTGCACAGCAGGCATTGAATACAAAGCAGAATGTAAAGATTGTGGCTATTGCCGATGCGTTTCAGGATCGTGTCGACAAAGCGTACAGTGGCCTCATGCAACGCCCCGACGCAGCCGCTAAGGTTGATCTGCCCAAGGAGCGTCAGTTTGTCGGCCTTGATGCCTACAAACAGGCGATTGCTCTGGCCGATGTGGTTATTCTGGCCACTCCGCCGGGTTTCCGGCCGGGCCATTTCGAAGAGGCTGTACGGCAGAACAAGCACATCTTCATGGAGAAGCCCGTAGCCACCGATGCGCCGGGTATCCGCCGGGTGCTGGCCGCTGCTGAGGAAGCTAAGAAAAAGAAGCTGAACGTAGTGGTTGGTTTACAGCGCCATTATCAGAAAAACTACCGCGAGGCCATCAAACGAATTCACGGCGGAGCTATTGGCGATATTGTCGGGGGCAGCGTGTATTGGATCAGCGGGGGCGTCTGGATGAATCCCCGTAAGCCCGAACAAACGGAGCTGGAGTATCAAATGCGCAACTGGTATTACTTCAACTGGCTCTGTGGCGACCATATCGTAGAACAGCACGTTCACAACATCGACGTGGCTAACTGGGTGAAAAATGGTTATCCGGTATCGTGTCAGGGAACGGGTGGTCGTCAGGTACGCAACAGCAAAGAACATGGCGAGATTTTCGACCACCACGTAGTTGACTTCACGTATGCCGACGGTACGGTGATCAACAGCCAATGCCGGCATTACGAAGGAACGTACAGCAAAGTCGATGAGATGTTTATCGGTACCAAAGGCCGCATTGACTCATTTGGTAAGAATACGATCCTGAAAACGCACAAAGGGCAGGCTCTGTACACCCACCCGAATGACCCCAAAAAGCCCGATGGCAACCCGTATCAGGTTGAGCACGACGAGCTGTTTGCGGCTATTGCAGCTGGTCAGTATAAATTTGCTGATGCCGAAAACGGGGCTAAAAGTACCATGACCTCTATCATGGGTCGGATGGCGACCTATTCGGGCAAGCAAGTGAAATGGGAGGAAGCGCTGAATTCGGACATTAACCTCTTCCCCGACACGTTGGCCTGGGATGCGAAGCCGAAGCTTCTGCCGGGGCCGGATGGTTACTATCCAGTAGCAGTACCCGGTAAGACCATTACGGTGTAAGGTACAGCGTATAATTTTTTAGGTAAGGAGCGCTAACGACCAAGGTCGTTAGCGCTCCTTTTTGCTTTAAGTGCCCGAAAGAATTTAAGAGTTAATTAATTGTTTCGGGCGGATATTGGCAGGGTTTACGTTAAGGGTAAGTATAAATGGCTGAGTAATAAAAGCTATCAGATGCCAGTTGAATCTGCACAGTTATAAACGTAATTCAGCTATTTGTAATCGATTTTGCTTGTGAGTGCTTGTCTATATGGTGGTTGGTATAGTATTTGTTAAGCGACGGAGCGTCTCTATTTTCCCCTTTTTTGAGCCACTATCAAAAATAATGCTACATTTTTTTTTACGGGTTAAGTGTATTTACTATAGGTGGAAGATACATGATGATGTATTGAATTTTGTCTTTTAATTTTTTATATCGGTAACATATTGTGATGTAGAGATATTGTTATATCAACTATCAATGTTTTGTCGAATACAAAAAACGCGGTGTTTTACATTCTATTTATCTATATGTATTCTGAAAAAAAATAATGATTACTAAGTGTGATTTATTAAGTGCTCAATATTGATAGGCTTAGCGGATTGGGAGGTGGCTATGATTTTGCCGAGAGGGTGAGTATTGTCAGTGGAATCTTTAGTCCCATCAATACCAATCTGTAGGCTTATGAACTACATCTCCTTCATTCGGAATAACTACAAGCGCGCTTCTCTTAGGGAAAGAGTAGGGGCGACTTTATTTTTCTCGCTCCTGTATCAAGTATTTCTACGGGGGATGGTGGTATGGAACTCTCGCCGGAGAGATTCTGATAGTCTGATGCCGTCGGGTCTCAAAACCGTCTGGCTTAGCTTACTTGCCGTAACCCTGGTGTTTCCTGCCATTGCGCAGATTGCGTCGGCACCAGCCAACACACGCTCGCCCTGGGTGAATGGTACGTACACGAACCTGACCACCCTGACGGACGATAACAGTAGCTTAATTCCACTCAGGTCTGTAAGCATTACCGGGGCGGCAAACCTGGTTGATGCCAATACCGGAAATTTTGCAACCGTCTCAATCACAGGAATTGGTGGCCGAGCTACCATTAGTGTTAGAGACACAGATGCCGGTGATACGTATCCGGTTGGTACGTTTGCCGGTTTCAGAATTGGTACAGAAGGATTACTGAGCGCTACCCTGGCTTCAACCGTAACAATTCGGTTGTTGAACAATGGGTCGGTGGTGCAGCAACAGGATGTGGTGTCGGGCCTGATTGGCATTAACACCAGTTTGCTTGGGGCCGATGGCACGGCAACGCTCGGGTTTATTTCGACGGCGGCCTTCGATGAAATTCAGATTGAATACAATGCGCTGGTGGGACTCTTATTCACGGCCCAGGTTTACCATGCCGTTATTCAGCGGTTCGCGGCAGGGCCTGCGCTTGACTGTAACGTGCAGACACCGGTGAGCAACCCGGCTTATCCAGTTGCGGTGAATAGCGACAGAACAGGAATCTCCGGCGTGTGTGTGGGATGTTCCGTTGAAAATGCTGACAATGCCATCAATAGCAGCACGAGCGATTTTGCCCAGATTATTCTGACGGCCGGGGTTGCCGCTACGGGAAGTATTAGTGTTCAGGATCAAATCACCGACTACCCGGCGGGTACGTTTGCGGGTTTCAACATCGCTAACCCTTCGTTAATCGGGGTAAACCTGCTTTCCGGGCTGCAAATTCAAACCTACCTGAATGGTACGCTTCGGGAAACCTCGTCGTCGGGTACTCTTCTGTCTGTTAACTCGGTGCTGACCGGCAGCGGAGCGCAAACGGTCGGTTTCGTAACCACCCAAAGCTTTGATGAAGTTCGATTGGTGGTAAGCAACCTATTAGGGTTGCTGAGTACAACCAATGTGTATAACGTAGTGCTGCAACGGTTCTGCGCCGGGCCTGCCCTGAGTTGTAGCACCAACTCAAATCTGGTAACTCCTGCCTTCCCGGCTATTATCGACGGTACCCTGACCGGTATCAATGGGGTGGCCTGCGCACTTTGTTCGGTGAGCAACACACAGAATGTAATTGACAATGACCCCAACACGGCCGCTTCGATCGTACTGGCGGTTGGGGTAGGTGCTACGGGCTCGATTGCGGTGAAAGACCAGCTGACTACCTATCCGGCGGGTACCTTTGCCGGCTTCGATATCCAGAACGCGTCATTGATCGGTGTAAACCTACTGGGTGGTGTTACGGTTACGACCTACCTCAACGGGGTGCAGCAGGAGTCGAGCGGAGGCAACCTGATTTCATTGGAGCTCCTGAGCGCGAGCCGGCAGATAGTCGGTTTCAAAACCACGTTACCATTCAATACCGTACAGATTCGGGTGGGTAACTTAGTATCGGTAGATGTAGGAACAACGCAGGTGTATGGGGCCGTGTTGCGGGCTGCTTCAGCGGCTGGAGTAGTAGCGCCAACCCTATCATCTACGGCAGTTATAACCAATAGCTGCCCCACCACAACGATTGATCTGACCGCTCGGACGGTGACGAACCAGCCTGCCAACACGACGATTACGTACCACACAAGCGCAACCGCGACAACGGCGAACCGCGTAAGCACACCGACTTCGGTTGCGGCCGGTACGTACTTCGTAGCGTTTTACGATGCGGCCAACGATTGCTACAGCCCCACTTCGCCCGTGACGGCTACGACCGTGGCCTGCCCGCCTTCGGTAGCCATTCTGAGCCCGGCTACGAACACGACCGTAGCCACAACAGCGACGGTGAGTGGTACGGCCACACCGAATGCCCAGGTGGTACTGACCTCGTCGACGGGAACAACGCTTTGCACGACAACCGCTACGGCTGGTGGCTCATGGAGCTGTGCCGTGACACTCGCTCCGGGTTCGCAGACCTTGACCGCTGTAGCCAATAATGCAGCCGGTACCTCGGCTCCGGCTACCACTCAGGTCACGGCAATTGCTGCGGCTACGGTGGTGATCAACAGCCCCGCCAACGGATCGACGGTTGCCAATCTCAACCCGCCCATTTCGGGCACGGCCACACCGGGTAGCAGCGTAACGGTACAAGGACCCAACGGCCAAACGTGCATTACGGTGGCCAATGGCTCGGGTAGCTGGACCTGTACGAGCCTGACCTTTGTGAACGGACAGCCCGCCAGCGTAACGGCAGTAGCCTGCACGGCGGGTGGTTGCAGCAGCGCGGTGAGTAGCTTCACGGTGGCCGTTCCGCCAACGGTAGTCATCCTGAGCCCGGCCAACAACACGACCGCCACCACAACACCAGCCATTAGCGGTACGGCCACACCGGGCGCTCTGGTAACGATCACGGGCGGCCCCGGTTCAACGGGGGGTCCGGTTACGGTTACGGCTGATCCGGTCACGGGTGCTTATTCAACGTCGGCAATTACATTCCCCGCGGGTCCGCAAACGGTAACGGCCATCGCGACAAACGCAGGCGGTACCTCAACCCCCGCAACGGTTAGCTTCACGGCTGTAGCACCAGTAGGGCCATCGGCTGGTACAATCGACTGTTCGAAAACACAGATTATTCCGGCACCCGTAGCGGGCGTTCCCGGACAGGCGGTGCTGGTGGTTACGGTCAACGTAACGGTGGCCGGTACGTTTAGCCCCGTCACGGTTTCGGGCTCGGGTATCAGCCTCGCCAACGGCGTTACGTCGGTAAGCACACCGACAACCGGTATCCAGAGTTTCTTTATCCCGATTCGCTACGATGGGTCTGCGTTGGGCACTCTCAGCTTCACGGTAGGCAATACCGGTAGCTGTACGGCCGACCTGACTAAAGCACCCAAGAAAGCTATTACCGATGTGTGGACGCTGGATTGTATTCCAACGGTGGGCCCAAGCCTGAAATAGAAGTCATTACTCAATTAAACGGTATTTGATGTGAAACGATCATTTCCAAGTTCAAGTTGGGTAATAGGCTTCGTGCTGGGGGTTCTGTGTCTGATGAGCCAATTGGTTCAGGCCCAGACGCCCACTATCGACCTGACTACCCACGAGCCAACGGCAGTATTGCCGGCTGGCGTCACGCTGGAGTGGCATAATGCGCTGCCCATTGGTCCCGGCAATCTGTTGTCGCCGGTACAAACGCAGTCGGCCACACCGGGTGTTTATTACGCGGTATTCAATTACGGAGGCACGCCGGTTTGTTACAGCCAGCCGTCGTACCTGCGCGTGATTACCAACGTGTGCCCGGCCACAACCGTTGATCTGCAAACGGCGGTCGATGCTGCGGCTACCCCCGTGGGCTCGGTAGTGACCTACCACACGGCCCTCACTGGGGCAGGTACGGTGGACGGAACGAGCCAGTTAACACCTGCTCAAGTGGCTGCGGCTCCGACCTCACTGTCGGGTACTACGTACTATGTGGCTTACTTCGATCCGGTTGCAAACTGTTATTCGCAGCCGAGCCCGATTGTGGCCGTCACAACGAACTGTTGTCTCGTAACGGGCATTACGCCTGTGCTGTCGGCTTCGGCAATCACGAACATTTGCCCGGTTACTACGATCAATCTGAGCGCGATTACGGCGAATAATGCCCCTGCCAGCACATCACTGACCTGGCATTCGGGCACTCCGGCTACGGCAGCTAACCAGTTGCTGAGCATTACGGCTGTATCGGCCGGTACGTATTTTGCCGCTTTTTTCGATCCGATCAATAATTGCTACAGTGGCACAGCGGTGACGCCCGTCACGGCGACGACGGTATTGTGCGCACAGCCACCGGTTGCTCGTGGGGACATTGCCAATACGAACGTGAACACGCCGGTCTCGGGCAACGTGCTCACCAACGACACCGATCCGCAGGGACTGCCCCTGACGGCCTCGCTGCTCACCCAGCCCGCGGCTGGTACGGTGGTGCTGAGCCCCACGGGTAGCTTCACCTACACGCCCCCGGCAGGCTTTACTGGCACGGTGAGCTTCTGCTACACGGCCTCCAACACAGCGGGGCTGAGTGCCAGTGCCTGCGTGAGCGTGAACGTCAACCCCCAGCCGAGCCTGCTGGCCAACGATGCGCCCATTGCCAACAACGACAACACGCTCACCCGCTCGGGGGTAGCGGTGACGGTGGCGGTGCTGGCCAACGATTCGGACCCTGACTCGGCCACGAGCCTGGCCGGCCAGCTGGCCAACCCCACGCTGCTCGCCCAGCCCACGGTGGGCACGGCGGTGGTGAACGCCAATGGGACGGTGACCTACACCCCGCCGGTAGGCTTCACGGGTGTGGTGAGCTTCCCCTATCAGGTGTGTGACGGAGCTAGCCCGGCGCTGTGCGCGACGGCCCTGGTGACGGTGGTGGTACAGCCGACCCCGCCTGCGGGCACGACGCTGGCCCCGGTAGCGGTAGACGATGCGTTGCTGACATCGGTGAACACGCCGGGCGTGGGCAACGTGTCGGGTAACGACCGGGATCCGCAGGGCTTGCCGCTGACGTACGTGAGTGGTCAGCCGGTGAGTGGGACGGTGGTGCTGTCGCCGACGGGCAGCTACACCTACACCCCGGCAGCGGGTTTTGTGGGTCCTGACAGCTTCACCTACAGTGTGTGCAACTCGGCGGGCTTGTGCGACAAGGCCACCGTGAGCGTACTGGTGCAACAACCGGTCAACAATGCTCTGGTGTTGCGCCTGAAGGTGATGCTTCAGGGCGCACTGGTGGGTGGATCGGGTGGCCTCATGCGCGACGATCTTCGTAGCCGCGGCTTCCTGCCAGCCACCGAACCCTACACCGCCATTGGGGGCGCTCGCTTCACCCATGTCAATGGGGGAGGGGGCGAAACCATGCCCGCCAGTGTGACGGCACAGAATGTCGGTACCGGCAACGCGGTTGTTGACTGGGTGTTTGTGGAGTTGCGTAACCCCGCCAATATGTCGGTGGTAGTAGCAACACGGGCGGCTCTGGTGCAACGTGATGGCGATGTGGTGCTGGCGAGCGATGGCGTATCGCCCCTGAGCTTCACGGGTCTGTCGGGTACCAGTTTCTACGTCAGCGTGAAGCACCGGAACCACCTGGGTGTGATGACAGCATCGGCCATCCCGCTCTCTACGACGGGTACGCTTGTCGATTTTACTTCACTCACAGGACCACAGCTGTACAACACAGTTATTGGTGCCTTCAACTACGAAGGTTGGGAGCAGATCAATGTAAACGGGGTACAGGCCTTGTGGGCGGGTAACGCCAACCACGATGTGAAGGTGAAGTACCAGGGGTCGGCCAACGACCTGATTACGATCTTCTCGGAAGTGATCCAGGCACAAACGAGCATCGGCATTACCAATCCGATTTATAACTACGACAACGCACTCGGCTACTATTTCGGGGACGTAAACATGGACGGCAAAGTGAAGTACCAGGGTACCAGCAACGATACCTCGCTCATCTTTACCAACGTGATTACCAACTACCGTACCGATACCATGATGAACGTAGATCGGTTGTACAACTTTGACTTTATGCTTGAGCAAATTCCATAAGACCCACCCGGAGCGTACGTTCACGCGTACGCTCCATCTCATTTTCTATCATTTTTGCCATGAAAAAGCTCCTTTTTATCTTCTGTATGCTGGGGATCGGTCTGCCGGCTTTGGCCCAGACAGTCGAATACACCATTCGGTACAACCTCTCCCTAAGCCGGTATGAGGTGTATGCCCGCTCCAGCGCTACGGCAGCTCAGTTCAACTGGGGAAGCTCGCAGGTGTCCATCGTGACGCCCGCGTCGCTTACTAATGCGCCGTTTACGGTCAACAGCGTTGCTGCCGGTGGTTGGTCCGATAATTCACAGATTTACGACGTATTTGGGTCCGATTTTCACGGCGTTGGCTCTACGGGCTTGAAGGTCGATCTGGTAGCGAATCAGGAAACCCTGTTGTTTCACTTCACGTTGCCGGGAGGTGCCTGTGTACCGGGTATCCGGTTGTTTGTCAACGGGGTTGATCCCGCTTCGAGTGTTCCAGAGTTGAAAGGGGGCGATTTTGCCAACACCATGTACTCGGCCAATGATATTCTGGGGAGCAATAACCTGTACATCCAGAATTACGCCAACACTGGCACTGTATGTACGGCTTGCAATCTGGTAGCTCCAACGCTTAGTAAATAACCCAAGGCCATGAACAGCAAAAAAATGTATCTATGGCTGCTGGGGCTGACTGTCTGGTTCGGGCAGTTGGGCGGGGTGGCCTGGGCTACGACTCCCCGCGACGCCTACATCCTGACGACGCCCTGGCTGGCTGATAGCGACCTCGATGGAGTCGATGACGCCGTTGATCTTTGCCCCGGCACGCCCACCGGTACGCCGGTCAATGCGTATGGATGCCCCGTTTCGTTGTCTACCTGCGATTACAACACTTCTACCGTGTCGCTTATGAGCACGGGGGGCAGCAGCGGTACGTCGGTCACTACGGCCTATGTGCTGACCGATGCCGCAGGTACCATTTTACAGGTTCGCCCGACGGCCACCTTTTCGGGTTTGAGCGGTACGGCAACCTACATGGCTGTGGCTCTGACGTACGAGGGGACCGCCACTAATCTGACAGTGGGCGGTTCACTGAGTGCCGTCACTGCCAGCTGTTTCGATCTATCGAATGCACTCGTGTTCAAAGCCTGTGTACCCCCGTCAACAACCTGCGATTACGAGATTGGTAACCCGATTACGCTCCAGATTACCGGTGGTAGTTCGGGTACGGGTGTCAAAACAAGCTACGTTTTGACCGATGCAACCGATAAGATCCTCCAGGTTTCGGCCACGCCTACCTTTAGTACAACGGGGCTCGTAGCCGGTACGTACAAGGCCTACGCGGTTACCTATAATGACGACGGAACCATTACTAATCTGGTTCCCAATGGTACCAACTCGATCTTACAGGTGACGTCGAGCTGCCTGGCCTTATCGCCGGGTTTGCCGCTGGTGCTGTGTGGGGGCTGTATTCCCCGTTGTGTTCCGATTACGGTTACCCGGCTGTAACAAAACTGCTAAATCATGAAAACAGTAAACGCCTTAGTCGGAGTCCTCGGTTTGACGGGTTTATCATACCTGACTCAGGCCCAGTCGCAGTCTCCGCTTAATCTCCGACTCCATTTCAATACCGAACTAAACCGGTACGAGGTGTATGTGAAACCTACGTTTAGCGCCCAACGCTACACCTGGGGACCGTCGCAGGTAACGGTGGTTGTGCCTAAAGAGTTGGCCGACATTACCATCAGTCCGCACAGCAGTCAGGCCGGGGTCTGGCTCGACCAATCGGTGGTGTACAGCCCCGCTGCTGCTCCCGACCGCGATTTTCATGCCTTCTCAACGCAAGGGGGTAAGGTTGATCTGGTGGCGGGCGAAGAGCAGCTCCTGTTCGAATTCACCCTGGCGAAAGGGTATCTGGAGGGGGTACGGCTGTTTGATCCGGCCAAAGATCCGGGCTCGGCCGCGCCGGGTATGAAAGGGGGCGATTTTAGCTCGTACGCTTCCAACGATAAAGGGGATGTCAAACTTGGCCTCAACACCCGCCCCGCTGAACTACCCGTGGCGGTTGAGGCCGTCCGCTCGACCGGTGCCGAACCGGGGGCTTCGTTTGGCGTAGTTGCCTACCCCAACCCAAGCGTATCGGGTGTGTTTCGGTTACACCTGAAAGGGATACCCGATAAAGAAGTAGTACAGGTGCAGATGGCTACCCTAAACGGAAAAGTCCTGAAGCAGTTCGACGAGTCGGTTGAAACCCTGGCCGGGCGTGCCATTCCGGTACCGGGTGGGGCTAGTACCTACCTGCTCGTGACGGTGTCAAGACCCGAAAAACGGGAGGCTATTACCCAGAAGGTTTTGGTGAAGTAAATCGCTTCGCGTTTGGGAGTACACCGGATGTCCTTGAAAAATTTGCTAAAACCACAAACTACCGGTCTTTTTCGGTCGATTGCCATCGGAGCAGTCGACCTTTTTTTTGTTCGACTACCCAGACCTTTACGCCCGGAAACCGACGGGCCAACCGCTTATTGGGCCCCCAGTACGAAGGCCAGCCTCGCGACAGGCTGAAGACTTTGGTGAGCGCGTCGGCACGGTATCCATCGGGGGCCAATACCGTCGTTCTGACAAAGTGGGTCAGACCCAGGCCCGAGCGCGGGTTCATGATGTGCGAATACCGGCGGCCATTCAGGTCGAGGTGCCGGTACGTATCGCCCGATGTCGTAATGGCCCCGTTTTTCAGGTGGATAATCAGCGTGTCGGCTGGGTCGGGTCGCGCGTTGGTACCCGATCCTATGTCTATCCGCCAGCCCTGCGGTTGCCCCGGTGGAGGGGCGCCCGCCAGTACATCTCCACCCAAATCGAGCAGAAAAATTGAAATACCGGCATCTCGTAACACCCGACCAGCTTCGTCAACGGCAAATCCCTGTCCAATACCACCCACGTCGAGCCGCATACGGGGCCGTAACAGGCGCACTGTGCGACGAACGGTATCGAGTTGGATAAACCGGTAGCCAACAGCCCGGCGGGCCTGTCGGCGCTCTTTAGCGGGTGGAAATGACCGTTGGCGCACAGCGCGTCGCCAAAGCTGGGATAGGGGACCAATCGTTGGGTCGAAGCGCCCACCCGACAGACGGGCAATCCGGCATCCTTTTTGCAAAATATCAAATAACTCGGCCGATACCGGAATGGCCTGTTTGCTTCCGCCCGACTGCGACAGGCGGTTTATCTCCGACCCGTCGAGGTAATCGCTCAGGATTGTGTTGAGTGTATCCATACGGGCCGATACCTGCGTGTAGGCTCGCATGGCTGTGAGGCTATCGGGAGCGTATAGGATGACCGTAAATTGCGTACCCATAAGCCCCCGCCGAAAGCTGTAGCGCTGTAGTGACTGAGCCTGTGCGGTACTCCAGGCACCCAAAAGCGTAAGGAAGGTGATGACCCAACCCCAAATTGAGACGTGCATACGGGAGCATAAGCCGATTGAGCCCTTATTTTTTGGCCACCAACTAAAAAAAAATTGGCAACGCGACATCCGAAGCGTAGGTTTCGGCGTACATATCGATGCTTTTTTGCGAGGTCGTTGTAAAGTGCAAGTTTTTCTCAAAATGAGGCAGTTGTGCCGTAAAATGTGTTTATAGCAACAACGTTGCACGATACAAAATTTTATGGAACTAAACGCCCCACTTGAAAAATAATTGAATCCAGCTCTTGCTTGATACCTAATTATTTGGTTACTTTGATTCTACATTCTCGCAATTCGGCACAAAAAAACTAAACCAGCACACACTATCGATAGCACGCTCTACGTTACCTAATTGTCTTACTGAAAATGGAAAAAGCCCAGGTAACAGACAGTGAGCTGATTTCTCTGTACATCCGTGGTAGTGAAAGTGCCTTTGCCAAACTCGTTCATCGACATAAGTCTAAGATCTACACAACAATTTACCTGATTGTAAAAGACCAGTACGTAGCTGAAGACTTGCTTCAGGATACGTTCATCAAAGCGGTTGATACAATCAAGTCGGGTAGATATAACGAAGAAGGCAAGTTTCTCCCCTGGATCATTCGAATTGCTCACAACTTGGCCATTGACTATTTCCGGAAGGATAAACGCTACCCCAATGTAGTGTTTGAAGACGGAAGCAATGTGTTCAATACGCTTGAGTTTGCCGAGGACTCTATCGAATCCATGCAGATCAGGCAGGAGACACATGAGCATTTGCGCGAGTTGATCCAGCGGTTGCCGGAACAGCAGCGCCAGGTTCTGATCATGCGGCACTACGAGGAAATGAGTTTCCAGGAGATTGCCGATGCGACCGGCGTCAGTATAAACACAGCTTTGGGACGTATGCGTTATGCGCTGATTAATCTGCGCAAGCAACTAAGCAAACGTTCGCCGAGCTATGATAAAAACTTTTACTCACGATGATGTAATCCGGTATGTCTACGAGGAGACCTCCCCTGAGGAGAACCTGCTCATCGAAGACGCCATGATGTCGGACCCTGAACTGATGACTCAGTTCCTCGATACGCTCGAGCTTCGGGCGTTGATGGATAAAATTGAGCGGCAGCCCCGGCCCGATACGCTTAACGCGATACTCCAGTATTCACGATCGTACCCGCCGAACCCGGCGTCTCGTTTGTTGGCTTAGGCTACACAAAAGGGCGTCGGGTTTGTCGTATCTTTGGTCTTAGGAATTGAGTAGAGATGGCATCTTTCTGAACAAGATGCCATCTCTACTCAATTCCTAAGACTTTTCTTGTATATGCTGAAGAAAGAACGTTTCCGCCGTTTCATAGACTATTTCACAACGCATTACGCTGAAGTGCAAACCGAGCTCAACTTCAGCAATCCGTTTGAGCTGTTGGTCGCTGTCATTCTGTCGGCACAGTGTACCGATAAACGCATCAATCAGATTACGCCCGCTTTGTTTGCGCGCTTTCCGGAGGCCGAGTCGCTCGCGGCCGCGTCGGTTGAGGAGGTATTTTCGTACATCCGTTCGGTATCGTACCCCAACAACAAGGCAAAACACCTGGTTGGTATGGCCCGGTTGCTTGTCGAGCAATTTGGCGGAGAGGTACCGGCCACGCTGGCCGAGTTGCAGTCGCTACCGGGGGTTGGCCGCAAAACAGCGCACGTGATCCTCTCGATTGTGTATAATGAGCCCACAATGGCCGTAGATACCCACGTGTTTCGGGTGTCGCATCGGTTGGGGCTTGCGCCCTTAACGGCAACGACTCCCCTGGCCGTTGAGAAGGCCCTGGTGGCCCATATTCCGAAGGAACTGGTACCCAAGTCGCATCATTGGCTCATTCTGCACGGGCGGTACGTGTGTGTGGCCCGGGCTCCAAAGTGCGATGTGTGCGCGTTGAAAGACTTTTGTAAGTACTACGAAAAACAAACAGCTCCGCCCCGGAGAGTAAGGCAGAGCGTGTAACGAAGCAGCAGAAGGAGCGGACCGGTCAGTTCGCTCCTTTTTTTGTCAGCCAGGTCCAGACGGTGGCCGATGTCATCAGGGTAGCCTTGGCATACGCCGTGGCTTTGGTGCGCGTTGGGCAAGTAGGTTGACTCGCAACCGGCCGCTTGGCCCGAATCTGCTTACGAGCAGCAAACAAGTTGTGCGGATGCCCCATACCAAACGTCTGAAGACTCATCCCCACGATCAGAACCATCATTGCCAACTTCGTTTTCATTGTCTCGTCCGATTTGTTGTTCTTGTTGACACAAAGATATAGGTAACGTTTGGTATCTTGCAATACAAAGTACTAAAAATATTTTTTAAGAGCTGATTTGTTTGATGGCCGCGAGGGTGGGACTTGTGTCGCAAGTAGCTGACAGTCAATATAATCGCGGCCATCAAACAAACCAGTGGCTAATTTACTCGATGACCACCCGCTGAACGGCTCCGTCTTCGTTTTGTGTCACGCTAAGGAAATACACCCCCGCTGAGCCCTTTTTGCCGAGGTCAATTTGCCCCACAAACTCACCCGAGAAGTCTTTCAGCTCGCGCCGGGCTACCTCTTTCCCCTTGGCGTTGGTGACTACAATCTGAATATCGCCCTTGGCCGGTGCCGTAAAGCGAATGTTCAGCTGGTCTTTATCCGGATTGTTGGGGTAGGCGCTCAACCCCCGGATAGTTGAAGGCTTGTTCCGAATATTGTACGTACGCGACCAGCCATCGAACGCCCGGTTGAGTTCGGGTTCAATATCGCGCCGGAAGAAACGCTCGGTGTTGGTCACCAGCGAATCAACGTTCATGCGGAAGTTGTACTGCCAGTTAGGCGACACGTAAGGCCTGCGGGCGTACACATCGCCCGGCCGCTCGCGCACGCGGGTGCCATCAATTTGGTCGATGATGATGGTCATTTGCCGGTTACGCTCGTTAGGCCGGGCCGCCTTAATCGAGTCAACGAGTTTCATGGCAATCTGATCCCGGTCATCGTTGCTGTTGAGTTTGTACGTCCGGGTGGTTTCGCGAACCTGATCGCCATTGCGCTCAATAATCTTGATCGTAACGTCTTCGCCCTCGCTTGTTTTGTTGTTCGGCGATTGCTGGGCGAGGGTAGGGGTAGCGGCAAGGCTAATCAGCACGGCCGGCATCCAGAACCGTTGGTAAATAGAGCGTGTTGTTTTCATAGTGCTTGTCGTTGTGTAAAGGAACAAATGAGTTTTCAGAGGGTCTGCGGGTGAGCTGTTAAAGTTTGTTAAACCGGACCTGTTGGCCGGGGCCCTTCGTTAGTTTTACAAACACCGCCCGGCCTATGGGCCTGTTGAGCGGTTTTTAGCAAGGATGAATGTTCCGGTGGCAACGTTGCACGGGAGCCCAAAAAATGTCGAAACAACGCATTCGCTGGATTGTCGCCCTCATGACGGTAGGGTTGCTGGGGCTGGTAGGCCTGCAAGGCTACTACATTACCTCAGCGTGGCGGCTTCAGCGCGAACAGTTTGATTATAAAGTGACCGACGCCCTGCAGGAGGTTGTGCGGACACTCGAACGGCGGGAAATCATGGACCTGAGCCGGCAGCGGATTCGTGCCCAGCAACAGCAACAGGGGCTGATGGCTATTTCGCGCAAGGCCGAGGTTAAACCTGATGTGAAGCGGACTCCCTCGCCCAGGCCTCTCACCGAAAGCCGCATTGCCCGGCGGCTTCGGCAACAGCGGGCCGCCGAAAACGGCACCGACATGCCCGCTACGGTTGTGATTCAGTCCGATGTGTTGCACCCGCAAACCCAACCCATCACGCCCGAGCAAGCATTGGTGGTAGCTACGTTTTTTGAACAGCAGGAAATGCTGGCTGCTGCGGGCGAGTGGCAGGCTCAGCTCGAACAGCAACGCCAGTTTGAGGAATGGGCCAATCGGGAGCTGGTGGGGCAGATGAATCAGTTCAACCACGACCTGACTCAGTCTTACCTGAAGGCCGATTCGCTGCGCCAACGCCAACTGGCAGCCGGGCGCAATCAGGCCAGAAAGCAGCGAGAGCTTACCCGTAAATCTGTACCCGAACCGACGGCCGTAGCCCAATTGAACAAGCGGGCCGAGGAGCAAACCGAGATGGTAAAAGGGGTACTTAAGGAGCTGCTGCTGTCAGAACGGCCAATCGGTGAGCGTGTCGACCGGCTTACGCTCGATACGCTGTTGCGGCAAAGCCTGGCCGAGCGGGGTATCTCGCTGCCATTTGCCTATGGCGTTCGCAGCGACCGCACCAGCAGTGGTAAACCACAGTTTCTGTTTGCTACCTCCAATACCGATCCGAACCGAATTGCGCTGGCGGGCTACCGGGCGGTGCTGTTTCCCAATAACCTGCTCGACACGGGCAATCACCTGTACGTCTATTTCCCAACCCGGCAGGAGTTTATCTGGAGCCGCATGGGCTTTACCCTGGCCGCGTCGGCCTTGCTGATTCTGACCATTCTGGCTTGTTTTTACATCGCCATCAGTACCATTTTGCGGCAGAAGAAGATGGCCGACATCAAAAACGATTTTATCAATAACATGACCCACGAGTTCAAAACGCCTATTTCGACCATCTCATTGGCGGTCGAGATGGCCCAGAACATGGGTTGGCGGGAGCAAGCCGACTCCCAGCGCTCAACCGAACCCGAAGAGGCCGGGCGGTTGTCGCGCTACCTCGGTATCATCCGCGACGAAACCCGGCGGCTAGGCTCGCACGTTGAAAAAGTGCTCCAGATGGCCTTACTCGACCGAGGGGCGGTTAAGCTGGCTATCGTACCGGTAAATATCCACGATGTGGTGGAGAAGGTGCTAAACACCATTGGGTTGCAGATTGAACAGCGCGGGGGCGAACTGGAACTCGATTTTGACGCCGAAAACGAAGTAGTGGAAGCCGATGAGGTGCACCTGACCAATATTGTGTATAATCTTGTCGATAATGCGATTAAGTACTCGCCCGGTAAGCCGCACATCACCATTCGTACCCAAAGCCTGCCCGACGGGATAAGCCTGACCGTGGCCGACCAGGGGCTGGGCCTCTCCAAAGAGCAGCAAAACCGAATTTTCGAAACGTTTTATCGGGTTCCGACGGGTAACCTGCACGATGTGAAAGGCTTCGGGCTTGGCCTGAGTTATGTTCGGAAAATGGTCGACGCCCACCACGGCCGTATCACGGTGGAGAGCCAACTGGGGCAGGGCAGTGCATTTGAAGTAATCATTCCATATAAAATGAACAATGGATAGTGGTTAATGAATGGGCTTCTTTGCCGATATTATTCATTAACCACTATCCATTATTCATTGACCTATTACACATCCTTTTCGATGGCAACAATCTTACTGGCCGAAGACGACCCCAATCTGGGGCAACTTGTTCAAGAATATCTTACCCTGCGCGGGTTTCAGACCGACCGTGCCACCGATGGCAACATGGCGCTCGAATTATTTACCCGCGGCCAGTATGATCTGTGCATTTTTGATGTGATGATGCCCAAAAAGGACGGCTTCTCACTTGCCCGGGAGGTACGTATGACGGGCCGTGATGTGCCCATTATTTTCCTGACGGCCAAGTCGATGAAAGAAGACACCATTCAGGGGTTTAAGGTTGGGGCCGACGATTACGTGACCAAGCCCTTTAGCATGGAAGAGCTGTTGTTGCGGATTCAGGCTATTTTGCGCCGGTATCAGCGGGGTAGTGCCGATGCTCTCGAACCCACGGTGTACACCATCGGCTCGTTTTCGTTCGATTACCCCCATCAGGTATTGAGCCGCCATGCCGATGGACAGGAACAGTCGAGCCAGAAACTCACCAGTAAGGAATCGGAGCTGTTAAAATTGTTTGCTCAGAACCTCAATCAGCCAATAAGCCGTAGCTTTGCGCTCAAGATGGTCTGGGGCGACGATTCGTATTTCAACGCCCGGAGCATGGACGTGTACATCACCAAATTGCGCAAATACCTGCGCGATGATGAGCGGGTGCAACTGGTTAATGTGCACGGCGAAGGATTTAAACTGATTGTGTAATGGGTTGGTCGGTTGTGGTTCAGGGTTGACAGCCAACGGCCTGTGTGGGGCCCGCCCCCGTTTGCGCCGTTTGAAAAGGCCGGGGCCAGCAACGCATACACCCAAAACGATACACTATGAACCTCATTCGACGTCCCCGGCGTAACCGCGCTTCGGCGGTGATTCGGGATATGGTGCAGGAAACCCGCCTGACCCCCCACGATTTTATTCTGCCCATCTTTGTGATGGAGGGGCAAAACCTGCGGACCGAAGTGGCTTCGATGCCGGGCATTTATCGCCACTCGCCCGACCTGCTCATGGACGAAATTGCCGAGTGCGTTGACCTCGGTATTCGGGCGTTCGATCTGTTTCCCAACCTGCCCGAATTCAAAAAAGACAAGTACGCAACCGAGAGTACCAACCCCGACGGCCTGTATCTGAGCACCATCCGGGCCATTAAAGACCGTTTCCCGGAGGTGTGTATCATGACCGACGTGGCCATGGACCCTTACAGTTCCGACGGGCACGACGGCCTCGTGGAAAACGGGCAGATTCTGAACGATCCCACGCTCGAAATTCTGGCTAAAATGGCCGTAGCCCAAGCCGAAGCCGGCGCTGATATTCTGGGGCCTTCAGACATGATGGATGGTCGGGTGGGCTACATCCGGAGCGCCCTCGATGCGGCTGGTTTTACCAATGTGGGAATCATGTCGTACGCGGCCAAATACGCCAGTGCGTTTTATGGCCCTTTCCGCGACGCCCTCGATTCGGCGCCGAAGTTTGGCGATAAAAAAACCTACCAGATGAACCCCGCCAACAGCCGCGAAGCCCTCATTGAGGCCGAGCTGGATGTGCAGGAGGGGGCCGATATGCTCATGGTAAAACCCGCGTTGGCGTATCTGGATATTATCAAGCTCCTGCGCGAAAATGTGAACCTGCCCATTACGGCGTACAATGTGAGTGGCGAGTACGCTATGATTAAGGCAGCGGCCCGTAATGGCTGGCTCGATGGTGACCGTGCTATGATGGAGGCTTTGCTGTCGATCAAACGTGCGGGTGCCGATGTGATTCTGACGTATTTTGCCAAAGAAGCCGCTAAACAACTAAACAGCTAATCAGTGAACAACGAACAATAACGTATCATAAGCTATTGTTCGTTGATCTCTGTTCATTGTTCACTGTTTAGTTGTTCGTTGAACCCTGTTCACTGTAATGAAACTTCTAATTCTAAACGCTAACCTCGTCAACGAGGGGCAGATTACCCAAACCGATCTCCTGGTTGAGGATGGTTTTATTGCTCAGATTAGCCCTAATCTTTCGGGGCGCTCGGCTGACCGGGTCATTGACGCCAAGGGGCAGTACCTTCTGCCGGGGGTGATCGACGATCAGGTGCATTTTCGGGAGCCGGGCCTCACGCACAAAGCCAACATCCACACGGAGTCGATGGCGGGCGTGGCCGGGGGCACTACCACCTTTATGGAAATGCCCAATACGGTGCCTAATGCGCTTACGCAGGAGCTGTTGCAGGATAAATACGATATTGCCGCCCGGACGGCCATGGCTAACTACTCGTTTTTCATGGGGGCGTCGAACGATAATCTCGACGAAGTGCTGCGTACTGATCCCCGTACTGTGTGTGGCATAAAGGCATTCATGGGCTCATCGACCGGAAATATGCTGGTCGATAACGAGCAGGTACTTGATAATCTGTTTCGGCACAGCCCCATGCTGATTGCCACCCACTGCGAAGACGAAGCTACAGTACGCGCTAACAACGAACGATTCAAGGCGGAATATGGCGACCGCGGCACGGCGGCCCTGCACCCCCTGATTCGCGACGAGGTGGCCTGCCTCAAATCGTCGTCGCTGGCGGTGGAGCTGGCCAAACGGCACAATACCCGGCTGCATATTCTACATATTTCGACGGCCGAAGAGCTGGCCCTGTTCCGGAATGACATCCCGTTGGCCGAAAAACGCATTACGGCCGAGGTGTGTGTACATCATCTCTGGTTCGATGCCGACGATTACGAGCGGTTGGGGAATCAGATCAAATGTAATCCGGCCATCAAAGCCCCACATCACCGGGCCGAGCTGCTCAAAGGGTTACTGGACGACCGACTCGATATTATTGCCACAGACCACGCTCCCCATACCCGGGCTGAAAAAGAGCAGTCGTACTGGCAGGCCCCGTCGGGTTTACCGCTGATCCAACACTCGCTGCTGCTGATGCTCGATTTTGTGCGGCAGGGTAAACTGGATATACAAACGGTGGTCAGAAAGATGGCTCACGCGCCCGCCGAGTGTTTTCAGATCGACCGGCGCGGGTATGTGCGGGAGGGCTACTGGGCCGACCTGGTGCTGGTAGACCCGAATCAAACGACGCCCGTTACCGATGAGAGTGTGTACTACCATTGCGGCTGGACTCCGTTAGCCGGGCAGACCTTCACCAATGCCGTAACGCACACGATTGTATCGGGTGAGCTGGTGTATGAGCGGGGGCAGTTTCTGGTAGAGCGGGCCGGGAAACGGGTGTTGTTTGTCCGGTAATATAAAAAGCCCTCTTTTCGAGGGCTTAGTTTATTGATTGAGTCAGTAAGTTGAGCGCGTCAGGAGAATCGGACGCGATAGAAACAGCGATTTAAGACGGAGCGGTACATCTTTCCAAACTGTTCGTAGCACCACGACTTCAGGTGTTTCACTTCGTCGGGCAACAGGGATTCAATGGCTTTACGGAGTTCTTTTTCAAAGAGGGATTTGTCAAAACTAACCTTTTGCAGGATCGTCTTAATATACTCCAGCATTGGGGCCATGGGTGTACTCATTTTAAGGTTAAAAAAAGACTATGAGTTTATGAGTATGGATTAAAACTCGTTAAAAAAACAACGCAGAAATCCCTGAATTGTTGCAACAAAGTAACAATGAAAATTAGAATATTCGCCAAATTTCTTGTATTATTTTTTTGTGCGGTCGCGGGGCTAAATGCACAACAAATTGATAATGTACCTGTTATAGAACTTGGAACGCCTACTTTTTCTATAGACCGGCCTTACACAATTTCTGTACTGGTTCGGAACAGCGATTCGCGCCCGGTCATTGCCTTTCCAGACATCGCCGGTCTGACCAAACGGGGCACTGCCACCAGTATCTCAACGAGCGAATCGGAGGGGCAAACGGTGGTGAGTCAGGTAATTACCCAGACTTATATGGCGGTGCAGTCGGGTACAATTCGGGTACCTCCATTTAGTATCACGGTCAACGGAGTAACGGCCCGTTCGGAGGGGGCCGTGTTGCAGGTGCGACCCGCCAACACGCTTCCGGGCAGCAGTAGCCTGTCGGCCCCGCTCAAAATCCCGACCGAAAGCGGGGCGGCCTTTCTGTCGCTCCGGTCTTCTAAAAATCAAGTGTTTGTGGGCGAGGGGTTTGGCGTGCAATTATCCTTGTTTGTATCGGACAGCTACCCGTTTGAGTTACGGTTCGATGGGGTAGATGCCCAACTCCAAACGGTATTGAAACAGCTCCGACCCACCAACGCCTGGGAGGAGGATGCCGGCATTCGGGAGCTGACGGGACAACCCGTGGTTATCAATGGACGCAAGTTTACCGAGTACGTTATTTTTCAGGGTACCTTCTTTCCGTTGTCGGCCGTGCCAATCCAGTTGCCCTCGGTAAGCCTCAATCTCTTACGGGTGCGGCAGAGTGATCGACTACCCGACCCGACCCCGTCGGCTTCGGCAACTGCTACCAATAGCGAGCAGGGAACCCCGGCCGCCCGGCGCCCTCAACCAGCTCCGAAGGCCACTGAAACGGTTGAGCGCGTGCCGTTTATCACCTTGCCTCTCTCGATTGTCGTGAAGCCACTGCCTGCCCATCCGTTGCGGGGGCAGGTGCCGGTGGGCTCGTATCGGTTGGTAGAAAGTATTGACCGGACCAAGGTGGCGAGTGGGCAAAGTACCCGCTATACCATTCGGGTTGAGGGAACGGGAAATATTGCAGCCCTACAACCACCCTTGTTGAGCAATCAGCGGGCTTTGACGACCGTAGAGCCTATATCGCCGGTTACCGATGCGGGCCTGGAAGCGTTGCCTTCCAGCACGAATCAACAGATCAACCGCCTGAACGGGCAGGTAACGGGTAGTAAAACATTCGGGTATTTTCTGGTGCCGCGTCGGGGCGGAAAGCTCCCTCTGTCGAGCCTGTTTGGCCTGGTTTACTTCGATCCGCAAACCGCCCGCTACGATACCCTGACGCCCGTAACGGTGCTGACTGTGGGCGAGGGGGCTTCGGCCGCAGCACCCGCTCTGGCAACCGAAAATGGAGCACAGGCCAATTCGATTGATGCCTTATATGCAGGTCTGAACCAGATGGATAGTACCCAGCAACCCCTCAATTGGGTGGTGCTGGCGCGAGCGATTGCCAATGTTCTTTTGGTGTTGATGATTCTCGGAATGATCTTTGTGTTTTTAAGAAAATAACTTTTTAGCAACTCCTGAATCGCGAACCGGTCCGCCAGTTCTGTTCTCTGCCGGTTGTTCGTTGTTCGTTGTTCAATGCCATGAGTAGTACCTACGGAACCCTCTTCAAAATAACCACCTTCGGCGAATCGCACGGCCCGGCTTTGGGCGTCACTATCGACGGTTGCCCGGCTGGCCTTCGTTTCGACACCGACTTTATCCAGCAGGAACTGGATCGGCGGAAACCGGGACAGTCGCGTATCACAACCCAACGGCGTGAGGCCGATGAGTTTGAGGTGCTGTCGGGGGTTTTTGAGGGTGTCACGCAGGGAACGCCTATCGCACTCGTGATTCGGAATACCGATCAGCGCAGTAAAGACTACGGCCATATTGCCGGACAGTTTCGGCCTTCGCACGCTGATTACACATACATAGCCAAATACGGCACCCGCGATTACCGGGGCGGAGGGCGCTCATCGGCCCGCGAAACGGCGGCCCGCGTGGCGGCCGGAGCTGTTGCCAAAATGTTGCTTCAGTCTCTCGGGGTGAGGGTACAGGCCTACGTCTCGGCCGTGGGGACCATGAAGCTCGAAACCCCTTACCAATCGCTGAATCTGGCAACGGCCGAAGAAAACGCCGTACGCTGCCCCGACCCGGCAATGGCCGAGCAGATGTTTACGTACATCGACGAAATTCGAAAAAAAGGCGACTCAATCGGGGGCGTGGTTAGCTGCGTGGTTACGGGGGTGCCCGCCGGCTGGGGGGAGCCCGTTTTTGACAAATTACATGCTGAACTTGGTAAAGCCATGCTGAGTATCAATGCCGTAAAAGGCTTTGAGTACGGCAGTGGCTTTGCCGGAGCTGAATGGACGGGCTCTGCGCACAACGACGCTATGTACACCGATGCCGACGGCCGCGTGCGTACCCGGACCAACTTTTCGGGGGGCATTCAGGGGGGCATCAGCAATGGGGAGGATATTTATTTCCGCGTGGCATTTAAGCCGGTTGCCACAATCATGCAGGACCAGGAAAGCGTAGATGTAAACGGAGATCCCGTTACCGTATCGGGCAAAGGGCGGCACGACCCCTGCGTAGTGCCCCGTGCGGTGCCCATTGTCGAAGCAATGGCTGCTCTCGTCCTGGCTGATATGTGGCTAAGAAGCTGCAATGCACACCTTTAAGTAGGTGAGTGTATAATTACCTGAACAATTAAGCTTATTTCGGGTTAGCTCTGCTGATGTTGAGCCGATGGAATTCCCTATATTTGAGGCAGTACTGGTGATAATGTGCAGTTTCTGTCTGTTATGGTTATGCGTTGGGCTCTTGGGTTACTTATTGCTATGCTCGTTGCAACTGGCAGCGGGTGGGCCCAATCGCAGCTATTTCCCGAATTCAACTACGACCGCCGGGGCGATAAAGCCTATGTAGATAGTCTGCTGAAAGTGGGTCACCAGCGGCTCCGGCAGGCACAACAAGCGCCCCGATCTCCCCAAAATGACACCCTCCACCTGGAGTCTATTCGGTTTATAACCCGGGTGTTCAAACAACTGCGTACGGCCGAGCGCGACAGCAGCTATGTGTACGCGCTGCGGCTGTCGGCGCAGGCTCGTCAATACAGCAATAATTTGTATCAGGTGTATGGGCTTATTCAGGAGGAGTATTACCTCCGCATGGTTCGTAACGACTTTCTGACGGCCCTTTCACTCGATCAGAAAGCATCGGCGCTGTGCGAGAAGCAACGGCCCGACGTGTACCCCATCTGGCACATCCACATGAACATGGGCGACATTTATCTGCTCATGAAAGAGTACGACAACGCGCTGTACAATTATCAGCAGGCGTTTCGGCTGATGCCCAAATACAGGCTGCTTTCTAAACGCAATCAGCGCCTTATCTATTCACAGTTGACCACGCAGATTGGCGAAGTGTACGAAGCGCTTGGGCGATACGATCAGGCCCGGAAACAGTACGAAACCTCCCGTCAGATTGCGTTTGAGACCAATAGCCAAACCAATATTGCCTATGCCGACGAGCGCCTGGGTGATTTCCTGATCAGCCGCAAGCAATATCCTGAAGCGGTAAAGGTGTATCAGGAAGCCCTGAAGATCTGGAATCAGCTGAACGACGAGGGTGGTAAGGCGTCGGTCTGGGCGCGGCTCGCCGAAGGCTATTTCTACACCAATCGGTTGCCGGAGGCCATTCAGCTGGGCGAGCAGGCACTGGTACTGGCCCGCAAACGCGGCAACGCCCGGATCCAGCAAATTGCTTCGTCGGCCTTGTATCAGGCCTATCGGGCGAGTGGGCAGTACGAGCGCGCACTGGCCATGAACGAGATCAATGTGGCTCTCCGCGACTCGCTGGCCAACCAGAAGCAGGTGGAGGAAATGATGGTGCTGCAGCGGCAGTTTGAAACCAAAACCCTGCGGGCCGAAGCCGCCCGGAGCCGGTTTGAGCAGCAGGCTCGTATTGCCACGCTCAACCGCAACATCGAACGGCAAAACCTGCTGCGGGCTGTTTTGCTGGGCGGTCTGGTAATGCTGCTGGCGTTTGTGGGTGTGCTTTACCGGCGCAACCGCCTGATTCGGCAGCAACGACAGCAGATTGAACAGCTCAATGTGGGTCTGGAAGATAAAGTTCGGCGCCGGACGATCGAGCTCGAACGGGCCAACGAGCAGCTCCGGGCCAAAAACCGGGAAATTGAGGAGGCTTTGCTCCGTGGGCAGACGCTCGAACGCAAGCGCGTAGCCGCCGATCTGCACGATAACCTCGGGGGGCTGATTTCGGCCATTCGCTTGAGCTTGTCGGCGCTGAATCCGGGGCATCTTTCGGAGCGGGAGCAGCAGGTCTACAAAAACCTGCAGCACATGACCAAAGAGGCTTATGCTGAGGTGCGGCACCTGTCGCACAATCTGCAACCCGAAGAGCTGGAAAAGCAAGGGCTGGGCCATGCCCTCAGTCGCCTGGGCGATAAGCTCAACCAGAATCAACTGATTCGGTTTTCGATTGATACCGAGCAACTTCCCCGGTTGAACAAGGCTACCGAGTTTCATTTGTACTCGATCTGCCTTGAACTGTGCAACAACATCCTGAAGCACTCGGGGGCCACCGAGGCCTGTATTCAGTTCCGAAAGTACGGGGAGCAGCTCAACATGATTGTGAAAGATAATGGCCGGGGTATGGAAACGGTATTGCCGGTTACCCAGCAACACAGTCAGGCGCAGATGAATGGCATGGGGCTGCCCAACATACAAGCCCGTACCGACGCCATGAAGGGCCGTCTGGAGATTTACTCAGAAGTAGGAGAAGGCACAACGTTCTTCTTTATCTTGCCGCTGTCCGCTACCTTCGCGGAAGCATCGCAAGAAACAACTTCATGAAGTTCAAAAAACACGTTTTCATCTGCACAAACCAGAAAGACGCCCCCAAGAAAAGCTGCGGAACCGAACACGGTCTCGCATTGGTCGAAGCCTTTAAACAGGAACTGACGGCCCGGGGTCTGCAAAAAGAAATCCGGGCACAACGCGCCGGTTGCCTCGACGCCTGTGCCTTTGGCCCCGCGCTGGTGGTGTATCCTGAAGGAACCTACTACGGTAATGTTCAAATCGCCGACGTACCCGAGTTGGTAGAAAAACACCTCGTCGGCAACGAAGTGGTAGAGCGGCTTGAGCTGAAATTTTAGTAAAAAGTAGGTAGGAGTGAGAAGTTGCTCCTACCTACTCCCTCCCTCCGTTATGTACAAACATCTCTTTTTTGATCTCGACCACACGCTGTGGGACTTTGATCGCAACTCGGCTGAGTCGATTGCGGAGTTGTACGAGCGGCATCGTCTGCACGAACTGGGGATCGAATCCGTCGATCAGTTCAGCGATGCCTTTATCCGGATCAACCGGCAGCTTTGGCGCTCGTTTGATTTGAACGAACTGACCCACTCGTACATTCGTGAACACCGGTTTCCGCTTGTTTTTCAGGAGCTGGGTGTGACAGATACGTCGTGCTGTGCCGAACTGAATATGGGCTATCTGAGTCTGTTGCCCCGCAAGGCGCATTTGACCGAGGCTGCCCGTGACCTGCTCGATTACCTGACCGACCGGTACGAAATGCACATTATCACCAATGGGTTTGATGAAATTCAGGCTGTGAAGCTGGCGAGCTCAGAAATTGCCCATTATTTCACCCATGTAGTCACAAATGAGAAGGCCGGTGGGTATAAAAAGCCCGACTCGCGCATATTTGAGTATGCCCTGCGTGTAGCCCGTGCCGATGTGGCCGAAAGCCTCATGATTGGCGATAATTACGAAGCCGACATTCGCGGTGCCCAAACGGTTGGTTTAGATACGGTTTTCTACAACCCCAAAGGCGAAGTGGTCGATGTGGTGCCCACGCACGACATCCGGCACTGGCGCGAGTTGATGGAGATTTTGTAAGTCGCTGTTGGGCTGTCACCCAACTTTTTTACTCGAATGAAACGCATCCTGCCCCTTCTCCTTTTTGTTCTTTTTTCCCTTCCCGGCCTTGCCCAAACCTACGACATCTGCGTGTACGGTGGCAACTCGGCAGGGGTGATGGCGGCCGTAGCCGCCAAACGCGCCGGTAAATCGGTTATTCTGATCGAGCCCGGCAAGCATCTCGGCGGGCTTACGGCCGGCGGTCTCGGCGCTACCGATATTGGCAATAAATTCGCTATTACAGGGCTCTCGCGCGACTTCTATCGGCGCATTGGTCAGCACTACGGTAAGTTTGAGCAATGGACGTTTGAGCCGCACGTGGCCGAAAATCTGTTCAAACAGTACCTGCGCGAGGCCCGGATTGAGCCGCTGATGGCGTACCGCATTATAGGGGCCCAGAAGCAGGGTAATCGGTTGGTGTCGATCACCGTTGAACCCTCCACGTCGGCTAAGGGTCAGACTCGAACCATCTCGGCCCGGCAGTTTCTGGATTGCACCTACGAGGGCGACCTGATGGCACAGGCAGGTGTCTCGTTTACGGTTGGGCGCGAACCCAACCGCCAATACGGCGAAACCTGGAACGGGGTGCAGTATCTCGACAAGCATCAGTTTCCCGATGGCGTAGACCCCTACGTGATTCCGGGTAAGCCCGAAAGTGGCCTGATTTACGGAGTGAGTACCGCCAAACTAGCCCCCAATGGTACGGGCGATGCGGCCGTACAGGCGTACAACTACCGCATGTGCCTGACCGACGACCCCACCAACCGGGTGCCCATTACCCGCCCCGAGGGCTACGATTCGACCCGTTACGAGCTGCTGCTCCGGCAAATAAAGGCCAGCTCAAAGGTGCCCGATGTACTCACCTGGAACCTGATGCACTTTGTGCCGATGCCCAACCGCAAAACGGACATCAACAACTGCGGGGGCATGTCGACGGATATGATCGGGGCCAATTTTGAATACCCAACTGCCAGCTATGCGCGTCGGGAGGCTATTATCCGCGAGCATGAGCAATACACCAAGGGGTTCTTTTACTTTATCGGGCACGACCCCCGGATGCCCAAACACCTGCGGGACGAGATGCTGCAATGGGGCTACCCCAAGGACGAATACACCGACAACGGACATTTTTCGCATCAGCTGTATGTGCGGGAGGCCCGCCGGATGGTAGGCGAGTACGTGATGACGCAGGCCAACTGCGAGGGTAAAACCACTGTGACCGATGGCGTCGGGATGGCCGCTTACACCATGGATTCGCATAATTGCCAGCGTGTTGTGGTTGAAAAAGACGGCCGGATGATGGTCAAGAATGAAGGCGACGTACAGGTGGGGGGCTTTCCGCCGTACCCGGTTAGCTACCGCTCGTTGGTGCCCAAACGCACAGAGGTACAGAATCTGCTGGTGCCGGTATGCCTGTCGGCCAGTCACATTGCCTACGGCTCAATTCGAATGGAGCCCGTGTTTATGGTATTGGCCCAGTCGGCGGCAGTGGCGGCCTGCCAGGCCATTGACGAGCAACGCCCCGTGCAGGACATCGACATCAAAAAACTACAGGCCCGGCTTGCTACCGATCCCCTGCTCAGCGGACAGGCGGCCGAGGTGTTGATCGACAACGACGATGCCGACCGCGTAACCCGCTCGGGCACCTGGGAGCGTACCACCAAAGGCGGCAAATACGGCACATCGATGCTGGTGAGTCAGCGTGACGCATCGGCGCGGGTTACATTTCGGGCTACAAATGCGCGGTCGGGCCGTTACAAAGTGTACCTGTACAATCCACTATTGCAGGGTGGGGGTGGTAACCCCGATCAGGTAGGGCGGCAGTCGGACAAAGCTAACCGCGTGATGGTGCTGCTTTCGGATGGCAAAACCGAGAAACGACTCACGGTGGATCAGCAGGTGCAAAATAATGACTGGATTAGCCTGGGCGAGCATACGCTCAATGGCCCGCCCGCGCTGACCATCACGACGGTGGGTAATGCCGCCCCGGTGGTGGCCGATGCGGTGCTGTTTGTGCCGATTAACTAAGCAATTACTTTCACTTCTTCTATGAACTTCACCAACAAAACGGCCCTCGTTACAGGGGGCGCTTCGGGTCTCGGCGAGGCCACCTTGCGTCTGTTTCACCAACAGGGCGCCAATGTCGTTATTCTGGATCTGAACACCGAACGGGGCGAGGCTCTGGCAACGGAACTCGGGGAGCGGGCGCGTTTTATCCGTACCAACGTGGCCGATGAAGCGGATGTACAGGCCGCTGTTGATCTGGCTCTGAATACCTTCGGAGCACTCCACATGGCGGTCAACTGCGCGGGCATTGCCGAGGCCCGCAAAACACTCGGTAAGGTCGATGGTGTGTACGCACCCCACTCGCTTGATGTGTTTCGGAATGTAATCAACGTGAATTTGATTGGTACGTTCAATGTGATCCGACTGGCGGCTTTTGCGATGGAACGCAACGAGCCGAACGATGAAGGTGAGCGGGGCGTAATTATCAATACGGCCTCGGTAGCGGCCTACGACGGCCAAATGGGGCAGGCAGCCTACTCCGCGTCGAAAGGAGGCATTGTGGGAATGACCTTGCCCATTGCCCGTGATTTGTCGCGGTCGGGCATTCGGGTGATGACCATTGCACCGGGCCTGTTTGAAACCCCCCTGCTGATGGGGTTGCCCGAAGAGGCCCGGATTTCACTGGGTCAGCAAGTACCTTTCCCGTCGCGGTTGGGTCGACCGGCTGAGTACGCATTGCTGGCGAAAAGCATCGTGGAAAATCCCATGCTCAACGGCGAGGTAATCCGGCTCGATGGGGCCATCCGAATGGGCCCCAAATAGTTACTCGTACATTACAGGGCGGTTTTGATGAGCGGCCCTGCGGATTAACAATTTAGCTTAAAAAGAACCGACGAATGCCGCTTTCAAAATCAACTGTTGGTTCGTAACCGAGCAGCGTCCGGGCTTTGGTGATATCGGCCAGACTGTGCCGAATATCGCCGGGCCGGGCGGCTGCGTACGTCGGGTCGAGGGAATGACCGACCTGCTTTCGGATAACTGCCCAGGCATCGTTGAGTGAAATTTGCCTACCTGTGGCCACGTTGAACACCTGCCCAGGGGCCTCGGGATTGGCGGTGGTCAAAGCGAGTAGGTTAGCCTGTACCACATTGTCCACATGCGTAAAGTCGCGGCTTTGTTGCCCATCGCCAAAAAAAACGGGCGCTTCGGTTTGCCGGGCCGCCCGGAGCAAACGAGGAATTACGGCGGCATAGGGCCCATCGGGTCGTTGGCGGAGCCCAAATACGTTGAAATACCGCAGCCCTACGGTTTCCAGGCCGTACACACGCCCCCAAAGGTCGGCTTGGTGCTCGTTGATCTGCTTACTGAGCGCATACGGCGATAGCGCCCGGCCCGTGCGTTCCTCCTGCTTGGGTAGTGTCTCATTGTCGCCATACACCGAACTCGACGAAGCGTACACCACCCGACGCACCCCTGCTTTCCGGGCCGCTTCGAGCAGGTTGGTAAATCCTCCCACATTGACCTCCATAAACCGTTCCGGCTCCCTCAGCGACCGGGGCACCGACCCCAGCGCGGCCTGATGCGCTATGTGGGTGATGTGGGCACAGGCCCACTCGCATACGGTCGGATCGGTAATACTGCCCTCTATCAGTTCGAAACGGGAATTGTTTACGTGTGCACTCAGATTGGCCCGGCTGCCGTTGCTCAGATCGTCGAGCACCCGTACCAATTCGGCCCCTTGAGCCAGCAAGGTATCAACTAAGTGCGAGCCGATAAATCCCGCCCCACCTGTAACCAGAAAACGAAATCCTGATAGCATACTAGTTTATGGTTTTGGGTTTACAGTGTATTGAGTAGCCAGATAGATTTGGGTTTAGCCAACGTGAATTACGGACTCACTGCTGGACATTTTCTATCCATGAGGTCAGGTGAGGAGCGCACTAGTGGTCAGACCAGGAACTAAAAACGATAAACCAAAACCCCAAATCAAAGCCGCCCATCGGCCAGGCCGTCGCGGAGGCATCCTTTCACATCGTACACAATTTTGCCTAAGGCCCGCACCCGATCCTGAAAGGCAGACTCCGTGAAAACGTCGTGCGCGACGGTGAGCACCACGGCATCGTAACTGCCCTGCCCGTCGAGCGACGGCAGCAACGACAGTCCGTACATAGCCTGTACTTCATCCGGGTCGGCAAGGGGGTCGTATATATCGGTCAGAACGCCAAACTCATTCAATTCCTGAATGACATCGAGTACCCGTGAATTGCGAATATCAGCGCAATTTTCCTTAAACGTTATGCCCAGAATCAGGGCTCTTGCCCCGTTGATAGCGTAGCCGTTGCGGGTGAGAAGTTTGACTACTTTGCCCGCCACAAACGCGCCCATATTGTCGTTGATGCGCCGGCCGGCCAGTATCACCTGCGGGTGGTAACCCAGCGATTCGGCCTTGTAGGTGAGGTAGTACGGGTCTACGCCAATACAGTGCCCACCCACGAGCCCCGGTCGGAACGGCAGAAAATTCCATTTAGTGCGGGCCGCTTCGAGCACGGCTTGCGTGTCGAGGCCCATCCGGTCGAAAATGAGAGCCAACTCGTTGATAAACGCAATGTTGATGTCGCGCTGACAATTTTCAATCACTTTGGCGGCCTCGGCAACCCGGATAGAGGGGGCCAAATAGGTGCCCGCCGGAATAATGGACGCATACAGTTGATCGACGAACCGGGCGGTAGCGGGCGTAGATCCCGACGTAATCTTGCGGATGTTCTGAAGCGTGTGCTGTTGATCGCCGGGGTTGATACGTTCGGGGGAGTAGCCGCAGAAAAAGTCGACGTTGAAGCGTAATCCCGAAAGCTGTTCCAGAATCGGAACGCATTCCTCTTCGGTACATCCCGGGAAAACCGTTGATTCATACACGACCACATCGCCCGGTTTAAGCAATTGCCCCACGGTTCGGGTAGCCGTCAGAATTGGTGTCAGGTCGGGTTGGCGGTGGGCGTCGATGGGCGATGGCACCGTCATGATGTACACCGAGCAAGGCTGCAACTGAACCGGGTCGGCAGTCAGGGTCAGGTGTGTAGCCTCGGCCAACTGGTCTGGGGTGAAGCTGTGGGTTCGGTCGTGTCCCGACCGGAGCTCGGCAATACGGGCCGGGTTGCTGTCGAAACCCACAACCGGGTACTGTCTGCCAAACGCGGCTGCCAGAGGCAGACCCACGTAACCTAAGCCAATAATGCCAATATGGGGTGGAGGGGAAAGGTGCATAGTCAGAACCGAAACGCGTACCGGGCCAGCAAAACTACGATAGCCAGCACCAAACCCGACATGGCCCCGGTCAATACGATCCATTTTCGGGCGGGCCAGCTACGGCGGTCGGGCACCTGCGCTGGTTCGAGGATTTTAAACACGGGCGTTACTGTCTGCACCCGAATCCGGGCTTTGGCGTACTCGCGGGCGAGGTCGTGGTAAAGTAATTCAGCTAGGCGGTATTGTTCGTCGAGCCGTCGGTTAGGCAACGCAGCCGAGGGCAACGAAAAAAAGCGGGTCTGATCCTGCTGGTTTAACCGCTGTTTATCGAGCTGAATCATTTGTTTCTGGGCGTTGGCCAACTGGTTCGCCAGAAACGCTTCGTCGTCGCGGGCTTTCTGACTCCGGTACTGCCGCACATAGGTTTGCAGGTAATTGGCCGCAAACTGCACTACTTGGGCGGCTACCTCGGGGTCGGGCATTTGGGCCGAAATCGTCATAATGCCTGATTTTACATCCAGTTCGGCCGTAATGGCTTTCTGGGTGTCCTGCACCAGTTCCCGCTGTTCGGTCGAGAGCCGCAACGGGGTTTGGGCGGGCAATGGTAGTTTGGCCATACTCGCCCTACTCGAAAAGAGGTCGGGCCACGCTTGGCCCGGCCAAACGTGGCCCGACTGGTTTAGTAGCTGGTATAACGTGAGTGAATCGCCCGAACGGAGCCCAGCGCGCTGATGCAGCACCGATAATGCAAACGGAACCGACTCCAGAATGTCGGGGTACAGGTCGGGCCGGATGGCTTCGACGGGCGTGTGCGCGTCCAAGTCAATGTTGAACGACTCGGCCAATTCCCGAAACGGTTGCCAGTTTATCGCTTCGGCAGCATGTAGTTCGGGGAGTAGCCGCACGGTGGCCGTGTATCGCTCGGGCAGAACAAACGCCAGAATCAGACCCAGCAGTAAGCCTGCCAGGGTCGAGCCAAGGAGCCGACGGCGCGCTTGCCAGAGCGTAGCCCAAACCGGCCGTGACGCCAGTGGGGAAGTAGCGAGTTCAAAATCAGGGGTTTCCAACATGTGTGTGAGACAAGTCGGACCAATTATAACCATTTGTGACCACTCATGGCAGGGCTAACGCGCCTGATGAGTGGTCACCAGTGACAATTAATAGCTATTTAATACGCTAAGGTACCAGCTTCAGCTCAACCCGGCGGTTGCGGGCCTGCCCGGCCTTTGAATCGTCGCCGATGGGTTTGAACGCGCCGAAGTAGTCAATCAGAATCCGGCTCGGATCGTCGAGGCCGGCCCGAACAAGGTACTGCCGAACGGCATCGACCCGCCGACGCGAAAGGGCCATATTGTACCGGTCAGAAGCCCGGCGGTCGGCATGACCCGATAGTTGCAACCGGCACTGAGTGCGGTTCATCAGCTCCACCACCCGGTCCAGAATGGTGCGGTACTGCGGCTTGATGGCTGCCTGATCGGTGTCGAACTGGATATTGGCGAAAATTTCCGCGCAAGCCATTTCGGGCAGTGCCGAGGTAATATACTTCTCAAAATCAATGGACTCGCCTGAGCCCGACACCACGCTGCCCGCCGGGGTATTGGGTTGTTTATCGAAGAAATCCGATACGCCGTCGTTATCGGTGTCCATCATCAACCGGGGGTCAATTTCCTTAGGCCGGTTGGCCTTGGCTACCGAATCGATCTGGGCCAGCGACAGCACCGTGGGGGGCTTTACGAGCAGAGCCGGGTCGGTCCAGCGGAGGTGGTAGGTGCCCGCCTTCGTGTCGTAGTTGTATTTGCCGTTATTCTTCCGAACACGGGCGGCACCCGTTCCCAGCTTGTAGGTGAGCATGAGGGCCCCGTACCCGTACTTGTCTTTGGCCGATTGGCCCAGCTTTACGTCGGTTCCGTCGAAACTGCCCCGGCTACCTGTTGGGTCGAAAACGCTCGAATTGCTGCCGCCGATGGTGGCATCGAGCCGCTCAGTGTTGACGTGATTGATGCGAAAATCGAGGCCAATATCAAACCGGGGCGACACCTCGTAGTGAAACGCCACGCCCATCGGAATCGACCAGTCGCGCTCAAACCGGGCCGGGCGCACAATACCATCGCCGGGGTTGTCTTTGGTGTACCGCCGAACCCGGTTGGTACCCAATTCGTAGGCCGTCGACCGGAAAAACGTGACACCGATACCCGTGTACGCGTCAATTTTCCAGTGTTTCATTTTGTTCGGACCAAGCAGCAAGCTTTTCAGGTTGACGGTGCCGGTCAGTTCGGTATTGGCGTAGTCGGCCCGGAAGTACGAAAAGTAGATACGTCGTTTCATGCCGCGCAGCGTGCCGTAGCTACCGCCCAGTTGCAGTCCAAACAGGTGCGACAACTGCTTGTTGACCGTCAGGCCACCAAAAAACGATTCGCGTTCGTTGAAGCTGTCGCGGTTGGTGACGCCCACCGGGTAAAAGTCGTACTCGCGGAGGTCACCAAAAAATTGGGTGGGGCCGCCGTGCACCGAAATCGACCAGGTGTTGAGCCGGGGCGGGGCATCCGTTTGCGTACCCTGACCGAGTAAGCTACCCGAAAGCAGGGTCAGCGAAGCTGTAAGGGAAAGAGAGGAAAAGCGCATAGTTTTGAGGCTTCGTCGTCGGATTTACGCGATCAGGTGCGTTGAGGGTAGGTTGCTCAACAACTACCCGGCACGTTCCTACAATCGCTGCATGAGCCGAACCACCATCTCGTTTTTCCAGGAAACATAGTCTCCTGCCCGAATATGGAGTCTGGCCTGACGGACTAACCACAAATAGAAGGCCAAATTATGCAAACTGGCGATTTGGGCACCTAAAATTTCCTCCGAACGTATCAAATGGCGCAAATACGCCTTTGAATAGAAGTTGCTGGCGTAGTGGTCGAGGCCCGAATCGATGGGGCTGAAGTCGCGGCTCCACTTTTCGTTTTTGATATTGATGACTCCTTCCGTCGTGAACAGAATCCCGTGCCGGGCGTTGCGGGTGGGCATGACGCAGTCGAACATGTCGACCCCAAGAGCAATGCTTTCCAAGATATTGGCGGGTGTGCCAACCCCCATCAGGTAGCGGGGTTTGTGCCGGGGTAAAATCTCGTTTACAATCGCAATGGTCTCGTACATTTCCTCGGCGGGCTCACCCACGGCCAATCCGCCAATGGCGTTGCCGGTACGTTCTTTGCTCGCAATCACCTCGGCCGACTCCCGGCGCAGATCTTTGTAGGTGCTGCCCTGCACAATCGGGAAGAGGTATTGCCGGTAGCCGTACTTGTCGGGCGTGGCATCGAAGCGGGCAATGCACCGGTCGAGCCAACGGTGAGTCATGTGCATCGACCGGCGGGCGTAGTCGTAGTCGCAGGGGTAGGGCGTACACTCGTCGAAGGCCATGATAATGTCGGCCCCGATGGTCCGCTGAATATCCATCACAACCTCGGGCGTAAACTGATGTTTGGAACCGTCGATGTGTGATCGGAACGTGACGCCTTCTTCCTTAATCTTACGGGTGTTGGAGAGCGAATACACCTGATAACCACCCGAATCGGTCAAGATGGGGCGCTTCCAGCCGTTGAAACCGTGTAGCCCTCCGGCCCCTTCGAGCACGTCGAGGCCGGGCCGCAAATAAAGATGGTACGTGTTGCCCAGAATAATTTCGGCGTTAATGTCCGTTTCGAGCTCACGCTGATGAACAGCCTTTACGGTGCCTGCCGTACCGACAGGCATAAAAATGGGCGTTTCAATAGGCCCATGATCCGTGGTCAGCGTACCCGTGCGGGCGGCCGATGCCGGATCGGTACTGGTAATATCAAAGGTCATAACCCGCCTAACGTAGGTAAATGGTTTAGGGTTTCATCTATCTTTGCGCGTTCATCGTACTCATTTCTGGTATTCATCACGTTATACGCTGTTTGTGGTTTCTTTAGTGCTGATCGGCTGGCTGCTCGTTGTAGGGGTTCAGCTCGTGTTTATTTTGTTTGTTTTCGGACGATTAGCTTTCGCCCGACATACCCCACCCGGCGTTTCCGACGCGCAACTCCCTCCCGTAACGCTCGTTGTGTGTGCCCGCAACGAACTCGAAAACCTGCGTGCACTCCTGCCGCTGTTGCTCCAACAAGTTTACCCGCAGTTTGAAATTCTGGTCATGGACGACCGTTCGACCGATGGCTCCGACGGGTTTCTGGAGGAATTGGCCGCCCAACACCCACAGGTGCGCACCATCCGGGTCACGCAGGAATACGACCACGTGACGCCCAAAAAATACGCGCTCACCATTGCCCTCAAAAAGGCGCAACACCCGATTGTGTTGCTCACCGATGCCGACTGCCGACCTGCTTCAGACAACTGGTTGCGGCAGATGGTGGCCGAAGCCGAAGGGGGTCGCCGGGACCTGGTGCTGGGTTTCTCGCCCTATATCCGGTATTCGGGTATACTCAATTTTCTGATCCGGTCCGAAACCCTGTCGACGGCCGTGCAGTACCTGTCGTTGGCGCTCTGGGGGCGCCCGTACATGGGCGTAGGCCGAAATTTGCTGTACCGGCGCAATCTGTTTTTCGCCAATCGCGGCTTTTACTCGCACATGAATGTACTCGGGGGCGACGACGATCTGTTCGTCAACGAAGTGGCTACCGGACAAAATACGGCCGTTTCGCTCGATCCGGATACCTTTGTGTGGTCGGAGCCGAAACAGACCTGGGCCGAATGGCGTCGGCAGAAACGCCGACACCTCAACGTGGGGCGTTATTACAAAATTGGTGATAAAATCCGGTTGGGGCTTATTTCGAGTAGCCACATCTTGTCGTGGTTGCTGGGGTTGGGAGCAGGCTTGTTTGCGCTATGGCTGGTGGTCAGCGAGCAACAGGGCCGACTGATGGACACCTTGCTGCTGGCGGCCACGGGCCTGTTTGCCCTCCGCTTGCTGGCTTACTGGGTAGTGGTGGGCCGGTCGAGCTACCGGCTGGGGCATACCGTGCACTGGTTGCTTATTCCGGTAATGGATTTGTTGCTGGCCATTTACTACGCCCTGATGGGCCTGCGTGTGGTGTTCACCAAGAAGAAAAAGCAAGTGTGGTAGTAGAGTAATGAATAATGTATAATGAATAAGGACTTACCGGACCTGTTGACAGCGTCAGCCCATTATACATTATTCATTACTCATTACTCATTCAAACTAAGATGTCTGTAGACCTGATTTATAAACATTTTCCGAAGCTTACCGAGCAGCAGCGTGAGCAGTTTGCGGCTCTGGATGGGCTGTACAAGCATTGGAACGCGCAGATCAACGTGGTGTCGCGGCAGGACATTGAGGCCCTCTACGAAAAACACGTGCTGCACTCACTCGGTATTGCTAAGGTGATTCAGTTCAAGCCCGGCTCCGAGATTCTGGACGTGGGTACGGGGGGCGGTTTTCCGGGTATTCCGCTGGCCATTCTGTTTCCGCTGGTTGATTTTCACTTAGTCGATAGTATCGGCAAGAAAATCAAGGTGGTGCAGGAGGTTGCTTCGGCCCTGGGCCTTCAGAACGTCAAGGCCGAACAGGCCCGGGTTGAGCACCTGAGCACCACCTACGATTTTGTGGTGAGCCGGGCCGTAACCCGCCTGAAACCCTTTATGGGCTGGGTGCGCTATAAAATTCGGAAGGTGGGTAACAACGACCTGCCCAACGGCGTTCTTTACCTCAAAGGGGGCGATTTGGCCGAAGAACTGGCCGAAATTCCCGATAAGTACCGCATGTTCAACCTCTCTGACTATTTTGAGGGTGAATTTTTCGAGACCAAAAAAGTAATTTACGTACCTAAAAAATGAGTTTACAGTTTAAGGTTTACAGTTTTCAGTGCGCTAACCGGTGTGAATGCGTAAGCCAACTGAAAACTGTAAACCTTAAACTGCAAACCGAAAAAAAATGAGCGAACGTTTCTATTCCAGCAGTTTCAAAGATCCGATCAACCGCGATGTGGTTGAGTTTTCCGACAAGGGCGTCACCTTCCGGGTGAAACGACTCATCGGCGGTACCGACAACTTTGTGTTCTATTCCGATATTTCGGGCGTTGAGATCGACAACGGCCTGTTCTTCTCGACCATCCGGGTTATTCCACGAGCGCGTCCGGAAATCGTTATTCGGAACTTCTCGAAAGGCGATGCCCGCCGGGTGAAAGAGCTTATACTGGCCAATGTACCCAGCCACCGCCCCGATCCGTACGGAAATCGATAATTTTTTTTGCCCGCACCGGCTCATCCATACTCGTTGATTGTCATTTAGTTGTTGCTGACAGGAAGCGGGTAAAAGCAGAAATTAGCCTGTTGCGGGCAATTTTTTTCAGTCGGGCTCTTGCGCAATGTCAATTTTCGCTCTACTTTTGCACCACAATACGACGGAGACGCACCGGTTGTAACAGTCCCGAATAGCTCAGTCGGTTAGAGCATCTGACTGTTAATCAGAGGGTCGCTGGTTCGAGCCCAGCTTCGGGAGCCCTGATAATCAATAAGTTAAGCCATCTGCAGAAACAGGTGGCTTTTCTTTTTGCACATAATTTGCACATATTTGAGCCATCACTCCCTATTTGCACACAAACGGATACGTCTAAACTTACATGTCCCTAATCGATTCTCAGTATGAAGAGCTACGTAGCGACTACAATCAAGCCGGTAGTTATTCTGAGAAAATTAGTGTGTTTATCAAACATGGTGTCGACAATCTTACCATTTATAAAAGTAATCTTACTAATGAACGTGGTAGTTTGATCCAGTCAATAGCCTCATGGCGTCTACAGAGAAGGAGTCTAACCACAGAGCAGATAGAAGAAGCAACTGCTTTAAACAAGACATTACAAGAGTATGTCAAGGACCTGCAAAACGTTCAGTTTACTACAATCGAGCCTAAAAACCCGGACGAGTTAGAAATTTTGGTTTCAATGACGGAACAGTTAATGAATCAAGAGAACCAACCGTTATTGTACGCTCAGTTGATGAACAAATATGATTCAAGCGTTAAAACCTCGCCTATACCGAAACTTGCAATTAACGCTGAGTTGCAGATGGTCAACATTGTAAAGCTTAATTATGAAAATGGAAAGATCGGTAGAAAAGAATTATTGTCTTATGTGCATGAAGTCGATAGTAACGATCAAACACCTGCACCTGATTATGCTTATGAACTGTTTAAAGAGGGGTACGAATCAAAACTGCTGAATAGAAGCCGAGATTATGATAAAATATTTAAGATGTTGTACCGGGGACGATATGGATTTTTAGGAGCATTTAAGTTACCCGTAACAATATTAAGGCATTACTTCATAGGAGAGTCAATTCTACAGTACGAAGCATTTCTAACAGATCAATTAAACGCTACCACTATGCAGAAGGAAAGTCAGAGCAACAAGGCGGGTGATAATAAGGATGAGCAACGAGGTAAGGTGAAATTAAGGTGGACTGGTGGTAATGATGCATTGTATGATTTGTTTGCTCAACTTACGATCATGAACAACCGTGAGGGAACAACCACACTTTTACCAGACACTCTTGATGATATTGCCTATTTTATAAATCAGTCGTTCGAAGGAATGCCATCAACAAACACAATAAAGGCGAGTTTATCAAAATTTAGGGGTAGTAATCGACCAAAACGCTTCAGGCTGGATGTCAGAAAAGGATAATAATCTTATAACAATTTGGGAAAGAAGGTATTGGTTAACATTCTGAATATCAGAAATATAACTCTTTATTTTTTATAATATATTATATATTCTCTTCCTCTGGTTGCTGAAGGTCGATAGGTTTGCACTGTAATTAATCATTAAAGAAATGATACAACAAACCAATTTGATTTCAATATCAACCGACGAACTCATAAGCATAATTAAGGGCGCAATTGAAGCCGCTGTAAAGCAAGCTATATCCAAATCATTGCCGATACCGATAAACAAAACCAACGGGTTCCTTACCCGTGATCAAGCCGCGGAGAAGCTTCATATTACATTACCTACTCTTCATGCTTGGACGAAGAGCGGGCGTTTAGTCGCACATAGAATCGGTAGACGAGTCCTTTATAATGAAGACGAATTAGATCAATCAATCAGAGCATTTAGGAATAATGAATATAATGACTGACATCACTACAAACCATCTACAATTTTATATCAAGGTTAAAAAAACAGTTTTAAAAAGGGTTAATTATGATTAACAATATAAATCAACAGTATCAAACATTTGACGAAATAACTTTCACAATCCCTCTATGCGAATTAGAATCGTACAATAAAGATTGTTTCAGTACGGAAAGTTTACCATCAGGTTTATTAGTAAAACGAAAATATTATTCAAAAGGAGATATGAATAGGCGTTACAAACTGGATGTAATAATTAACTACAACTCCTATATTGTTCGGATCACTGTTTCGGCAAAATGCTTAGGTGATAGATACCCAGAATTGATTTGTTATAAGAATTTCGATCAAGTTATTAGTGCCATCAATAATACGGGTATCGTTAGAATTAGTGAAACTATCGATTATAATGATATTATAGTCGTTACTTGTGATGTGACGAGAGATGTTAATCAACGAATGGATGATTACTTCGGGTTAAAATTGGATGCAGCATTGCGAAAAGCAAATGCAATTATTATTCCTTACGGAAACAATAACTTAACTATTGTAACAATTAGAAAGAATAAAAGTAAGGAAGTACAGCGAGGATTTGCCAACAAATCTTTAACTATATATTGTAAAGAATATGAAATGGTAACTTATCAGAGGAAATTTCTTGAAAGCCTTAGCAATGGGGAAAAGGTTCTTATGGCATTCAAAGGAAAAACCCGTTATGAATTAAAGTTAAAAAATAAAAGCGAGGTGAAGCGAGCTTTTGGAAGCAATTATCTGGTTGACGTACTTTATTCTAACATTAGTCCAATCGATGACTACATGTCTTCAGTGTTGGATATGGATGTGTTTAACAACTACAATATTGTACCAATTTATAATTATAGTTCCGTTGTGGAGACGGGTAGGAACGGATTGAATTTTATGAAGAATCTGTTACTCTGTAGATATTTCAATTATGATCTCAAAGCGATAAAAGTTTTTTTAAAGAACTTTTACTCAAAGAATACTGATTTTCATGTCGCTATGAAGCCCTACAAGATTATTGTAAAGGAAAGAAGTAAGTACGAAGAGATGTTGACCCAGTTGAATCCAGCCAGCTTGTATAATTACAGTAGCTAAGGCAATTGTTAAGGAGAAGGTTTGGTCAGACCTATTTTTTATCACTGGACCGTTTTTTTACCAAACGTCTAAAAAGTGTAACACATACTAAAGCTATGTTTAACCACGAGAATTCGAATGTTATATACAAAATAAATGTATAGTAAAGCGGTTTGCAGCGTAAATGTACCTCTACTTCAGCTTATGGTATGTAAATCTAATCTGAAATTCAGAAAGCTTTGTTTACTTCAAGATCTTAAATTGAGTGATTGTTACAGAACTCTTGCTAATACCTGTAAAGGGTCGTAACAAAGTTCATTTGATAGATGTTTCGATAGTCTATGAAACATGTATATTATATTATTTAAGTATGAAAGCTTGGTATATTAGATTTTAATACATTAATTAGGCGTCTAATTAACATTTGAAGTGTGCATCTATCCTGACTCCAAACCATAATTTAACTGGAGAATATTGGCTACTATTGAGCTGCCGTGAACGAAACAAGCTCCTTAAAGTTAATACCCCCACTTGAATGGTGCGAACAATGTGCAGTAAAACGAAAAAACATTAAAGATCACCAAGAGCATGGCTAATAAATTAAAAATTTTTGAAAACGGTTCTAACTACTTGCGGGCTGACTTTCATCTTCACACAAAAGCAGACGAAGAGTTTAAATATGATGGTGACCCTAATTACTTTGTGAAAAACTATTTAGATAAGTTAGAAGAAGAAGAAATTCGGATTGGAGTAATTACCAATCATAATAAATTTGATGAAATAGAGTTCAGGGAACTCAAAAAGAATGCAATTAAAAAGGAAATATACTTATTGCCGGGAGTTGAGCTTTCAATTAACGATGGCAGAAAAGGGCTTCATGCGTTAATTGTTTTTAAAGAAGAGTGGATTATAAATATGGATAATAACCATAACTATATTCAACAGTTTATCAATGGGGCGTTTTCTGGCGTGGCAAATTTTGACAAACCTCCCTACGATGTAAACTCTATATATAACCTGAAAGAATTATGCCTTGCATTAGACCGATATAAAAAAGACTATTTTATAGTGCTTGCTCATGTTGATGATTCAAGTGGACTGTTTTTAGAATTGGAGGGCAGGGGACTAAGTGAATTTTTAAATTTAGATTCTTTTAAGAAGAATGTTATTGCATTACAAAAAGTTAGAACTCATAGAAACATTGGTAAGTTGAATAGTATTTTAGATAATAACGTTCCTGCGTTTGTAGAAGGAACTGATTGTGCTCATAAAGGAATTGAGGGGATTGGTAAAGGAAATGAAATAGATGGTGTTACTCAAAAAACGTATCTTAAAATTGGTGACTATAATTTTGACGCTGTTAAATATGCTTTAAAAGATTATAAAAATAGACTATTAGCTTACCCAGTTTTACATTCGAGACCTTACATAAAATCAATCACTTATGTAAGTAAAAGATTAGGAGATAAAAGTGTTTACTTGAGTTCTTCTATGAATAATTTAATAGGAATTAGAGGGAGTGGTAAGTCATCAATCCTTGAATCTATAAGGTATTTGTTAGATATTCCCCTCTCTCATAGTACGAAAGACTATGATTATAAAAATAATATTGTTCAAGAACTTTTAGGAAGTGGTGGAAAAATGAGTGCCGATATTATTGATAGTCAAGGTCAAGTATTTACTGTTGAGCGCATTTTTGGGGAATCTGCGAATATATATTTAGATGGAATGCTACAACAAAGTTTGAAGGTTGATTCAATTGTTTCAAATCCTTTATATTTTGGACAAAAGGATCTATCTGAACTTGGAAGTGAGGCCTCAACAGATGATCTTATAAGAAGGCTTATTGGAAACAAAACGATAGATATTAAACAGCAACTTGAAATTAAATGCTTTGAAGTAGAAGATTTGTTAAGAGAAATCAAAAAGGTTGATGCTACAATTAGCAAGGAGCAAGATTTAAAAGCCAAAAAAGCTGAACTCGAGATCAAAGAAAAGGCGTATAAACAACATAGCGTTGACAAAAAACTCAATAGACAGGTAGAGTTTGACAAGGATAAAAGTAAGTTAGCAGCATTGTCAACCTTTGAAGAAATGATTATTAGTAAATTGCGTGAGTTATGGACCGACAATTCATTTAACCTTGATGATTATATTAGTTATAAGTCTAAAGAAAATAATGAAATATTTGATGAAGTGTTTAAGTCATTCGGAAATTTTCATTCAACATTTGAACAAATTGGCGAATTATTAAATAAGCTTGATTCCGAAAGGGAAAAAATTAAACAAATTGAGCTACAATTCATCGCTCATTTTGATAGTTTGAAGCAGGAATTTTCTGAAATAAAGCGAACTATTGATATTCCAACCTTAAATCCTGATACTTATATTACTTTGTCGAATGAATTAAATAAAATTAATATTGATTTAGAGGAAGTTAGTAGGCTTAATACGAAAAAAGTCGAATTAAGGTCGAAACTTAAAGAGGCATTAGCTGATCTGAAAAAGCTTTGGTACAAAGAATATGAGATTGTAAAGAAGGAGATTGATAAAATTAATCTAAGTCAAACTTCTGTACGTCTGGCAGTTGATTTTAAAGGAAACAAAGACCGTTTTAAAGATTATTTAAAAGACGCATTAAGAGGGACAAATATATCAGATAAAAACATAAGTATGATTGTTTCAGAGTACCAAGATCTTGTTGAAGTCTATAACGACTTACGAATTGATAATTCTAAGATTAAATCTATTCTTTCAAATAGCGACTTTTTGCCAAAGTTTATAGGGAAATTTAGAGAGCGTGCAAGCGAATTCCTAACATTTCGAGTAGCTGATAAATATAACATTTATTATAAAGATAGGCCTCTTAAAGATCATTCTCTTGGGCAACGTGCATCCGCTGTTATTTTATTTATTTTGTCGTTGAAGGAGAATGATTTGATTCTTATTGATCAGCCAGAAGATGACTTAGATAACCAAACCATATATGAGGATGTAATAGCCGAGCTAAAAAAGTTAAAAAGTAAAACTCAGTTTATCTTCGCAACACACAACCCAAATATACCTGTATTAGGGGACTGTGAGCAAATTTTTGCTTGTAACTTTCAAGTTGATGAATCTAAGTCAGAAATAAGGCTGAGTTCTGGTAGTATTGACGATTTGTTTATCCAATCTCGAATAGTTAGTATAATGGAAGGCGGGAAAGAGGCCTTCAATCATAGAAAAATGATATATGATAATTGGAAACATTAGTATTGTTACTTTTAACCTTAGATTCTGAGTTAAATAATGAGCAACTAATAGGCTGCTGTCTTAAACATAAATCATTATAATTTAATGTAATTGTAATTACTTTATTGCATTGTTCTTGATTATGTGAGAGAATTAGAGTAAATGGGTCTGACAGTATACCTAACAGGCACGAATCAGGCTAAAATAATGTACTTTCTGAGCTTGAACAGGTATTTCAGAACTAAATCCGTCTAACAAGAGCCTTGTGATGAAGCCTTAGCAAACCTACCAAATTTCGGATATCATTTTATTGTTGAACAACAATTTAAAGGAGATTTTGAACATAAACTCTCTGGTTACTCTCGTCTAACGTTGCTGCATATTGTTCTGTCATTCTTATATCAGAGTGGCCTATCAGGTCTTTAATTTCCGTCAGTCGAACCCCTGTTTGAATTAGTCTCGAAACGAATGAATGTCTTGCATAATAAGTTGTTACATGGTTGGTAATACCGAGGGCCTTAGCAACCTTCTGTATATCCTTATTAATCCTTTTAGTGTAACCACCGATTGCATATCGTATTTGAATAGGTGTCATTTCTGGCTTTAGAAAGTCAAAAACGTAAGCATCCTTTGACTTATCTTGATTGCTCCACCGTTCGATGATTTCTAAGGCTTCAGGGATGAGTATCACCCGAATCGGTTGGGGCTGGTTTTTGGTTCTTGATGTCTTCGCTCTGATGAAGTACATAACGTCATCTTGAATGTTAGTCCATCTTAGTTGGAAAATATCTTTAAGATTCATTCCATTACATAAATAGGAAAAGATAAACAAATCTCTATTCCTTGCCGAAGTGCTGCCTTGCGGTAATTCATAGCTCCAAATAGCTTTAATATTCTCAATAGTTAAAGGTCGTTTGAAGTTCGTACCACCCGGTATTTCATATTTCCCTTTACCAAATGGGTATTCATCTTCTTGTAGGATGCCGACTTTTATTGCCCTTTTCACGATAGCTCGTAGATTCCTCATATAGATACCTATACCACTGGTGTTTTGCCCTCCGCCATCAGAACGACCTTTCGTTTCCATAAATTTCTGATAATCGTTCAGGAAGGGTACTGAGATTTCACCGAATGCAATAGGCTTATTCTTTCTAAATCGCTTTAAGGAAGAAAGTAAACTTTCATAACTAAGTCCAGTAGATGCTTGGCCATTGTTCAACTTTTCATCCGCGTAACTCTTGATTGCTGTGTAAACATCATCTGAAATCACTTGGTTGGTAAAAGTAGATGAATTGTGGCGAACAAATCGGGATTCAAATTCATTGAATGAAAAGTACTTCATGTTGTCAATGATTTCATTGGCATCCGCTTCAATCTTAGACTTAAGATTTCTTATGTCTTGAATCTTTGACCCTCCTCCCTTTGGTTTTAATGCAGCTTCCCAAGACTCTTTGCTATAGTCAGCGTTAAGCGGTATGTACAGGCGTTCGCCCTTATGAGTAACCCGCAATTTTAAGGGATACAGACCATCCTTCTTGCTTCTACGTGTATCAAGAAATGCTGTAACGATTGGCTTGGAAATTTTCATAATATTTGCACATAATTTGCACATGATTTGATGGTAAAGATACATAAAGTCAAAACAAATACAATGTTTCCTTTGATTTAATTATCTAAAAATCAGATACTTATATTAAATAAAGAAAAATCAGATAAAATGAGATAAACTGGAAAGTATGACTGTTAATCAGAGGGTCGCTGGTTCGAGCCCAGCTTCGGGAGCCCAAAACAAAAAGCCGCTTGCAATTTCTTGCAAGCGGCTTTTTGTTTTGAATATTACCCCCTTCAATAATCCCAGTGCCGATGCCGACCCGATACGTCGAAGTGCAACATGCGCGGAAACGATTGACGGTACAAGCCCACACCGCCCCGGTAGCGCGGGTGTTGGCTGTCGAGGTGATCGAGTGCGTCGGAGAGAATCCGCAAGTCGGCCGGGTCGAAGCGGTGGTTACCGTTGATGTCGAACACGAGTAGGTCGATGGCCTGCCCCTGCTGATGCACACTTTTGCGGGCCGACAAGGGCATGAGCCGGTTGAGCCAGGGCGGTCGGTAGCCCGATAGCAGTATGTAGTGGGTTCGATACCCCCGCGCAGTGAGGTAGCGGTCGAGCAGGCGTTTCTTTTGCCAGACCCGCGGACTCAGCCCGCTGTAGCTGATGGCAGCATAGACACCCACCAGAAAAAGCACAAGGCCCAAAACACTAGCGACGATTCGCATGGAGAACAAAGGGTTGGGTGGTCGAACATAGGCATTCGGGGTGGATTCTGGAACATGACCTACAATAAACCAGAACCCCAAATTAATAAACGATTTCAAACACGGCCCCGGTAGGCCGGTCGTTCCGCGCACCCACCAACAGTCAGGTATTGGTGTGGATATAGCGGGCCGCAAAGCAGGCGCAGCGGATGATGACCGACCCACGGGGGCCGTGTATATGGGTTATGTAACTCGGTGTGGTATAGCCAGAAAGCCTGAGGCATCTTCTGAACGTACACGATTGAATAGGCCATATTCGTGCCAACCGGAAAAAGGTCGTTTTTTAAGTGATTTATTCGTCTATATTTGTCGATACTTGAAAAGTACTGTCAATAATTGATAAAAATGGGGCACTCTATATGAGGCTCAAAAACAGCTAGATTATGAAGGCCCTGGTGTCGTGGTACGCATTTAGCAATGACTTTGCCGGCAACGAGATCCGCACGGATGGGCCAACCTATCAGTTTCATCAGTACTTTTTTGAGCACGACCGGCACCTGATCCTGTCGTCGGCGGCTCCGGACGAAGACCCCCGGCTCGACCGGCTCATTAACAGGTTGTTGCTCGATTTTCCGGGCCGTCAGATCGAGGGTAGGGGCATGCGCGTTGCCGATCCGATTGATATGCCCGACATCAAGACGAAGGTCGAAGCGCTGTTGCTGAGTTTATCGGAGGCCGATCAGATCGATCTGTTTATTTCGCCCGGTACGCCGGCTATGCAGGTGGCCTGGTATCTGTGCCACACAAGTCTGTCGCTCCCGACGCGCCTGCTGCAAACCCGCGCTCCGCAGTTCACGAAAACCAAACGGCCCGAGCTGATGGTGGTTGATACGGAACGGTCGGCGGTGCCGGTATCGATTGTGATTCGGGAGGGTCTGCAAACAAAAGAAGCCAAAGCGGGCACCGACGAATACCTCATTACATCGGCTCTTCAGCCTGTGTACGACCGGGCGGCCAAACTGGCCCAAACCGACCGGGTCACGGGGCTAATTCACGGCGCGAGTGGGAGTGGTAAAGAGCATTTGGCCCGGTACATCCACCGGCAGTCGCACCGATCGGCGGGGCCTTTTGTAGCGGTCAACTGCTCGGCCTTGGGCGACACCCTGCTCGAATCGCGTCTGTTTGGGTACGAAAAAGGGGCTTTTACGGGGGCCGAAAAGAAAACGGAGGGGTTTTTCGATGCCGCCCGCGAAGGCACCCTGTTTCTGGACGAGATCGGCGACATTTCGCCCTACATGCAGCAAACGCTTCTGCGCGTGTTGCAGGAGGGGGAGTTTACGCCCGTAGGAGCCACCAAGTCCCGAAAAACGAACGTTCGAATCATAGCGGCTACGCACCGGAACCTGCGCGATGCCTGCGAAGCGGGGCAGTTTCGGTGGGATTTGCTTTACCGGCTCTCGGTGGCTGAGCTACACCTGCCTACCCTGGCCGAGCGGGGTGTGGCCGACAAGCGGGCGTTGATCGAGCATTTTCTGAAAACGAAAGGGAAAGTATTTAAGCGACCCAAGCCCCTCAAATTGGCGCCCGCTGTCTGGAAACACCTGGACGGCTATCTGTTTCCGGGCAATGTGCGCGAACTCGAAAACCTGATCGAGTCGCTGTATGTCTTTGCCGGAGACGTTGCCGAGGAGGCCGACCTGCCCGGTTGGCTCCTGACACCATCCACTCAGGGGAGTACGTTCGATTGGCAGGCCCACGAAAAACAGCTCATCCAACGGGCATTGGCTTACTTCGGGGGCAACAAATCGCAGGCCTGCAAGGCGTTGGGCTACGGGTCTATCAATACCCTGACGGCCAAGATTGCGGGCTATGGAATTGAAACTGGAAATAATTAGTGGGGATGGACAGTTTTGCCAACTCCTACTAATTATTGCCAGTAGTTTGGGTTATACTTTGGATCAGAAGGGTAAGGGAGTTTCAGAAACAGGTGGAATATCTGTCACAGATACCTTGTCTGGTATCGACACGCTGTTGTCAAGTACCATTTGAATTGATTCCTGTATATATCCTCCTTCCTGTCGGGCCCAGCTGATGACTTGACTAAACAAGGAGTTGGCCGATAATAAATCCGGGTTGCCAATACCAATAAACTGCTCGCGGGCGCGTGTCAGGGCTACGTTTAGTTTACGGTCAACACGCCCGTCGCTGGTCAGATTCGGGAGCTGTAGCACCTGCCGCGGGGTGTTCACACTGAATGAGTAGATAATCACATCACGCTCTGACCCCTGAAATCTCTCTACGGTGTCGATCATAATCTTGTCGTGATCAGATATCTGAGCCTGATCCAATAAATGGCGGATTAAGGCGATCTGGTTGCGATAGGGGGTAATTACACCCAGCGAAAGGGCAGGATCGAACGGTTGTTTGTTGGCTTGGTATAGCCTCTGGACAGTCCTTATCAGCTGTACAACCAATTTGGCTTCATAGAGATGGCTTTTAGGACCGGTATGCGACCTTGCACGGGTTGGCTTATCGGTATGATCAGGCATTGACGGGAAAAAGATTACCCGCCGGGAGGCCAGCAACCGTTCGAGTGGCTGGGTTTGGTCGAACCGAAGGTACCGGCTTACTAGTGGTGCTTGTTGCTCGGGTCGGATTGTATTAAGTTGATTGTCGTAAAAATAGGTATTGGCAAATGATGCTATTTGCTCGTGCATACGCCCCTGGAAGGTAAGCGTACCGCGGGCCCAGGTCCATCCCTGGGCATCGGTTCGGGCCAGCAACCGTTCAAAAAGGGAGTTTTTTAGGGTATGAAGGCCAATAGCATTAAGTTCGGCTATGTCGGTTTCGGCTCGTTTATCAGACTGTTGTACAATGGCGGGCAACTGTTTGTCATCGCCAATGAGGATAAACTTTTTCACTTCTGGCCGGGCGAGTAATCCGATCAACTGCGGTTCCAGAATTTGAGATGCCTCGTCGACAATGGCTACATCGAACTGTTTTAATTTGAATAGTTCCGGCCTACTCGCCAGCGACGCCATGGTCGATACGAAAATGCGGTGGCCTTCCAGTATATTCAGTACCTGTTGGCGGGTAGTAGCTTGTGCAATCTGATTTTCGAGCAAATTCCCTCTGAAGTCGGGGTGGGCTGTAGTGCCGATCCGGGTAAAGGGAAGTTCACGAATGGCCATGCATATTTCGTCTACAGCCCGGTTTGTGTATGCAAGCAAAAGCACGTTTGCTGAGGGGTTTTCGTAGAGTTTTTGCACCATAGCCCTTAGCACCCGCGATGTTTTGCCGGTTCCGGGAGGGCCCACCAGCAGATAATAATCGTTGGCGGCCAGGGCGTCGCGCACAAGTTGTACCTGCTCAGGACGCAGATCGGGATTTTGGTAGGTGAAAGCCGTCCTTGTTTCGGGTGGGCGTAAGCCAAGTAGCAGGCTACGCCGGTCGGGCTGGGCTTTTAAAAAGGCGAATAAACTCTGATACTGGGTGGCAAAGTTGCTGTCGAGCGTATCATGTTCGAGGGCCCAGTGTGTGTGCTGAGTAAGAAAATGGGGGTTTCGTTGCTGATACCGAAACTTCACGGTAACCTCCTCTTTAGTCAGTTTGAGTATGGTACCCTTTAAGGTTTGATTGTTGCAGATAGTGGCTTGGCTATCATTGGGTTTACGCGGATAAAGAACACACAGGTCTCCCGTCCGGAAATTGACGAAACCTCCGATTTGAGGATCACGCTGGAAAACGATAGTTCGTTCGGGCGTATGAATCTGATTGTTGAGGATGGTCAGATTATACAAAATTTCGTAGGCCTCCTGCTTTACCTCAAACTCATTGGCCCATAGGGCTGCCTGCCCACTACTGACCTCATGCCCAGCATTGCCAATTTTGGTAATCAGATGTTCCTCGGCAATAAATCGGACAAACGCGTTGAAATAGCATCGCTCGGTTGGGGTTGCTTTTCGGATAGGCTCGTGCAGGTTGCGCAGCTTGTTCGTAAAAAAAGGGGGCGCTGCGGGGTGACGTTCAGGAAGGAGTGTCTCGAGGTATGTATTGAGGTATTTGCCCGATTTGTCGCGGGCGAGCTCGTACTCGACGGCCACAATCTGGTTTCGCATATCCAGCACCTTTTTCTCCCAAGTTTGTAGATATGGAGCATATTTTAAACTTTCTAACGCCAGTTTAGAATATAGGATGGAAGGTTGTACCTGCTCTGGCTGAAGCGCAAACGCACTCTGAATCATGAGTCGGTATAGCGTAGCTTGCGCGAAGTTGTTCTGGGGTAATGGTAGGCTGTCCGACGGGAAAAAGCTGCCCGATTTCAATTCGACAATACGGGCGGGGTTCGCTACGTCGTGGGGTTGAAAAAGGTCGAGCCGCCCTTGCAGACCGTAAGTCTCGCACAGGAAGGCTGGTTCCAGAATTACTGTGCCCGCGTAGATACCCTGTCCAGGAAACTGTTGCTGTATGGTTTGCTCAATGTTCTGGAAATGCTGTTGAGCTTCTTTAACAAATTCCTGCATTTTGGTTTGTTCCGCAATATCTTCACAGGTCGCATAAGCGAGCGGGGTTTCCCGGAACGATTGCTTCAACATATCCATAAAACTCTGTGGGACCTCCGTCCGGTGCATCATCCGGTCGATCATGAGGTTGGCCAGATTTCCGAGTAGGATAGGTTTTGACTGCGTTTTTGGGAAAAATCGGTTGAGCAGGTAGAGCAGGGGAGTAGTAGCATAATTGGTGAAACACTCTGCCACCGAGGTAACGTCGACCAGGTAATCGGGTTCGAGAATAATATACTGCGGGGTATAATAGCCTTCGCTGTTGAGGTTCACCTGCAGTAGGTTGAGTTGGGCCCCTACCCAAAAATGGCTTACTGACTGGCGGAAAAGATCATTGGTCTGGGCAACATTGACCCGCACTTTGAGTAATTCAGCATCCGAATTTACGTCATCTTCCTGGCTACACAGTAGAAGGTTATCCTGAATTTGGCTAATCTCGACCCGCATTTTCGGGATTGTTCGACTCTTGTGCACTGGCCGGATTGATACCCGTCGACTGCCGGATGTTGCAGTTGGTAGAAGAACTGCGAGGTGAGCTGGAATATGCGTTCGATACAGCCGGGCAATAGTTTGGCACAAGGCCCTTAGATCCTGCTGGTACTCTGTCTCGGAGGGATTAAGATTCTGGTGAAGCACTTTATTAGCCTGCATTCGGATTCGGTGGGCCATGGTGTTGGCTTCCCGATCGAAGTTTTCGCGCTGGCACAAATACGATAATCGACCGAAGAGATTAGCAAAATGTAGTCCGTCGTCGCGGGTAAGATCTTTACAAACGCCCTCTAAAATGGTGCGAAAGCGAGGATATCGGTCTTTTAATAGTGGGATTTGCTGGTGGGCCTGTTTTATTTCATCAAAGTATAGGGCCGCTGACGAATAGGTTTCGGTCATAAGGTATCGAACGGGTGAGGTTATGAATAAATGACCACGATAATAACTAATTGCCGCAAACTATTTTACAGCATTTGGAAAATAGTTACTGACTCTTTACAAAACGGTAGTCAATTCGTTCTCATAGAAATCTCACCCGCCCTCCGTAAGCCCTGCGTTAGACGTAGAAGGTCGCCAAAATAGCCTGTTTGTTCATAGTGAAGGTAGGGAGAGCGTGACTTCAGCAAGCAGCCAAACCCTACCCTCCCATTACCCCTGCCGCACGGTGATGCTGTCAAACAGGTCGCGGCCGGTCATGCTCAAAATCTCCTTGCCGTTGAAGTAGGCAGTCACCAGCCGTTTCCGGTAGAACCAGTTGTACGTAAACCGGAATTGCAGCCACACGAAAAGCAGCATGATGTAGTAGGCTGGACTTTTACGGACAGTAAACCGTGATTCGAGCCCGCTGATGATTCGAGAGAGGTGTACAGTAAAGATATAGCTATGCATTGTGTAAGTGTATTTCTAACCTGATGCATACCTACGTCGTATACGCCACCACAGATTGCTATATCTATATAGATTAACCCTATTTTAAGAATTCTGGTATTTATGCCAGTAATGTGATTGATAGGGCTATACGCGTTGATCCGTAAAAAATCTTTGGTAGCTATGTGAGGTATCTTACTTAGAAATTGTCTTTGTATTATACAAGATTTCCCGGCAATTTTTATGCAGAGAGTGTACCCTTCCGATTCCGATCCGTCGGCAGATAAATTCCCCTTCTCGGTTGGTGGGCCGGTAGGTGAGGGTAAGCTTACCGACGACGAATTACTTCTGCGACAGCATTTCGAGAAAGATGCGGCCGGGGCCTTTGCGCTGCTTTTTCGGCGGTACTACAAAAACCTGGTCAACCATGCACTTCGGTTCGTATATGGGCGTGAGGTAGCCGAAGATCTGGTGGCCGACGTGTTTACCCATTTCTGGCAGGAAGAGCTCTACAAAACGGTGCATACCTCGTACCGGGCGTATCTGTACCAGACGGTGCGGTACCGCGCTTACAACTATATCCGGTGCGAGCTGCACCCCGCAAATTCGCTCGACGCAGCTGATGACCAACCGACGCTCGCGTACCTGCAACCCGATCAGATTATTCAGTATAGCGAACTGCAACACAAAATTGAAGTCGTGGTGCAGCAACTGCCTCCTCAATGCCAGCGGGCCTTTTTGCTGAGCCGAATCGAGGGGAAAAAGTATGCAGAGATAGCGCAGGTGCTGCACATCAGCAGCAGTGCCGTCGAGAAACTCCTGATCCGGGCCCTCCAGAAACTGCGGCAGGAATTACAGGCCGGCCGGTTTCTTAGCGTCATGTTTATTTTTTGTCATTCAGCCATTTAAAAATAGGCCTACCCGCAGTGTTGGTCAACAACCCATGAATCAGGAGCAGATCAAAAAAATGGTGTTCGATCATTTCGACGGAAACGCAACGCTCATTCAGCGTAATTTCCTCGAAACCTGGCTGAACGACCATAGCCATCAGGAGCTTTACTACCGGTATCTGGACGAATGGGAAAGCGAACGCCCTCAACTCGCCCTCGATACCGACGATGCCTTCGGGAAGCTACAGCACCGGGTTCAGGTGGCCCCTGTGCCCGTTGGCGAAAAAGCCAAACCGCTATCGGTACGGCCCTGGTCGATTCGGTATGGTTGGGCTGCTGCAGCCGCCGTGCTGATTGTGACAGTGCTGGGGGGCTATCTGCTCCGGGATCAGATTCGTTACCAGACGTACCAGACAGCCTACGGCGAAACCGGTTCGTACGAACTACCCGATGGTACGCGCGTAACCCTCAACGCCAACTCGACCTTGCGGGTGCCCCGTTTTGGGTTTGGGGCCGAAACCCGCGACGTATTTTTAAAGGGCGAGGGCGAATTTAATGTGAAGCACCTGCCTACTCATCAGCGATTTGTGGTGCGGGCTGCCGACAATTTTCAGGTCGAGGTGCTGGGCACCGAGTTCGTTGTGTATGCCCGTGAGCGGGGCAAGCGCGTGTATCTGCGGCACGGAAAAGTGAAGCTCGGGTTGCCGCAGGGGAAACAGCTAACCATGAAGCCCGGCAACGTTGTGACCGTGTCAAACTCAGGGCAGTATCGGCTTCAGCAAACGGCCCCTGCCCAGCCTTACGTGGCCTGGAAAGACCACTGGTTTTATTTCGATGATACCTCACTGCTTGAAATTACGGCTCAGATTCGGGAGCGGTTTGGCGTGAAAGTCGTGGTGGCCGATACGGCCCTGGCTCACCGTCGGATTGCCGGGAATTTCAAGGCCGAAAGCGCCGACGATCTGCTGCAAACGCTGGCCGGTTTGCTAAATCTGAGCATTGTAAAAGGCCCAAAACACATTCAGTTAGAACATCCCAAAGAGGTCAATTAATCTAAATCCGTTAACTCATATGACTCGTATCTTTACCCTTATGGTGCTCTGGGTGGGCTTCGGGAACGTAGCTTCCGTAGCGGGGCAGTCGGTACTGCTTGCCCGGGCGAGCGTTCAGCCCGACCTGGCATTGCAGGCCACCCGAAACCAACCCCTCAAACTAAAAGACGCGCTCAAAAACCTGAGCCAGCAGTTTGGGGTGAGTATTTTGTTTGAAGAAACCACCGTGCGCGACCTGTCGGTTTCGGCCGAAGTCCGGCGTGGGTCGGGTGGGGTGGAGCGGCAACTGATGCAGCTCATCAAACCGTTCGATCTGGTGATCAAAAAAGTAAACGATCAGGTTTACTACATTCTGCCGCAAACGCCCAGCGCCACCTCGCGCCGGTTGGGTGGGTTGCTGGCACCCCGGAAAGGCGAGCCCATCATGGCCAGTCAGACCCAGACTCTGACGATGATGCCGACGCTCACATTCTCGACGGAAAGCGCAGCGGCACCCGCCGATATCACCGTGACCGGAACTGTATCGAGCGAGTCGGGGGAGCGGCTGCCGGGTGTCAACGTACTCATTAAAGGCACGCAGCGTGGCACCACAACCGACCAGAACGGCGGTTTCAAAATCGATGTACAAAACGCCAGCAGTACGCTTATTTTCAGTTTTATCGGCTACGTGAAGCAGGAGGTTGTGGTAGGCAACCAAACGGTGCTGAACATCGCGCTCAAACCCGACGACATGTCGCTCAATGAGGTGGTGGTAGTGGGGTACGGCGAAATCAAGAAAGCCGACCTCACCGGGGCCGTGGTGTCGATGCAACCCAAAGATATTGTGCGCGGCAACCCCGTTATGGCGGCCAAAGCCATTCAGGGGCAGGTGGCCGGGGCAACCGTCACCAAGTCGAGCAACAAGCCGGGAGCTGGGTACAACATCACGATTCGGGGCGAAAATACAATCAACAACTCGACCGAGCCGCTCGTGGTGATCGACGGGCTCATGGGCGGTAACCTCAACAACCTCAACCCCAACGATATTCAGTCGATGGATATTCTGAAAGATGCGTCGTCGACGGCCATCTACGGAGCCCGTGGGGCCAACGGGGTTATTATCGTGACTACCAAAAAAGGCCTTTCGGGCAAGCCGCGCATCAGCTACGACAGCTACGTGGGCCTGAAAGTACCCGCACACCTGCCCAAGCTCATGACGAGCGAGCAGTTTTACAAAGCCGTGTACACCGACCGGGTGCTCGAAGGCTCGACCGGGGCTACGTTTACGGCCGCCGAAAAAGCGAATATCGACGCAGGTAAAACCGCCGACTGGGTCGACCTGATTACCGATCCCGGCCTGCAAATGAGCCAAAACCTGAGCGTATCGGGCGGTACCGACAAAACAACCTACCGGTTTTCGGGTGGCTACCTCAACGAAAACGGCAATGTGTTGTACACCGGTTTTAAACGTTACAATCTCAACGCCGGCCTCGACAGCAAAATTGGGCGGTTGTTTAAGCTGGGTTTCACCTCGTACGCCAGCTACAGCGATCAGAACGTAGGTTCGGGTGAGTCGTTGCGGAATGCGTATCGCGCCCGCCCAACCGGCACGGTGTATTTCAAAGACCTGGCTAACCCGTCGGAAAACAGCGATTTCGACATCGACGGCTACGCGTACTGGATGGGTATCAACGACAAGCAGGTACCTAATCCACTCGCCGATATTGACCCCAAAACCTCGAAGCTGCAAACCACCAACCTCACCATTATGACCAATGGCTACGTGGAGTTTACGCCCGTAAAAGGCCTGAGCATCCGGTCGTCGCTGTCGGGTTCGTACACGGCTGAGCGGTTTGGTGATTTCCGGGGACAGTGGTCTAAATCGCAGATTGGGGCTAAACCTCGGGCGCAGTACGACAACCGGATCATGGGCAACTACACGCTCGACAACATCATTTCCTACAACCTGGACCTGGGTAAGCATCGCCTGGGCGTAACGGCCCTGCAAAGTGCCTTTTACCAGCGCAATGAGGCTTACCAGATTGCCGTACGCGACCTGCCGTACAACTCCGACTGGTACGCCCTGAACACCGGCACCCTGACGGGCATGAACAGCTCATTGGTCGAGCGTTCGCTGCTGTCGTTTATGGGGCGACTCAACTACTCGTACAACGACCGGTACCTGCTGACCCTGACGGGCCGCTCCGACGGGGCGTCGCAACTGGCCGAGGGTAACAAATGGGCGTTTTTCCCCTCGGTGGCACTGGCCTGGCGTTTGGGCGATGAGCCGTTTATCAGCAATCTGAATGTGTTTTCGAACCTGAAACTGCGGGTGAGCTACGGCGAAGTGGGTAACTCAACCGTGAACCCCTACAGCACGCAGGCGGGTCTGATTAATACAGGCTACGATTTCGACGGGACGCCCGCCTTTGGGTTTGCCCCCGCCAACCTCGCTAACAAAGACCTGCGGTGGGAGCGGAGCAGCGAGCGTAACCTCGGTATCGACTTTGGCTTTTTCAAAAACCGGATTGCGGCCTCGCTCGAACTCTACAACCGCAAAACCGTTGATCTGATCCTGAACCAGAAAATTCCGACCGTTACGGGCTTCTCGCAGGTGATTGCCAATGTGGGTCAGATCGAAAACAAGGGCATTGAGCTGACCCTCAACACCGTGAATATTGCGGCCCGGAATTTTGGCTGGAACAGCACCTTCGCCTTCACCCGCAACCGCAACAAACTGCTCGAACTGTACGGTAACGGGCAATTGGCCGACAAAGGCAACCGTTTGTTTGTGGGCTATCCGATCCGGGCCAACTTCGACTATAAGTTCGATGGAATCTGGCAAACGGCCGACAAAGACCTGGCCGCCAAGTACAAGCAGGTACCCGGCTCAGTGCGCGTAGTGGATCAGAACAACGACGGCATTATCTCTTCAACCGAAGGTATCGACGACCGGGTGGTACTGGGTACGCAGTTGCCCAACTGGATTCTGGGTATCACCAACCGGTTTACGTACAAGCAGTTCGACTTCTCGTTTTTTACGTACTACCGCAACGGGGTGCAGTACAACAACAGCACCTTGTCGGGTACGTTCGGCGAAATTTCGGGAACCCGGTACAACAAGCTGGCGTCGCTCGATTACTGGCGGAGCGACAACCCCTCCAACTCATACTTTGGGGTCGTAGCGGCCAACCCGTACCGGAGTGCCATCAACTATCAGGATGCCAGCTTCCTCCGTATTTCGGACATCACGCTCGGCTATGCCCTGCCCAAGTCGCTCATGGAGAAGTGGAAACTATCGAACGCTCGGGTGTACACGCAGGTGATGAACCCCTTCGTGTTTACCAAATTTGTTGGCTTCGATCCAGAGTTTAACTCGGCTATTTTCCAGGACGATGTGCCCTCGGCCATCTACAACCTCGGTGTAAATATCAGTTTCTAACCCACCTTTTTTAAACAGAAACGCGAATGAAATCTTTCGTTCCTACCCGAATTGCGTCGGTTGCGCTGGTGCTGTCGTGCCTGACGATACCGGCTTGTAAAGATGATTTTTTGGTTGAAAAGCCCGTTACGACACTCACTACCGATGTGTACTACAAAACCGAAGCGGGCTTTGAAGATCTGGTACGGGCGTGTTACCCGTTGCTGCGGAACATTCACCAGAACCGGGCGCTCGTGCTGAACGGTACCGATATTTTTTCGCAGACCGGTTTCAGTGATCCCAAGTTCAACACGCCGGGCATCAACACCAGCCCATTGGAGCAGTACGATGTGCGCCTGAACGCGACCATTCCGGAAGTACAAAGCCTCTGGACGTTGCTCTACGCCGAAGTAGCCCGGACCAACACGGCTATTGGCCGAGCGGCCGAGGTGACCACCATGGCTACGGCCCTGAAAGAGACGAGGGTGGCCGAGGCTAAGTTCCTGCGAGCCTTGTCGTACTTTTACCTGGTGCAGCAGTGGGGCGACATCCCGATGCCACTCACCGAAACCACCAGCCCCAGCAAAGAAGCCAACCGGGTGGCATCGGCCGAGGTGTACAAACAGATTATTGCTGATCTGCTCGAAGCGGAGGCCAAACTGCCCGTAACGGCCTCCAACATCGGTCGGGCTACCAAAGGAGCCGCTCAGTTTCTGCTGGCGCGGGTATACCTCACGCGGGGCTGGAACTTCAAAAACTCGCTCGGTGGATCGCAGGGAGATTTTGATTTGGCGCTGCAATATGCCGACAAGATCATCGACGCGTTCCCGCTCGCAACGGCGTACAACCAATTGTTCCCGATCCGGTCGGAGAACCCGCTGAAGCAGTACACCGGTGCCCAGAATGATAAAAATGCCGAAATCGTGTTTGCTGTGCAGTACAACGCCGATGTGCTGACCAACAAAACCGACCCTGCCTTTGCACAGGATGCGGCCGGGGGGAACAACCTGCACTCGGTGTTTGGCGGCAGTGGCGAGGGCTATCCCGGCACCAAAGGCCGTACATCGGACTACAACCGGCATCAGCCCTTCCACGTGACTACCCCGGCTATGTACCGGCTCTTTGACCCTGAAAATGACTCGCGCTACGATCACAACTTTGTGGAGGTTGGCTATGCCCTGCAAAACGTAGCCGGTTTCCGGCCTTTGCCCACCGTAAACCCCAACCTCCGCATCGACATCAAAGCGGGGGATACGGTGGTGTATTTCCGGCCCTGGAACAAACCCGCCCTTACCCTCGCCGAACGGGGTGTTGATTACGGTGGCCGCAAAAATTATTCAGTTGTAAACCTCGACGAGTATGGGGGTGGCTATGGCTTCATCAACGGGAGTGCGGTGAACGTGAGCGGTTTCCCCGGCGATTTTCCGATGATGTGGAAGTTCTGGCAGCCCGGTATTCCGTATGGCGACGCATTTGGGACGTTCAACGAAGCCGTGTTCCGCTCGGCAGAAGCCTACCTGATTGCGGCTGAGGCCATTGTAAAAGGGGCTAAAGGCGGTAAGCTGGGCGGTGCCGAGGTGTACTATAACCGCGTACTCGACCGGGCGCTGGTGAAAAAAGGAGCAGACCCCCGGTGTGCCAAAGACCCCGAAAACCTGAAGTCGCTCGAAGCAGTGTCGTACCGGGCTACAGCCGCCAACATCAGCATCGACATGATTCTGGACGAGCGCGCCCGCGAGCTCATGGGCGAGTACAACCGCTGGTTCGACCTGAAGCGGACGGGGAAGCTGGTTGAGCGGGTGAAGAAATATAACCCTTGGGCAGCCAAGAGCGCCAGCATTAAAGACATGCACTATCTGCGGCCCATTCCGCAAGCGGAAATCGACCTGTCGTTCCCGACGATGAAGCAAAACGAGGGCTATTGATCGACCGGTTAACTCATTCCTGAAAATCTTACGGTAAAAAGGGGGAGGACTTAGCAGCTTCCCCCTTTTTTTACCAGACTATTCGGTCACGTACCCGCCGGGTTTCGACGTGCCCGCGATCTGACCGTGCTTTCCTAAATCGTTTCAACTATGCCCAAGTACCCCCTCCTTCTGTTACTGACCCTGCTGACACTCAATACCTACGGTCAGGCCCGCTGGAAAGACCTGTTCAACGGGAAAGACCTCACCGGCTGGACTAAAAAAAACGGCAATGCCGAGTACAAAATAGTCGACAAAGCCATTGTGGGGGTATCGCAGCTCAACACACCAAACACCTTCTTGTGCACCGACGAAACCTACGGCGATTTTGTGCTCGAACTGGACGTAAAAGTGGAGCCGGGGCTGAACTCGGGCATTCAGATTCGTAGCCTCAGCGACCCAGCCTATAACAACGGCCGGGTGCACGGCTATCAGGTCGAGATTGACCCCGGCGGCCGGGCCTGGAGCGGGGGTATCTACGACGAAGCCCGCAACGGCTGGCTGTACCCGCTGTCGATCAATCCAACCGGGCAAAAAGCCTTTAAAACTGGGCAGTGGAACCGCTACCATATCGAAGCCATCGGCCCGCACCTGAAAACCTGGATCAACGGGATCCCCTGCGCCGATGTCTGGGATAATCAAACGGCGCGCGGCTTCATCGCCTTGCAGGTGCACGCGATCAAACAGGAAAAACAGAACGGCCTCACCGTGCAGTGGCGCAACATCCGCATCGCTACCGATAACCTCGACAAAGCCGTCTGGAAAAACACCGGGGCTATCCGGGAGGTCAGTTATTTGCAGAATCAGCTCACCGAGCGCGAAAAAAAGGAAGGCTGGCGGCTGCTGTGGGACGGTAAAACGGCCAAAGGCTGGAAGCTGGCCAATGCAGACAACTTCCCGGCGGCCGGCTGGGCCATGCAGGACGGCGTGCTGAAAGTGCTGGGCTCGAAAAAAGACAGTCTGCGCAAAGGCGGGGATATTGAAACGGTGGAAGAATTCGGTGATTTCGAGTTGGAACTGGACTTTAAACTGACCACCGGGGGCAACTCCGGCGTGAAGTATTTTGTGGTGGATGCCCCGAAGAAAAAGGCGGGCACCGGCCTCGGTCCGGAGTTTCAAATTCTGGACGATAAAGTGCATCCCGACGCCAAAGCGGGCGTCAACGGCAACCGCACCACCGGCTCTCTCTACGACCTGATTACCGCCGAAAACCTCTCGGAAGGAGGCACCGACAAACGCATGATGCCGCCCGGCAAATGGAACAAACTCCGAATTGTGTCGAAAAACGGGCAGGTGGAGCACTGGCTCAACAACCTCAAAATGGTGGAATACGACCGCCATTCGCAGATCTTCCGCAACCTCGTCGCCAAGAGCAAGTACAGCACCTACCCCAACTTCGCGCAGGCCCCGACCGGGCATATCCTGTTTCAGGACCACGGCGATGAGGTGCATTTCAGAAGCATAAAAATCAGAACGTTATGAATCGCCGAACCTTTGTAAACCTCACCGCTACCACGATTAGTCTGCTGCCCATGCAGGGTTTTGCCCGCTTTACCACGGCCCCCGCCAAACCCGCCTGGCTGCTCGACTGGATTAAGATCAACGACAAGGGCTTTCCGAATTACGCGCCCCTGAAAGTGACCACCGGCCCGTACGCCGGCGGCTACCTGAACGATATGGAAATGCCCAACCCGCACTCCACGAGCGGGTATCTGATGAAATCCTGTATGCTGTTCGGCACGCCCGAATCGGCCTACTACCAGGCGAAAAACCTGCTGCCCGACATTGAAGCGGCTGCCCAGGCTATGCTCCGGTTTCAGCATCCCGACGGCACCATCGACCTGCTCGAAACCAATTTCCACTCCACGCCTGACACGGCTTTTGTGCTGGAAAATATCATTCCGGCTTACCGCTTCCTGCTCGACTCGAAGGCTAAAGGCACCGAAAAAGCGCTGGATTTGCTCAGGACCTTCCTGAAAAATGCGGGTGAATCCCTCGTAGTCGGTGGTATTCATACGCCCAATCACCGCTGGGTGGTGTCGGCCGCGCTGACCAAACTGAACGAGCTGTTCCCCGACCCGCGCTACATCCGGCGCATCGACCAATGGCTGGCCGAGCATATCGACATCGACCCCGACGGGCAGTTCAACGAGAAAAGCACCAACAGCTATTCGCCCATTGTGGACCGCTCGCTGATTATCATGGCGCGTGGCCTCAAACGACCGGATTTGCTGGAGCCCGTTCGGCGCAACCTGCTGATGACGCTCTACTACGTGCACCCAAACGGCGAGGTGGTTACCGAAGCCTCCAACCGGCAGGACAAGGGCACGGTGGGCAATATGTCGCGGTACTACTACTGTTACCGGTTTATGGCCCTACAGGACAACAACGGTGAGATGGCCGCCCTGTGCCGCCTGATTGAGCAGACCTGTCCCAAAGAGCAGTTGGCCGGTTATCTGGATTATTTTCTGGAAGACCCCACGCTCTGGCGCGAGTTACCCGGTAGCAAACCCTTACCTACCAACTACGCCAAAGCCTTCCCGTACTCCGGTGTGGTGCGTATCCGGCGCGGCAACTGGGACAGTACCCTGCTGTCGAACAACGCAACCTGGCTTACCTTCCACAAGGGTAACGCGGTCTTGCAGGGGATGCGCGTGGCGGCTTCGTTCTTCGGCAAGGGGCAGTTTCAGACGACTAAAATTGAGCAGCAGGGCGATAGCTGGGTGATGCGGCAGTCGCTGGAGGGGCCGTATTACCAGCCCATTGCCACCGATAAAATCGACCCCGAGGGCGACTGGGATAAAATGCCCCGAACGGCCCGTCCGCAGAGTGAGATTCAGAAGCTGACCTATACCGTAACGGTCACCGAAACCGGTAACGGCCTCCGCATCGACCTCGACATTGCGGGCACCGATGGCGTTCCGGTCGCGCTGGAGCTGATTTTCCGGCCCGGCGGCACGCTGGCGGGCGTAACGGCCCACCCGAAAAAAGACAAGGCTTATTTGCTCGCCGGAGAGTCGGGCACCTACACGGTAGGCACCGATGTGGTCCGGTTTGGCCCCGGCCGGGCCGAGCACAAGGGCGTGCAACTGCGCGGGGCCTTACCCGCCATGGATGCCCCCACGGTATACCTGACCGGCTACACGCCTTTCCGCCATAGGTTGGAGTTGGGTTGACCTGTACTCGGCTCACGCTAATCAACCAAGAAACGAATGACCTTTATACAACCACATAACCTTAGACTGTTAGCCGTTGTGCTTCTGAGCACACTGGCCGGCTGCGGATTTGCCTTTGCCCAAAAGCCCTCTCACACGCTCTGGTACGACAAACCGGCCAAAGCCTGGCACGAGGCTCTGCCGCTGGGCAATGGCTATATGGGCGCGATGGTCTTCGGCGATCCGCTCAAAGAACACCTGCAACTCAACGAGGGCACCCTCTACACCGGCGACCCTACGGGCACCTACAAATCGGTCAACGTCCGCAAGGAATTTAAGCGGGTGGGCGAACTACTGGCCGCTGGGCAGTACGGCGAGGCTCAGGCGATTATTGCCAAAGAATGGCTCGGCCGGAACCATCAGCTTTACCAGCCCATGGGCGATTTCTGGTTCGAGGCCGACGCGCCAAAAACCGGCGTCACCGGCTACAGACGCCAGCTTGACCTGAAAACAGCTACCACAACCACGACCTACCGGGCGGGCACCACCACCTACACCCGCACCTGTTTTGCCAGCTACCCCGATCAGGTAATCGTGGTGAAAATGACGGCGACCGGGCCGGACAAAATAAACGGCAAACTTTATCTGTCGACGCCCCATCAGCCCACGGCTCGCTACCGGGCGCAGGGCAACACGCTCACTATGCAGGGGCAGGTGCCTGGTTTCGGGCTTCGGCGCTCGTTTGAGCAGGTCGAGAAGTTGGGCGATACCTACAAATACCCTGAGGTGTACGAGAAAAACGGTCAACGTAAGCCCGGTGCTCAAAACTTCCTGTACGACAAGCAGATCGGCGGGCTCGGTATGCGTTTCGAAACGCGGGTGAAGGTGCTGAATACCGGCGGGCAGGTTACCCCAACCGGCGACGCCATTACCGTTCGGGGGGCTTCGGAAGTGGTCTTTCTGGTGTCGGCCGCTACCAGTTTCAACGGTTTCGACAAAAGCCCGGCCTACGAGGGCCTCGACCCTAAACCGATTCTGGACAAACGCTTTAGCGCCCTCGCTCGTAAAACCTACGCCGATTTGTACCGGGCACACCTAAGCGATTACAAAAAACTGTTCGACCGGGTGGAGCTGGAAGTAGCCGCCGAAACCGAGCAGTCCGGCCTCCCCACCGACCGGCGCGTGGCCCTGTTTGCCAACGGCAAAGACCCGGCTTTTACCGCCCTGTATTTCCACTACGGCCGTTATTTGATGATTGCGGGTTCCCGGCCGGGCGGTCAGCCGCTCAACCTGCAAGGCATCTGGAACGATCAGATGACCCCGCCCTGGAACGGGGCCTACACCATCAACATCAACGCCCAGATGAACTACTGGCCCGCCGAACTGACCAATCTGTCGGAGTGTCAGGAGCCGTTCTTTAAAGCGATCAAGGAACTGGCCATCAACGGCCGCGAAACCGCCCGCAACGTGTACGGCAACGACGGCTGGGTGGCCCACCACAACACCGACATCTGGCGACATGCCGAACCCATCGACAACTGCAACTGCTCGTTCTGGCCCATGGCGGCCGGCTGGCTGACCAGTCATTTCTGGGATCGCTACCTGTTTACGGGCGACAAGACCTTTCTGAAAAACGAGGTTTTCCCCTTGCTGAAGGGGGCCGTTCAGTTTTATCAGGGCTGGCTGGTGCCCAACGCGCAGGGCTATCTGGTAACGCCCGTGGGCCACTCGCCGGAGCAGAATTTTCTGTACGACGGCCAGAAACAGGCCACTTTCAGCCCCGGCCCGACGATGGACATGGCTATTGTCCGCGAGTCGTTTGCGCGCTACGTAGAAGCCTGCGATTTGCTGGGCGTTAATGATGAGTTTACGACCTCCGTCAAACAAAATCTGGCGAAACTCTTGCCCTACCAGATCGGCAAATACGGTCAGTTGCAGGAGTGGCAGGAGGATTTTGAGGATGCCGACGTGCAGCACCGCCATTTTTCGCACCTCTACGCCATGCATCCCAGCAACCAGATCAACGCCCAAACCACGCCCGAACTGGCCTCGGCCGCCCGCCGGGTGATGGAGCGCCGGGGCGATGGCGCTACCGGCTGGTCGATGGGTTGGAAAGTGAACGTCTGGGCCCGGCTGTTCGACGGTGACCACGCGCTGAAACTGCTCACCAATCTGTTTAAGCTGATCACCACCGAGCAGGCGCACATGTCGGGCGGGGGCACCTACCCCAACCTGTTTTGCGCCCACCCGCCGTTTCAGATCGACGGTAATTTTGGCGCCACGGCGGGCATTGCCGAAATGCTGGTACAAAGCCACGCGGGTGAGATTCACCTGCTGCCCGCCCTGCCCCAAGCCTGGCATACGGGCCGGGTGAAGGGGTTAAAAACTCGTGGGGGGCTCATTGTGGATATGGAATGGAAGGCGGGCAAACTGACCAAAGCCGTAATTCGCCCGACCCTAGGCGGCCTGTTCCGGCTCCGCACCAGCGACCGGACGACCATTACCCCGGCCGCCCTGAGCGATGCGGCAACCCCCAATCCGCTTCTACGCTTTGTGGAGGCCGGAAAACCCCTCATTAAAGATCCTTCGGTGGTCGGTGAAATACCTGCACCAAAGGGTTTTACGATGGAGGTGAAACTGGAAAAAGGAAAAGTTTATGAGATTCGATAGTGTACGCATGAACACCAAGCACATACTTACAACCCTCTTAACCCTGGGCCTGCTGACCCACCAACCCCTGCTAGCCCAAAAACAGCCCGTCGATCTGGTGAACCCGATTGTCGATGCGGCAAACTCGCGCTGGTTCTTTTTCAACTCGGCGAGTCGCCCGTTTGGCATGGTCAACCTCAGCCCCGATAACGCCGTGAACGCCGACTGGGGCGCGGGCTACCGCTACCATCAGGACAGCATCAAGTGTTTCAGCCACGTACACGGCTGGCAGTTGTCGGGGGTACCCGTACTGCCCACCACTGGCGCGTTCAAAGGGCATCTGGGTGCCGACCAATACGGCTCGAAGTTTTCGCACGGGAAAGAGGTCATGAAAGCGGGCTACCATAAAGTAGTGCTGGATGCTTACAATATCACTGCCGAGCTCACTTCTACCACCCGCGTCGGCTTTCACAAATACACCTTCCCGGCATCCGACCAAAGCCATATCCTGTTCGATTTCTCAACCTTCCTCGGTCCCTCAGACACGCAGAAAGGCTTCGTCAAAAAGGTGAGCAACCGGGAGATTGAGGGCTACGCCATTATGGCCCCGACCATCCGCCGACCTAAAATCCTGCCCGTTTATTTCGTGGCCGTGTTCGACAAGCCGTTCGACTCCTTCAAGGGCTGGCGCAAAGGCAAACTCGAAACGATAAACGATCAGATCGAGGGTGAGCGTATCGGCGCGTACGTGAGCTTTAAGACCAAAGCGGGCGAGGTTCGGAAAATGAAAGTCGCCATTTCGTACGTGAGCGAAGCCCAGGCCCGGCTGAACCTGAACGCCGAACTGGCCCACTGGGATTTTGAAAAAACGGTGCAGGACAGCCGCACCGACTGGAACAACTGGCTGAGCCGCATTGAAGTGGAAGGTGGCTCCGATACTGTCCGCAGCCGCTTTTACACCGATCTCTGGCACGCCCTGCAAGGTCGCCGGATTATTTCGGACGTCAACGGCCAATACTCCGACATGACCGGTCCCGAACGCCGAATCCGCCAGATTCCGCTCGATGCCAACGGCAAGCCCAAATTCAATCACCACAATTCCGACTCGTTCTGGGGAGCGCAGTGGACCCTCAACACGCTCTGGCATCTGGTGTACCCCGAGGTGACGGAGTCGTTTGTTAATTCGATGGTGATGATGTACCAGGATGGCGGGCTGATTCCGCGCGGACCGGCGGGCGGCAACTACACCTACGTGATGACCGGGGCCGCGACCACGCCCTTCATCGTGAGCGCCTACCTGAAAGGCATCCGGGGTTTCGACATCGAAAAAGCCTACGAGGGCCTGCGCAAAAACCACTTTCCCGGCGGCATGATGAGCAAGGCGGGTTACGAGCACAACACGTTCAAAGGGGGCGGTGTAGAATACTACATCGAGCGGGGGTACGTGCCGCATCCGCTGACCAACATCCGCTACGGCTTCCATCAGGACGGCTCTACCCAAACACTCGAATACGCCTATCAGGATTACACGCTGGCGCAAATGGCCAAAGCGCTGGGCAAGACCGCCGATTATGAACTGTTTATGAAGCGGTCGCAGAACTACAAAAACATCTGGAACCCCGAACTGGGCTGGATGTGGAACCGCACCCTCGACGGCAAATGGGCCGAGCCCGTGGATATTCTGCGCTACGACAACGGCTGGGAAGAAGGTAACGCGGCTCAGTACACTTGGTTTGTGCCCCACGATGTGCCGGGTCTGATTAACCTGATGGGCGGTAAAGAGGCCTTCGTCACCAAACTCAACAGCTCGTTTGAGAAAGCGGAGCAGCATGATTTTGTCTCGGGCAAATCGCACGATAAAGAGACTTTGGAGCAATACCGCCGGGTGTTTCTCAACTACGGCAATCAGCCGAGCATCCAGACGGCCCACCTCTTCAACTACGCCGGGGCTCCCTGGCTCACCCAATATTGGACGCGGCAGGTGATCGAGAAAGTGTACAGCGGTATCTCGCCCGACGCAGGCTACAGTGGCGACGAAGATCAGGGGCTGATGGGCAGTCTGTCGGTATTGCTCAAAACGGGTATTTTCTCGACCAATGGCGGCACCTCGCCGGAACCGTTTTACGAGTTGAGCAGCCCGATCTTCAACAAAATCACCTTCAAGCTCAACCCAAAATATTACAAGGGGAAACAGTTTGTGATTGAAGCGAAAAATAACTCCGCCCAGAACCTGTATATCCAGTCGGCCCAGCTAAACGGCAAACCGCTCAACAGCCCCTGGGTGTTACACGAAACGGTGGTCAACGGCGGCACGCTGCAACTCCAGATGGGGGCAAAGCCGAATAAGGCGTGGGGGAATTAACCTCTCCGGCCGCTGCCGGTGAGATCGAAAAGCAAAAACAATATGAAATACTGCCCTACCCAACTATTCTCGCTCCTCCTCAGCGCTATAGCACTGAGTAGCTTCCTCGCGCTCCAAACCCCCAAAGCCCCCGACCAACGCCCAAATATCATCTACATTCTGGCCGATGATATGGGCTATTCGGACATTGGCTGCTACGGGGGCGAGGTCAGCACACCCAATTTGGATCAGTTGGCGGCCAACGGCATCAAACTGCGGAGCTTTTACAACAACGCCCGCTGCTGCCCTACCCGGGCCTCCCTGCTGACAGGGCAATATCCGCATACTGTTGGGATGGGGCTGATGGTGACCATGCCTAATGCCGCCATTCAGCCGGGCAGCTATCAGGGCTTTCTGGACGACCGCTACCCGACCCTCGCCGAGCGACTGAAACCGGCGGGCTACAGCACCTTCATGTTGGGCAAATGGCATGTGGGCGAACGGCGGCAGCATTGGCCCCTGAAACGCGGCTTCGATCACTATTTTGGCCTGATTTCGGGCGCGTCGAGCTATTACGAGGTCATTCCGGCCGAGAAAGGGAAACGGTTTATTGTGGAAGACGACAGGGAGTTTACCCCGCCTACCGATGGTTTCTACATGACCGACGCTTTTACCGACTACGCTATTCGGTATCTGAACGAACAAAAGCAGCAGCGCGCCGACAAGCCTTTTTTCATGTATCTGGCCTATACGGCCCCGCACTTCCCGCTGCATGCCTACGAGTCGGACATTGCCAAATACGAGAAGCTGTACGCGCAGGGTTGGGACGTGACCCGTGCCAAACGTTACCAGCGGATGCAAAAGCTGGGCTACGCCGATAAACGTTACCCGCTTACGCCCCGCCCGGCCGACATTCCCGACTGGAATACGGCCACCGACAAAGCGCAGTGGATTCGAAAAATGGCCGTGTATGCCGCCATGATCGACCGGATGGACCAGAATATTGGCAAGCTAATTAACACCCTCAAAGCCAACGGGCAATACGATAACACGCTCATCGTGTTCATGTCGGACAACGGCAGCTCGAACGAGAATATGGAAAGCCGTAAGCTCAACGACCCGACCAAAAAAATTGGCGAAAAAGGCTCTTACGTTACCTACGACACGCCCTGGGCCAATGTCTCCAACACGCCTTTCCGTAAGTACAAGCGCTTCCTGCACGAAGGGGGTATGATTACGCCCTGCATCATGCAATGGCCGCGTGGCATTCGCCCACAGTCGGGCTATGTGGAGGGCGTGGGGCACATCATGGACCTGGTACCTACAGGACTTGAACTGGCTGGACTGCCCGCAAACGACCTGCCCGGAAAAAGCCTGTCGTACCTCTGGGGCAAGACCAAAGCCACGCCCCGCACCTATTGCTGGGAGCACGAAGGCAACAAAGCCATTCGGAAGGCCGACTGGAAGCTGGAAAAAGATACCGAAGACGCCGATTGGGAGCTCTATAACCTGAAAACCGACCCCTGCGAGATGAACAACCTGGCCCAGACACAACCGCAGCGGGTGGCCGAACTCCGGGCCGAGTACGACCGCTGGGCGCAGCAGGTCGGCGTGCGGGAGAGAACCGGTGGGAAGAGTGAGTAATTGTGAGCTACGAGATAGACAATAGATTACAACACGCAGGCTGACGCATAGCCCTTCGACAAGCTCAGGGTGACCCAGAATTTGAGTCAATTACACTGAGCCGAGTCTATTGTACCGTCACCCTGAGCGAAGTTGAAGGGCTATGCGCCAGCCTAACAAAGTCCATAGTTTGCGCTTGAGCAAATATTTCTATCATGAAAAACCTGTACCCTTTACTAACCCTCCTGCTCCTCGCCCTCAGCGGTTACGCACAAACGCGCTCCTACGTGATTACGGCTTTTGGGGCAGTGGCCGATGGCGAAACGAACAATGCGACCATGCTGCAAAAGCTGATCGACAGGGCGTCGGCGCAGGGCGGAGGCCGGGTGGTGGTGCCGCTGGGCAACTTCATGACCGGCTCCATCTTCCTGAAATCCAACGTAGAGCTGCACCTGCAAAAAGGGGCACGGCTCCTTGGCTCGCCCAACCTCCGCGATTATTCGTCGGGGCGAGTTGCGCTGAAATCGGCCCGGCCGGGCGAGTACAACGATTACGGTAACGAGCGCATCGCCGTAGTGGCTGCCCATAACCAGACCAACGTATCTATTACGGGCAAGGGCGTGATCGACGGGCAGGGGCAGGAACTGATGCTCGACATCTTCAAAAAACTCCGCAGCGGAGAGATCAAACAGGACACCATCTGGAAGGTAAAACGGCCCTCGGGTCGTGCACTGGTCCTGAACATGACCGGCTGCAAAAAGGTGACTGTAACGGGCATTACCCTCAAAAACTCCTCGGAATGGGTGCAGGACTACCGCGAGTGCGACGGCGTGACCATCGACGGTATTACGGTGCAAAGCACCACCTACTGGAACAACGACGGCCTCGACCTCACCGACACCCGCAACGTCCGCATCACCAACTGCTTCATCAACTCCGCCGACGATGGCATTTGCCTTAAATCCGACAACCCCCGGTCGGGGTGCGAGAACGTGACCATTGAAAACTGCACCATTCGCAGCAGCGCCAACGGGCTTAAATTCGGAACCACCTCGGCGGGGGGATTCAAAAACGTCAAAGCCCGCAACCTGACCATTTTCGATACCTACCGCTCGGCCATCGCGCTCGAACTCGTGGATGGGGGCACGATGGAAGGGATTGACATTCGGGATGTGGTGGCCCGTAACACGGGTAACGCGATTTTCATCCGGCGCGGGCACCGCAACAAAACGGGCGCGGTCGGCAGCATCCGGGGCGTTTATATCGCCAACGTAAAAGCCGAGGTGCCGCTGCTGAAACCCGATCAGGGCTACCCCCTCGAAGGCCCACCCGACCACCTGCGGCCGGGCGAGGACAAAATGCCCAAACGCCCGTCGAGCTTCCACATTTACGGTCACCCCTACCTGCCCTACAACCTCGTTCCGGCTTCCATCACGGGCCTGCCGGGTTATCCGGTGCAGGACGTCACCCTCGAAAACATCGAAATCAGCTATGGAGGCCGGGCCGACAAAACCATCGCCCATATTCCGCTCGACAAGATCACCTCAGTACCCGAAAACGAAGCCGGTTACCCCGAGTTCTCGATGTTTGGCGAACTACCGGCCTGGGGTTTTTACGTGCGCCATGCCGAAGGAATCCGGTTCAAAAACCTGCGTCTACGCTACGTAGAAGAAGATTTTCGGCCCGCCCTAATCTTCGACGATGCCCGGCAAATTGAATTGTCCGACGTCTCGGTGCTGACGGCCAACCAGATGCCCGTGATCATGCTCAACAACACAGCCGAGGTGAAAACGACAAACCTGAAACTACCGGTCGATGCAGAAAAAGGGATTTTGAAGACGAACTACGGAAAATGAAAAAGGCGTTTTACCATTCCCCCGGACTGATAGCTACTCTATTTCTGGCTATCAATCTATTAGCTTTAGTAGCAACTGCCCAGATACCCGTTTCCTGGAAAGTGGGCGTTTCGGTGGCTCCTGCCCTCCGGCCGTCGTTCCTGAAAGGGGGGCGATTGCTGCTGCACGTAACCAAACAAAAGGAGCGCGAACCCCGCACTCGCTCGGAAATTACGGTGGGCATTACCCCGACAAACTGGGATGGTAAAAGCGCTTTTCTGATGGACATGCAGGCCAAAGAGGTCCTGTCGGTTGGGCTGGACAAGCTGGGCGAGAACCCCTCGGGGCTATACTATTTTCAGGTGGTCTACAAACAGAACCCCGACGACGGACAGGAAAACGTGCCGGGCAATCTGTACAGCAACATCGACTCGGTGGAGTTTTCGGCTAACCTGAACCTGAATCTCACGCTCAACACCCTGATACCGCCCTGGACCATTGTCAGCAATAAGTTTGTGAAAACGGTCGAGATCAAAAGTGCGCTGCTCACGGCTTTCCGGGGGCGTCCGAGCTTTCTGAGAGCCGCCGTACTGCTGCCGTCCGGCTATTTCGACAATCCGGGCAAGGCATACCCTATATGCTACCGGATTCCGGGCCTGAACGGGCGCTACACGGCAGTGAACACGGTGCTAGGCAACAAGGAGTTTGCCGACTGGTGGTTTGGCAAAGCGGCTCCGCAGGTCATCTACGTTTTTCTGGATTCGCAGGGGCCTTATGGCGATACCTATCAGGTCGATTCGGAGAACAACGGCCCTTGCGGTCGGGCGCTGACCGAGGAACTGATTCCGGAAATTGAGCGGCAGGTAGGCTATAATCCGACCGCCAAAAAGCGTTTCCTGACCGGTAATTCGACCGGCGGCTGGGTATCGTTGGGCTTGCAGATTTTCTACCCCGACTTTTTTGACGGCACTTGGTCGTACAGCCCCGACCCGGTCGATTTTGAGCATTACGGTCTCATCAACATCTACGAAGACAAAACCATTTTCTACAACCGCTACGGCTATCTGCAACCCGGTCGCCGGACGATTTACGGCGAACCGACTTTCTCGATGAAAGACTGGATTGCGGGCGAAAACGTAGCCAGTCGTACGGGTAATTATCTTATTTCGGGCGGTCAGTTTGGGGCTTACAACGCCGTTTTCGGGCCAAAAGGCAAAGACGGCCTCCCCTCGCTCATGTTCGATCCGGTTACGGGAGAAATCGACCACGCTATTGCCAAACAGTGGGAAAAGTATGACCTCAAAAAGGTGCTCGAACGAAACTGGACAACCCTTGGTCCCAAGCTGCAGGGCAAAATCTGGATCTGGATGGGCGATATGGACGGCCTGTACTCCAACGTAGCCACCCGGTTCCTGCAAAAATTCCTCGACAAGACCGAAAGCCCAAAATCGGACGCGACCATCCGGTTTACGGCCATGGCCGGGCATGGACAGGAATGGAGCGACAAAGCCGTACTGACGATGATTGCTGAACGAGTCGCTAAGTAGTAGTTAACTAGTAACTGGTTAATTAGTTGATTGGCTGGTTGATTGACTTCTATATATAAGCACTTAAATATCAAATATTTAACGATTAGGCGATCAACCCATTGCCTAAATTCTACCAAATGAGTTGCTGAAAAACTGACGCTGGTTCATGACAAAATTCTACCAATGGCTATTTGCCGGATTCTGCTGCGTTTCGTCAGCTACCCACGCCCAGACAACGACCAAACTCTGGCTGGACGAGATTAATATCAAATCGTTTTCGGAGGGGATCCCGGCGGTGCTGGGCAAGACCAACGCGGCCGGTGACTCCATGCTTATCAATGGTCAGTATTTTACACATGGGGTGGGCGTGAACGCCACCAGCATTCTGGCGTTTTTTCTGGACGGTAAAGCGGCCGAGTTTTCGGCGCTGGTGGGCGTGGATGACAAAGGCAACCGCGACCTGCCGCATACGTTCTACGTCATCGGCGACCGTAAAATCCTGTTCGATAGTGGCGAAATGCGGCTGGGCGATGCCCCCAAACGGGTGAAGGTGAACCTGACCGGCGTTAAGCGACTGGGTTTGCTGGTCAAAGTGGAGGATACCGGCCGGACCAAAGTCTATTCCAACTGGGCCAACGCGCAACTGCTGATGCTGGACAACCACCGGCCCCAAAACATCCCCAACGATGGCGAGCGATACATTCTGACCCCACCGGCCCCCAAAACACCCCGCATCAACTCGCCGGGCGTTTTCGGGGTCCGACCCGGCAATCCGTTTCTGTACACCATTGCCGCTACCGGCGAGCGACCCATGACGTTTGCCGCCAGGAACCTGCCCAAAGGACTTTCGCTGGACCCAACTACCGGCCGCATTACGGGTAGGGTGGGCGGGCGCGGCACCTACCCCGTCACGCTCACCGCCAAAAACGCCTTGGGTTCGGCTACCAAGAGCCTGAAAATCAAGATTGGCGATACCATTTCGCTGACCCCGCCCATCGGCTGGAACGGCTGGAATTCCTGGGCGCGACTTATCGATCAGGAAAAGGTGATTGCCTCGGCCGATGCGCTGGTACGGATGGGCCTGCGCGATCACGGCTGGACCTACATTAACATCGACGATGCCTGGCAGGGCAAACGTGGTGGCCCGCTCAACGCCATTCAGCCGAATGAGAAATTCCCCCGCTTCAAAGAAATGGTGGATTACATTCACTCGCTGGGCCTGAAAACGGGCATTTACTCCACGCCCATGATTACCAGTTATGCCGGGTACGTGGGTGGCTCATCGGATTTTGAAGACGGCCACATCACCGACGAAATCATTGCCAACAAACGATCGTACCGCTACGTGGGCAAGTACCAGTTTGAAACCGCCGACGCCCGCCAATTTGCCGAGTGGGGCATCGACTACCTCAAATACGATTGGCGAATCGAAGTCCCCTCCGCTGAACGAATGGCGGTTGCTTTGAAAAATTCCGGGCGGGATATTCACTACAGCATTTCCAATTCGGCTCCGTTTGGCAACGTCCGGGATTGGGTGCGGCTCACCAACAGCTACCGCACCGGCCCCGACATCCGCGATAGCTGGAACTCGCTGTTCGTATCGGCCTTCACGCTCGATAAATGGGCGCCTTACGGCGGTCCCGGCCACTGGAACGACCCCGACATGATGATTGTGGGCAACGTAACCACCGGCACCCAACTGCACCCCACCCGCCTGACGCCCGACGAGCAATACAGCCATGTGAGCCTGTTCAGTTTGCTGGCCGCGCCCCTGCTCATCGGCTGCCCGCTCGAACAGCTCGACCCGTTTACGCTCAACCTGCTCACCAACGACGAGGTTATTGCCATCAATCAAGACCCGTTGGGCAAATCGGCGCGGCTGGTGCAGGAGCAGGATGGTTTTCAGGTCTGGCTGAAGCCACTGGAAGATGGCTCGTATGCGGTGGGGCTGTTCAACGTGGGCGATTTTGGCAAAACGCCCGAGTCGTACTTCCGCTGGGGCGACGAAACTGCCCGCCCGTTTGTGCTCGATTTGACAAAAATTGGGTTAAAAGGCGCTTTTAACCTCCGCGATGTTTGGCGTCAGCAAGATCTTGGCAAATTTTACGGAACATTCCAAACAGAAATTCCTCATCACGGTGTTGTGATGGTGCGAATGTTTCCGGTAAAATAAACTCACCAACCGATATGGCCCGCAGACGACCATTCAAACTCGTTATCGCTTTATTGACCTTGTTTTCTGCCCTGCTGGCAGGTTTTCAATTCCTTCCTTCTCATGCTCCCCGTTTTTCGCCCGCCGATTACCAGGTTGAAGAGGGCTTCAAGCTGAGTCTGGTAGCCGCCGAGCCTATGCTCAGAGCGCCTGTCGGCCTTGATTTCGACAACAAAGGCCGCATGTGGGTGGTCGAGATGGTGGGCTACATGCCCAATCTGGAAGGTATCGGCGAGGAAGAGCCCAACGGCCGGATTGTGATTTTGGAAGACCTCAACAAAGATGGCGTGGCCGACCGCAGCAAGGTTTTTCTGGATAAACTCGTTTTGCCTCGCTCGCTCGCCCATGTGTATGGCGGCCTGTTGTACGTGGACGGCCCCAAGCTCTGGTTTGTGGAGATCGTCAACGATAAACCCGGCAAGAAAACGCTCGTGGACCCGATTTATGCCGAGGGCGGCAACGTGGAGCATACCTCCAACGGGCTGATGATGAACGTCGACAACTGGATTTACAACGCCAATTACAACTTCCGCTATCAGCTTCGCAACGGCAAATGGATCAAAGAACCCACCACCGACCGGGGCCAATGGGGCATCACCCACGACAACTTCGGGCGGCTGTATTACAACAACAACTCCACCAACCTGCAGGGCGACTATGTGTTGCCAAACCGGGTCATTCGCAACAAATATTTCAAGCCGACCCTCGCCGAGCATCAGCGGCTGGCCAGCAACCGGGTCTATCCCATTCACCAGACGTCGGTCAACCGGGGGTATCAGCCGGGGGTGCTGGACGAAAAAGGTATGCTCAAAGACGTAACGGCCTCCTGCGGCCCGCTGGTGTACCGGGGTGGGGCCTTCCCGGATGCCTACAACCAGAACGTGTTTGTCTGCGTGCCCGAAGCCAACCTCATCAAACGGAATATTCTGGAGTTCAACGGGCTGCAAACCAAAGCCCGGCAGGGCACCGAGGGCCGGGAATTCATAGCCTCCACTGACGAAGGATTCCGCCCGGTTAACCTCTTCAACGGTCCCGACGGAGCCATGTACGTGGTGGATATGCACCGGGGTATCATTCAGCACAAGGCGTATATCTCGCAATACCTGACCGAGCAACTGGCCAACAAAAAACTGGATACCCTGCAAAACGCCGGGCGGATTCTGAAAATCACGAGCACCACGGCCAAGGCGGGCGCTGTTCCTGACTTGTCGAAGGCAACCACTAAGGATTTGATAGCCCTTCTGAGCCAACCCAACGGCTGGTTGCGCGACCGGGCCCAGCAATTGCTCATTCAACGCAAAGACCTCACGGTGGTGAACCAACTGGTGACGCTTGCCAAAGGCCAAAACGAGCTGGCTACGGCTATTCACGCGCTGTACGTACTCGACGGCCTCAACGCTCTGACCTTTGAACGCCTGACCGCTATCATCAGCGAATCGAAACAGCCCGAAACCATCGCTCATGCCGTGGGGCTGCTGGAACGCTTTGCCAGCAAAGAGCGGGTCGCGCCTATGCAGGCCCTTTGCTCTAGCCTGCTTGCCCGGAACAACGAGCTGATCGACCTCTATCTGTCGATGTCGCTGAATAGCTGGCTTAACGTGTCGGAGACTACGTTTATGCCTATGCTGGCAGGTATCGAGAAAAAATACGCCACCCAGCGCCTTTTTGGGGAGGCTCTGACGAGCGGACTGGCTGGAAAAGAAGAGCAGTTTCTGGCGTCAATGAACCCCGGCGACCTGCTCAAAAACAACCTGACGGCCACCATCGGCAAGCGGCAGAAAAACGAAATGAACCCGATTTATGTGGTGCAGAAAAACGAGGCCGATAACCGGACCAAAGGCCTGAAACTGTACCGGAGCATCTGCGGAACCTGCCACGGGGCCGACGGCAAGGGCATTCAGGACCTGGCCCCACCCCTCAAAGGCTCCGAATACATCGACGGCTCCATGAAGCGGCTGGCGGCCATCATTCTGCACGGCGTCAGCGGCCCCATTCATGTGGATGGCAAGCTCTACCAACTGAACAACGAAATGCCCGCCCTGATCAACAACAAAGACATCAGCGATGGGGACATTGCCGACATCATCCGCTTCACGCAAAACGCCTTCGCCAAACAAGGGAAGGGCATTTCGGAAGCGGACGTAAAGAAAATGCGTGCCATGAAACCCGCTGGAAACGGCGTTTTCACGGAAAAGCAACTGCTGGAAACGGACTTTGATAAATGAAAAATTAATGAATAATGGAGAATGAACAATGTATAATGAAGGGGCAATGCGGCCATGACTTCCCATTATTCATTCTCCATTGTTCATTATCCATTACTCCCCCCTATGCCTAAACTCTTTACCCTTCTTCTCCTTTTCGTATCCATCACCTCCCTCGCCCAGACCACCCAAACCGTTTGGCTGGATGATCTGCCCATTCAAACGTTTTCGGAGGGGCTGCGGCCAGTGAAAGCCAAACACAACTACACCGAGGATACCCTGCGGATTAGCGGCAAACGGTACGCCCGTGGACTGGGCGGCCAATCGCCTTTTGTGGTGGCTTTTGACCTGAACAAGCAGGCCCGGCGGTTTCGGGCGCTGGTCGGGGCCGACGATCAGGGGAACAAAGACATTGCCCTGTCGTTTTTCGTACTGGGTGATGGTAAGGTGCTGTTTGCTAGTGGCGAAATGAAGATTGGCGATGCGCCCATTCCCGTCGACGTGGACCTGACGGGCGTTGGTCGGCTGGGATTGCTGGTGACGGATAAGGTGGGGGGCGTGGGCAACAAACGAACCAACTGCAACTGGGTCGATGCGCGGCTGGAAATGCTCGGCAACGCCATGCCCGAGCACATCACCAACCCCGATAAGCCGTATATCCTGACGCCCGCGTCTAAGCCAACTCCCCGTATCAACTCGGCCAAAGTGATCGGCGTTACCCCCGGCAATCCGCTGCTGTACTACATCGCGGCCACCGGCAAACGGCCTATGCATTACTCCGCCGAACCACTGCCGGCAGGGCTTTCACTTGATGCCAAAACCGGCATTATTTCGGGCAAAGTGGCGCAGCGCGGCACGTATCCGGTAACGCTGACCGCGAAAAATGCGCTGGGAAAAGCTACCCAAAAACTGACCATCAAGATTGGCGATACCATTGCCCTGACGCCCCCCATCGGCTGGAACGGCTGGAATTCGTGGGAAGCGCACATCGACCGCGAAAAGGTAATTGCCTCGGCCGACGCGATGGTCAAGAAAGGGCTGCGCGACCACGGCTGGGTGTACGTCAACATCGACGATGCCTGGCAAGGTAAGCGCGGTGGGCCGCTCAACGCCCTCCAACCCAACGCCAAATTCCCCCGGTTCAAGGAAATGGTGGACTATATTCATTCGCTGGGTTTGAAAGCCGGGTTGTATTCAACACCCTACATTTCCAGCTACGGCGGGTATGCCGGTGCCTCGTCCGATTCGGCCAAAGGGGGCGAAACCCATGAGACGATTATGGTAAACCGGCGGGCGTTCAACCGCATTGCCAAATACCGGTTCGAGACCGAAGACGCCAAACAGATGGCCGAGTGGGGTTTCGACTTCCTGAAATACGACTGGCGCATCGACGTGAACTCCACCGAACGCATGGCGGCTGCCCTGAAAACCTCGGGCCGGGATATTGTCTTCAGCCTGTCGAACAACGCGCCGTTTGAGAAGGTGACAGACTGGGCGCGCCTATCCCAGCTATACCGCACTGGCCCCGACATTAAAGACAGCTGGACGAGCCTGTACTGGACATCCTTCACGCTCGACAAATGGGCACCCTACACCGGCCCCGGCCACTGGGGCGACCCCGACATGATGATTCTGGGCAAGGTATCCATCGGCCCGGTGATGCACGACACCCGCCTGACGCCCGACGAGCAGTACAGCCACGTCAGTATGTTCAGCCTGCTCCCGGCCCCCATGCTCATCGGCTGCCCGATTGAGCAGCTGGACGACTTCACGCTCAACCTGCTCACCAACGACGAGGTCATCGCCATCAATCAGGACCCGCTGGGCAAAGCGGCCCGGCTGAAACACCAGCAGGACGGCGTCGAAATCTGGGTAAAACCGCTCGAAGACGGCTCCTACGCCGTGGGCCTGTTCAACACCGCCGACTACGGCAAAACCCCGGAATCGTTTTTCCACTGGGCGAACGAAAAACCCAAAGTCTTTACGTTTGACTTCACGAGCATTGGCCTGAAAGGCAAGTACAAGCTCCGCGACGTCTGGCGACAAAAAGACCTCGGCTCGTTCGACGGCTCATTCAAAACCGAAATCCGGCATCATGGGGTGGTGATGTTGCGGATGGTAGCTCAATAAACGACAGAAAACATGAAGAAGATCGTCGTACTTTGTATCGCCCTGTTTCTGATAGGGGCAGGGGTTTTCTCTGCTCAGCCAGACGCCGTACATTCCAAAAAATACACCTACGCCACCCTCTCCCGCTACCAGAAACAGTTGTTCGAAACGTTTCTGGCGGATGAAATACCGGCGGGCAAGCAGGTGGCCGATGTTCTGACCAATCGAACCAGTTTGCGCACCAAAACCCGACTGGCCGAGGCTCTCCTATTTCGCAATCAGCGGGGCGACAAGGAAAACGCGGCCGAGATTCTGCGGTGGATTCTGAAAAATCAGCATCGCGATGAAAACACCCGGATTTACGGCATCTGGAAAACGTCCATCGACGACGATAAGCTGGACCAAAACTGGCGGGAGTTTATCGGCTGCGACCTCATCTTAATCCGCAAAAATTTCAGTCATTTACTCCCCGAAGACCTGCGGAAAGAAATCGAAGTGGGCCTGATTCACGCGGCCAAGGGGGCTTTGAAACGCAACGTCGCGCCCGATTACACCAACATCTCTATCATGAGCGCGTTTCTGATGGCGTATGTGGGTACTGAATTCAAGCTCGACGAGCTACGAAATGCGGGTCAGCAGAAAGCCCGCGACATTTTCAACCTCTACCAGAAACACCACACGTTCAGCGAATTCAACTCACCCACGTACTACGGCGTTACCCTGATAGCCATTGCCTTATGGCGCGAACTTGCCCCATCGGCCGAGATGCGGCAGATGGGCCAAACGCTTGAACGTGAGTTCTGGCACGAAGCCGCTACCTTCTACCACCCGACCCTCCAGAACATGCCGGGACCGTACTTCCGCGGCTACGGTATGGACATGCGGAAGTATTTCGCCATCATGGGCATCTGGATTGCCGTGGCCGTAGACAACGAAAAGCAGGCTCCTATGCCCCCCGCCAAAGGCCCCAAATACGGCGAAATGAGTAATCTGGCGCCTATTTTCGCGCTGGGGCTGTCGATTCCGAAAGCGGATTTGGCCGCGCTCACCCGCTTCAGTGGCCCCCGTTACCTTAGCCGAACGGTTCCCAACAGCTACAAGGGCGATAGCCTCAAACAGGTCACGGCTACCCTAACCGACAACTGGATGATGGGGGGCGTGTGGGGGAATCGGCGCGTGTGGGGGCAGATCAAAACGGGTACCTTGCACTGGAAAACCGCCGACGGCGACATTGGCTGGCTCCTCGTGCCCGGCGATGGCAAAACCAATGTTCGGGTCGATAAAACCACCATGAGCCTGTACTGCGCTGACCCAACCACCACTACGCTGACGGTGTATATCGGTGTGCCCAACGTCCAAACCGACGCCTTTACCGACACCCGCTGGAACCTGCCTTCTATGCCGCTGGGCGTTCGGACTGCGCTCAGGAGGTTGAGCGTTGAACGGGTAGACTCGGCCCGGTTCGAAGATGAATGGGCGGTTTCGGAACCTTGTCCAAATGTGATTCGTGTCGTTTACGAAGTGCCGACTGACTTGAATAATGCGATGCCTTTGCTCGAAATCAATTGCTTATAAGCTCCCTTACAACCTCCTGATAACTTACATGCTCCGCTTTCTCCTTTTCTCCTTCCTCGTCGTATTTGTCTATACCGCCATGGGCCAAGCGCTACCCGCCCCCCGGCAGCTTCGCGTTGACTTACTCAAGAATACACAAGCCGTTAGTCAACGCGGCAAACCGGTGGTGGCAAGCCTGAGCGAGGCCGGAAAACAGCCAACTCAATATCAGTTTGCCGCCATCGCGAGTACCAACCCTACATTCAGTTGGGAGCTTGACGCCCAAATCGCCCGGCAAACGGGCTACCGGGTTTTGGTGGCCACCAAACCTGAGCAACTGGCAGCGGGTAAAGCAGATATTTGGGATTCACAACGGCAATCCTCCGGGCAAGCGCGGGTCGTTTATGCCGGAAAACCGCTCGTGGCCGGGAACGTTTATTACTGGACGGTTCAGGTCTGGAACGCAAACGGACAGTCCACGGCCCTCGCCAAACCCGCTTCGTTTCTCTACACCGAGCAGAATCCCGCCGAACGTTTTGCGTATTACCCGCTGGTGGCCGAGGTCCAGAAGCCCCGCCTGGTCCAGAAAACCGGTTCTGGTTCGTATTTTGTGGACTTCGGGAAAGATGCCCTGTGCCAGTTGAAACTCCACCTCGACAGTCCTGAGAATGATACAGTTTGGGTGGAAGTGGGCGAGGCCGTAAGTGCTCCGTACACCATCAACCCCAAAGCGGGTATGCGCATCCGCTACCTCAAAATGCCGCTGGCTGTTCGCAAAGGCAAGCACGACTACCAACTCGACTGGCCCGTTGACACGAAACGGAACAGCCGCAATCCGGTGCAGATGCCCGACTATATTGGCGAGGTTTACCCGTTCCGTTACGTGACGGTTTCCAACGTAAAGGGCCCCTTCGACCGAGCGTCGGTGAGCCGGACCATGGCTCACTATCCCTTCGATGAACAGGCCGCGCAGTTCACTTCCAGCGACACCATTCTGAATCAGATTTGGGACCTCTGCAAGTACTCCATCAAAGCCACAAGCTTCACAGGCTACTACGTGGACGGCGACCGCGAGCGGATTCCGTATGAGGCCGATGCGCTCATCAACCAGTTGTCGCATTATGCCGTCGATGCCGAATACAGCATGGCCCGGCGCAGCATGACCTATCTGCTCTATAACCCGACCTGGCCCACCGAATGGAGTTTGCAGAACGTCCTGATCGCCTGGAACGATTACCTCTATACAGGCGATGACCGGCTGCTGAAAACCTATTACCCCGAACTTCAGAAAAAAATCCTGATGCCGCTGGCGGGCGAAAACGGGCTTATCAGCACCCGCACGAACAAACAAACCGACGAGTTTCTGACCTCCATCCACATCACCAAGACCTTCGACGGTCGGCGGGGCCTCCACGACATTGTGGATTGGCCCCAAAACGGCGAGTACATCAGCCCCGAAAAGGAGCATAAAGGCGAAACCGACGGCTTTGTGTTTACCACCTACAACTCGGTGATCAACGCCTTTTACTACCGCAATCTGGTGCTGATGGCGCAGATTGCCCAGGCCTTGAAAAAACCCGACGATGCCGCTTTCTACAAAGCCAAAGCGCAGGAGGTGTATTCGGCCTACCAAACGGTGTTCCGCAACCCCAAAACCGGCCTGATTAAAGACGGCGACGGCACGGACCACAGCTCGCTCCACGCCAACATGTTTGCGCTGGCGTTTGGACTGGTTGCCGCTGCCGACGTACCCGCTGTTGGGCAGTTTATCAAAAGCCGCCGGATGGCGTGCAGCGTGTACGGCTCTCAGTTCCTGATGGACGCCCTGTACGACTCAGGCATGGGCGATTACGCTTTTGACCTGATGACAGCCACTACCCAGCGCAGCTGGTACAACATGATTCGCGTCGGTTCAACCATTTCGATGGAGGCCTGGGACATCGCCTTCAAACCCAACCTCGACTTGAGCCACGCCTGGGGAGCCGCCCCCGCCAACCTGATTACCCGGAAGCTGATGGGCGTTGAACCACTCACCCCCGGCTTCGATACGTTCCAGATAAAACCTCAACTGGGTCGGCTAACCAGTGCGGCTGCAACCATCCCCACGATCAAAGGGCCCGTAACGGTTTCGATCAAAAAATCGGCTGATGCCCAAACAATGGAAGTAAGCGTACCAGGCGGCTCAACGGCCACGGTGTACGTGCCAACCACGTCCGCCCAATCGCAACTGACCGTTGACGGGAAAAGGACCGTAATGGGGGCGCAGGGTGGTTATTTTCGGGTCGACAAGGTACCGTCAGGCAAACACACATTCGTACTGAAATGAAGCAGACAAACCGAATTTTAGGCTTGCTGTGCGTGCTGCTATTCGCGGGAGGGAGCAAGGCCCAACCGGGGCTAAATTGGACCGAGGTGCATCCGGGTATCTGGAAACTCACGGTCGGGAAGCCGCAACGCATCAGCCTGCTGAGTGCTGCCGAAGCAACGCCCAACCGCCGGGGGCTGGCCGAGTTACCCAAAACAGCTTTCCCGCTCGATAAAGCCGGGATTTCGGTGAAAATTGTTAACCAGAAAACCTACCTCCGATTTCCGTTGGAGCGCGAAGAACAGTTGTTTGGCCTGGGGCTGAATTTCCAGACCGTCAATCAGCGGGGGCGTATCCTAAATCTACACATGGACCATTACGGCGGCAAAGACAACGGCCGCACCCACGCACCAGTGCCATTTTATGTGTCGTCGCGGGGGTACGGGGTGCTGATTGATGCGGCTCGCTACCTCACCGTGTACGCGGGTACGGCCGTGCGCACCGACACCCGGAATCCGCCCGTTCTGAGCGACCGAAACACCGATAAGAAATGGTCGTCGCAGCCGTATTCCGATGCCGTTGAGGTGCTCGTACCGGCCGATGGGGCCACGATTTACGTTTTTAGTGGCCCCACACCCATGCAGGTGGTGCAACGCTATAACCTGATGAACGGCGGTGGTTATTTGCCGCCCAAATGGGGGCTTGGCTTCACGCAACGCGTCCCAACACTGTACTCCCAAATCGATATTCTAAACGAGGTTAAGAGCTTCGAAGCCCACAACTTCCCGCTCGATTTTATCGGTGTTGAACCGGGCTGGCACAGCATGGCTTACCCTTGTACGTTTGAGTGGGACAAAACCCGGTTCCCCAACCCCAAAAGCTTTCTGGACAGCCTGGCGCGCCGGGGAGTCAGCGCCAATTTGTGGCTCAATCCGTACGTTTCGCCTACGGCTTCGCTTTACCCCAAAATCAAGCCACTGGCAGGTTCACACACCGTCTGGAACGGCATTGTTCCCGATTTTACCCTGCCGCAGGCCCGGCAGGCGTTCAAAGATCACTTCATGCAACAGCACCTGAAGCTGGGCGTTGGCGGGTATAAAATCGACGAGGTAGATGGCTACGACAATTGGGTTTGGCCCGATGTGGCCACGTTCCCGTCGGGTCTGGAAGCCGAGCCGATGCGCCAAACCTACGGCCTGATGGTGCAAACCATGACCGGGAGCTGGTTCCGGGAGCTGAACAAACGAACCTACGGCCTGGTGCGGGCATCCAACGCAGGCGCGAGCAACTTCCCGTATGTGATCTACAACGACTACTACAGCCACAAGGATTTTATCACGGCGCTGGTCAACAGTAGTTTTATCGGGGTGCTATGGACGCCCGAAGTCCGGGCCTCACCGAGTGCCGAAGAGTGGGTCCGGCGGATGCAGTCGGTCTGTTTTTCGCCCATGGCCATGCTCAACGCCTGGGCCGACGGCACCAAACCCTGGACGTTCCCGGAGGTGGAGAAGGCTGTTTCGGAGGTGGCCAATTTGCGGATGCAATTGCTGCCATACCTGTACTCGACCTTTGCGCAGTACCATTTTGAGGGCAAGCCGCCGTTTCGGGCTATGAATCTGGTGGAGGGGTTCGGTTTTAAACCGACCACCGTTGCGGGTACGTTCGACGCTACGGCCAATCCGTATGCCATGAGCATTCGGAAAGACATCAAAGACCAGTACATGATGGGCGATTACCTGCTGGTAGCTCCCATGTTTACGGGCGAAAAAAGCCGCAAGGTGTACCTGCCCGCCGGGAAGTGGTACGATTTCTACACGGGCAAACTGGTGGGCGAAAACGAGGAAATCACGATCAACCCATCCCTCGACAAAATCCCGCTTTTTGTGAAAGACGGTGGCCTGATTCCGATGGTGCCACCCCGTCGGCAGGCCCCCAAACCGGGCGAGGTATTGCCGCTGGAGGTGCGTCATTACGGCACCCTGCCCGGTAGCTTCCTGCTGTACGACGATGACGGTGTTTCGTTCGACTACGAACGCGGTGCCTATTCATTCACCCGGTTGAGTGTTATAAAAGACCCAAACGGTCCTTTAAAAGGGCAGGAGATTACGGTGCCAAAAGGCAAACCGTTTGGCTATTCCGCGTCAGTGAAATGGACGTTTATGTCAGTTGGTCAGTAGTTTAAGAGAGCTGTCGAAGGGCTACGCGTCAGCTGTCACCAAGGAAACGATATCAAAGTTTGCGTTAGTCTTAACTTTTTCAAAAATGGAAAACGAAAAATCAACCTCCCTCAACCGCCGGGACTTTTTAGGCAAGGCCGCCACCGCTGCGGCTGGTTTTATGATTGTCCCCCGGTTTGTGCTGGGCGGCAAACGTCCCGACGGAACCAAATACCTCGCTCCCAGCGACATTATTTCGCTCGGCTTCATCGGCACGGGCAAGCAGGGGCGCGGCCTCACCACCTCGTTTCTGGGCACCAACGAGGTGCGCATTGTCGGGCTGGCCGAAGTGTACAAAGCCAAAGCCCAGCTGACCCTCGACCGCATCAAGGCACATTACGAAAAAAATACCCAATTGGGTAGGTACAGCGATATTTCGGTGTACAACGATTTCCGGGAGTTACTGGGTCGTAAAGACGTGGACGCCGTGGTGATTGCCACCCCCGACCACTGGCACGCGGCTATGGCCGTTCGGGCGGCTCAGGCGGGCAAGGACATTTACTGCGAAAAGCCGCTGGCCCTGACCGTGAAGGAAGGCCGGGCGATGGTGAAGGCCGCCCGCAAATACAACCGCGTGTTCCAGACCGGCAGCATGCAGCGCTCGTGGCCGGAGTTTCGCCAAACCGCCGAGCTGGTTCGGAACGGCTACATCGGCCAAATCAAGCAGATCAAGGTGAACGTAGGGCCACCACCCAAACCGTACGACCTCCCCGCCGAACCCATTCCCGACGGCCTCGACTGGTCGGCCTGGCTGGGGCCCAATATGCCTGTTGCGTTCAACTCCGAACTGGCTCCCCCGCTCTCGAAAGACGTGTTTCCGAACTGGCGCAACTACAAAGAGTTTGGCGGAGGCATGGTGACCGACTGGGGGGCGCACATGTTCGATATTGTGCAGTGGGCGCTGGATATGGACAATAGCGGCCCCGTAGAAGTGATTGCCCCCGATGGCAAGGAGCACCCGTTCCTGACCTACAAATACGACAACGGCATTGTGATGACCCACGAAAAATGGGATTGGAACAACGCCATTCACTTCATCGGAACCGAAGGCGAAATCAAGGTGCAGCGCCGGAAAATCGAAACGACGCCCGTTTCGCTGGCAACGAAAGTCATCGGTGAGAACGAGAAGCACGTGTATAAGAGCGAAAACCATTACAAGGACTTCCTCGACGCCATGCGCAAGCGAAGCAAGCCCATTTGCGACGTGGAAATTGGTCACCGCACGGCTTCCGTTTGCAACATCGGCAACATTGCCTATCAGCTCAAACGCCCGCTGCAGTGGAATCCGAAAAAGGAGAAATTCAAAGGCGACAAAGAAGCCAACGCACTCCTCGGCCGCGACATGAATAAGGAGTGGGGCATTAAGATTTAGTCAGGAGGTCGAAACAGCCGTAGTGTGTACAGTGGAGTGCCAGCCCGGTCCACTGTACACCTAACCTCACTAAAGGTGCTCGTCTCCAGTCTTTTATTCTAACGTGAGTTATGGAAGTAGCCATCCAGGCAAGGCAGGTCCTGAAAGCGCGTCAGGCCACCCAGTTAATTTTTCTGGTCTGCGGTTTAGGCATGTCCAGTTGGGCGCCCATGATTCCGTTCGCCAAAGAACGGTTAGCCTTGAACGATGCCAACCTGGGCTTGCTACTTCTGCTGTTGGGGGGTGGTGCCATGCTGATGATGCCCATTTCGGGTTGGCTGGTGAGCCGCCGGGGTAGCCGTATCGTTATGGCTGGGGCGGGTCTGGTCATGGCCGGGGTGCTGCCCCTGTTGCTTATTCTCGCGTCCACACCGGCTATGGCTGTAACCCTGTTTGTGTTCGGGGCCAGCATCGGCACCATCGATGTCGCCATGAACGCGCACGGTGTACAGGTCCAGAACCTGTACGGCAAACCAATCATGTCGTCCTTACACGGTTTGTTCAGTGTGGGAGGGCTGTTCGGTTCGCTGGGTTTGGGCTTTCTGGTCAAGCTGGGGCTTAACCCCGTTTATGCCATTGTGGGCATTGCCGCGCTCATGGTTGTCATCACCCTCACGCAGTACAAAAACTTGTTTCCTGTAGCGATGGAGCAACAAGCGATTGCCCATTTCTCGGGCGTGGAGGCCAAACCAGCCGAGCACAAGCAACCGTTCCAATGGCTGCACGCGCGGGTTTTGTTTCTGGGGCTGATGTGCTTCGCCGTTTTTCTGGCCGAAGGAGCCATCCTCGATTGGAGTGCCCTCTTTCTGCAGGAAGTCAAAGGTATATCGCTGGAATTTGCCGGTGCAGGCTATGCTGCTTTTTCGGTGGCAATGGCCGTTATGCGACTCATGGGCGATACGCTGGTGGCTCGCCTGAGCGGTAAAACAGTTGTGGTGGGGGGTAGTCTGGTTGGGGCCGTCGGCTTGGGCATTGCCGTTTTGAGCCCCTGGGTGGTTGGGGCACTGACTGGTTTTGTGCTGCTGGGATTAGGCGTCGCCAATGTGGTTCCCATCTTTTTCAGTGAAGCAGGCCGATTACCCGGCATTTCGCCAACGGTAAGCATCCCGGCCATTACGACCATTGGCTACACAGGGATGCTGGCCGGACCGGCCCTACTGGGGTTTATTGCCCATCATTTTTCGCTCACCATTGCGTTAGGCGGCTTAGCCGGTCTGCTGGCGCTGGTCGCACTGAGTTACCGGATAAAAGGCCATTAAATACATGCCTTAGCATACCAAGTTTGCCCTTCACTACTACGTTTGAGTTTGATAACAATGAAACCCTTTCTACAAATAATAGCCCTGGGGAGCGCTTTGCTTTCGCTGGCCTTCATGGTTCCAACCCAGACGAAGCAGCGGCCCAACATTGTGTACATTCTGGCCGACGACCTCGGCTACGGCGATGTGTCGGCTTATAACCCGGCGGGTGGCATTGCTACGCCCAACATCGATAGGCTGGCGGCTCAGGGAATGCGCTTCACCGATGCGCACTCGCCCTCGTCGGTGTGTACACCCACCCGCTACTCGATTATGACGGGCCGTTACCCCTGGCGAAGCCGCTTGCCGGTGGGCGTTTTACGGGGATACAGCCGCACGCTGATTGAACAGGATCGGGCTACGGTGGCTTCGTTGCTCAAAAAAGAGGGGTATCAGACCGCCGTGGTGGGCAAGTGGCACTTGGGCGTCGATTGGGTGGTGAAACCCGGTAAAGAAGCCTTGCTGGCTGATGCCGAGTACGGAATCAAAACCGAAATGAACCCCGACGATATCGACTACGCCAAACCCGTGGCGCAGGGGCCCAATACGGTTGGGTTCGACTATTCGTACATTCTGCCGGCCTCGCTCGATATGCCGCCCTACTGCTACCTCGAAAATCACCGGCTCGAAGCCGAGCCCACGGCGTACACTAAGGGCAATAAGATCGAATCGGGGTATTCGGGGCCGTTCTGGCGCGAAGGTAAAATGGCCCCGGCCTTCGATTTTCACGGGGTTTTGCCCCGGTTTATCGACAAGGCGATGGCGTTTCTGAATCGCCAAACCGCCCAGAAGCCGTTTTTTCTGTACCTGCCGTTGGCGGCTCCGCACACACCCTGGATGCCTACCGATACCTACACCGGCAAGTCGAAAGCGGGTGAGTACGGCGATTTTGTGCAACAGGTCGACGCGGCTGTGGGGCAGATTCTCCAAACCCTCGACCGGCAGGGGCTGGCGCAGAACACCATCGTGATTTTTGCGAGCGACAACGGCCCGTACTGGCGTCCCGATTTTGTGCAGCGTTTCAACCATAAATCGGCGGGGGAGTTTCGGGGCATGAAAGGCGATGCTTTTGAAGGGGGCCACCGGATTCCGTTTATCGTGCGTTGGCCGGGTCATGTCAAACCTAATTCGGTGAGTGGCGCGACCACCACTTTAGCCAACCTGATGGCTACCTGCACCGATTTGCTGGGCAACCGGTCGGCCGCGTTTAAGCCCGAAGACAGCTACAGCATCCTGCCCGTGCTGACGGGGAAAGCCAAACAGGTGCCCAACCAACCGGCCGTGGTGCACAGCTCGTCTATCGGCTATTTTGCCATCCGCAAAGGCGACTGGAAGCTGATCGAGGGCCTGGGGTCCGGCGGTTTCACCGATCCCAAAGAGATTAAACCCACGGCGGGCGGTCCACAGGGGCAGTTGTTTAATCTGGCTGCCGACCCCGCCGAAACCAACGACCTGTACACCCAACATCCCGAAAAAGTAGAGGAGCTACGGACGTTGCTGGCCGAGATTAAGGCGAAGAAGATGCAGTAAGATTAGGCCCTGGGAGTTCGGCTTAATGCCCGTATTTCACCACAATGGCTAATTGACCCGCGTGATAAGCCGTGTGCGACGTGATACGGCCCAGTGCCTGTGCTTTGGTTCGACGGCCAAATTCCTTGGTTTCGATAATCACATCCCAGTCGGAGACCGACTGGGCCAGAATCGCTTTTTCCAAACTTTCAAACGCGTAATTCTGGTATTCAAGCAGTTCCGAGAGGTTGGTCCATTCGCCGGTGTCGCGCTGGGCTATAACCGTCTTGGCGCTCACTTTGAGGTCGGTTTGGCCGAATACATTGCGGGCAAAAAGCAGTTCGACATCGGCGATGTGCCGAATCAGAAACCCCGCCGAATTGACCGAATCGCCTAATTTTTTGTTGAGGTCGGCTTCGGTAAGGGTGGCCAGCTGATTCGAGAAACGGGTGCGGGCTTCCTGCCAGAGGGCGTGTAGGTGTTCGGTTGTCATGGTTCAGAATGAAGGTGTTTGTGTCTCAGTGCTGGACATTAGATGTTGGACATTAGACCTCCCTACAGAATGGTAGTACGTCTAACGTCTAATGTCTGAAGTCCAAATGTCCAGTACTGAATGTTTGTGTAGTCAAAAGTGGTGAAAGAAATAAGACTCATGCGTGATAAATGTCACGGAATAGGATGATTTGTGCCGCCACCTTTGTGTCATCATTCTAAAACAAACACACAGATGCTTTCGCTTTTTAAGTCAATTTTCGGAGGAGGAAACAACGAACAGATCGATGCGGTACGGGCGCAGGGAGCTGTTATTATTGATGTCCGGTCGCCGGGCGAGTTTGCCGGTGGGCACGCCAAAGGAGCGGTCAACATCCCGCTCGATGTGCTCGACAGTAAGTTAAACACCATTCGCAACTACAAGAAACCCGTGATTGTGTGCTGCGCGTCGGGCATGCGGAGTGCTCGCGCCAAAGCCCTGCTGGGTAACCGGGGGCTTACCGAAGTCTACGACGCCGGTAGCTGGCGGAATCTGTAACTACTCGTCTGGGTTGCCCCTGTGTTGCCGGGCGTACTCCGACGGCGAGAGATTATACAGGTTCTGGAACGTCCGCCGGAAGTGTTTCAGGTCCTCAAAACCGACCTGATGCGCCACTTCCGATACGCGTAATCCACCCGTAGTCAGCAGTTGGGCGGCTCGTTTCATGCGCACATCGCGGATAAACTCGACCACTGTTTGCCCCGTAATGGCTTTGATCTGCCGGTAAAATGCCGACTGACTCATGCCCATTTCACGGACGAGCGTCGGTACCGAAAATTCAGGATCGGCCAGGTGCGTTTCGACTATCTCCATCGCTTTTTCGAGGAGTTGTTTCTCGGCGTCCGGGATCACGACGGTGGTGGGTTTGAGCAGAATCTGCCGGTCGTAATACTCGCGGAGCCGCGCCCGGCTTTGCAGCATGACCGATACCTTCGTGAACAGGATTTTCGGGTTAAACGGTTTGACCATGTACTCGTCGGCACCGGTTTCGAGGCCCTCCAGTTCGTGGGCAGCTGCTACCCGCGCTGTCAGGAGTACCACCGGAATATGCATTGTTTTGGGGTGCTGCTTGAGTCTTTGGCAAAGCTCCAGCCCGTTGCTGCGGGGCATCATCACATCGCTCACCACCAGGTCGGGGAGGAGGGAGAGCGCCTTGTCCCAACCGTCGAGGCCATCGGTAGCGGTGTGCACCTCGTAGGCCGGGCTAAACAGGTCCGAGAGGTACTGCCGAAGCTCATCGTTATCCTCCACGAGCAAAATCCGACCCGAAGGTGTCGGGGTTGGGGTGGCAATGCGTTCGGGCAGGAGGGGGATTTCGGCCGACGGGTGGGGGTCGGCCGGGGTTTCGTCTGCAATCGACTCAGGGGCGAGGTGTGCCTGTCCAAACGGCAACCGGATGGTAAAAGTGGTACCTGCGCCGGGGGCACTCTGCACCGTAACCTCGCCCGCGTGAGCCTCCACAAACTGCTTCACCAGCGACAGCCCGATGCCCGTGCCCATCATCCGCAGCGTGTTGGTGTGCGAAGCCTGGTAATACGGGTCGAAAATCTGGGCTACCTCGTCGGGTCTCATACCGATGCCCCAGTCCTGCACCATGAGTTGCAGGTAGTTGTTACTGAGCTGATTGTTGTAAAAAAGGGCGGCTTCGTCGGGGGAGCCAGCCATCGAAATAGTCACCCGAATTTTTCCGTTTTCGGGCGTGTATTTAAACGCGTTGGACAGCAGGTTGGTCAACACGATTTCGAGCTTTGCCCGGTCGAAGTACAGCGGCACGGGCTCCGTTGGGGCTTCCATGTCGTAGTCGAGGTGCATCTCTTCGGCTTTGAGCTTGAAAATGAGGAATATCTCGGTAACAAACGACAGAATATTGCCCCGCTCCGCCCGCAGCGATACATGTCCCGACTCTACCTTCCGAAACTCCAGCAATTGATTGACCAGATCGAGCAGTTTGCGGGTTTGCTGGTGCATCAGCAACACCTTGTCGCGCAGCCCGCCCGCCATTCCCGCCGACACCAGCTCGTCGAGTGGGCCCATGATGAGCGTCAGGGGCGTGCGTAACTCGTGCGAAACGTTCGTGAAAAACCGGAGCCGGTTGTCGGTCACTTCTTTCTCTTTTTCGGCTTTGTATTGCTCCAGCGCCAGTTCGTTTTGCAGGGTTTGCTGCGTTACGGTGATGCGCCGGTACAGTAGCAACGCGCTCACAGTCAGTACCGTGTACAGCAGGTAAGCCCAGCCCGTTTTCCACCAGGGCGGCAATACCGTAATCTGTAGGGTAGCGGGTTTGGCCGACCATTGCCCCTCGCCGTTGCCCGCCCGCACTTCAAGCGTGTAGTCGCCCGCGGGTAGGTTGGCAAAGTTGGCCGTGCGTTGCCCCGGTGCGGGATGCACCCACGCGTCGTTGTAGCCAATGAGCCGGTAGGCGTAGGTATGCTTTTGGGGGTTGGCGTAATTGAGGCCGACAAACTCGATCGAAAAGTCGTTTTCGGCGGCTTTGATGGTCAGCGTTTGGGTCTGATTGAGCGTTTGGGAGAGCACGACCCGCCCGTTTACCTCGTCGCCCACCGGTACAATTTTGTTGAAAATGCGAAGATTCGTGAGCTGAACAACCGGCGGGTAGGGGTTGGGCCGGATCAGCCGGGGCTGGAAGTACGTCACCCCCTTGATCCCGCCAAAATACAGGGTTCCGTCGGCATCGCGGTAGGCCGCGCCCACCTTAAACGAATTGCTTTGCAGGCCGTCGGCCACGTCGTACCGGATGGCCTGCCCCGTTGTGGGATTGAAGCGTAACAAACCGGCACCCCCCATCCAGAGGTCACCCTGTTCGTCCTGCAAAATGCTTTCGATGTTGGGCTCGGCAATCACCCGATCGAACCGGCGGATGTGTTCGCGGCCCTGCCGGTCGGTGGTGAGTTGGTGGAGCCCCCCGCCAATGGTGCCGATCCAGAGCCGTCCGAGCCGGTCTTTCAGCAGGGGCCAGGTGTAATTGACCCGTAAACTGGCCGGGTTGTTGGGGTCGTGCCGAAACTGCCGGAGTACCCGGAGCGAGTCGGGGCCAATCTGTAATTTCAGCAATCCTGTGCCGCGTGTACTGGCCCAAAGCACATCGGTAGCCCGGTCGTACAGCAAAAACGTGATCTGGTTGGTGGGCAAACGGCCATTATCGGCGCTGAAATGCCCCAGAAGTTGCCCCTGCCGGTCGAATCGGAGCAACCCTCTCTCGAAACTCCCAACCCAAATAGTACCGAACCGGTCTTCCACTATGGTTTCGAGGCTGGTAGAGCCGAGCGAAAGCCCCCCCGGTAAGGTGGTCAGGGTCGACAGGCGGCCGTTGCGCAGTATCTTGAGGCCACTGTAGCGGGTGCCCACCCACAGCGTACCGTCGGTTGTTTGGTGAAACGAAGCCACATCGACACCCGTTGCATCGCCGGGCAGGGGGCGGCTCTCGTAGTTCTGGTACGTTCGGGTGGTGAGGTCGTACCGCGAAAAACCGTTGCGGGTGCCTATCCAGAGCCAGTTACGGGTGCGGTCTTTGTAAATGGCGTTGGCGTAGTTGTTGGGCAAGGTGGGCTGTTGCGAAAATCGCCGTTGCAGGTTCTCAAAAGGCTTGTGGCCCAAATCGACCTTGTTGAGCCCCCCGGCCGACGCGGCCAGCCACAAAATCTGGTTTCGATCCTCAAAAATCTGGTGCACCCGCCCCGAGTTGATGCTGTGCGGGTCGTCGTCGCGGGGGTAAAAGGTTGTCGGCCGACCCTGGTCAATAGGAGGTTGGCCTGCCGGAGCCGGACCCGGTAAGCCGGGCCAGAACAGCAGCCCGTAGTTGGTTCCTACCCACAAATGCCCGAAGGAGTCGAAATGAATCGACTCAATTTCGTCGAACGTGCCGTTGAGCGGGGTTAGCCCGGACCGGCCCGTTGTTAACCCTCCGCTGTTGTAGGTCCAGAAAATCTGTTCGTCGGTGCCAATCCAGAGGCCGCCCCGTCGGTCGGCGTGTAGCGCACGCACGGTGGGCAAATCACCAGACCCGGAAGTCCGGTTGTGGGGGAGAGCCACGGTCCGGGCGCGGGGTGTGCCCGAGGGGGCTACCCACCAGAGGCCTTCGTGCGCTGTGCCAAACCAAACCGTGCCCGACCGGTCGGTAATGAGCGTTGTGACCCAGAAGTCGGCTTGCGTGCCAACGGGAACGCGGGTAAGGCTGGTAAGCTGTTGGCCGTCGTTGAGGGTGAGCAAAAATAATCCCTCCCGGCGCGTACCGACCCACACCCGCCCCTGCGTATCCGACGTGATCGCTTCTACATTGGCCAGATCGAGCCGGTCGAGCAGGGCGCGGTCGACGGTCGCGGTGGCCAGTTGACGCAGGCTGACGAATCGGTCGCGGTGAGTGTCGTACAAACTGACGCCAACGCTCTCGGAGCCCGCCCACAACCGCCCGCGGGTGTCGGTGTACACGGCCCGCAGCCGGTTACCCGCCAGTCCGTTGCGGGGGTTTACGGGGAGCAGGTAGCTACGGAGTTCGTAGCCGTCGTACCGATTGATGCCCTGATTGGTGCCGATCCAGATGAACCCGGCCCGGTCTTGCGTAACGCACATGGCGTCGCTGTGCGAAAGCCCCTGGTCGACGGTGATGTGCTCAAACCAGACCCGGTCAGGCGTGACCCGGTCAGGCGTGACCCGGTCTGGACTGACCCGGTCAGCCTTAGGGGGCTGAGCCGCACCCGGAAGGCTGGTGATGACCCCAATGACCCCCCAAAAAATAAATAGCCGAAACCACTTCATGATCAGGGACCAATTTACCCCTCTAATTTGACGAAAACGGACCCTTACCAACGGATTTCGCCCTTCTAAATTTGTCTAATTTACGATGTTTTTTGAGGAGAAAGGCTGACACAAATCGGTAAGAAATAGCGCCGGTTTTGTTTGTCATTCTGTATCAATCTGTTGCCAAACGTTTTTATGTTCACTTCTCTACTCAAGTACAGCTTACCCTTTGGGATTCTGGCCGGGCTTACTACCCTGCCCGCTTTCCATCGGGGTACCGACCGGGTACCGGCCCCGGCCCTGGCCGACACCCTGAACCGGCCTGAAGAAAACCGGTTCACCAAAACGGTACTTTCCAACGACCTCAACGAGCCCATGGAACTGGCCGTTGCGCCCGACGGACGGGTGTTTTTTGTCGAACGCGCCGGTAAGTTTTACCTCTACGACCCCGTTCAGAAGAAAACCCGGCTGCTGCACGACTTCCCCGTCAAGGCCGTCGACAAGTATCTGAACGGGTTGCTGGGCATGACCATCGACCCCGATTTTAGCCAGAACCAGTTTCTGTACTTTTTCTACACGATTCAGGAAGGTGAGCAAACGTTGCAACGTATCAGCCGGTTTCGGGTCAACGACGATAGCTCGCTCGATGTAGCCAGCGAAAAATCAATCATCGAATTTCCGATCGACCTGGAGGTAAGTGCGCATACCGGCGGGTCGATGGCGTGGGATGCCCACCGCAACCTGTTTATCTCGACCGGCGACAATACCGTGCCCTTTGAATCGAACGGACACGCGCCCATCGACGCCCGGTCGGGTCGGCTTACGTTCGACGCACAGCGGTCGTCGGGCAATCCGAACGATTTGCGGGGTAAAATCCTGCGGATCAACGTCAAAACCGATGGTTCGTACACCATTCCGGAGGGTAACCTGTTTCCCAAAGGCACCCCCGGCACCCGGCCCGAAATTTACGTGATGGGTTGCCGCAATCCGTACCGCATTTCGGTCGACCCGGCTACGTCGATTCTGTACTGGGGCGAAATTGGTCCCGATGCCGGTACCGACGGGCAGCAGGGGCCACGCGGCTACGATGAGTTCAATCAGGCCAAAAAAGCGGGTAACTACGGCTGGCCCTATTTTGTGGGCGACAACAAGGCCTACCATCAGTATGACTTTGCCACCAAAGCCGTGGGGGCTCTGTACGACCCGATGGCTCCCGTCAATAACTCGCCCAATAATACCGGAGCCAAAACCCTGCCCCCGGCCCAAAAAGCAATGATCTGGTACCCGTACAACGCGTCGGCCGAGTTTCCGAAGCTGGGTGTGGGCGGGCGGTGCGCCATGGGCGGGCCTGTGTATCATTACGACCCCGCACTCAAATCAACTACCAAATTGCCCGCCTATTACGACAAGGCTCTGTTTGTGTACGACTGGATGCGGAACTGGGTGTATGCCGTGCGGCTCGATGCCGACCAGAACTATCAGTACATGGAAGCGTTTATGCCCCAAACAGGCGATTTCCGGCGGCCGGTCGATATGGAAATCGGGGCCGACGGTAGTATCTACATGCTCGAATACGGCTCGGTGTATGGGATCGACAACGAAGACGCCCGGCTGGTACGTATTGACTTTAACGGCGGCAACCGGGCTCCGGTAGCGCGGGCTTCGGCCACGGATACCATCGGGCTGGCTCCGCTGACGGTGGCGTTTTCGGGCGACAAAAGCGTTGATTTCGACAAAGATGCGCTCCGGTACGCCTGGCGCTTCGAGGGGAACAAAGTAGCCTCGACGGAGGCCAATCCGACATACACCTTCCGCAAAAACGGCATCTACCGGGCTACCCTGACCGTGACCGACCCGGCGGGCAAGGTGAGCACCGACACCGTGACCGTAAAAGTGGGCAACACCACCCCGCAGGTGGCTGTATCGACCGGGCAAAACCGGACGTTCTTCTCTCCGCAGGCCACGCCCTTTGCCTATACCGTGCGCGTGACCGACAAAGAAGACAAGGTGATCGACAAAAAGAACCTGAAGGTGGTGCTCAACTATATTCCGAAGGTCAGCAGCGAGCCGATGATGGGCCATCAGCAACTGACGTCGACATACAGTTTGGGGAAATCGCTGGTGGCTGGCTCCGACTGCAAGGCCTGCCATCAGGTAGCCGCCAAATCGGTCGGGCCGTCGTTTACGGAGGTGGCCAAGCGCTACCGCGACGACAAAACCGCTACTGCCAAACTGGCCAACAAGGTCATCATTGGCGGGGGTGGTGTCTGGGGCGAACATGCCATGAGTGCGCACCCGCAACTCTCGCGCGAAGAGGCCACCGAGATGATCAAATACGTGCTTTCGCTGGGTACCGAGCCAACCGAAAATCGACTGCCACAGCAGGGTACGCTGACGCTCAATCAACACGTGGGCAAAGAGCAGGAAGGACGCTATGTACTGACGGCCTCGTACACCGACAAAGGTGCGTTGTTGCCGCCCAAGGCCCCGTTGGCCCTCACCAAAACGGATGTGTTGGTACTCCGCCCGACCAAAGTGATTGCCAGTGAGGCCGATGTGCTCTCCAATATGACCCGGCAGGGCAAACGGCTGGGTACTATTCACCATCAGTCGTATTTTGTGCTCAAGAACATCGACCTGAAAGGCATCGATCAGCTCACGTACCGTTATTCATCGAAAGATAAAGGCGCTACCATTGAGGTGCATATCGACTCGCCCACGGGCCCGGTGGTGAGCACGCTGGCGTACAAGCCTACGGGCGACTGGCGCAAGTATGAAGAAGTGAGCACCCCCGTTCGGGACCCCGGTGGCATGCACGACTTGTACGTGGTGTTTGTGAAGCCCGAAGGCCCCAACCGCGACCTGTTCAGCCTCGAATGGCTCCTGTTTGGCAAGCCCACGGCGGTAGCTGAGAAATAAGAAGCTGTTTGAGTTAATCCCTTTGGCCCGTAAGGGCAGCTTTTGGTCGCTGCCTGCGCCACTTTTTTGGGCCGTAGCAAGCGCTACGACCGGCAAAAACTGGCTTGTCAGCAACCAAAATTCGCTCCCTGCGGCCTCAAATCGCTAACTCAAACAGCTTCTAATGCAATCACCTAATTTTCCCATAACCTTATGCTTCGACTTATGTTTTTACTCCCTCTCTGCCTGCTGGCGCTCCTCAGCCTTGGGCAAGGCCGCTCGAAAGGCACCGGGTGGATCGAACTGTTTAACGGTAAAGATCTGAAAGACTGGACCGTGAAAATCTCGGGCCATCCGCTCAACGAAAATTACGGCAACACTTTCCGGGTCACCGACGGCAAGCTGACGGTCAACTACGACGGTTATACCTCGTTCGACAATCAGTTTGGGCATATTTTCTACAAGAAGCGTCCGTTTTCGGCGTATCTGCTCGTGCTCGAATACCGGTTTGTGGGGCAGCAGGCACCGGCGGGTCCCGGCTGGGCGATCCGTAACAGCGGGGCGATGCTCCACGGGCAGGCCCCCGAAACCATGACCGTGAAACAGGACTTCCCGATCTCGCTCGAAATGCAGCTGCTTGGGGGCGACGGGCAGCACGAGCGGCATACCGCCAACCTCTGCACGCCCGGCACGCACGTTGAAATGAACGGCAAGCTGTTTACGCCCCACTGCATCGACTCAAAGTCGAAAACGTATCACGGCGACCGTTGGGTACGGGCCGAGGCTCTGGTGCTGGGCGATTCGGTGATTCACCACATTGTAGAGGGTGATACCGTGCTGACCTACGAGAAACCCCAAATCGGCGGGGGCACTGTGTCGAACCATGACCCGGCCCAGAAGAAAGACGGCCAACCCCTGCGCGGGGGCTACATCTCGTTGCAGAGCGAAAGCCACCCGATTGAGTTCCGGCGGGTAGCCGTGTACGACCTGGAACCGTACATGCAGAAGCCCGAGGCCCTGCGGAAGGTGTTGCGGCAGTTGCAGACCCGCAAGCTGTAGCCGACCAACCGACAGAATGATACCCGGCCCGAGTCCGAATTGCCTGCTGGCAGTTTGGGCTCGGGCCGGTTTTTGTTTGTTCGGCCGGAGCCGAAACGCATCCCGGAGCCGAAGTTTCCCCAAAAAGCTGGCCCAGACGAATTACCCCCTGTTTTCTGGCGAATTATGCCCCCCGGTGGACGCTGTCTGGTGGCTAGTTTTGCACTATTCAAATGTTTGATTTATTCGTTTCTGGTACTTAGTAAAGAAAATCACCGAATAGCCAAGAAACTTTTCAGCCGTTCTATGAATCTCAAAAGGCTACTTTTTTGCGGGGCGTTGCTTCCAGTCAGTGGAATGTTGGCCCAACCGACTGCCTACGCGGGCAGTCCGCTTCATGCCGCCGTCCGACCCTCTGTCTTCTCCGCCGATCGGTTCGATGTGCAGGTGCTCACGATCACCGGGCAGGTGACCGACGAAAAAGGGGAGGGGCTGCCGGGCGCCAGTGTGTCGCTGAAAGGCTCAACAATTGGGGCCAATACCGATGCGCAGGGGAATTACACGCTCCGCATTCCCGACGGTACCGCCAACCCGGTGCTGGTGATTTCGTACATCGGCTACGCGGCTCAGGAAGTAGCCGTTGGCAACCAGACGGTGGTGAATGTGCAATTGAAAGCCGACGCCAAATCGCTGAATGAAGTGGTGGTAGTGGGGTACGGTACTCAGAAACGCTCCGACATTACGGGGGCCGTGGCCTCGGTGCCCAAGGCCCGCCTGTCGCAGTTGCCCGTGACCAACGTGTTGCAGGCCGTACAGGGCTCCGTAGCCGGGGTCAACATCAGTCAGTCGTCGTCGGTGCCGGGAAGCGCCCCCTCGACCATTATCCGGGGGCAGAACTCGATCAACGCCAACTCGGGGCCCTACGTGGTTGTCGACGGGATTCCGCTCAGCAAAACGGGGGGCTCGCTTAACGACGTCAACCCGAACGATATTGAGTCAATCGAGATTCTGAAAGATGCGTCGGCTGTAGCCATTTACGGAACCAACGGGGCCAACGGCGTTATCCTGATCACCACCAAGCGGGGCACTACCGGCAAGCCGACCATTCGGTACAGCAACTACGCTGGGGTCGAGAATTTCGCCCACATCCTGCGGCCCCGCAACGGCGAGGAGTACGTGCAGAAATACAAAGACTACATGACGCAAACGGGTCAGAAACTGGTGAATCCGGTCCCGAACTTTGAAGAGCTGAGCAACTACAACGCCGGTATCACTACCGACTGGATTAAGGAGGCTACGCAAACCGGTGTGTTGCAGGACCACAACCTGAGCATTTCGGGCGGTACCAGCAACGTACGTTACTTTGTTTCGGGGGCTTACCTCGATCAACAGGGCGTTATCAAAGGCTACCAGTACAAGCGGGCCAGTTTCCGCTCCAATCTGGATGTCAACGTGACGGACTTCCTGACGGTGGGTACTTCGCTCTTTATCGCCAACAATAACCGCGACGGTGGCCGGGCCAACCTGCTCAACGCAACGGCCATGAGCCCCTACGGGCAGGAGTACAACGCCAACGGGACGTACAAAATCTACCCGATGTTTCCTGAGCAGCTGTACACCAACCCCATGCTCGGCCTCACCACCGACCGGGTCGACCGGAACACCAACCTGAACGGAAATGGCTACGCGGAGGTGAAATTTTCGGGCGCGCTCGAAGGACTCAAGTTTCGTCTGAATGCGGGTTACTCGTACATTCCGGCCCGCACAGGTAGCTACGTGGGGCGCAGTGCCAACGACCTGCTCGGAACGGCCAACACGTTTTTCTCGGAAACCAATAGCTTCACGCTCGAAAACATCCTGACCTACACCCGCGACTGGGGCAAGCACCATTTCGACTTTACGGGCCTCTACAGTGCCCAACAGCGCAAATATGCCACGGCAAGCGGTTCGGCTACGGGTTTTGTTAACGACGAACTATCGTTCTACAACCTCGGGGCCGGGGCCACTCAGTCGAGCAACTCATTTGCCGATCGCTACGGCCTGAACTCGCAGATGGGCCGGGTCAACTACTCGTACGATAGCCGCTACCTGTTTACCCTGACGGCCCGTCGCGATGGTTCGTCGGTGTTTGGTGCCAACACGACCAAGTACGGTCTGTTTCCGTCGGCGGCTCTGGGCTGGAATATCAGCAACGAAGCCTTCATGAAAAATGCCACGGTGGTGAGCAACCTGAAACTGCGGTTGTCGTACGGTAAGTCGGGCAACGAGGCCATCAGCGTGTACCGTACCATCACGACGAATAACACGGGCCGGTCGCCGTTCAACGGGGTCAGCACGATTGGTGCTCTGGCGGGTAACCTCGGAAACGCCAACCTGCAATGGGAAACTACGCTGAGCCGCAACATTGGTCTTGACTTCGGATTTCTCAACAACCGGATCAACGGTAGCCTCGAACTGTACAAAAACAACACCAAGGGCCTGTTGCTGCTGCGGAGCCTGCCCATTATCACGGGGTATTCGAGTGTATTTGATAACCTCGGCGAAACCTCGAACACGGGCATCGAACTCACGCTCAATACCCGCAACGTGACCAAAGGGGATCTGAAATGGGAAAGCGGGGTGGTGTTTGCCTCGAACCGCAACCGGATTATCGACCTCTACGGTGACCAGAAAGACGACCTCGGTAACCGTTGGTTTATCGGGCAGCCTATCAGCGTGGTGTACGACTACAAACTGGCCGGTGTGTGGCAGGTGGGCGAAGATGCCTCGTCGCAGGACCCTGGCGCGGTGGCCGGTGATCTGAAATTTGCCGACCTCAACGGCGACAAGAAAATCACGCCCGACGGCGACCGCATGATTCTGGGCCAAACGGCACCCAAGTGGACGGGCGGCCTGACGAACACGTTCCACTACAAAAACTTCCACCTGAACGTGTTTATCCAGACGGTGCAGGGCATCACCCGCAACAACGCCGACCTGACCTATGCCGACGAAACCGGTAAGCGCAATACACCGATTGACGTGGGCTACTGGACCGCCGAAAACAAGAGCAACACCCGGCCCTCGCTGGCCTTCAAAAACCCACGGGGTTACGGGTACGCGTCAGATGCCAGCTTTACCCGCATCAAAGACGTAACCCTCAGCTACGTGTTCGGGGCCAAGGTGCTGGATAAGCTCCGCCTGGGCAGCGCAACCGTTTACGTCAGTGGCCGTAACCTCTACACGTTTACAAACTGGATTGGCTGGGACCCCGAAGCCGTACAGCAGTCGCGCGGGGTGGGCGACTGGGCCAACAACTACCCCCTGACCCGCTCGTTTGTGATGGGCCTGAACCTTAGCCTCCGTTAACCCGACTGCTTACATCCGATCTCATGAAATCATTTGCTAAACTTCTCTTCGTGTCGGTGGTGGTTCTGGCTTCGGCCTGCAAAGACACGTTTCTCGACGAAAAACCCTATTCGTCGTACACACCCGTAACGCTCAACGATTCGCTCGGTTTTGAAGCGCAACTCGTTGGCCTGTACAACCACACCAGCACCATTTTCTCCTGGGCCGACCAGCAGGGATGGCCGAGTGTGTGGCAGGTCGGTACCGACGTAGCCAACGCGACTGCCAACCAGCAGGGCATTGAGATTCCGTACTATAACTACGCGCAGCTGACCTCGACGGATGGCGCAGCCGCCCGGACCTGGAACCGGAGTTACATTATGGTGAACCTGTCCAACATTATCATCAACGGGGCCGAGTCGCCATCGCTGACGGGCATTAGCGCGGGGGGCAAAAACAAGATCAGCGCGGAGGCCAAATTTTTCCGGGCCTATGCGTACAATACCCTGGCGACCTGCTTCGGTGGGGTGCCCCTGCTGACGCAGGCCCTCACTGGCCCCAAAACCGATTTTGTACGGGCACCTATCGAAGACGTAAACAAGCAGATTGTCGATGACCTGACGTTTGCCATTGCCAACCTGCCCGACATCGACAATGTGAAGTCAAACGCGAAAGGGAAGCTCTACGGCCGTGCCAACAAGTTTATGGCGATGCAGCTGCTGGGCGAAGTGTACCTGCGTATGGGTAAGCCCGACCTGGCCGAAGCGCAACTGGGGGCCATTATCAGCAGTGGCAAGTTCAAGCTGGTGAAGAGCCGTTACGGTCTCAAAGCGGGTAGCCCCGGCGATTATTATTCCGATATGTTTGTGTACGGCAACCAGCGCCGGGTACAGGGCAATACCGAGGCTATCTGGGTGCTGGAGCAGGAAAACCCAAGCACCGTAGTGGGCGGTATCACCGACAACCCGCAGCAACGCCGGGTATGGGGGGCAGCCTACCACAATGTGCAGGGCATGGCCCTGTCGGACTCGACGGGTGGCCGGGCGCTGGGCCGCCTGCGACTGAGCAACTGGGTGTTGTATGGCCTGTATAAGCCCGGCGACATTCGTAATTCACAATACAACATCCGTCGTCGGTACGTGTACAACGACCCCACCAAGCCGGCTACCTATGGCAAGCCAGTGCCTTACACGGGTACCGATACCCTGTTCAACATTGCCCCGCACACCACCAAATGGTATCAGTTTGATCCGAACGATACGTTTGGCTACGCCATGGTGAAAGATTTTATTCTGATGCGTTTGGGCGAAACCTATCTGCTGATGGCCGAGGCCCAGGTGAAGCAGGGTAAACTCGAAGCCGCAGCGGCCAGTATTAACACCCTGCGTGAGCGGGCGTTTCCGGGTTACCCGGCGGTGGGCAAAGTGTCGGCGGCTGATATGACGCTCGACTTTGTGCTCGATGAGCGGGCCCGCGAACTAATCGGCGAAGAAAACCGCCGGATGACCCTCATGCGGACCAAAACGCTCGTTGAGCGGGCCAACCGACTCAACGCCAATAACCCCGTAAACCCGATTCGTGGCCTGACGGAGAAAAACCTCCTCATGCCGATTCCGCTGACCGAAATTCAGTTGAACAAAGACGCCGTGCTGGCGCAGAATCCCGGATATTAATTTATACTCACAATTCGATAACGAGTCTTCACCGATTTTTCGGATGGAGACTCGTTTCTTTGGTAGACAATGACCCAACTCCTAACGCTAACTCTCTGGCTGGCCTTGTGCGCGTGGGCCGGAGCCCAGCCCGTGCCCAAACCGGCCGAGGTGCTGCAAACAGTTCAGCACGTTAATGATTACTGGCAAAAAGCCAGACCTACCCACGGGAACGCCTTTTGGGACAATGCCGCCTACCATACCGGTAATATGGAGGCTTATTTTCTGACCAAAAACGAGGTCTACCGGCGTTATTCCGAAGCCTGGGCCGAGCAGAACGAGTGGAAGGGGGCCAAATCGGACAACCGGGCTAACTGGAAGTACACCTACGGCGAAACAGATGAGTACGTGCTCTTTGGCGACTGGCAGATCTGCTTTCAGACCTACGTTGACCTGTACAACCTGCAACCCGACGCCCGGAAGATAGCCCGCGCCCGCGAGGTGATGGAGTTCCAGATGAGTACACCCTACAGCGGGTACTGGTGGTGGGCCGATGGCCTGTACATGGTGATGCCGGTAATGACCAAGCTGTACAAGCTGACCGGAAATCGGCTGTATCTCCAGAAACTGCACGAATACTTCACCTTTGCCAATGGCATTATGTACGATGCCGACACCCGCCTGTACTACCGCGATGCCAAGTATGTGTACCCGGCTCACAAAACGGCCAATGGGCTGAAAGATTTCTGGTCGCGGGGGGATGGCTGGGTGTTTGCCGGCCTTGCTAAAGTGCTGGCCGACCTGCCCGCCGACGACCCGCACCGGGCCGAGTACATCGACAAGTTTAAGGGTATGGCCGAGGCCATCAGGAAAGCGCAGCAACCCGATGGCTACTGGACCCGCAGCCTGCTCGATCCGGCGCAGGCACCCGGCCCCGAAACCAGCGGCACCGCTTTTTTTACGTACGGGTTTCTGTGGGGTATCAACAACGGCCTGCTCGATGAGCGCACGTACCGGCCCACGGTCCTGAACGCCTGGAAATACCTCTCCACGGTGGCTCTGCAACCCGATGGCCGAATCGGGTACGTACAGCCCATTGGTGAGAAAGCCATTCCGGGGCAGGTTGTCAACGCCAGCTCGACTACCAATTTTGGCGTCGGTGCGTTTTTGCTGGCCGCGTGTGAGCTGCATCGGTACGTGTCCAAATAGACCTATTCCACGAACCCCCAAAACGATGAAGCACTGGTGTTTAGTCCTGATGCTGACCGGCCTCAAACTCATACTGGTGGGGTGCCCCGGTTTGGCCCAGAAATCGAAAAAGAAGGTTCTAGCCGCACCGGTTCCGGTAAGCGACCGGCAGTTCTGGCTGGCCGAAATGGATCGGATGGTGCGTCCGGTTGTTACGAGCCTGGCCGCCGACAGCCTCCGTATCCGAATGCCCAAAGTAACGTCGAACCGCGTCGACAATCGCGAGCACCGGATTCAGGTGCAGTACGTGGAGGTGCTGGGCCGGGTGTTGAGCGGCATGGCCCCCTGGCTTCAGGGCGAAGGCGGTCCGCCCAATGAGGTAGCCCTCCGCAATCAATACCGCCAATGGGTGCTCAAAGGTGTATCCAATGCGCTCGACTCGACCAGAAAAGACTACATGCGGTTCGATGTTGGCGGTCAGCAGATTGTCGATGCTTCGTTTATCGCCTATGCCTTTGTGCGGGCACCCTGGCTCTGGGAGCATTTGTCCAAAACCGATCAGGATCGGCTGGCAGGCGCCATTCGGAGTACGCGCCGGTTTAAGCCCGCGTTTTCGAACTGGCTCCTGTTTTCGGCCATGAACGAGGCTTTCCTGTGCCGGTACGGCTACGATTGGGACCCTATGCGTGTCGATTACGCGTTGCAGCAGTTGGAGCAGTGGTACGTGGGGGATGGCATGTATTCCGATGGCGTGCATTACGCTTTCGACTACTACAACAGCTACGTGATTCACCCGTATCTGGCCGGTATTGTCGACATTATCGGTAAGAAGACTAATGCCTACAACGGCATGATTGCCAAAATCCGAAAGCGCAACGAACGCTACGCGATCATTCAGGAACGGCTGATCAATGCCGACGGGAGTTTCCCGCCTACAGGACGCTCGCTGGTGTACCGGGGGGCGGCTTTTCATCATCTGGCTGATATGGCCTGGCGAAAAGCACTCCCCGCCGACCTCAAGCCTGCTCAGGTGCGGGGGGCGCTCACGGCCGTTATCAAGAAAACGCTCGAAAGCCCTTCTACGTACAACAACGGCTGGCTCACCATTGGGTTGTACGGGGCCCAGCCCGACATTGCCGATGTGTACAATAATCAGGGCAGCCTGTACCTGGCAACGGCTATTTTTCTGCCGCTCGGCCTGCCCGACACCGATCCGTTCTGGGCCGATCCGCCCGCTAAATGGAGTGCTCTGCGCGTTTGGAGTGGCGATGATTTTCCGCATGATAAAAGCGCCGACTTGCGCTAACCGATGTTGCCTACGCACCGTATGGTATTGGAATCCCTCTTGCTGTTAGGGTAGAGGTATGCCGAAGTGTGGGACCCCGTTATAAACGCAGTCAGTACCGGAATTGCGCCTGTCGATAGGCTGCGGCTAACAGGATTGTACGCGACCGAATGGGTATTGAACCGCTGACCCCTGCTTTTGAAACCATGCAGATAAAACCGCAGCCCGGTAGCGGGCAGAGCGTAACACGCAAAACAGAAACTAAAGAAGAATGCAGTCTGAACAAAACTCCCTGACCCCCACAACGACCGGGGCCAAAATAGCGTTTGAGAGCCGCTATGCCAGCTCACCCAACGAAGTGAAAACCATGACCACCGAAGGGCTTCGGCAGGCGTTTCTGATCGAAAAGCTGTTTGTGGCTGATGAGTTTCGCTGGACGCTGTCGTTTTTTGATCGCTACCTGACGGGAGGCATCATGCCGGTATCGGGGTCTGTGTCGCTCGAAGCGCCCGAGTCGCTCAAAGCCGCTTATTTTCTGGAACGTCGGGAGTTGGGGATGATCAACGTAGGCGGTCCGGGCCGGGTAGTGGCCGATGGCGTCGCCTACGACCTTGAGTATAAAGAAGCGTTGTACATTGGACAGGGGACAAAATCGGTGGAGTTTATGTCGCACGACGAAGACAAACCGGCCCGTTTTTACCTCAACTCGACACCCGCCCACACCAACTACCCGACCCGGAAGGTGTCGCGGCAGGAGGCCAACAAGCTCGAAATGGGGAGCCTCGAAACGGCCAACAACCGGACCATCAATCAGATGCTGATCAACAAGGTGCTGCCTACCTGTCAGTTACAAATGGGCATGACCGAGCTGAAAACGGGGAGTGTCTGGAACACCATGCCCGCGCATACCCACGACCGGCGTATGGAGGTTTATTTTTACTTTGAAATACCCGAAGGGCAGGCCGTATGCCATTTTATGGGGGAGCCGCAGGAAACCCGGCATATCTGGATGCAAAACGAGCAGGCCGTCATTTCGCCCAACTGGTCGATTCACTCCGGGGCTGGTACATCAAACTACACGTTTATCTGGGGCATGGCGGGCGAAAACCTCGACTATGGTGATATGGATTTTTGTGCAATACCTGATCTGCGATAATATGCGCTTCTCGATTTTACTCCCTTGTTTACTGGCCATTGCCGGGCCGGTACTGGCTCAGCAGGGCAACCTGAACATTACCAACCCGGGTACGGCGGCTTACGAGTCGGCGGTGGTCGAAATCCCGTGGTCGACCGTAGCGAAAGCATACCCTCAGGTCGATACGGCCCAACTTCGTGTGGTACGCGCCGACAATGGGCAGGAGGTTGCCTATCAGCTGGAGAAAAAAGGAGGGTCGGCCGTGCAGAACCTGCTCGTACAGGTTACGGTGGCACCCAAAGGGTCGGTGGGGCTGGTGCTGAGCAAAGGGAAACCAACCCCCGTGAAGCCTATGACTTACGGCCGGTACGTACCCGAACGCTACGATGACTTTGCCTGGGAAAACGACCGGGTGGCGTTTCGTATCTACGGCAAGGCCCTCAACGGTCGCTCCGATAATGCCTACGGCTCCGACATCTGGGCCAAGCGCACGCCCGAACTGATCATTAACAAATGGTATAAGCAAAACGACTACCACAAAGACAATGGCGACGGGCTCGATTATTACAAGGTGGGCCTGACCCTCGGTGCGGGCGACGTGGGCGTTTTCCTGAATGACTCCATTCAATACATCCATAATTACACGACCTGGGAGGTGCTCGACAACGGCCCGCTCCGTACCACGTTTCGGGTGAAGTACGACCCGTACACCTTCAAGGGCGTGACCGTCACCCAAACCAAGACGATTTCGCTCGATGCGGGCGCTCAGTTGAGCAAAATCCGGGTCGATGTGACGCATACCGCACCGGGTCAGCTGCCCATGGTAGCCGGGATTGTGCTGCGGCCCGAAGAGAGCCCGTTGCTGCTTGACGATAAAAACGGGGTACTTGGCTATTGGGAGCCCAAACACGGCCCCGATGGTACCATCGGGGTAGGGTGCGTATTTCCGGGCAAGTCGGCTGGGATGATGCGCAAATACGGTCACGGACTGGCCCGGCTTGCCGTGAAGTCGGGTGATGGTATCACGTACTACAGCGGAGGGGCCTGGGACAAAGCCGGTCTGATTACCTCCTCCGATGCCTGGTTTGCCTACCTGCAAGCCCACGCCAATCGGCTCCGGCAGCCGTTGGTCGTGACCACATCGGCCCCGCGCAAAGCTGGCCGGTGAGCCTGGTTCATGGTTTTTGGTTTATCGTTTTTAGTGGTCTCAAGATATGTAAACGTAGGTGATGCGTGTTCCAGGACCCCAGGCAGATCGAACCAAAAACCAAAAACTACTAACCATAAACCATTTGTATGACTACTGTTTTAAACACATTTTCTCTGACGGGCAAGGTAGCCCTTGTAACCGGTTGCAAGCGCGGTATTGGTAAAGCGATGGCCGAGGCCCTTGCCGAGGCTGGTGCTGATATTATTGGTGTGTCGGCCAATCTTGAACCCGAAGGCAGTGCCGTAGCGCAGGCTGTTGAAGCGCGTGGCCGCCGATTTTTCGCGTATCAGGCCGATTTCGGCAAGCGAGATTCGCTCAATGCGTTCATCGCGCAGGTGAAGCACGACCATCCGGTTATCGATATTCTGGTGAATAACGCGGGGACTATTTTGCGGAAACCGGCCGCCGAGCATCCCGATGAGTACTGGGATGAAGTGATCGCTATTAACCAAACAGCACAATTTATTCTGACCCGCGAAATTGGCCGCGATATGATTGCCCGTGGGAGCGGCAAAGTGATTTTTACGGCTTCGCTGCTGACGTTTCAGGGTGGGATCAACGTACCCGGTTATGCCGCGAGCAAAGGTGCGGTAGGTAGCCTGGTGAAGGCATTTGCCAACGAGTGGGCCGGTCAGGGTGTCAACGTAAACGCCATTGCACCGGGCTACATCTCAACCGACAATACCGAAGCACTCCGTGCCGACCCCGCCCGCTCGCAGTCGATTCTGAGCCGAATTCCGGCCAACCGCTGGGGGGAGCCCGAAGACTTCAAAGGTCCGGTCGTTTTTCTGGCATCCGATGCCGCCGGGTATGTGAACGGCACCGTGCTGACCGTGGATGGTGGCTGGATGGGCCGGTAGATCGAGTTATTTATTAAGAATAAATCTAAATAATTGTGCGATTCTGCATGGCGTGCTTTATCTTTACGGCAGATTCAGACAAGTCGGTGGTCTTCACCTATTTGAACCCTAAAGTATTTACCATGACAACGCGTTTTCGTCTGCTGTTGCTGTTGTGTCTCTGCCTCGGAGCGAGCGTAACGAGCTTTGCCGGCACTATTTTTGGCGACACTACCCGGGCTTTTGCGGTGCCTACACTCACCAGTACGCCCAAAGGTACAGTGGCCCTCTCCTGGACTGAGAAAGACCAGAACGGTCAGATTTTTTTCTACTGGGCAGAGTCGGCCGACCGGGGTAAGACGTTCGGGGCTAAGAAGCTGATTTTTGCCTCGTCGGGCATTGGCAACTCGCGCCTGATGCGCCCGAAGCTACTGTTCCGGCCCAATGGTACGGCGGTAGCGGTGTTTGCCCTGCGCGGTGAGCAACCAGCCGCGGCTGCGCAGGCAAAGACCGAAGAGCATAACCATAATGAACATCAGGGCCACGGTGCCCCGGCTCCGAAACCGGCTGCCAGCAGCAACCGGGGCGGTGGTGGTCGGCCGAGCGACCTCCAGATTGTGTTTGCCCAGTCGACCGATGGAGGGAACACCTGGACCAAACCAGCTCCTGTGCATCAGGACAAAACCCCGAACATTGTGCGGGGCTTCTTCGACGCAACCGTACTGGCCAACGGCGAAATTGGTGTAGCGTACCTGAACGATATTGTAGGGCAGGCTCATCAGCGTGATTTGCGACTCGTCACCTCAACCAATGGCGTGTTTGGGGCCGAGAAAGTGCTCGATCCGTTTGTGTGCGACTGCTGTAACATCAGCCTGCTCGTCGATAAGGCGGGGGCGCTGCACGTACACTACCGCGAAAATCAGGAAAACATCCGCGACATTGCCCGGATGACCTCTACCGACAACGGCCTGACGTTTGGAAAGCCCGCCATTATGTCGCCCGACAACTGGAAAGTGAACGGGTGCCCGCACTCAGGCCCAACTTCGAGCACGGGTGGTGGCCAGAATTTGGTGGCCTGGTTCTCGGGTGCCAACGACGCCCCCGGTATCCGGGTAATTGACCAGACAACGGGTAAGCGGTTGTTTGTGATTGATGAAGCCACGGCGAAGAATGCTTATCTGGTGCCAGCACCGGCTTCGTCGGTGCTGCTGTGGGAGCAGAGCCAGGTATCAGAAACGGGTGCTACCTCGATGATTGCGTACCGCAATATCCTGAAAGGTCAGCAACCGACTACCAAAATGGTCGATGGGTCGGTCAGCGGTACCAACGCGAGTGGTCTGGTAAGCAACGGCAAACTGCTCGTAGCCTACGAAGTTCGCAACCCAAACAACCGCAACTCCATGGCCGTAGCCCAGCTCGATTTGTAGGGTTGCGTTTAGGTATGTCGTACACGTCAGTATAAAAGAGCCCCTCCTTGCATCAAGGAGGGGCTTTTTAGTTAAGCACCTAAGCTGTGTTTGTTCATCATTTGGCGGATAAACTGTAGGCCCTGTTCGGCAATGTTCCAGGGTTCGTTGTATTCGCGCCAGACGTTGATGGCATTGGCAAAATCGGGATCGTTGCGGGTGAAGGCTTCTATAGTGAGCCAGCCCCGGTAATTGGCTTTGGCCAGTGCCGAAAAGGCATCGTCCCACGGGATATGGCCCGAACCGGGCGTGCCCCGGTCGTTTTCGCTGATGTGCACGTGGGCCAGCACCGGCGAAATGGTGGCAATGGCGTCGGCGTATTTTTTCTCCTCCATGTTGGCGTGGTGCGTGTCGAACATAGCCCGCACGTTGGGGTGGTCGGCGCGCCGGACCAGATCGGCCAGCTGGGTCATGGTGTTGCAGAGGTAACACTCAAACCGGTTGAGGGCCTCGGGCGTGAGCAGAATACCGGCCTGAGCGGCATAGTCGCCTGCCTGGTGGAGTACTTCGGCGCTCCGGTTGTATTCGTCGTCGGTAGGTGCCTGCCGCGAGAATGTGGCAAACGCCGAATGGAAAGGCCCACAAATGACGTCGGCGTTCATAGCGTGCGCACAGTCGATAGCCACCTTGAGCCGGTCGAGGCCCTTAGCCCGTACAGCGGCCGATTCGCTCACTGGGTTCTCGTCGGGGCCGAGCGTAATCACCGCCGACGACGACAAGCCCAACTGTTTCAGGTGGTCGCCGTAGCGTTGGTACACCTGGGTATCGGTTTCGCCGAGGTAGCACTCAATGCCATCGTAACCAATTGTTTTGAGCCGTTCGGCCATGGGGTTCATCTGCTCCGACAGCGTGGCTGTCCAGACGAGCAAATTGAAGCCTATTTTCAATGATCGGGGTTGAGGTTGGAGGGAGTCGGTTGTCATGAGGTGTCAGAAATCAGGATTTAGCCGGGTGGCCGTAGGGTACGTTGATGGTCATGCTGCCTTTCCAGTTTTTGGGAACCGGTTTGCCAGCCGCCCAGTGAATGGCGTTGATGACCAGCCGCTGAAACGACTCAACTTGAAAATCTTCGGGATGCCCTAAGGTGGTCAGAAATGCCCGGCCGCCCCATTGGTTTTTCCAGGTCCAAGCCACGGGGTTGTCAATGGCTTCTTTGTCGGGGTTCACGGCTTTGCCCATCAGCAGCAGGGTCGCGTCTTTGGGCGGGAAATCGGGCCGAACCCGGTACAGCCACGAGGCCGCGTGGAAAGCTGGTGCTACACCCGTCAGAATCGGGTTTTTGGCCGCTTCTGGTATCACCGATACATCGGTTGTGCTTTTGTGGCCGTAGTGCGTGTGTTTGGCCGCACCGCCCCAGCCCGGAGGGCTTCCAAACGCAAACTCACCGAAGGCGTTCCAGGGTCGGCGGTCGTCGCCTTCGGGGTAGTTGAACGCGTGCGTGGTAGTACGAAAACCGATCACCGGCTTACCCGACTTCAGATACTTGTCGATATGGGCCAGCTGCTCTTTGGGAAGTAGCCGCCAGCGCAGGTAAAACACGGCCACATCGGCATCGGCCAGGGCTTCGAGCCCCGGAATATCCTTCTCGGCGTTGTAGTCGGGGTAGGCGGTGAGTACCTTGGTTCGCATACCGTACTTCTTCTCCAGTTCGGCCGCAATGATTGGCAGCGTCAGTTCACTGCTGTATTCATGGTCGCCGGTAACGAAAACGATGTATGGCTTGGCCGCCGAAGCCTCAGGCCTGGCCCCGGCTTCGAGTGAACTCAGACCCAGCGCTCCCGCCAAAGTCTGTAAGAAGGTGTTACGATTCATTGTGGAAAAGGGGGGAGAAGCAGTTAGAGGTGTCTGGTTATTTTTTAACGAACTGGGCCATGTTTGCTTTCGTGACCAGCTGAAACGGAATCAGGGTCTCTTTGTCAAACGGTTGCTTTTTGGCGGCTTTGATGGCCGTTTCAACGGCTTTTGCCCCCTGTTGCTCGGCGTTTTGGAACACTGTCGCGTCGAGGTTTCCTTTCTGCATGGCTTGCAGAGCGTCGGGAATGGCGTCGATGCTAACTACCAGGATTTTGTCTTTCAAACCGGCATCTACCAGGGCTTTCACGGCTCCCAGGCCCATTTCGTCGTTATGGGCAAATACCGCGTTGATCTGATTTCCGTAGGCCTGAATCCAGTTTTCCATCAGGGCCATACCCTTGGCGCGGTCCCATTCGGCCGTCTGGTTGGCGAGCATCTTCATGTTCGGGTATTTTTTGAGGACTTCCATAGCCCCCTGCGCCCGCTTCAGTTGTCCGGCCTGCCCCATGTAGCCTTCAAGCATCACAACATTGCCCTTACCGCCGAGTTTATCGGCCAGAAACTGCATGGCAATGCGGCCAGCTTCTACATCGTCGGAACCCACAAAAGCGGTAGGCTTTACACCGGTTTCGGAGTTAACGTTGATAATGGGAATATTGGCGGCCAACGCTTTGGTAACGGCGGGCGAACAGGCCTCGACTTCGGCCGGGTTCAGAATAATGGCATCGACATTCTGCGCGATAAAGCTCTCAATCTGCTCCACCTGCTTGATGGCCGACCGCTCGGCATCGACCGAAATGAGCTCGATACCGGTTTCCTCGGCCTTCTTGGTCATCTCGTCGTGTACATTGACCACAAACTCATGCTGCATACTGAGCATACTGGCCCCGATAACGAGTTTCTTGCCGTCGGCACTGTCGGTTTTGCTATCCGACGCTGATTGGCTGCAACCAACGGCCAGTAAAGTAAGGGCTACGAGTAGGGGTTTAAACGCGTGTTTCATAATGGGGGTTAGTTCGTTTTCTGGTTCATGCTGTCGAGAATAACAGCACCAATGATAATGACGCCCATCACTACCTGCTGGTAGTACGACGAGACGTTGAGCAGGTCGAGCCCATTGCTGATAACGCCAATGAGCAGAGCCCCAATAAGTGTGCCCGTCATGGTGCCGGTACCGCCCGATGTACTTGTGCCGCCAATGATGGCCGCAGCAATGGCGTCGAGCTCGAAGCCGGCCCCGGCATTGGGTTGGCCCGTTGAGATGCGTGAGGTGAGGAGTACGCCCGCCAGAGCCGCCAGGCCCCCGCTAAGGATGTAAACCTGCATTTTTACCTGACCCACCCGGATACCCGATGCCCGTGCGGCCTGTTCGTTGCCGCCTACGGCATACATGTACCGGCCCGAAACGGTCTTGCGCAACACAATGGTGCAGATGATAAAGGCAATGATCAGAACGATAATCAGGTTGGGTACGCCCAGAATCTTGCCCCCGCCCAGAAAACTAAACGTATCGGACAGGTTGGAGATGGGCCGGCCTTTGCTCAGAATCAGGGCCAGGCCACGCAGGATGGTCATGGTGCCGAGCGTGACAATAAACGGCGGTACCTTGCTGCGGGTGATTACAAACCCGTTGAGTGCCCCAAACGCGACGCCCGTTGCCAGCGCGAGGGCCAACGGTACAATAACCGGGTACGTATCAGGATGGGCAAACGAGGCTGCAACCACACCCGCTACGGCCACAATAGAGCCAATAGAGAGGTCGATGCCGCCGGTGATAATGACAAACGTGACCCCAAAGGCCAGCAGGGCGTTGATTGACACCTGCATGACAATGATCATCAGGTTCTGCACCGTCAGAAACTTGGGACTGATAACTGACAAGCCAAGGCATATCAGGACAAAAGCCACTAAAATGCCGTATTGCCCGAGTTTGCGAATCTGCGTTTGGTAGGTGGTTTGACCGACCGGTTTGGTAGGGGTGTCGATGACGTTGTTCATGAAAAACCGTTACAATTGGCTAAGGGGCGACTCGGTCTGCATGGCGTAATGCATGATGGTTTCCTGAGTAGCTTCTTCCCCTAAAAGCACGGCAGTCTGTTTTCCTTTAGCTAATACCACAATTCGATTACTTAAACCTAAAAGTTCGGGGAGTTCGGAAGAGATAAGCAGGATGGCTATACCTCTGGCGGTCAGTTCATTGATGAGCTTGTAAATTTCGGCTTTGGCGCCCACATCAATTCCGCGCGTAGGCTCGTCCAGAATGATCAGACTCGGGGCCGATTGCAACACTTTACCGATTACAACCTTCTGCTGATTACCCCCGCTGAGGTAAACAACCCGTTGGTTCAGGCCCGCCGTTTTGATGTTCAGGTCTTTGACCAACTGGGTGGCCGCTGCGGTTTCGGCCCCTTCGGCCACGAGGCCCCGGCGGGCAAACTGCTGGAGGCTGGCGAGGGTCAGGTTGTGCTTCACCGACATGCCCGGTACAAAGCCCGACGCTTTACGGTCTTCGCCCACGAAGCCCATACCGAGCGCGATAGCCTCCTGCGGAGAGCGTATCGTTACGGGTTGGCCGTTGAACGAAACCGTACCCCGCGCGTACGGGTCAAGGCCAAAAATGGCCCGCGCCACTTCGGTACGACCGGCCCCCATGAGGCCCGCCAAACCGAGCACTTCGCCCGCCCGCACACTAAACGTAATGTCCGAAAATTTACCCGGTTGGGTGAGTCCTTCTACCCGGAGCACCTCCTGGCCCAGTTGGGCGTGCGAAGGGGGGAACAAATCGCCCAGTTCGCGGCCCACCATCATCGCAATCAGGCTTTGACCCGTAAACTCCGACGCGGGGCGGGTAGCAATAAACTGCCCGTCGCGCAGCACCGTAATGGTATCAGCCAGGGTAAAGATCTCCTCCATCTTGTGCGAGATGTAGATGATTGCGACGCCCTGCTGCTGCAAATCCCGGATAATGGTAAACAGGGTGGCTACCTCTTTGTCGGACAGGGCCGAGGTGGGCTCGTCCATGATAATGACCCGCGCCTTGTTGGAGAGCGCCTTGGCAATGTCGACGAGTTGGCGTTCGGCAACGCTCAGGTACTTCATGCACACATCGGGGCGGAGGTCAACGCCCAATTGCGCAAGTAACTGCGAGGCCTGTTCGTTCAGCTTCCGCTCGTCGATAAGCCCCCACCGGCGGGGTTCACGGCCCAGAAAAATGTTTTGGGCCACCGTCAGTTCGGGTACGGTGAGCAGTTCCTGATGAATCATCGAAATACCCCGTTCGAGCATTTCGTTGACGTTGCTGTGGTGCAGCGGTTTTCCATCGAAAATAATCTCGCCGGCATCGGGCTGTAACAGGCCAATCAGGATTTTCATGAACGTCGACTTACCGGCACCGTTTTCGCCCATGAGGGCATGTACCTCGCCTGCCTGCACGGCAAGTTGTACGTTATTCAGAGCCTTGACGCCCGCAAATGATTTGGAAAGATTAGTGACGGAAAGAATCATACAAAAAAGAATACGAATTCTACAAATAGAAGCACGAATCGGACGAATGCAACGGATTGGTCTGGATTTCTTTCAAAAATTTAGCCAACCGGGCTGTTCCGGCCCCTCAAATAGCTGTAGGACAGGCTTGTAGAGATGGTGTCTCCTGCAAACCTGTCCTACGCTGTTTAAACTGTGTTTTCGCTCAGATTAAATGAATGAATAATGTGCAATGGACAATGGATAATTGGGCTACCTGCTGACAGTCAGCTCTTTCATTGTACATTTTACCTTGTTCATTTTACATTTAATTCTGCTTCCTCAGTACTGGACATTAGATGTTGGACATTAGACGTTAGACCTCCATATCTAAAGGTAGTAAGTCTAATGTCCAGTGTCTGAAGTCCGAATGTCCAGTGCTGAATTCTGCTTCATTACTTACATCGTAAACGTCTGAACGCCGGTGTCTTTCCAGCTCCGTGTGTTGGCCGAGTCGATCACGGCTTCACAGACCTTCTGGGTCTCCAGTGCGTCGCGGAAATTGGGTGAGCAAGGCTCGCCCGTTTCGAGGCTCTTGAGGAAATCGGCCACCTGATGGATAAAGCTGTGTTCGTAGCCAATGCCGAGGCCGGGCACCCACCACTTGTCCATGTAGGGTTGGTCACCGTCGGTCACGTGAATCGAACGCCAGCCCCGCACAATCGACTCATCGGAGTGGTCGAAGTACTCCAGGCGGTTCAGGTCGTGCAAATCCCAGCGGATCGACGCGTGTTCGCCGTTGATTTCAAAGGTGTATAAGGCTTTGTGGCCCCGGGCGTAGCGCGTCGACTCGAACAAACCGAGCGAGCCATTGGCAAAGTGGCAGTGGAAAATACAAGCATCGTCGATACCAACGGGCTGCACCTTGCCGGTGAGCTGATGCATCCGCTCTTTCACGAAGGTTTCGGTCACGGCCGACACGTCGCTGATGGCCCCGTTGAGCCACATAGCCGTGTCGATGCAGTGCGCCAGCAAGTCGCCCGTTACACCCGAACCGGCCGCATCGACGTCCATACGCCAGGTGCCGGTACCGCCCTGTGGTACATCGGCACTGATGGTCCAGTCTTGCAGGAAGTTGGCCCGGTAATGGAAGATTTTGCCCAACTTACCCGAATCCACAATTTGTTTGGCGAGCATTACGGCCGGAATCCGGCGGTAGTTGTACCAAACGGTAGTTTGAACCCCGGCTTTCTCGGCGGCATCTACCATTTGCTGAGCCTCGGCTACGTTGCGGGCGAGGGGTTTTTCGCACAGAATCATTTTGCCCGCTTCGGCTGCGGCAATGGCGATCTCAGCGTGCGAATCGTTGGGCGTACAAATGTCGACGGCATCGATATCATCGCGGGCGATGAGGGCGCGCCAGTCGGTCTCCACTGACTCGTACCCCCACTGATCGGCAAAGGCTTGTACTTTCTCGCGGTTGCGCGAACAAACGGCTTTCAGTACCGGATTGTAGGCGAGCTGCGGGAAGAAATTGGGTACTCGGCGGTAACCGTTTGAGTGGGTACGACCCATAAATCCGGTACCAATCAATCCAATTCGAAGGTCTTTTTTGGCAGACATTGATGGTTTATGTGTTTGTAGAGACGCAACGTGGGTGGCGTCTCAGGGCTGGCATTTTACATGTTTTGACGTGGTCTCAGGACCCGCACGCTGTTGCTTGCGTTCGGGAGACGCGGGCTTGTGCTCAGGAGCCGCAAGGTGTTGCGGCTCTACTCTTGCCAGCCGTGTTTTTCACGGACTTTGATCATGGTGGCCAGAATATCGTTCCAGGTCTGCTGGTTGTTCATTACGTCGTTGGGGAACATACAGCCGTCCCAGCAGATATGCCGCATTTTCTTGGTCAGGTTTCCGTTTTCGTCGCGCAGCCAGAACCCGGCATCATTGGCTACATCGAGTTTGCCGTTGGGGTCGAGGGCCTGGCAGTGACGCCCGGTTTTGTCGTGTGAGCCCGACCCGAATACGGTACCGTCGTTCTGGGCCACGTGGAAGTCGATGGTCCAGGGGCGGAGGGCGTCGGTCAGGGTCTTGAGCGCATCGGTCAGCACCTGCCGATCCTGCCAGTCGTAGCCTTCGGGCAGAATCCGGTCCTGCTCCCGGTTGTAGCCCATCGTGTACAGCAAGGTGTGCGACATGTCGGCCTGGAAACCCATATTGGGCCGATCGACCTGCTGAAGCGTGTCGAGCATGGCACGCCAGCTGTGCATACCTGCCCAGCAAATTTCGCCCTCGGCGGCAATCTGCTCACCGTATTCGGCGGCAATGTCGCAGGCGGCCCGGAAGGTCTCGGCAATCAGTTTGGTGTTGCCCACCGGGTCGGCATCCCACTGCTGGGGCGAACTGGCCGAGTCGACCCGGATTACTCCGCTGGGGCGCATGCCCATACCGCGCAGCACTTTACCGAAGTGGCAGGCTTTGCGTACCATGTCGAGGAAGTGAGCGCGGTCGGCATCGCTACCCAGCACGGGGCCACCCCAGATAGGGGCTACCAGCGAGCCAACAACCAGATTGTGGGAGGCAATTTTATCGCCCAGCCGCTTGATATCGTCGTCGGAGCTTTCGATGTCGACATGCGGCCCGATCAGGCCCAGATCAACCCCGTCGAATTTAACCCCGTCGACCTCAGCGGCTGCGGTCATCTGGAGCATGGTATCGAATGGAATGATGGGCTCAGAATCGGGGCCTTTACCGACGAGTCCGGGCCAGGTGGCGTTGTGAAGTTTGGGGTAGTTATTCATGGTTTTGATTTAGAGTTTACAGTTTACGGTTTTCAGTTTACAGTTGATGCCGACTGGCTCTCGCGCGTTATGCTGACTAGCCTGAGCACTGAAAACTGTAAACAGAAAGCTGGAAACTACAAGGTTAAGTCTGGGTTTTCGGGTCCGAAGTGCTTGAGCATCACGAGCGGATCGGTCGATGAGTAGTTGGTGATCGTGACGCCTTCCTGAGCAGCTTGTTCGCTCACAAAAAACTCGTCATTGGTCAACTGACCGTACCGGATCAGGGCGGGTGTCTCCACATTCCAGACACCCATTTTGCCGTGTCCCTGCATCATAATCAGACCATAGGCGGCACTATCGCGGATGGTTACGGTTTGGCCGGGGAGCACAGTCAGTTCTTTGGCGCTAAACGCGTCTGATTTGTAGCAAACCCACACCTCGCGGTATCCTTCGGCAGCCATCTCGGCTTCGTCGCGCACGGGCACCGGCACCATGTAGCGGTTTGCCATCATATTGGGGTCGGTGTTCAGCTCCCAGTCGATTGCATCCATCAGCAGATCGTAATCGCCGATGCGGTCCTGAGGGGTACCATTCCAGAGCAATTCTTCCGGCACAATAGCCTCGTTGACCAGCGACTGGTACATGGCGAAAATGTCCGATGCTTTCTGGGGCTCGTAGGTACACATGCTACCGGGGGCGTGGAGCAAACCCGGCGGCACATCCCAGCCGGTGCCCGGCTCAAGCCGGTAGGCCATCGAGTAATTGGTGATCTTGTTGTCGCCCTTGGTAAAATTCATCAGGCACTCTTTGATCTGCTCTTTGCTGGTGCCGGGCGCAATGCCGATGAACGTGTACGGAAAGTCGCCCCCGTGGTTGTTTAGCTGGGGCGGGAAATAGTAGGCCTCGGGCTTCCCCAACTGGCCCGTAAGTGCCGCCTGCTCATCGTTGTGGTGCACATGGTGGGGCAGGGGACCCATATTGTCGAAAAACTTCGAGTACATCGGCCACGACTGGTATCCGTTCCAGAGCCGGTCGCCAATGAGGGCGCCCTTAAGTTCATCAACGGCGTCTTTCAGCAGAAACTGCACCTCCTGAGTGCCATCGTTGAAAACGACCTTGCTCAGGCCTTCGTGTTCGCCGGTGAGGGGGCCATTTTTGGCTGGTGTGGTGGATGATAACCACCGTTCGTCGATACCGCCCCGGTTGCCACCGAGTACGTAATAATCGTCGGGGTGAAGTTTGATGCGTCGGCCGGGCACGCAAAATGACCGGGGTACCCAGGTGGGGGCCAGGCGTAAAATGCCTTTGCCTTGTTCGAGGGCTTTTTCGGCCAGGCTGTGCGCTGTTGCAGTTTGCATAAAGGTTGTATGGTTAGTCAATCAAAAAAACAGGTTTTTGGGGTAAGACGGACGTTTACCCGTTCAAAGCGAGCCAGGGCTCAATTGCTACTTGATCGGTCAGGATTTCGATTTTTAAACGGTAGTTTTTTTGCGCGCCGGGCTCCAAAAAGATGAGTGTACCCTCCTCGCGGGCCTGCGCCTGTCCAATGGGCGGGTGGGTGCCGGGTTCGAGGCCCGTTACGTATTCTCCTTTGCCCCAGTGTTGCCAGTTGGTGAGCCAGGGCAGTTGTTCCTTCTCAAACTGAACGGCTACCGCCAGCCCCAGCCGGGGGTTATACAGCCCCGTTGTACACTGCCCTTCGGCGTTGGGCGTGGGGTTGATAAAGGCGGCTCCTTCGCCCGTACCGCTATGGGTGTCGAGCGGAGGGGGGCAGGTTTGATAGTCGTTGTCGGGATTGAAAAGGGCGCGGCTCATATCGTCGGGGCGCGCCTGCCAGTTGCCTTTGGCCAGAATCCGGGTGCCTTCGTCGACGAGCGGCCAGCCGAAATTAAGGTGGTACAACAGCATGTGCGGGGCGGGTGTATTGCCCCGGTTAATGACCGTATCCTCCAGATAAATTACGGCCTTGCCCAACTCGCCCGACACGGTGCGCTTCAGTTCGAGAGTAGGCCCAAATACCTGCGACTCGCGCATGCGTCCGCTTATGCTCCAGCCCATATGACCCAGCACAGGGTCGGGTTGTACAACGGATTCGAGTTCGGCGGGGAGGTTGCTGATTCGGCCGTGCAGGCCCCGTTGGCCGTGGGCGTCTTCGTTCGGGCCACCCACGTTGGATAACCCGCAGGTGGTCAGTAGCCCGCCAGGGAAGGTACGGAGCCAGTCGATGCCGTGGTTGATGGCCGGTTCGGGGGTGGTAATACCCCCATGACTCAGCCAGGCCAGGCTATGCTCGTTGTAGAACGCTTCCACGATGTCCATCGACCGGTCGAGCACCATTTTAAAACGGAGGCCCGTGCCCGTATTGATCCAGGCAATGCGCGAGCCCCGGCCGGGGCCATTATCGAGAATGGAGGTTTCGATGCCCCCCAGCTGGGCGGGGTGCGAGATCTTGTCGGTCCAGAGAGGGCGGGTCACAGTTTTTTCAGCATCAGGTTACGGTACTGTACTTTCATCGGTGGGCCCACGTGCACCTGTATGCCCAGCAGCCCTTTGGCTTTGCCATTGACGGTATCTTCGTCGACAACCTCACTCATCAGAATGTCGTTGACGTAGTGCCGCAGCGTATTACCCTTAGCCACAATTCGGATGGTGTTCCACTCGCCCGGTTTGACAAAGTTTTTGAGCGAGTCCGACGTACCAAACGAGCCGGTTACGGTGCGGCCGGTCCAGGCATTGCGGGCCACCTTACTGCGAATAGCCTCGGGCGATGCATCGCCGGCAAACGAGTTGATCGTCGCTTTTTCGCCCCGGTAGGCCAGGGTGGTGCGTCGACGTTCTTCGTAATTCTGGCCGGTCCACATCCGGCGGCCGTCGATGTCGGCCTGATAGCCACGTAGCGCAAACGGTACGTCTGTCAGGCGCTCGCTACGGTAGTTGATACCGGAGTTGCCCGACTCGGTGATGTTGAATTCGCCTTTAAACTCAAAATCGCCCGGCTCACCCCCTTTCCAGATAATGAAGTTGTTGGTTTTGAGGAGTTTGTCGGGTGTTATTTCGCCCACCAGAATGCCGTCTTCTACCCGCCAGTAGTTGGGGTCGGCATCCCAGCCGTCGAGGTTTTTGCCGTTGAAGATGGAGGTAAAGCCTTTTTCTTTTTTTGCCTTCTGAGCCAGGCTGGGCAGAGCCAGCGGGCCCGAAAGGCACAGGGCCAACAGCAGGCAGGGTAAGGTGTTGCGTCGGAGCATGATCAGGATGATGCAGGTTGTTAGGGATTTAAAAAGGCGTACCGATCAAGGGGTTAGCTTAATCGGTACGCTGTAAATGAAGAAATTATTTGCCGCCGTTGCCGGGGCTGGCCGCTTTAAACAACGCGTGGTCCGACTTGCCGCCCGCTTTTAGGTAAGCCATCAGGTCGCGTAGTTCGTCGGGGTTGAGGCTGTTGATCAGGCCGGGCAACATGATTGACTCCGTCGAATACTTCTTGTTGACTACGTCTTTCTTCGGAATTTTTCGCAGTTGGTCGGCGGCAAACGGGTTCTGCGAAACCGAGTAGTTGGCCTTGTCTTCACTCACCAACCGACCCACGACCGACTGCCCGTTTTTGAGCGTAAAAATGGTGGCCGCGTACTGGTCCGAAATGGCCTTGTTGGGCATCATGATGGCTTCGAGCATGTCTTTGTTCGAGAACCGGGTGCCGAGCTGAGTCAGGTCGGGGCCAATATCACCGCCTTCGCCCTGCATACTGTGGCAACGGGCGCACAACACGGCCGCGTAGATTTTCTTGCCCCGGTCAAAATCGCGGTTGGTCATGGCCGTGTCGATAGCGGCCAGGGCGGCATCCAGTTCCCACCGGCGGCCGGGCCCTTTGGGGGTGTAGCTCAGGGCCAGGTCATTGCCTGAGCTGGTGAGCAGGTCGGCACCCGACATTTTGTTGTATTTCTCAAACTGCTCTTTGGGCACGTGGGCGAGGGCCAGCTTGCGGGCTTTGTCGATAAAGCCGACGTAGCTGCGACCGCCCTGGAAATTAAACGCATTTTTGAACCACTGGAAGTACGTATCGCGCAGGGCGGGTGTCCAGCCAGTTTTGGCGCTGCTGAGCATGGTTGCGTAGTAGGTTTGCTGGGCGGGCGGGAATTTCTCCAGCATCCGGGCAATGTCGAGACCGTATTGCGGGTTGCGCATGATCAGGTCGCTGGAAGCCGTCACGGTTTCGCCACCCACAGCATTTTTACCGCCCTCGTCTTTCAGGGCCATCAGCTTCATGGTTTTTTCAACCACGCCCGGTGCTTCGAGCGATACGAGCAAGCGAGAATACGAGCGGTTGAGATCGACAGTTTTGGCCGGGTAAAGCGGGTTGAGCAGGGCAATTACGCGGTCGCGGTCGGGGCCTTCGGGCAAGCCAAACCGAGTGCTGACCAGTTCGAGCGCGCGTAGCACGTTTAGCTGACCTTCTTCGTTCAGGCTTCCCAACTTTACGCCCGTCAGAGCCTTGATCATCTGGCTTTTGAGCGACTTGTCGCCGTGGTGCGACAACGCAAACATAGCCTGGCTCAACCGCAGCGGGTCGGTTTCGGCCAGAGCACGGGCCTGCCACTGCGCTACGGGCTGATGCTCAACGGCGATCCGGGCGGCATGACGCACAAACCGGTCGGGATGGTTCAGGTGCGGCCATGCGGCATCTACTGCTGCGGGGTTCGGGCCGGTATGGTACTGCTCCAGTTGGGTGCGCAGTTTGTGCTCTGGGGTAACGGTTGCTACCGTCGAATTGGGTGCCGTCGATTCGCTACCCGTGTACGTAACGCGGTACAGATCCGACTCTAGCCGCCGGCCACCCGTCAGGAAGTACAAAGCGCCGTCGGGGCCAATCATTCCATCGGTAAGGGGCAAGGGTGAGCCCGATATGAACTCTTCGGCGGTTGCGCTGTACGAAGCGCCTTTGGGTTGCATATGCACGGCGTACATAATGCCGAAGCTCCAGTCGAAGGCATACATCGCTTTCTGGTATTTCTGCGGGAACCGAGCGCCCCGGCCGGCAAATACGCCCGTGGGCGAGCCCTGACCCATGTTGAGCGTAGCGGGCAGGCAGTCCATGTACGCGGGCGACCAGTTGGATGCAGCCGTACGCCAGCCAAACTCGGCACCGCTCGTTACATGGCAAATACGGGTAGGCTTGTACCAGGGCAAACCAAAGTCCCACTCCATGTCGGAGTCGTACCCGAAAATGTCGCCCGCATCGTTAAACGCAAAGTCGAAGGTGTTACGGAAGCCAGCGCCCATCAACTCCCAACGTCCGCCGTCGGGGCTCACTTTGGCGAGCCAGCCGCCCGGTGCCATACGGTCGGCCGCGTGGCCGCGTGGGTCTTTGATGGCCGGGAAGAGGTTGTCTTCCTGCCAAACGCGCGGCAACCGGTAGGCGTCGAGCTCAGGTACGTCGGTGAAGTTACCGCACATCACGTAGATCGACTGCTTGTCGGGGGCCAGCACAATGCTGTGGGGGCCGTGTTCGCCCTCACCTTTGAGCTGCTTGAGCAGCGTTACCTTATCGAATTTATCGTCGTTGTTAGTGTCCTGTAGCCGGTACAGGCCACTCGTTTTTTCAAATTCTTTGTTGCCCCGGTGGTTCACCATCACGTAGAGGCTGTTGAACGCGTACAGCAGGCCCTGGGCGTATCCCATACCTACCTTGTTTTTGGTGGTATCGCCGGGCTGAATGGTTACCGGAACGTCGAGTTTTTCGACTTTAGGTGTACCGCCCGCGCCGATGGGCGGCATTTCGAGCCGATACAAAAAGCCGTACTGATCGGAGGTGATCATGCGGCCCTTGTCGTCAAATGTCATCGAAACCCACGACCCCTGCTTGTTGTCGGATGGGCTATACAGGTGCTCGGCCTTGAAGCCGGGCAAGAGTTTCAGTTTATCGGTCTTCGACGGGTCCTGAGGTTTACCCGTATTGGCCTGTTGCATCGTGATCCAGGAGACCCCGGTAAACGCGATGGCTGCCAAAGCAAAGCCGAGTTTGGCCACGTTGATGGTTGAAAACATAATATTGTCCGTAGGGATGTTTACGAGATAGTCTGAATAGAATCCAATTGTATTGCCTGTATAATGCTAAGAGGCACACGGGCGGCTGGTTCTACTGTCTGCTAAAAGGGCCGGGAAGAGTAGCCAGCGCCCCAGGCACTGACCACCAACCCGTTTATCGATCGCATAGTGGGTAAAAAGAGACGAAAAGGTTCCGGCTGACCTCGCCCTTGAAGTCAGCCGGAGCAGGATAGGACTAAAAATGCGGGGTCAGGTCAGACTCTACAGCCGGTAGCGGGTAGTAGACATCGAGGTTCGTGAAAGCGTTGGGTGGTGGCACAGCCCCGGCCGGGAAGTAATACGCCTGTGGGTTGGCTTTGATCCGGTTGCCGTACGGTACAATGATCTCATTGACCCGGCCCGTCCGGACTATATCGAACCAACGTTTGTTTTCAAAGGCCAATTCGACGCGCCGTTCGCGGAAGATGGCTTCGCGCAGGGCCGTTTGGGTGGTTGCCGTGGTAGCGGCCAGCCCTGCCCGCGTCCGAATCTGGTTCAACAGCGGCACAGCCTCGCCGGTTTTACCTTGCTCGTTAAGGGCTTCGGCCAGGAGCAGCAGCACCTCCGCATAGCGGTACACCGGCCAGTTTTGGCCTGTGTTGTTGTGCTGGGCATGAGGCCGGGCGTACTTTTTGATGTACGGATACCGCTTGTTGTCGCGCAGACTCTGGCTGAGGGTCACGTAGCCAATTGACACATCAAGCCGCTTGTCGCCGGGTTCGTAAGCAGCAATCATGTCGGGCGTCGGAATGTTGTTGTTCTCGCCCGATAGCGGCTGTGGGTTCGAGGTTCCGGTGATAGGTGCGAGTTCGGCGGCCGTAATGGGTGTGGGTACAAACCGGTAGATATGGTTGCCGTTGAAACCGGCGGCCCCTTCCAGGTACTGCACCTCAAACACCGATTCTGCGTTGTTTTTATTCGCACTCGTAAACGAGAACGCATCGTTGTAGTCGGGCATGAGCCGGTACGTATCGTTGGTTACCACATCGCGCAGTTGCGCTTCGGCCTCGGCCCATTTCTTCTGAATCATGTACACATCGGCCAGCAGGGTTTTGGCGGCACCCGAGGTGGCGCGTCCGGCTTCCTGAGCGGCTTTCTTGGGCAACAGTTTGGCGGCTTCGGTGGCATCCTTAATAACCTGTGCGTACCCCTCATCAATCGAGACCAGCGGAGATGCAGCGTCTTCGCGGCCGGTTACTGGGGTTAGGTGCATAGGCACCTTTCCAAAGTGGCGTACCAGCTGGAAGTAGGCAAACGCCCGCAGAAAGTGCGCCTGCCCTTTTACGTTATTTTTTACATCGGCGTTGGCAAAGGTTACATTATCGATCCGTGTCAGGATTTCGTTGGTTCGGGCAATAATCTGAAAATTTAACCGATAAAGCTGGAGGACCGGGTTATTGGGCGTAACGCCATTGGACTTGGGTATGGCAAAGTCAGCCACGTTCTGGGTGTTATCCACGGCACCAAACAAGACGTTTCGAGCGTAGTAGGTATTGTCGGAGTGCATCTCACCCAGAATCCACGCCCACTCATTATACATGGGACGTAGCGGTACGTAGGCTCCATTGACGGCCTGCTGAAAGTCGGCGTCTTTGGTAAAGAACGTAGCCGAGCTGAGGGCTGTTTCGGGCACAACCGTCAGGAAGTCTTTTTCGCAACCGGTGAGCGCGAGTGTCAGCGACAGTAAGCCGGTGGTTATATACTTGATTTTCATGGAGAGGTCAGTGTTTAGAAGTTCAGGTTTACGCCGAGGGTGTAGGTGCGCGGAACGGGGTAGTTGGAGAGGTCAACACCGGGGCTCAGGTTGCCACCATCGCCCTGCCCATCGCCCTGAGCACTGGTCTCGGGGTTTGGCCCGCCCCGGTATTTCGTAAACACATACGCCTGTTGTACAGAGGCATACACCCGTGCCGACTTGAAGAATTTCCGAACGGCCCCGATGTCGTAACCAAGCGTGATGTTGCGGATGGTGAAGTACGAGGCATCGGCCACGAAATGGCTGCTCGGCCAGTCGCGCTCAATCCCGGTGAAGTTACCCCCGCCGTTGGTCACGCCAAACATACCCGCACCGGGCGTAATCACGCGGCCGTCGGGGCCTACCCGGAACCGGTCTTTCACGCCTTCAACCATGTTGAAAACACCGTCGAGGTTGGCCGTGCTATACAGGTGGCGTACCCACAACTGATTGCCGTACGAACCCGACCCAACAATGGACAGATCCCAGTTACCGTAGTTCAGGTTATTGGTGATACCGTAGATAAATTTGGGGAATGGGTTGCCAATAATGGCCCGGTCGTCGCGGTCGCCACCAAACGTAATCACACCATCGCCGTTTACATCCTTGAGCTTAATGGTTCCTACTGCCGAGCGGCCCGGAATTGTGGGCAAGTTTTTCACCTCGTCGGCATTCATATAAAAGCCCTGCTTCACTAAGCCGTAGAACTGCCCAAATGGCTGCCCTACCTGTGTGATGTGGAACGAGCCGTACACGCGGTCGATGCCCGGTGCCAGTGCCACTACTTTGTTGCGGTTAAAGGAGATGTTGGCATTCGTGCTCCAGCGTAACTTGCCAGTGGTGTTGCGGCTGTTTACGGCAAACTCATGGCCCCAGAACTTAATCTCACCGATGTTGTCGTTGAAGTTACTGAAACCGGCCTCCTGCGGAATCTGCACGGCATAAAGCAGGTTGGTAGTCCGCTTATTAAAGTAGTCGTACGTGAACTGAATCCGGTCGTTGAGTAGACCCAAGTCCAGCCCTACATCGAGCTGATTGGTAGTCTCCCAGCCCAGATTGGGGTTGGCCAGCGAGGTTACCACGGCACCCGTGGCTACGGTGCTGCCAAATACCGCGTTCACGGTATTGTTGACCAGTGCGTACTGCGTGTAGTTACCAATGTTGTTGTTACCAATGACGCCGTAGCTGGCCCGCAGTTTGGCAAACGAAATGGTAGGCAGCTTCTGCATGAACTCCTCGTCAGATACAACCCAGCCTGCCGACACCGACGGGAAGGTACCCCAGCGGTTGTTGGCTCCGAACCGGCTCGATCCATCAGTACGAATGGCGGCTGTAAACAGGTATTTGCCTTTGTAGTTGTAGGTCAGTCGAGAGAGGTACGAGGTCAGTGCCCACTCGTTTACCCCGTTTTGCGTACCACCCCGGTTAATGTTGAGGGCTGCCTGGATAGTCGGGAGCCGGTCGTCGGCATAGGTGTCGGCCTGAATCCGCGAGAATTCCTGCCGGAAATGCTGGTTTGTGAAACCGGCCAGAATCTCAAAATTGTGGTTGCCAAACGAGCGTACGTACGTGGCCAGATTTTCGTTCAGCCACGATATATCCTCGCGGGCCTGCCGGATCGACACGGCCAGCGTGGGTATAGGTACGTTGATGGCGCTCGTAGCGGTCGACGGGTTGAAGAAGAAGAACTTCGAGTTCAGGTATTCAACGTTGATGGTCGACTTGAGTGTCAGGCCTTTTATGGGCTGATACTGAATGTAGGCGTTGGAGAGCAGGTTGGTGTTACGCGTCTCGTTGGTCAGTTCTTCGGCGGCACGCACCCAGTTGGGGTAGTTAAAAATGTTGCCGGTGCTGCCGGGGAAGTTGTTGAACAGGGTCAGGTTACCATTCTGATCGCGGATAGGCATCACCGGCCAGGTATGCAGGGCGTTGAAGAGGATACCCGTACCCCGGTCGCCATCGGTGCGGGGGGTGTTGTCGAATACATACGAAGGCGCTACGTTGAAACCAACTCCTACCTTGTCGGAGATGTTGTAGTTGGAGTTCAGGCGCAGCGAAAACCGCTTGTACTCGTTGTTGAGCACCACACCCTGCTGGTTGAAATAGCCGGCCACAACCGAGGTGTTCGACTTGTCGCGGTTCGAGTTGATGCTCAGATTGTAGCTCTGTACCGGAGCCGTGCGGAGTACCGCACCGTACCAGTCGTTGTTTTTGTTGGCCCAATCGGCTGGATTGGCAAACTCTGCGGGTACAGCCTGGCCCTGGTCCTGATAGTATTCTTTCTTGAACTGGGCAAACTGCTGGGCATCGAGCATCTTGACGCGGCCGCGCTCAGGCACCTGCTGGATACCGGCAAACGTGTTGAAGCTTACGTTGGTTTGGCCGCTTTTGCCCCGCTTGGTCGTAATCAGGACCACACCGTTGGCTGCCCGCGATCCGTAGAGTGAGGTCGACGCGGCATCTTTCAACACCGAGATGTCCTCAATCTCATCAGGGTTGAGCTGGGCAATGTTCCCCGTAATCGGGAATCCATCGACTACATACAGCGGGTCGCTACCGGCCGATACCGAAAGCTGCCCCCTGATTCGGATGTTGATACCCGCGCCCGGCCGCCCGGTGGTTTGGTTGATCTGTACACCGGCCAGTCGACCTTGCAGTTTTTGCCCGATCTGCGACACGGGCAGGTCTTTGATCTCGGCTGCGCTGAGCGTTTGTACAGCTCCGGTTACCTCTTTCTTCAGCTGGCTACCGTAACCCACTACCACCACTTCATTGAGGGTTTCGTCGGTTGGTACCAATTTCACGGTGAGGTTAGTCTGACTACCAACTGTCACCTCCTGACGGGCATAACCCACGAAACTGAAAACCAACGTGGCATTTGCATTGGGTACAGAGAGCCGGAAGCTACCGTTGCCGTCGGTGTTGGTACCCTGGGTAGAGCCTTTTACCACGACACTCACGCCGGGTAAACCATTGCCTTGCTCATCGGTCACCTTGCCCGAAACCACCACATCGGCTACCTGTAGGCGGGGGCTTTTGTCGGGTTTTGTGGTGCGGAAGGCCAGAACTGGACCGCTTGCAGAAGAACTCTGCTTGGATCGGGAGACGGGGGCCTCCTGAGCAAAACTGCTGATGCATCCGGCCGTCAGGCAGAATGCAAGCATACGATAACGCTGTTTCATAAATTGCAGGGTAAGAATTTGGTATCGGATAAAGTTGGCCCGGTTAAAGACAACTCCTTACCCAAATATTACTATCACGGCTCCGCTCACTTTCCCCTACCTACCTAACCGACTTTCATCTACTTACCTATCGCTACATGGCATTGCTCTGGCTATCAGCTTGCTACTGATACGAAAAAAGCCACTCCGTCGGGCAGGGTGGCTTTTAAGATCAATTTAATCCTACTTGTTATTGAATGGCGATCGTTCGGGTGGTGTGTGGAGTGCCAATCTCAATTTGCCGGATCAACCGGCCGTCGTTACCGTTAAATTCCAGCGTATAGGTGCCGTTGGGCAGCTCGCTAAGGTCCAATTGCCAGGCGGCTTTCAGGGACTTCTTACGGGTCGATGTGTTGTACAAAACACGCCGATCTTCGTCGAGCAACCGAAGCGATACAATGCCCGGTTCGTTTTTTTGGAGCGAGACCCGAACAAGGCTCCGACGGTTAACATAAGCGCTGGCGTCAAACGACAATGATTGGTTGGTTTTGATGGGCTCAGTAGCCGGGGCAGGTGTGTGGCTGATGGCGGCTCCGAGCAGCTGGGTTATCGTGGCGAGTTGAAGGAAGGTGAACATGGTTGTGTGTTGTTAAAAAAGTTGTTTACTGTTCATCTCTCTTTTTACAATTGGTATGCCAATCTGGATAATTCGCTGACTATCAGGGATAAGTTCGCTGGGGAGCGGCTTTGGGACGTACGCAAACGGACAGCGGATTGTTCGATAACGAACAGTGTGTGCGGATGAGGGCACCGAGCGGACAGCAAATACCTGACGAAGATCAGCTTACGGACTGACGTTGGTCAGGTACGTGCCAACAAGGAGGATGCAATTTGCGTGTTACAAACTCTATTTTCTGCTACGTATGACTACCAACCGACTGATGACCTTTTCTGATAGTACCCATCCTGTGCTGACCTGCCGCAGCCAGCATCAGCAGTGGGCCAGCTCGTTGCACCAGAGCGAGGAGGAAATTGACCAGCTGTTGTCGTTGCTGACTGATCTGCCCGCCCAGATTAGTTTTCTCGATTTGCAGCAACAAACGGTACAGTATGCCGCGGCTCTGAGTCGGCTTAAGAATCACATTCACCAGTTGCAGGTCGACGTGGTGTGTGCCGGGGCGGGGTGCAGTGCGCAAACAACAGATGCCAAATGCCCCGATGTCCGGTTTACCCCGCAGCCTGCCGAGGTGCCTTTGTTTCCGAGCCTTTCGGCCGAGGTGAACCGTATGAAAGAGCGGTGCCAGGCATTTCTCGGAAAACTGGTTGGCCTGAACCTGATATAGGGTTATAAACGTTTATTTTCTGTACAACGGCGTCTGTTCCGATAAGTGACCGGGCGTCAGTTGGTTCATCTCTTACACAATGCTTTCTTCACCGTTACGCGATATCGCCACCGAAGCCGACGTTACCTATTTCTTGGAGCGATTTTATGAGCGCGTTCGGAAGAACCCCGATCTGGGGCATATTTTCGACGGGGTGGCTCAGGTCAACTGGCCTGAGCACATGCCCCGGATTACCGCTTTCTGGACAAGCATTCTGCTTGGTACCGACAATTATCGGGGCAACCCCATGCGGCCCCATTTTGAGCTGGCGCTTAAAACACCGTTTACCCCGGCCCACTTCGATCAGTGGCTGGCTCTTTTTGGTCAAACTATGCACGAGTGTTTTGCCGGCGAATGTGCCGATCAGGCCATGATTCGGGCGCAGTCGATTGCGCTGGTCATGCAGAGCCGACTCTACAGCATGGGGCTGTTAAAGACAGAGGATTGATCCGAAAAACTGAATAGTTTTTAGTTCATTGTTCATTGTTCATTGTTCATTGTTCATTGTTCATTGTTATTCCTTCCCTGACCAAAGTCAGCAACGCGACTAACCCAACTCAGCGGCTCTGTAGCCAAATAGGGGCAGTTTTGCGTTTACTATGACACCCGTCTCTCTCATTCAGAAATACAACGTAGCTGGTCCTCGGTACACGAGTTATCCGGCCGTGCCCCACTGGAATACCGACGCTTTCACCCGCGACGCCTTTGCTCAACGGCTGCTCACGGCCTTTACCGAAACCAACGCGTCGGCTGGCATTAGTTTGTATATTCACCTGCCGTACTGCGAAAGCCTGTGCACGTTTTGCGGGTGTCATAAGCGCATCACCAAAAACCACGGCGTAGAGCAACCGTACATCAACGCCGTGTTGGCCGAGTGGAATCTGTATTGCAATTTGCTCGAGCAAACAGGCCAACGGCCCCGCATTGCCGAACTGCACCTGGGAGGGGGCACGCCAAGCTTTTTTGCTCCTTCTGAACTGAACCGCCTGATGGAAGGCCTGTTTCGTCGGGCCGACTCTACCCAATCGCCCGACTACGGCTGGGAGGGGCACCCCAACAACACCACTGCGGAGCACCTGCAAACATTGTATGACTGGGGTTTTCGGCGCGTCAGCTTTGGAGTACAGGACTACGACCCGGTAGTGCAACAGGCTATTCACCGGCATCAGCCCTTTGCGCACGTAGAACAGGTCACGCGTTGGGCCCGCACCATTGGCTACACGTCAATTAGTCATGATCTGGTGTTTGGCCTGCCGTTTCAGCAAATCAGCTCGATAGAGAACACCATCCGCCAAACCCTCTCGTTACAGCCCGACCGGCTTTCGTTTTACTCGTATGCGCATGTGCCCTGGGTAAAAGGAACCGGGCAGCGTGGGTTCCGCGACGAAGACCTGCCCTCGGCCGATCAGAAGCGTAAGCTCTACGAAACAGGCCGCGATTTGCTGGGGGCCGCGGGCTACTCTGAAATTGGTATCGACCATTTTGCCCGGCCGCACGATGGCCTGTTTCGGGCCATGGATAATGGCACCCTGCACCGCAACTTTATGGGCTACACCACGCAGCAAACCCGGGTGTTGCTAGGATTGGGAGCTTCGGCTATCAGCGACGTAGGCATGGCGTTTGGGCAGAACGAAAAAAACGTAGATGCGTACCTGGGCCTGATGGCTGCGGGTGAGCTACCGGTGGTGAAAGGGCATGTACTGTCGCGGCAGGATGGGCGCGTGCGGGGGCATATTCTGAACCTGATGTGTCGGTTTCAAACAAGCTGGATGGCCGATGAGTGGGCTCCGGATGAGTGGGAAGCGATGCGGCCCCGGCTGCAAGAAATGGCCGAGGATGGGCTCATTGAGTTTACCGAAACGTCGGTTCGGATTTGTGAGGAGGGACGCCCGTTTATTCGGAATGTATGTATGGTATTGGACCGGTATCTGCCAACAACACCTACGTCGGTCCGGGTTTTTTCATCGACCGTGTAAACACGGTTGGCTTACTAGGGGTTAGGCTGCGCCAAAACCGGCTCCCGGTAGGGGGCTTCAATGTAATCTTCTTCCAGATACGGGTAATCGCACGTTACAACCAGAATGGCATCGGGGGTAAAGTCGTACATCAGTCGCCAGTCATCGGGCGAGAGGAGCAGGTATTTGGTTGAATCGTCGAGGGTAAAATACTGATCATGGCTCGGCGTCTGGACGTACACCCGGACCGAGCCGCGCACACAATTCATCAGCATCATACTGTGCCGATGCCGATGTTGCCCACGTTGTTTATCCGGTTGAGAGCCATAAATAAAAAAGCAGCGTTTAGGGGGAGCGTTCAGTAAGGAAATAGGTTCTTCATCAGTCAAAGAGTGTATTAACTGGGCCATAAAGTGGGACACACATCCTGCTGTCGGTTTGTGTGCAGCAGGTGGAGATTAATTATAAAAAAGTACGTCGCAAGTTTTACGATAAGTCAAGCGATGGCAAGATATTACTCTTTTCGTCATCCTACAACCCCAAACACGGTAGCTCGATGACTTGCGTACCAACCGGGCACGCAGGTTGAGGGGTAACTATTGCCGTTTTGGCTGTCCAAGCCGCTGATTAACAGGGAGAGCCGGGGCGGTGTGGCCTCTGGTTTAGTGTACGTATTTAAATTTGTAACTGGTTATTACTCTAACCAAACGGTAAATAAATCAGTTCGTCAATACTTCCCTTTTGCGAACAGGATAGCTACCACTCCCGTTTACGGCAGAAAAGCCGTATTTTTGTCGGCATGATCCCGTCAACAAGCGATTCTGTTTACTTAGATAATGCCGCCACCACCCGGCTCGATCCTGAAGTGCTGGAGGCTATGTTACCTCTGATGACCGAGCAATTCGGGAATCCATCGTCTATCCATAGTCATGGTCGTAAGGTGCGTTCGGCTATCGAAAAGGCCCGCAAAACGGTAGCCTCGTTGCTCAATACCTCCCCGGCGGAGATTTTCTTCACCTCAGGCGGTACCGAGGCCGACAATACGGCTATCATGGGTAGCCTCGAAACGTACGGGATCACCCACGCCATCACCTCGCCTTTAGAACATCACGCGGTGCTACACACCCTCGAGCACGCAGCTAAGGAGGGCCTGATTACTCTTGATCTGGTACAAGTAGGCCCCGACGGCACGCTGGACCTGAACCACCTCGAAGTGTTGTTGAGTAAGGGGCGTGCCGAGTTTCCGAATGGCTCGCTGGTATCGCTCATGCACGGCAATAACGAAATTGCCAATCTGCTGCCGCTTGAGCAGGTGGGGGCTATGTGCCGGGAATATGGCGCTGTATTTCACTCGGATACGGTACAGACCATGGGCCATTATCGGCACGATCTGCAAACGTTACCCGTTGATTTTATCGTGGGGGCGGCTCATAAATTCCACGGACCTAAGGGGGTAGGATTTTTGTACGCCAACGGCGAAACCCGGGCCAACCGGGGGCCTATTCATCCCTTCATTCACGGGGGGGCTCAGGAACGGAATCAGCGGGGCGGTACCGAAAACGTGTATGGCATTATCGGGTTGGCGAAGGCACTTGAAATTGCCTACCGCGACATGGACGCCCATCGGCAGCATATTCAGGGGCTGAAAAAGCGAATGATTGAACGGCTGCGCGAGCGTTTCGACGATGTGCGGTTCAACGGGGCTTCGGCCGATTGTGAGAATAGCCTGTACACCGTGCTCAACGTGAGCCTGCCGCAGTCCGACATGAGCGATATGCTTTTGTTCAACCTGGATATTGCCAAAATATCGGCTTCGGGGGGCTCGGCCTGTTCGAGTGGTTCCAACATCGGATCGCACGTATTGGCAGCTCTGCCCGGCCTTGACCCCAATCGGGGTTATGTTCGGTTTTCGTTTGGCAAATACAACACCACCGAAGAGATCGATTATGCAGTGGATACCCTGGTGGGGCTCTACAACAAAGAGCTTTCCCTATAAGGTATTCGACTCTTGTAAAAGGCCTATAAAAAGCCCCGGAACGCCAATTCCGGGGCTTTTCTTGTATTGGGCGTGGACTTGACTACTTAGCCTCTACCAGGTTGGCAGCAGCCCAGCGTTGTGCCACGCTTACCGAATAGTCGACAAAGGCACGGGTCGTTTTTTCGTAGACCTCATGGCCTTTGAAATGGCCCCCCTCGTCGAGGTTGAGGGCTGTCTCGTGCGACTCATAAATCTTGGGTGATACCACCGAAAAGCTGTTGGTGAAGCTAATAATCTTGTTCAGTACCATACCGGCGTTGAGAGCCGGCTGACGACCACCCCGCCCCGACGAAACCCCCGCTACGGCAAACACTTTATTGTTGAACAAATGCTTGAAAGCCGGGCCTCCCAACTGGTGAATAGCATTGTCGAACTGGGGGGTAGTTGTCCAGTTGTACTCAGGAATGGCGAAAAAAACCAGATCGGCTGCTTCCCAGGCAGTAATCAGCTCGTGCTGAAAAGAAGTTAGCCCATTGGGTTGTAACGAACCGGTGCCGACAAATGGAATGTCGTACTGGGCAAAATCAACAAGACGAATATCGTCGTGACCTGATTCGGTCAGGATATTTTTCAGGTACTGCGCGAACCGCAGAGAGTTGCTGCCCTCACGCGGAGAACTGGCAACAATGGCTATTGTCATAGAGTACATTACGAAGCGATACAGCCCTAAAACGGTCTGTAGCATCATTTGGTTTCTGATTTTATTTGCGGAGTTTGTGCAATCGAATACCCGTGCGCATCTATTTGGACACAGTCTTTCCGGGCCGTCGTATTGCTAACTTACTCCCTGTACAATGCAAACACGCTACGTTCAAATTGGCTTTTGCCTGTTAGTAGGCTTTTCGGTCGGGGCTCAGGTACCTAATGATCGGGTAAGTCGGCGCGACTCGGTATCCGCCCAGTCCCGCATACCCACCCGAAAGCCGCAAAATGAGTTTTATCGGCGTCCGGGCGATCCGGCCAATATTGCCCGGGCCACGCTCGACAATATGCCTGTACGCGGGTACGACAAGTCGGCCGTGCCGATGCCCACTCATGACGGAGACCCGTATCTTTCGGAGGAACTGATAGTGCCCCGTCGGAAGAAAAAAGAATAAACCTTACAAACGGAGGCACTTAAGTGAATAAACAATGAGCCATGCATAATGAGCCATTATGCATGGCTCATACGCAACCGGCTTCTTATATCTTTTTGAGGGCCTGATCCAGATCGGCAATCAAATCCTCTACATGTTCGAGCCCTACCGACACGCGCAGCAGGTTATCGGGTGCGTTGGTATGAATACCCTCCACTGTAGCCCGGTGCTCAATCAGGCTCTCCGTACCACCCAGGCTGGTGGCCCGGATAAACAGCTTTACATGGCTACAAACGCGCAGGGCCTCGGCCGTACCGCCTTTTACACCGAAGGAGAGCATAGCGCCGGGTCCGTTCATTTGCTGCTTCACCAGGGCCCGCTGCGGATGACTGTCGAGGCCCGGATAGTACACCTTTTCTACGGAGGGATGCCCGTCCAGGAATTCGGCCAACGCCTGTGCTGAGGCTTGTTGGGCCCGCACACGCACGCCGAGGGTTTTGATTCCCCGCAGCAGTAGCCAGCAATCAAACGGCGACGGAACAGCCCCGCCTAACTGTTGGATCTGACGCACCCGCAGGGCCAGTTCGTGGTTGGGGTCTTTAAAAACGAGCGCACCTCCCAGCACATCCGAATGCCCGCCGAGGTACTTGGTTGTTGAGTGCATCACCACATCGCAGTTGAGATCGAGGGGGCGCTGAAGCACCGGCGTGGCCCAGGTGTTGTCGCATACCACAATAGCCCCGGCTTCATGCGCCATCTGCGAAATCAACAGCAGATCGGTCATAGTCAGCAGGGGGTTCGAGGGGGTTTCGGTCCAGATCACCCGCGTATTTTCGTGAATAGCGGCCTGCACAGCGTCCAGATCGCTCATTTCAACGCGGGTGTAGGTGAGGCCCCAGGGGTGAAACACCTGTTCGAGCAGCAGCGGGGTACTGAAATAGGCCTGGCGGGGTACAATGACGTGGTCGCCGGGGCGTAATGCCTGAAAGAGTGTCATAGTAGCCGCCTGCCCCGACCCAAAGGCCATGCCCACGGCTCCGCCTTCGAGCTGCGCCAAGGCTTTCTCAAACGCATCGCGGTTGGGGTTGCTGGCCCGCGAGTACATATGCCCCCCTACGGGTTCGTACGTCTCGGCATTGCGCTCAAACTTGGTCGATAAATGAATGGGCGGAATAATAGCCCCAGTGGGGTCCGACTGATGGGCGGCCTGAATGGCGAGCGTATCGAAATGCATAGGATTAATGCGGGTTGTCTGGTTAGTAAACCCGCAGCCGGACCCGGTAGTTTCCGGGTTGCAGTTTTCCACGTATGCGGAGTGTACCGGCATTGGCGGGCTCCGTAAGCGACACGGTATGCCCTACCTGAATTTCGACAAGGTCACAGGCAAGAGGAATTTGGCCCTGGCTCCCCCAGCTTAAATCAAATTTTTATCTGAAATATACAACCGCAAGCCCTTCTGATTAGCTTTACGGAAGTTTGTATGCACGCATACTATCTACTGCTATGAACACAACCTATCAATCTCTTTCGCTCAGCTTGTCGGATGGCGTGATGACCATTACGCTGCTCGGTCCGGGAAAAGGCAACGCTATGGGCCCCGAATTTTGGGATGAACTGCCCAAAGCCATGGATGAAATTACGGCCATGTCGGGGGTCCGCTGCCTGGTTTTTCGGGGTTCCGGTGAGCACTTTAGCTATGGCCTCGATGTCGCGCGTATGCTACCACGCATTGGTGCAATGGCGAGTGGAAATCCGCTGGCAGCCGAACGCCGTCGGCTGATGGCTCAAATTCGGTTTATGCAGTCGGGTTTTGTCAAAATGCACCAGTCGCCTATTCCGGTGATTGCGGCTATTCATGGCTGGTGTATTGGCGGTGGGGTCAATATGATTGCTGCAGCCGACATTCGCCTGTGTTCGGCCGATGCTAAATTCAGCCTTCGTGAGGCCCGGTTGGCTATTACGCCCGACATTGGTGGCTTACAATTCCTACCGCACATTATCGGGCAAGGCTACACCCGCGAACTGGCCCTGACCGCCCGAGATTTCGACGCCCCGTTTGCCGAGAAAATTGGCCTTGTCAACCACGTGTACGATGACCCCGGCGCCCTTTTCAACGCGGCTGATCAGATGGCGCGTCAGATTGCCGACCTGCCTGCTTCGGCGGTTCAGGGTGCTAAAGAAGTGCTAAACTACGGCATTGGCAAAGACCTGGAAGCGGGTATGCAGTACGTAGCGGTCTGGAATTCAAGCCAAATGCAGTCGGCAGACTTTAGCGAAGCCATGCAGGCAACGGTCGAAAAGCGAAAAGCAGCGTTCAACAAAAAATCGGAACGGGGATATTAAATGAGCGAACGAGCGAATAACTGGCCTGTTTAAGAACCATTGGCTTATGAGCTTAACCGCATACCGGCGGTTGTTTTCGACCGCTTTTCTGTCTCTATTATTGGTAGCCTTCTGTTCGACCTGCGCAACGAAAGAGATTGTGCCAGAGCCAGCTGAACCAGTTAAAGCGTTCTTTGCAGAGCTGATTCAGATTGTAGAACAAAACTCAATAAACCGCCGGACTATAGACTGGGCCGATTACAAAGCGAAGGTCTGGGCTAAGGTGGGAAATGCTAAAACGGTGCCTGAGACAGAGCCCGCTATGGTATTAGCTATGGCTTTGCTGAAGGACAATCATAGCTCAATTATCGTCGACAATAAGCGAGGACTTTATGGGGGGGTAGGCTGTGGTAGCTTGCCAGCAGCTACCCCTTTTACCTTTGCAGAGCCCAACATTGGTTACGTTAAGGTTGACGGCTTCAGTGGATCAAGTCAGGAAGGCATCAGTTTTGCGCAAGCTATTCAAAATGAAATTGCCCGGCAGGATGATAAAAACCTGAAAGGATGGATTGTTGACTTACGACGTAATACAGGCGGTAACATGTATCCTATGATTGCCGGTTTAGGGCCACTCCTGGGTGAGGGAGTTTGCGGTGGTTTTTTTGATATTGACGACAAGCTAACCGGTAGTTTTTCATACCGGCAAGGAGGAGCTCTGTTGAATCAGACGGTACTTGCTCAGGTTGAGCGGCCCTATCAGCTTTCCAAGAGCAATCCAAAGGTAGCCGTGCTGATTAGTGGTGCTACGGCAAGTTCAGGAGAAGCGGCAGCGATCGCTTTTTCGGGTCGACCTAACACCCGTTTTTTGGGGTCTGCAACGTGTGGAATCTCTACCGGAAATCAGATGTATACTTTGCCTTTTTACGGCTATACACTCAACTTATTTACCGTCCGAATTGGCGACCGAACAGGGAAGGTATACGGCAAAGAGCTTATACCGGATGAGCTGGTGTCGACGGAACAGACAATCGCTCGGGCTGTGAAGTGGCTCAATGAGTGACATCAATAACAAACTATAAACCGTAGCGGGAAACCGTACATTTTAAACTAGAGTCATGACAACAGGAATGCTGCGCGACGACGCGCTTAAGGGCAAAACGATTATTGTAACCGGTGGTGGTACCGGGCTGGGCCGGTCTATGAGCCGGTATTTTCTCCAACTGGGAGCTAATGTCACCATCTGTAGCCGTCGGCAGGCCGTTATCGACCAAACCGCTCAAGAGCTGATGGCCGAAACCAACGGGCAGGTACTGGCCGTACAGTGCGATGTGCGCAACCCGGCCGAGATTGAAAACGTGATTGCCCAAACCGTCGAGCGTTTCGGGCGGGTAGACGGCCTGCTCAACAACTCGGCTGGTAACTTTATTAGCCCCACCGAGCGTCTTTCGTACAAAGCCTTTGACACCGTGGTCGATATTGTGCTGCGGGGCACGTATTACTTTACGCTGGCCGTGGGCAAGTACTGGATCGAGAACAATATAAAAGGGACTGTGCTGAATATTTCGACTACCTACGCCACTACGGGGTCGGGGTATGTGGTGCCGAGTGCCGTAGCCAAGGGCGGTGCTTTGATCATGACCAAGTCGCTGGCGGCTGAGTGGGGCAAATACGGTATCCGGCTCAACGCCATCGCCCCCGGCCCGTTCCCGACAAAAGGAGCCTGGGACCGGTTGTTTCCGGAGCCATTGGCCAGCATGATGGACCCTACCAGCCGGATTCCGCTCAAGCGGGTGGGTGAGCATCAGGAACTGGCCAATCTGGCTGCTTATTTACTGTCCGATTTCTCGGGGTATATCACCGGTGAATGCATTACAATTGACGGGGGCGAGGTGCTCAATGCGGGCGAGTTTAGCCACCTCGAAGTGGTTACCAACGAGCAGTGGGATATGATCGGGGAGGTGATTAAGCAAGCGAACCGAGCCAGTAAAAAAGAAGGACAGAGCTAGAGTGTGTGGACAATTAGGATAAACTTACCCAATCCTACGATCTTTGTGGCATGAGACGCTATGAGATCACCGAGCAGGAATGGACTAAAATCACCCCTCTTCTACCAGGACAGGCAGGCTCAGCAGGCCGAAAAGCACTCGATAACCGCTTGTTTATCAACGCCGTGCTCTGGATTGCCCGCTCGGGTGCGCCTTGGCGCGACTTGCCTGAACGCTTCGGCAATTGGAACAGCAACTACCGACGATTTCGGCGCTGGGCTCAGGCTGGGGTGTGGAAACAGGTCTTTGATGCCCTGCAAGAGCCCGACCTGGATTGGGTAATGATTGACTCGACAACGGTGCGAGCTCATCAACAGGCTGCTGGGCAAAAAAAAGTAGTCTCCAGCAACAAGCATTAGGCCGCTCACGGGGCGGCTTGACCACAAAAATTCATGCTCTGGTGGATGCCTTAGGCAATCCTATCCGCATTGAGTTAAGTCCTGGNCATGCGGGTGATGCGCCTTGCGCAGCCACCTTACTGGCTGACTGTGAGGCTTTTGCTGTGATTGCCGATAAGGCTTATGATGCCGATTGGTTGCTGGAAGGGTTGGCCCACAACGGTTGTGACGCGATCATTCCCTCCAAAGTGAATCGGGTGGAGCAGCGGGTAATCGATGAGAATTTGTACGCTGATCGCAACAAGATTGAACGCTATTTTAACCGCTTGAAACAGTATCGCCGGGTAGCAACTCGCTACGAAAAAACAGCCAGCAGCTTCTTGGCGATGGTTCATCTGGCTTCAAGTATGATTTTGTTGCTCTGATTGTCCACACACTCTAGTTGTTCGGCCAATTAGCCAATCGGCGCGGCTTACCAAACCTCAGTTTCGGTAGCCGCGCCGATTCCATTTTTTACCTGAATGAAAGGTTGCCGGTCTATGGTTTGGCGGGTTTGGTAAAGGTCACGCGTCGTCGGTTGAGGAGTCGGCTGGCAATGTAAATCAGGATACCAATCAAGATGACCATTGTCAGCAAAGGCAGCAGAATAGCCAGAATAGAGAAGCCGAATGAAGCCGCATTTTCGGTTGTTGATACGATGGGGTTGGCCAAACCGCCCGTTGTGGCCGTTGAGCCCAGCCGTAGCAGGCTGGTGCCCGCCTGAATGAGCCCGGCTGATCCGCCCCCGAGCATGAGCCCCAGCCCCCAGTCGAGTACCGGGCTGTCGATCTGCAAGTACGACGTACTAAGCAGCGTACCGGCCACAATGGCGGCCGGGCTGGCGATGGTGTCGAGCGCATTATCGAGCCACGGAATATAATAGGCTCCTAGTTCGACTACCGTGGCTACGCCGAGCAGAAACAGGGCGGGCCAACTACTGATCCACTCGAAACCACCCATCGTGCCTATCAGACCGAGCTTAGTGGCTACCCCTGCAATAAGCATAGGCACAAAAACGCGAAAGCCGCAACAGGCCGCCAGCCCAACGCCCAGACAGGCACTCATTATCCAATCCCAATTCATACGTGCGGGGTTTATGTAAAATGAAAAATTGATGGCTTTTTGATTAACTACCGGGGTAGGGGAGAGGTTTACGACAAATATCGGTGGGGTATTGATGCAGGCAACAGCATTTTGGTAACATTTGGGCAGAAGCCTTGTTAAGCACGGGAGAAAGGTGTAGTTTTCTCCTAAACCATTCAGAATTGATTACCTATACTTTAAATACGTGCCATCTGCGACCCTGGCGCGAAGGAGACGAAGAATCGCTGGCTCGGCAGGCCAGTAACCGACGGATCTGGAACAATGTTCGGGACTTTTTTCCGTACCCGTACACGATCCGGGACGCCAACGCCTGGGTGCGCTCCAACAAATCGTACAGCCAACCAAATAACTTCGCCATTGAAGTGGGCGGAGAGGCTGTGGGGAACGTGGGCTTCACGGTGAAAGATGATATTTATCGGTACAACGCCGAAATTGGTTACTGGCTGGGTGAGCCCTACTGGGGGCGGGGCATAATCTCGGAAGTGCTGCCCGTGATGATTGGGTATATTTTTGAGCGGTTTCAGGTTAATCGGTTGTTTGCCTGTGTGTTGGAGGGGAATATGCCTTCGATGCGGGTTCTCGAAAAAGCTCATTTTCGGGCCGAAGCCGTTCACCGGAAAGCCGCGGTAAAAAATAATCAGTACCTCGACGAGCATATTTTTGCCTTGTTACGGGAAGAGTACATGGCGTTCAAAACAGACCCGGCCAACGGTCAGCTCACCTCGGCTTCGGAGTAGAAGTAGTTAAATTATTAGCCCGTTTGTCCGGTTCCATACAGATCGTTCTGGAATAATCCTACGTTGATTTTGCCGTCTTTTTGGGCTTACTTTGCGCAACTTTTCACTGGGGCCCATGCCTAAAATCATTATCGCCATTGATGGCTATTCGAGTTGCGGAAAGAGTACAACAGCTAAAGCAGTAGCGGCTCGAATGGGCTATGGCTACATTGACACCGGCGCTATGTACCGGGCTGTTAGTCTGTTTTTTATCCAGCAACATGTGGCACTCACTAACCCCAAAGAAGTAGCTGCCGCGCTCGATCAAATTCATATTACCTTCAATTTCAACCCCCGAATCGGCCGGAACGAAACCTGCCTGAACGGGTTGAATGTGGAAGAAGAAATCCGGAAAATGTATATCTCCAACTACGTGAGCGAGGTAAGCGCTATTCCGGAGGTTCGCTGGGCTATGGTGGCTCAACAGCAGAAGATGGCGCGCCGTCGGGGCGTAGTAATGGATGGCCGCGACATCGGTACCAAAGTTTTTCCCGATGCAGAGGTAAAAGTGTTCATGTCGGCCGATACGGCCGTGCGGGCCTTCCGGCGGCAACGCGAGCTGCTGGAAAAAGGTGAGTTGGTTCCCATCGAAGATATTACGGCCAACATTGAGAAGCGCGACCGGATTGACACGAGCCGCGCCGAGAGCCCGCTTATTCAGGCACCCGATGCGGTACCACTGGATACCACGCACATGACAATCGAAGAGCAAATCGATTGGGTGGTGGCTTTGGCCGACCGGCGGATTGCCGAGTTGCACCGGGAGGGTCACTTCGCACAGAGACGCTCGGCTGAGGCTGATTCCAATACACCTAACTCATGACAGAAGGTGACTATCTGATTGTTGGGCAGGGTGTTGCTGGTTCGGTACTTGCCTGGACTCTCGATCAGATGGGTTGCCGGGTTTGGCTGGCCGATGCGCCCGAACAGCCCTCGGCCTCGCGGGTAGCTGCTGGTATTGTGAATCCGCTGACGGGCCGCAAACTTGTTCGTACCTGGCGAGCCGATGACCTGTTTCCGTTTCTTCATCGTTTCTACACCCAGGTGGAAGCAAAGCTATCGGGCTCGTTCTTTCATCCGCGCTCTGTGTACCGACCGTACCGATCACTGGCCGAAAAAAACGATTACGAAACCTACACAGCCGACCCTGAGGTAGCTCGGTATGTTAACCAATCGCCTGATAACCAATTTTTTGCTCCATACATCACGAATGCCTTTGGTGGCCTCGAAGTAAAGCAGGCGGGTTGGCTGGATTTAAATCGATTCGTTGACTTAATTCGTACGTATTTCTCGAAAAAAGAACAATTTATTTTGGCTAATATTGAGTATAATAAACTAATAATCAATGAATCGTCAGTTTTATTTGATGGTCGTAGGTTTGAAAAAGTTATATTTTGTGATGGGGTGATGGCCCGCGAGAATCCATTATTTGCGTGGTTGCCGTACAATCCTGCAAAAGGGCAAGTTCTGACGGCCCGTGTTTCGAATTATCCTATCAAACATATAGTCAATCAGGGCGCTTTTATTTTGCCTGTCGACGACACTACGATAAAAATAGGGGCAACCTATAGCTGGCACGACCTCGATTGGCAAACAACTACCGACGGTCGTGCGTTTTTAGAAGCAAAGATTCGTGACTTATTGCGGGTGCCTTACGAGGTGATAGGTCAGTCGGCGGGTATCCGGCCTGCAACTAAAGATCGCCGACCGTTTTTAGGACTACACCCGGCTTATCCGTCAGTGGGTATCTTCGGCGGCTTAGGTAGTAAAGGGGTTTCGTTGGCTCCTTATCTGGCTCGGCAGTTTGCTCAGTTTCTATTGACAGGTGAAGAATTAGACCCTGAAGTTAATATTCAACGCTGCCTTTCGTTATATTACCGTACATAGCGAAGTTGTTCAGTTTGTGGGTAATGGCTTGTTAAACCGGTCCTGATACATGGATTGATTTTCGGCCTTTCTATAGATGTTGTACGACTCGCAAGTGCTTCTTTTTTCGCGGTTCAGCCAGTAGTTTATGCGTAAGCAATACATCATTTTGTTGTTCCTCTGGGCCGGAATAATAGCCGGTGCTACCGCCCAGAACTACCCGTCTCTCGAACAGTTCGGGAAAAACAGAATTCAGTACCGGAACTTCAACTGGAAGATTATCCGGACGGCCAACTTCGAGATCTACTTCTATCAGGACGGTAACCAACTGGCCAACCTGACAGCGCAGTATGCTGAGTCGGAGTTCGACCGCATTACCGAACTGTTGGGTTACACGCCGTACAACCGCATTAAGATTTTCCTGTATAATTCGCCCCAGGAATTGGCGCAGAGCAACATCGGGATCAATCTGGTGGGCGAGCTGGACAGCCGGGAGCTCGACCTGGCCAAGTCGCGGGTCGAAATCGCCTTCACTGGCGATCAGGTAAGCTTTCGGAAGCGACTTATTCACGATGTTTCAATGCTCTTTGTGTACGACATGCTCTATGGCGGCAGCCTGAAAGATGCCTTACAAAGCTCGCTGTTGCTTACGTTGCCCGACTGGTTTATGCCGGGTATTGCTGCGTATATCGCTGAGGGATACAGCATTGACCTCGATGATTACATGCGTGATGTGTCGCTGAACCGCACTATTCGTAAGCCAAGTTTATTACAGGGCCGTGATGCCGAACGAATTGGACAGTCGATCTGGAACTACATTGCTCAGAAATACGGTCGCGATAATATTTCGAATATCCTGAACCTGACTCGAATCATTCGAAACGAGCAGAGCAGTATTCAGAGTACACTTGGTGTGCCTTATAGCCGGTTCATTCGCGAATGGCGCGAATACTACCACAACATGGCTAAAGCCGTACCAGCCGACGGTGCCGGGAATAATGACGTGACACTGCGCCTGAAAGGAACCGGCCGGGAGCAAAACCTGAATGATCTTAAGCTAAGCCCTGATAAACAGATGCTTGCGTTTGCGTCTGTCGATGATGGGAAGTTCAGTGTTGAAGTGTATAACGTAGCGTCGAAGAAACGATTCTCGGTACTGCAAGGGGGATACCGGCTCGACGGACATGCTACATTTACCAGCACCCCGTTGTTGGCCTGGCAGCGAAACAACGATTTGGTGGCAATTACGGATGAGAACGGCCGCTCGTATTTGTACGTGTACACGAATCTCGACAAGCGGCCGAAGCTTCGGTTCCGACGGGTTATCAATGGCCTTACCCAAATTGTAGGTGTTGATGCTTCGGATGATGGTGGAAGCCTGGTGCTTAGTGCCGACCGTCGGGGGCAGAACGATCTCTTTGTGTACAACATCAGCCGGGGTTCGTATGCCCAGTTAACCAATGACCTGTACGATGACCTGAACCCGGTTTTTGTGGGTCGCGGTACCAGCCGGATTGTGTTTGCTTCTAATCGAAGCCTCGATACGCTGGGGGCTGACAAAGGATCGTACCGTACCATTAAAGATCGGTTTTCGCTGTTTTATCACGAGGGTGGATCACGCGCTACATCGGTTCGGCGACTGACCGATACGCTCTCAAATGCTGTGCGCCCGATCGCCGTTAGTGAGAATACTATTTACTATCTGGGCTCGGCCAATGGTATTCAAAACCTGTACCGGCTCTCGGTAGGGGATAGTACCACAGCCTCTACTGTGGTGCCCATCACGGCTTTCCCGAATAGCATTCGGCAGTATGATCTGGTTCCGGCCAACGGTGGATTTGTATACAGTTTTCTGCGCAATAGCGAGGTAAATATTGGTTTCCGGTCACAGTTGCCGCTCAATACGGCTCAGCGTCTGACACCCACACAACGTAATGTGGCCCTGGGTTTGATGCCTACCGTAGCCCCCAAAACACCTGAACCTACACCGGCTACCCCCGGTGACACGACGGCAAAAGCAACGGCACCGGCTGTGTCGACTACGGCGGTGGCCGGAAGCCTGGCGCTTGAGCCGGGTGAGGTCGACACCGACAATTATCAGTTTGATCCAGAGGTGTTGAAGGCCGCCGAATACCGTCAGCGTCGGAGTGCAGGACTGGCCACAAGCACGTCGGCACCCATGCCCCGGAGCCGTCGGCGCGAGAATATTACCATCCGTGGACCATTCGATTATCGGGGGCTTTTCATTGCCAGCGACGCCACGTCGGCCTGGCGCATCGACCCGATTCGCGGCTTCGGGTTCTCGCAAAACGTCACCATGAACGACCTTCTGGAGAACCATATCATCAAGGCTGGCCTGTTCATTACAACGAATCTGCGGAACAGCGACCTGTTTGCTGAGTACCAAAACCTGACTAATCGCATTGATTATGGGGTACGGGTTGATCGGCAAACGTTGTTCTTCGACAATGGTTTACTTAGTCAGAAATACCGCTTCAACCGGGTTGCCTTCTCGGCATCATACCCCATTTCGGTAACGAGCCGATTTACACTTTCGCCCTTCTACACACTAACCCGCCGGATTGAGTTGCTAAATATTGCCGAGGCTGATCGGACATCGGACTATGCCGGTTTGCGTGCCGAGTTTGTGTATGATGACAGCAAGGTTAACGGCATGAATATGATTGAAGGGACGCGGGCGAAGCTGCGTTTTGAGAACTACGCCGGTATCCGGTCGGCGTCGGAAAGCTTCCGGCGGATCACACTCGATTTTCGGCGTTATCAGAAACTACACCGTGATTTAATGCTTGCGTTACGCCTTTCGGTGAGTCAGTCGGGCGGGCCTGCGCCCAAGCAGAGTACGTTGGGTGGTATGGAAAACTGGATCGGTGGGCAACAGGAGCAGATTGCAACAAACCCCTTGTTGGTTCCTAATCAGTACAGCCAAAATCGCGACGATTACCGCGATGTATTCTTCCTCGACTTTGCCACTAACCTACGAGGCTTTCGTCAGGGCAAGCTTACTGGTAACAGTCATATGCTGCTGAATGCCGAGTTGCGGATACCCCTCGTAAAGTATATCTATCGGGGTAATATTACGTCGAACTTTCTGCGTAATCTGCAACTGGTAGCTTTCTCAGACATAGGTACCGCCTGGTCGGGTAGGGGACCATTCAACCGTCAAAACAATCTTAATACCGAGTTGATCGGCTTCAACCCACAGCCAAATGGTACGTTACCGCCGTTTGGGGCCGTTGTCACAAACTTCAAAAATCCGTTTCTCATCGGCTATGGGGCGGGCGTTCGGACAATGCTGTTCGGGTATTATGTGAAGTTCGATTATGGCTGGGGACTGGAAAATAACGTAGTGAATAAGCCTGTTGCTTACCTCACCTTAGGCTACGATTTTTAGGTATAAATAGTCGGTTTATGGCTAGCCCCCTGACAGTATATTGGCTGTCAGGGGGCTTCATTTTGTGCTGAAAATGGCACTTTTATGGTATTTTGTAACGCGTGGTTTCTATCTTTGTTCACTTGTTAAAAATACGGTAAAGTATTGAACAGGTAACTTACTTGCCTTCGGCATATTCTCTCTCCCTATTCCTGTTACTTCGCTCATGGGTCTCCCGTCCAACAGGAGATTTGGTATACTCAATTGCCTTAACCTATACTTAAGCGATCGTATATGAGCCTCCTTTGGCACAGTTTTAGCTAAACGGAGGCCTGTGCAGGTGAATACTAAGTACGGATTTTTAGGTTAGGTACGGTTGGAAACCCAGAATAATTCATGTTGTCTACAGAGGGTTAATTACTTGTAATTCAAGTGTTTGTAATTAACCGACTGATTTTGGAATTAAGGGTATGTGTTTTGGCATAGTTTTAGATACTTCTGAGGTAGTAAAAAGGGCTTATTGGCTAGTAATGAGTATTCATGGAATGATGAAGAAATTGGTGCATTCATACTATTGCTCAAACACTAACCACTATTCCTACCCAAATTAAGTTGCAGATGAACGTCAACTCTACCCAAACGTTTCCGGATCGTAAGCGCAACCAGCGTACACGGCAGCGAGCCATCCAGCAAATGGGGCAGCTCAGCCGGTGGATTCTCATGGTTGCTCAACTCATCGAAAAGATACCCTTCGTTGGGCGAGCCTGGCTTGAAAAAGCCTCTCCTCACCCCGGTAAACAGGGTGAACCCTCGCTCGGGTATTCAGGGTTTCGCCGAACTTCATCTGCGTTCAGCCGGTATGCCTTCGGGATGCGGGTTGACCCCCCCGACTCAAAATCTCACCCACCTGATAGTCAATTGCGTATCCAACTTTATTTACAGAGTTTTCTAATGAATGGGCAACCTTTACTAAGAAACATGGTCAACCTTATCCAAAGCTGCTGGCTGGTTTGTTGCCAGGGCTTGGGCATGAGTGCTGATCGGCGAGCTGTCCGGTGGTGGAGCCATCGGACTGGGCAGGTGCCCTTGCCAGCGAAGATTGTTCAGCTACGAAAGCAGACTACAACACAATGGGCTTTTTTGAGCGCATTGATGTTGTCGTTTGGGCTTTTATCCTCGCTGGGCGCTTCCGCACAAGCACCGTCCGGGAATGTTGATCTCTCGGTCTCTGCCTCCATCAGTAATGCTGCTCCTCAGGTGGGCAGCCCGCTGACGTATACCATCGCTGTGGCCAATAGTTCGACTGTGACGGCATCTAATGTGCGCGTCAAAGTCACTATTCCCGCCGGGTATATCACGGTCAACTCATTCACCGCTTCAACGGGGGCTTCCAGCTTCAGTGCTGCAACCGGTGACTGGACTATCGCATCGTTGCCCGGCAACACCACGGCTACCGTCCTCATTTCGGCGACTTCGCTGGAGCGGGGTGTAGCCTTTACGACGGCCGAGGTAATTGGTGCGGATCAGTCGGATGTAGACTCCGTTCCGAATAATGGAAGCTATCTGGAAGACGACATCGATAATGTCTGCTTCTCGATTCCGCTTCTTTTCTATGCAGGTGATGAGTACGAAGTTTCGGCCCCGGCGAGTTTCTCGGGCGTTCGTTTCTTCCGGAATGGTGCCGAAGTTGGCACTGCTGCTGTTTCAAGTGATTTGGCTTCGGTTGATGCCAGCGGAAACCTGATCATTAAGAGCACAGGTGTTTATTCGTTAGTAGCATCGCTCAGCGGTTGCCAGGCTGGTAACTGCTGTGATATTATTGTGGAGCCCGGCCCGCTTGCGAGTCTGGGTAATTATGTTTGGCTCGACAACAACCGCGACGGTCAGCAGGGACCCACGAATCTGGAACCCCCCGTTGCCGGTGTAACGGTTCAGTTGTTCCAGCCGGGTAGCACCAGCGCGGTATCTACTACAGTTACCGATGCCAATGGTTCGTACTTGTTTGCTAATCTGGTTCCGGGTGAGTACTACGTAGTATTTACTCCCCCCACGAACTTCACCTTTACGACGGCTAACTCAACCTCTCCGATTAGTGGAACTGGGGCCGATGCTGTCGATAGCGACGCTGATGTATTAATAGGAAGAACACAAACATACACCCTCGTAGGTGGAGAGAGTAATTTGACGGTTGATGCCGGCTTATTGCCACTTCCCGCTTCGTTGGGTGATTTTGTGTGGAGTGATACGAATGGCAACGGCCAGCAGGATGCCGGTGAGCCGGGCGTACAGGGTGTTGTAGTGACACTCTACCAGCCAGGTAACCCCACCCCAGTAGGCAGCGCCACCACGACGGCCACGGGTGCATACAGCTTCACGGGCCTGACGCCGGGCGACTACTACGTGGTCTTCACGGCCCCCCAGGGCACGACCTTCACCACCTCGAACACAGGCTCGGATCTGACCGATAGCGATATCGCCAGCACGACAGGGCTGCTGGGCTCGACGGGTGTGATCAGTTTGACGGCGGGTGAGAACAATCCGACGGTCGATGCGGGTCTGGTACCGCTGCTGGCTTCGCTGGGCGACTACGTCTGGATCGACAGCAACGGCAACGGCCAGCAGGATGCGGGTGAGACAGGTGTCCCTAATGTAACGGTACAGCTCTTCACCGCAGCTGGCACGCCGGTGGCCAGCACGACCACTAACACGTCTGGTTTCTACAGCTTCACGGGCCTGACGGCGGGTAGCTACTACGTAGTCTTCACGGCTCCGCAGGGCACCACCTTCACGACGGCCAACACGGGCTCGGATCTTACCGACAGCGATGTGGCCAGCACGACGGGTCTGCTGGGCTCAACGGGTATCGTTAGCCTGACGGCGGGTGAGAACAACCCGACTATCGACGCGGGTCTGATTCCGCTGAAGGCTTCGCTGGGCAACTACGTCTGGTTTGACGCCAACAAGAACGGTCAGCAGGACCCCACCGAGACGGGTGTCTCGAACGTAACGGTGACGCTCTACAGCAGCCTGAGCGCGGCTCCGTTGGCCACGCAGGTGACTTCGGCCTCGGGTACGTATCTGTTCACGAACCTGGATGCGGGTGACTACTACGTGGTCTTCACGGCTCCGGGTGGGTTCACCTTCACGACGGCGAACGTAGGTTCGGACGTAACGGACAGTGATGCGCAGAGCTTCACGGGTCAGAGCGGCTCGACGGGTGTGTACAGTCTGAGCGCGGGTGAGCAGAACCTGACGGTGGACGCGGGTATCATACCGCTGCCAGCCTCATTGGGTGACTTTGTATGGAGTGATACGAATGGCAACGGTCAGCAGGATCCGGGTGAACCGGGTGTGCCAGGTGTTGTGGTAACGCTCTATCAGCCAGGTAACCCCACGCCGATTCGGAGTGTGACTACCACGGCCACGGGTGCATACAGCTTCACAGGTCTGGCGCCGGGCGACTACTACGTGGTCTTCACGGCTCCGCAAGGATTAACATTTGCAACCCCGAATACGGGTTCGGATGCAACGGATAGTGACGTAGCCAGCACGACGGGTCTGCTGGGCTCAACGGGTGTGATTAGCTTGACTGCCGGTCAGGTGAACAACACGGTTGACGCCGGTCTGACTCCGCTGCCAGCTTCGTTGGGTGACTTTGTGTGGAGTGACACGAATGGCAATGGCCAGCAGGATCCGGGCGAGCCGGGTGTGCCGAACGTTGTTGTGACGCTCTATCAACCAGGTAACCCCAACCCTGTAGCAACGACCTCAACCAATGTTTCGGGTCTCTATAGCTTTACGGGTCTGATGCCGGGTAACTACTATGTGGTCTTCACGGCTCCGGTTGGTTCAACGTTCACGGCTCCATTGGCCGGTACGAACACTGCCACAGATTCGAACGTGAGCAGCCTGACAGGTCAAATGGGCTCAACGGGTGTGATTAGCTTGACCGCCGGTCAGGTGAACAACACGGTTGACGCCGGTCTGATCCCAGCCTGCCCAAGTACGCCAATCGCACCAGTAGTGGTAGCAAGCAGCACCACCATCTGCGAAGGCGGTGTAGTTACGCTGACTGCTTCGTCGCCAGGTGCTGCGGGTATCAACTGGTACCTGACGCCGAACGGCTCAAATGGCCTCCTCGGCACAGTAGCCAACGGCGCATCGTTTACGGTGAGCCCGACGACAACGACTGTGTACTATGCTGAAATCGTAAGCACGACCAACACGGCCTGCCCAACAGCACGCACACCGTTTGCCATCGAGGTAACGCGTAAACCACCGACCCCGACCTGCCCAGAGCGGCTTACGGTATGTACCAGCGGTGGTACGGTGAACCTGACGAAGGTATACTCTAGCACCACAACGGGTACGAATGTATTCGAATGGCGCACGGGTATTGATCCGATGACCTCGACACTGGTAACGAACCTGACCGCCGTAGGCCCAGGTAAGTACTACCTCTTCGAGCGGTCACTGAACGGATGCTACAGCAACCCATCAATCCTGACGGTTGAAGGCGTATCGTGCGAATGCCCGAACCCGCCGACCATCGCTCTCGGACCGGGTCGCTCGATCTGTGAAGGTGAGAAAGTAATGCTCATCGCAACGATCGGTGGCGGTGCCAGCAGCGTAAGCTGGACAACCACTGGATCTGGTACGCTGGTAACGGCTGGTCTGAGCGCCACCTACACCCCGTCGGCTATGGATGCTGACAACGGTCTGGTGACTATCTCAGCCCGGACGAATGATCCTGACGGAAATGGTGTATGTCTGCCGGCTTCAACCAACATCGTAATCGACATCAACGAGCGGCCGGATGCACCGGTTGGCGTTGCCTGCGACGATACGCTGGTTTGCCAGGGACAAAGCACGAAGCTGATCGGCTTCTCGGCTGAAGGTGCTCGTATCAACTGGTACGACGCGAAGAACAACTTCCTGGGTCAGACGGCCAGCGCGGGTAAACTGACAATTACGCCAACGGCAACGTCGGTATACTACGCTGAAGCAGTTACCGAAGAAGGTTGCGTAAGCGGAACTCGTACCGCCCTGACCGTAGTAGTAGGTCAGTGCAAGGCTGATCTGGCTGTGTCGGCGACGCTGACGCCAGGTGGTTCATACAGCGTGGGTCAGACGGTAACGTACGTCGTGACAGCTTGCAACAACGGACCGGTAACGGGTCAGAACGCAGTGGTGAACTTCCCGCTGCCGACCTCAGTATCGTACGTAAGTGCCAGCCCATCGGTAGGTACCTACAACCCGGCAACGGGCTCATGGTCGATTGGAAACATGGCTGTTGGCGAATGCCGCAACCTGTTCGTCGAAGTAGTAATCACGGGTTCGGGTACCATCTCGGCTACGGCGGTTATCACGGGTACGAACGACGATCAGACCAAACTGCAAAACAATACGGCCACGGTAACCATCCCGGTTGTCCAGTGCAACGTACAGCCACCGCACATTGTCTGCGCTCTGACGCAAATCTGTGCGGGTGAGACTACCACCCTGATCGCAAACCAGTGCAGCGGCAACGTGATCTGGTCAAATGGTCAGACAGGAGCCTCAATCACGGTACGTCCGACCACAACGACGACCTACACCGCAACCTGCGTAGTAGGTAGCTGCCGCAGCTCAGCTTCGAATTCGATCACAGTGACGGTAAACAACCCAACTGCTCCGACGATTCTGGCCAGCGCAGGCACCGTATGTGCCGGTGGTACAGTTAGCCTGACGGCCGTAGGCTGCGAAGGTGGTACCGTACTGTGGAGCACGGGTGCAACAGGCTCGGTGATTTCAACGATCATCAACGAGCGGACAACGATCACGGCCAACTGCCGCATCGCTAACTGCCTCAGCCCAGAAGCACAGAAAGTAATCGAACTGGGTGGCGACCTGCCGAAGCCAACGGTTATCTGCAGCACATCGGTGGTTTGCCCAGGCGAATCGCTCGAGCTGACGGCACAAAACTGCCTCGGTACGCCAATGTGGAGCACGGGTCAGACCGGTGCGTCGATCACGGTACAGCCAACGGTAGGTAACAACACCTACTTCGTAACCTGCACCAACGGCGCATGCCGCAGTCCGAAATCGGATAACTACACGATCCAGATTGTAGCGCCAGCCGTACCAACGGTAACGGTATCGAGCGCGTCAGTCTGCTCGGGTGGCAGCGTAACGCTGACCGCATCAGGTTGTGCCAACGGAACTATCCAGTGGAGCAACCAGCGCACGGGCAACAGCATCGTGGTTAACCCGACAACGAACATCAGCTACTTCGCTGTCTGCAAAGTACGCGAGTGTCTGAGCGAGCCTTCGGCACCAGCCACGATCCAGATCGTGAACCCAACGGCTCCGATCGTTCGTCGCCCAAGCAAGCCAATCATCTGCTCAGGTGAGAGTGTAACGCTCGTAGCCGACGGATGTGCCGCTGGTACGATTGTCTGGAGCAATGGTGCAACGGGTTCAAGCATCGTTGTGATGCCAACCACTACCACGACCTACTCGGCATCTTGCCAGATCGGTACGTGCCGCAGCGCCAGCTCGAACGGTGAAATGGTAACGGTGAACACCAACAATGGTACTCCGCCAACCATTGCCGCTTCGAAGACGACTACTTGTGGTAATGAGCCTATCTCTCTGACGGCTACAGGCTGCACCAGCGGTACGGTAGTTTGGTCAACGGGTCAGATCGGCAATATCATCACGGTGACGCCAACGGCTCAAATGAATGAGTTCTATGCAGTGTGCCGCGAAGGTTCGGCTTGTGGTACGCCACGTTCGAACACCATCCGTGTCACGATTACGCCGATGCCAACCCCGACGGTGGTGTGCAGCGAGTCAGTAATCTGCCCAGGTGAGTCGGTAGTACTGGAGGTAGTTAATTGCACAGGCACACCACGCTGGAGCACGGGTCAAACCACGGCCAGCATCACAGTGAGCCCAACGGTAACCACGGGTTACTCAGTGACTTGCCAGAACGGAGCCTGCGTAAGTGCCAGCTCGCCAGTGTACTCGATCACGGTAGTGAAACCGACGGCACCGACGATTACGGCATCAGCTACGGCGGTTCAGCCCGGCACGAGCGTAACGCTGACGGCTTCTTGCCCAGCAGGCTCAGTACTGTGGTCGAACAACGCAACGACAACGTCGATCGTCGTATCAGCATCGGGTACGCAGAGCTACCAGGCCTTCTGTAAGTACCGTCAGTGCCTGAGCGATCCATCGAACACGATTACGATCGTAACGAACCTGACTTGCACGGCATCGGCAGGTACACTCACCGCTCAGTCGGGTACGGTATGTGCCGGAACGGCTAACTCGGTTGTGGTGGCTGCTACACCGAACGGTAATCAGGTTGTACCGGCTGGTTACTCAACCCTGTATGTTCTGACGAAAGGCACGGATCTGGTTATCCAGGCTACGAGCCCAACGCCAAGCTTCACAGTGGCCTCTGAGAACGCCAACTACCGCGTACATACGCTGGTGTACAACGCTACCTCAGGTACGCCTAACTTCCTCGACCTGTCGATTGTACGGCCGGGTATAACGAAGGCAGCCGAAGTGCTGAGCCTGATTGCCCAGAACCGTATCTGCGCATCGCTCGATGCAGCAGGTGCTCCGGTGGCTGTACAGGTAGTGGCTCCGCCGGTAATCAACGGTTCGTCGACAACGGTATGTGCGGGTGCTTCGGTAACCTTCACCGCCAGCGGTTGCGAAAATGGTACGGTAACCTGGTCGAACGGTATGACGGGTCACACCATCGTAATTGCACCGGTTGTTCAGAACGTATGGCTCATGGCTACCTGCACCGTAAATGGTTGCACCAGCAAGGAGTCGCACAGCTTCGATACGGAAGTGGTTGTACCACAGCCACCCGTTGTAACCTGCAATAAGCCGGTGATCTGCGCCGGTGAGCAAACAACGCTCGAAGCAACGGGCTGCGCCGGTGGTCAGTACGAGTGGTCGAATGGTATGAAGGGTGCCTCAATCGTGGTAACGCCGACGGCAACCGACCATGTGTACCGCGTGAAGTGTATCCGGGGTGCTTGCGTAAGCGACTGGTCTCCGTCATGCACCATCACGGTAGGTGGACCAAACGCACCGACGATCAGCATCCAGACTTCGGGTACGACAACGGTAACGAGCGCATCAATTTGCTTCGGCTCACCGATCACACTGGTAGCAACGGGTTGCCCGGCTGGTGCCTACGCGATCTGGTCAAACGAGCAGGTTGGCAACTCGATCACGGTAACACCGGCTCGCAACGTGGTTTACACGGCTCAGTGCTGCACCTCGAACAACTGTAAGAGCGCAGCTTCGAACCCCGTGACGATCTCAGTAGGTGGCAAAGTAGTACCGCCAACCACGAAGGATCTGACCAACGCGTGTCCGTTCACTTCGGTGAATCTGGCTCAGGGTGTTGTTTCGACTGCATCAACTCAGGGTGGTGTGTTCGAATTCTACACCAGCGCAACACCGAGCGCGGCTACTCGCGTAGCCAACCCAGGTGCGGTGAGCACGTCAGGTGTCTACTACGCATTTGAGAAAACGACTGCAGGTTGCTACAGCCTCGGCTCAGTAATCAACGTGGGTATCATCGCTTGCGAAGGCCAGCAGATCCCATGCGCTGAGAACCCGCTGACAGCCGACGCTGGTCGTGACGATAAGATTTGTGCGGCTAAGACGTACAAACTGAATGGTAAAGCAACCGGAAACGGCATCGCTATCCAGTGGACCAGCAATGGTACCGGTAAGTTTAGCGATCCGTTCTCCGCAGCCCCCACGTACACGCCGTCACTGGCCGATGTACAGGCGGGTAAGGTAACGCTGACGATGACGGTGCGCACAGGTAACTCTACCTGTGTGCCCGCCACCGACGCCATGGTGCTGACGATTGAAGGGGTGAAAGAGGTTCCGACCATCGCGGTGCTGGGCTCTACGAACCTCTGCTACGGTGACTCGGTAGTGCTGCAGGCTTCGGCCGGCAGCAGCTACCTCTGGAGCAACAAGGCCACGACCAACCGCATCGTTGTAAAACAAAGCGGTGTGTACAGCGTGCAGGTGTTCGACGCGGCTGGCTGTAGCTCGCTGATGTCGGAGTCGGTATCCGTAACGGTAGGTACGCAATTGGCGGCTCCGCTGGTTACCAACAAGCGTAACACCTGCCCGGCTACGACGGTCGACCTGACCACGGCATTGAGCGAAACGGCAACCGCGGGCGTAAGCTACGCCTTCCGGACCGGCCCGCTCGTAACCTCAGGTCTGGTTATGCGCCCCGATGCAGTTACCGATGGTACATACTACGCATTCAAGACGAACGCAGCGGGTTGCGTAAGCGCCCCGGCCGCTATCGAAGTGAAGACGTTCAACTGTGCTGCTGATACCAACCGGGCTGACCTCGCGATCACGAAAGTGGCTAGCAAGTCGGCACTGAACCGGGGTGAAGTAGTAACGTACACGATCACGGTAGAAAACAAAGGACCTAAAGCGGCAACCAACGTTACGGTACGTGACGTGATTCCGACGGGTCTGGAGCTGCTGCCGGGCGACTATAATGTAAGCAATGGTGCCGTAACGAAGTGGTATGGTGTGCTGGCGGCCAACGCTACGCAGACCCTCACAATCCAGGCACGGGCTACCCAGAAAGGCGCTATCGTGAACACGGCTGAGATCACCTACGCGGATCAGACCGATCCGAACCTGGCCAACAACAAGTCGAGCGCAACGGTAGCCGATACCTCAGCGGTTCGTCCGGGTATGATTGGTCTGGCAAAATCGCTGGTGAGCCAGAAAATGCTGACCGACAGCACCTTCGAAGTGGAGTACGCGTTCCGCCTGCGCAACTACGGCGATTCGGACCTGACCAACGTGCAGGTAACGGATGATCTGAAAGCGGTCTTCGGAACGCACACGATCCAGGATGTATCTGTAGCGACTACGGATGCCAGCAACTTCAACCTGACGTTCAACCCGGCCTTCCGGACGGGTGACTCGAAAGTGTTCGACGGCAAAGGCACTCTGAAAGCATCGGCTACGACGTACTTCTTCGTGAGTGCCACGGTGAAGCTTGATCCGAACAACTCGAATCGTACATTCTCGAACACGGCAATGGCTTCGGCAATGGCCAACGGAATGACGACTGAAGATGCTTCGGTAAACGGTGCGGACGCTGATCCAGACGGAGACGGCAACCCGAACAACAACGCCAGTGCGACGGTGTTTACGTTGCAGAACCTGCCAGCCACGCCTGTTACGCCGATCGGTGTAGCCCTGGCCGCGGTATCGACAGTGAAGCAGCCCGACAACTCGTACAACGTGACGTACAAGGTAACGGTGAAGAACTTCGGCGAGAAAGAACTCGTGAACGTTTCGCTCACCGACAGCCTGGCTAAGTCATTTGCACCGGCAACGTTCTCGGTTGTGAGTGGCCCAACCACCCGCTCAGGCAGCAACCTGCTCGCCAACACGGGCTTCAACGGCAGCACCAACGTGAATCTGATTCTCCCCGACAGCAAGCTGGCGGTAGGCGAAATGGATTCGGTGATGATCACGATCAACGTCACGCCGAATGGCAACAACGGTCCGTTCTACTCACAGGTAATCGGCTCGGCTACGGTAGCCAGCACGACCCTGACGGTAACTGACCTCTCAAACAACGGTGTGAACCCAGCTCCGGCTGGCGAACTCAAGACGCCGGTACGCTTCGATCTGCCCGACGCCCTCCTGGGTGTGGCTAAGTCGGTAGGTACGCCGGTGATGGTTGAAGAAGGCGTATTCGATGTACCGTACACCATCAAGCTGTCGAACCTCGGTACGGCAGACCTGACCAAAGTACAGGTAGTCGATAACCTCGCGAACACGTTCAACCGGGGCGCTCTGATCCTGAGCAACCGGATTCGGCCAACGGCCGACGCTGGCCTCACGGTAGACTCGCTCTACACGGGTCAGGGTCTGATGACGAAGATGCTGGTTGATACCCTGAGCACACTGCCCAAGGGTGCCAGCCGCAGCCTGAACTTTGTAGTCCGTGTGAACGTGAAGAATGCTGACTCGCTGACGTTCTATAACTCAGCGGTGGCTACGGCCCGTACGCTGGGTGGTGAGATGGTAGCCGATACATCGACGGCCGGTGCAAACCCCGATCCGATGAATACGCTCGATCCGCGCACCAGCAACAAGCCGACGCCGGTTATTCTGAACAGCGTACCGAACCGCTCGTTTATCGGTATCGCCCTCGCTGTGAAGGATACCCTGCTGAAGGAAGATGGTAGCTACGATGTGGTGTACGAAGCCGTTGTGAAGAACTTCGGTACCGTAACGCTGACGAACGTGACGATCACCGATACGCTCTCTAAAGTATTTAATGAGCAGACCGGCGCTTCGTTCAAAGTAATTGGCACGCCAATTGTATCAGCAACAAGTGGACTCAAGCCGAACCCAGCGTTCAACGGTGATTCGGATGTGCGCCTGGTAATTCCAGAAAGCAGCACCCTCGGTGCCGGACGGACGGATACCCTGCGGTTTGTCGTGAATGTTCGGTCGAATGGTTTGACCAACACGTTCCTCAATACGGCATACGCCAGCGCACTTTCGAACACGATGACGGTAACGGATATCTCGACGAATGGCCTCAACCCTGACGTCAACGGTAACCGGAACCCAACCGACTCGATGGAAGGCGAGGCTACTCCGCTCTCACTCCGTGTAACCGACTCGGCGATCTTTATCCCAGAAGGCTTCTCGCCGAACGGTGATAACATCAACGACGTGTTCGTGATCCGGGGTGCGCAGAACCAGACGGTATCACTCGAAGTGTTCAACCGCTGGGGCCACGTAGTCTACAAGAGTGACGACTACAAAAACGATTGGGATGGTACGTCGAACACAGGAATTCGTACGGGTGGAACCACCGGCTTGCCAGATGGCACGTACTTCTACCGTGTGAAACTCGAGAACGGCCGGACTTACGTACGTTACATGACGATTAACCGCTAATACCGATGTCTAACAAGTTTTCAACTAAACTTTGGGCAGTCGTGCTGCTGCTGGCCTCCTGGGCCGGCGGCAGCCGGGCCTGGGCGCAGCAGGACAAGCAGTTCTCCCAGTACATGTTTAACATGCTGGCGCTGAACCCAGCGTATGCGGGGAGCCGCGACGTCCTGAGCGCTACGGCACTGTACCGTAGCCAGTGGGTTGGTCTGGAAGGGGCACCGCAAACCGGAACCTTCACGATCGATATGCCCCTGAACCGCGAACGGGTTGGCGTTGGTTTGCAGGTGTACAACGACCGGATCGGTCTCTTCAACGAAACGGGGGCGATGGCTTCATACGCCTTCCGGATCAAGATGGGAAACCGGACCACGCTGGCCCTGGGCCTGCAAGGGGGTGTTACCAACCTGACCGCCCGGCTCACCGAGGTGCAGCTGGTGCCAGCGGGGGTGTCGGCCGACCCGGCGTTTGCGCAGAACATCAACAAGATGTTGCCTAACTTCGGAACGGGTATCTACCTCAGCAACGACCGCTCGTACCTGAGCGTTTCGGTGCCCCGGCTGATCAAAAACCGCCTTAGCGATTACGATTCGGGTGTCAACCGGGCCGTTGTTCGTCGGCACGCCTACGCAGCGGCTGGTTTTGTGGTGGGTCTGAGCCAGGTGCTCAAGCTGAAGCCATCAATGCTGGTGAAGTACGCTGAAGGCGCTCCGCTGGGTTTCGATGGTAACGTAAACCTCTGGATCAACGACCGTGTAGCCCTGGGTGTATCACTCCGTAAGAATCAGTTCTACTCGTTTACAGAGTACACCAACGATGCCGTAGTCGGTATGGTTGAACTGCAAATGAGCGATCAGTTTCGGTTGGGTTATGCCTACGATCGCACGGTGAGCCGCCTGGGGCAGGTAGCCCCCAGCTCGCACGAATTGATGCTCCGCTACGAATTCGGTTTCGGGAAGAGCAAGATTCTGACTCCGCGCTACTTCTAAGAGTTCTTAATTCGATTGGGGCTTCTGGTAACGGAAGTCCCAATCGTTTAATAAGAAACACACAACGGTCGATTTTGGCGTTGTTTTTGCTTAATCAGAGGTATATTCTTTATGGATGCCCAACGGCACTGTCGAGAATATACCTTTTTTGTTGCCCGACGGTTCGGTATACCGACTCCCAACACCTACAGTGTATGTTACGTACCTCTAAACACGCCCTCTGGCTGTGGCTGGGACTGCTGGCTACCCCGGCCCTGTCGCAGTCGATTGTCAAACAAGCTGACCGCCAGTTCGATATGCTGGCGTATTCTAAAGCGGCTGATCTGTATGAGCAGGCCCTGCAAACCAACACAGTCGTATCGAAAGCCGATGTGCGGGCGGCCCGTGCCAAACTGGCCTACAGCTATCGGCAGGTACGCGATACCCAATCGGCTGAGCGCGTTTATCGGGAGTTGATCGCCGATGGTGATCTGCCCACCGAGTATGCGCAGTGCTATTTGTACTATGCGCAGGCGCTGGCCAGCAACGGCAAGTACCGCGAGGCCCAGGAAGCCTACGAGAAATACAATGCCGTGCAGAAAGACGACTCGCGTGGCCCTACTTTTTCAAAGCTGTACCGCGATGTCAGTGTGCTGTCGCGCAATGCAGGTAGCTACAAAGTTGACTTCCTCAACGTCAATACCAACAAAGCTGAATTTAGCCCGATGCTGTACAAAGACGGTTTTGTTTTTGTATCGACACAGGGCAATGACAATAAGCTATTGAAGCGGGTTTTCAACTGGAACGAAACCCCGTTTCTGGATTTGTACTACATGCCCGAGCGTAAAAGTGTGAAGGCGGTAAAAACGGCCAGTGTAGGCGGTACCAAAGCAACGGCTCAAACCACACGCACAAACCAGGGAACGCGGGCGCTGGGTCGCGACGAGTACACGCCCCCCACGTCCAACGATTCACGAACGGTGGGACACTTTGGCGGTATCAATGTCAACGAGGGACTGGGATACGAAGATAAGCCCATCACCGAATCGGCCCGGTTTAGCCAATCGCTCAACACCAAGTACCACGAGGGGCCAGCCACGTTCAGTAAAGATGGTACACGCGTTATTTTTACCCGGAATAACTATACGGATGGTAAATACCGCGAGTCGTCGGATGGAGTCAATAAGCTCAAACTCTACGCAGCCGAGCAGAAAAACGGTGTGTGGGCCGAGGCCAAAGAATTAGTTTTTAACAGCAATGAATACTCAACGGGTCACCCCTCGCTGGGTCCTGGCGCCAACGGTGAACCCGATCAGATGCTCTACTTTGCGTCGGATATGCCCGGCGGGTTCGGTGGAACGGATATTTACGTGGCACGTTGGGAGAAAGACCGCTGGGGAACGCCCGTTAATCTGGGGCCTGAGGTGAACACCAAAGGGAATGAACTATTCCCGTTTGTAGACGAGAAAGGCAGTTTGTACTTCTCGTCAGACGGTCATGCCGGTCTGGGCGATCTGGATATCTTCTTCGCACCCATGTCGAATGATGGTCTGAAAGCCAAAACGGTGATCAATATGGGTGAGCCCATCAATTCAAACAAGGATGACTTTGGCATTGTGACAGACGGCGAACGGAAGCTGGGGTACTTCAGCAGCAACCGCCGAAATGGAGGTGCCGACGATGATATTTACCGCTTCCGGCGCGAGGGCTCGGCCTTCCCCTGTCGCGAGCTGGTGGTTGTGGTGGTCGATGCGCAGTCAAAAGCCCCTTTGGCAAATGCCTCGCTGGCGGTTGAAGACACCGACAATGCAAGCGACAAACGCGAGCTGAAAACAGATGCCGAAGGAAACGTACGTATTTGTCTCGACCCCGACAATGAGTTCCGGTTCCTGGCCAGCAGCGAAGGGTATCAGGACAATAAAATTGGTTTCTCCAGCCACTCGTTGCAGGATGACCAGCCTACTCGGCTCGAAATTCCCCTTGCCAAGCCTGTCCCCATCGAACCGGTGGTGGCTAAAAACACGCTACGGGGCCGCGTAACCACCCAACTGGACAAGAAACCCATTGCGGGTGTGAAAGTGGTGCTGCGCAACGAATGCGACGGTACAACGCAGGAGGTAATCACGGGCGAAGATGGCTCGTACAGCTTCGAAACCAAAGCAGGCTGCGACTACACCCTGGAGGCCATGAAAGACAACATGGGTACTATGGGCAGTAAGATTAACAAAGAGGGCGTTGGCACAACCGATCTGGTGATGTTTAAGAAGGGCGATGTCATCAAGGTAGAAAACATCTACTACGACCTCAACAAGTTTAACATCCGTACCGATGCGGCTGCGGAACTGGATAAGCTGGTTGAGTTAATGAAAAAGTATCCTTCCATGACCATCGAAATGCGGTCGCATACGGATAGCCGGTCAAGTGCACAATACAACAAAACATTGTCGAGCAACCGGGCCAAAGCGGCCGTGGCGTATCTGAAGTCGAAAGGTATTAAGCCAACCCGGCTTGTGGCCAAAGGATACGGCGAGAGCCTGCTCGTAAACAAGTGTAAAGACGGTGTAAACTGCCCCGAAGAGGAGCACCAGCAGAACCGACGGACCGAAATCAAGATTTTGTCGTTGGCTGAGGGAGCGAAGAAGTAAACCGTTTGCGTGCGTATCGATTTGCCGTTGGTTTCGAATCTGTAGCCCGTTTGGGCGCGGTATTTCGGGCCGGTAGCCAGTCGGTACGCACGTTGTTTTTGTGAAGAATCTGCCGGTAGGAATAGGAAAGTTGGCTGGTATAGGCGAATTTTCAGGACGTTTCATCCCTCAACTATGGCTTCCGTTTACCAACGTATTGCGTTTCTGCTTGTGCTTGGGTGTGCTTTGGTCGTGCCCGCAAAAGCCCAGAAAGAAGTTCTGTATTATCAGTATCAGTTCAATCCGATGGCGATAAACCCGGCCTATGCCGGCAACCGCGAGACCATGCACCTGACGGCCATGTTTCGCCGGAAGATGTTTAATCTGGCACAGGGGCAAGGCTTTCGGGGTGGTGGCGCATCGCCCGTGACACAGAGTCTGGCCATCGACGGGGCCGTGGCCGATGCCAAAATTGGCCTTGGCCTGCAAGCCCTCAACGACCGGATGAGCACGTTCAGTACCACCGGAATCTACGCCAGCGCGGCTTACTGGATGAACCTGCCCAACGACGCCAGCCTGTCCGTTGGGGCTACCGGTGGGGTTAGTTTTTTGCCCGTAGGCGACTTGCTCACCGTTGTCAACAAGGCTTTTCCGAGCGTGGGGTTTGGGGTGTATTACCAGTCTGACACGTTTTTCGGTGGGGTATCCATGCCGGAGTTTATCGCCAAAGAATACCAATTAGCGGGCCGTACCTTGTTCCGGTCGGCACGCCCTTTATTCGTACAACTGGGTACGAAGCTCCAGCCGGTCGAAGATTTGTTGCTGTACCCGTCGGTGCTGGTCACGCAGGCGCAGGGCCGCCCACTTGGCACCGACTTCAACGCCAAAGCGTGGTATCGGGAAAAAGTGGGCGTGGGGTTGTCGTACCGGCGCAACAGCCTCGGCTTTACACCACTTAGCTATCTGCAAATTTCGGGTGAGTACCAGCTTACCAACCCCATCCGGCTCGGTATTACGTACAACACCCAGACGCCCGAAGCCCCGGTCAATACGTTTCAGCGGGGTGTGGTTGAGCTACTGTTTCGGTACACGCCAAATCTGGAAGGATTTACGTTTTAACTTTGTAAGCCGCCGTGAATCCGCAAGGGTCATGACGGCTGTCTAATGGCCCCTACGCCTGTCAACCGTTGAAAGCGCAACACTCTCTTCACTGGATGAACGATAGCTCACCCGTGCCCGCTACGATTCATAATTTGTATATCCCGAACGACTTAGAACGCGAGTTTCCTATTGCGCCGTACTTTGTGCAGACGTTTGGGGGCTACCCGAATTACATCTATTTCAGTGATGATTTCCGGCCTGCCCTGCGCGAGTGGCTCGTGGAGCGGCAGTTTACCCCGATCAATGCGTCGATGCGGCTGAACGAACAAGGTTGGCACGTTGCTGAGCAGATTTACCAGCACGAGAAGGGGGTGGTGCTGAAGCTGGAGTTCTTGGGGGATCGTTTCTGCCGAATGCAGGGACTGTACCGCGATGAAGAAACCATGCGAGCCTTGCTCGATGGGGCATACAGCTTCAAGTACGAGCACGAGGAAAATCAGACCCACATTTACCTTATTCAGAGTGGATTGGGCGGGCTACACACCGAACGGGTCGATATTGTGCCGCCCGATATTGACGTGAACCTGCACTATAACGACGATTTTGCCCCCGTCCACGACAGGCTGCTCAATCTGTTGCAACTGCCCAAATCGAAAGGGCTGGTGCTGCTGCATGGCGAGCCGGGTACGGGCAAAACAACGTACATTAAGCTGCTCAGTTCGCTGGTCAAGAAGGATATGCTCATTCTGCCGCCCTACATGACCAATTTCCTCACATCGCCCGAGTTTATTCCCTTTTTGCTGGATCACCGCGAATCGGTACTCATTATTGAAGATGCCGAGCGGATTCTGCAATCGCGCGAGGCAGGGGGCGATACCAACAGCGTATCGAATATTCTAAACCTGACGGATGGCCTGTTGGCCGATTGCATGCACATTCAGGTAATTGCGACGTTCAATGCCAGCAAAAGCCTGCTCGACAAAGCCTTGCTGCGGAAAGGTCGTTTGATGGTCGATTATGCCTTCGGTAAGCTCTCCGAAGATAAAGCCAACCGTTTGCTGGCTCATTTGGGTCATGCCCACCGCACCGACGAGCCCATGACGCTGGCCGATATTTTCAACCTCGAAACCCAGACTGTGTCGGGCGAGCGCACCGACCGGGGGAAAGTGGGATTTTAACGTCCTTGGCAACTTCGGGCTACTCCTAAACCATAAGCCCAAAACGATAAACGGGGCTGGCGTCGGTTTATATTCCGATGCCAGCCCCGTTTATTTTTTGTCGAAAGCAAGTCTTAGTGACCGCCTTTAGCCGGTTTCACGGCCTGATCGAAGTCGATGCCTTGTTTACGGAGCACCTGCGATACGCGGAACCCGAAGAAGAACAGATAGCCAAAGCAAAGCAGTGCCACGGCATACGAGTTGTGAATCCCGATGGTGTCGGCCACTTTCCCTTGAACAACCGGAATAATAGCCCCACCCAGAATCATCATGATGAGGTAAGCTGAACCCTGATTGGTGTATTTGCCCAGACCCGCCGTGCCCAGCGAGAAAATACTGGGCCACAGCACCGAGCAGAAAAGACCCCCGCTGATGAAGGCATAGAGGGCCACGTCGCCCGTGGTGAGCAAGCCAATGAGCATCGCTAAACCACCCAAACCGGTAAAGATCAGCAGGGTACGAACGGGCTTTTCGTCGCTGGCAAAAAACGCCCCGATTACTACCAGTACACAGATCGCGTAGGGGTACATAACACTGATGTCGGAGCCGCTGATGGCGGTTACGCCGAGTACAATACCGAAGGCCACAAACGGTACCACAAACATCAGAATCCGTTTGGTGGTCAGGCTCAGGTCGAAGTTAGGAATCGAAGCCGTCCAGCGGCCAATCATCATACTACCCCAGAAAAGCGATACAAACGGCGAAATCTGCGACGAGGTCAGGTTGCGGGTTTCGGCCAGGTACTCACCGAGGTTACTGCCGATGGTCACTTCTACGCCTACGTACACAAAAATGGCAATCATACCCAGAATCAGCTGCGGGTATTTGAGTACACCGGTGCCTACCTCTACTTCCTCGTCGTTGGTGATGCGGGGCAGTTTAGAGACCCGGAAGAAAAGAGCCAAAGCTAAAAACAGGGCCCCTACAATGAGGTAGGGCACCTTAACCGATTCAACACTGGCGTTGGCTGCGGCATCGGCGGCAATAGAGCCAAAAATGGCGAGCGAAACGATAGTCGGGCCGATTGTACCCCCTAAGTTATTGACGGCCCCGCCGAGGTTGATACGTTGTGCTCCGGTGGCCGGGTCGCCGAGGGCAATCATGAAGGGCTGCGTGGCCGTTTGCTGGAGCGAGAAACCCAGCCCTACAATAAACAGGCCCGACAGCAGCAGCGCGTACGATTTCAGTTCGGCGGCCGGGTAAAACATAAGCGTACCCACGGCCGAAATAAGCAGACCGTAGATAATGCCATTTTTGTAGCCGATTCGGTTCAGAATATCGGTTTTGAGTGTGGCCGATACCAGCAGGTAAATCACCGAACCCACAAAATAAGCTGCATAAAACGCAAAGTCGATGTACTGTGCCTGGGTCTGCGAGAGCCCAAACTTGGCTTTAAACAGGGGAATCAGAATGCCGTTGGAGGCCGCCACGAAACTCCAGAAAAACCAGACGGTCATCAGCGTGTACAGGGCGGAGCGGTTGTCGGCCGTTGCGGGCGGCCGTTGCGTTTCGGTAATTGCGTTCATGCTTGCGTGAAAAGGATGTAAAACGACAAAAAAAAGGGGTATGTCGGCTAATATCAACTTAACCGGGAAGTTTATTCGGCGGGGGTAGTTATTTCGAGACCGACGGCCGAAGGGTAAACTCCTCAAACCGGAATACCTCCTGCCGCACAACCTCAAAGGTACGGTTGAGCTGACGGCTGTTTTCGAGCTGTTTAGCGTCGGCCACGCGGGCCAGAATCCCAAGCGACGTGGCCGCCCGGACCTGCGCAAAATTGTATCCTTTTTCGGCCGCGTTCGGAACCACCAGCGCCGACAAACCCCAGCCCGCCAGTTGTTTTTGCCCGGTCAGGTCGGTGCCGGTCCGGGTCAGGGCTGTTACCGAAGGCCGCCAGTCGGTTTGGGCGTCGCGTAGTTTCAGGAAATCGACCACCACGTTGAGTTGCTTATCCGGCCGGAAACCCGCTCCAAACAGGGGCGACAGGTTTTCCCAAACTTCGATCTTCACAACGGGGGCGGTTTGGCGGTCGCGCTTTTGCAGGCTGGCCATGCGCGTTTGCACACTATCGCCGTAGATTTTGGCCATAGCCGCGGGCGAGGCCCCTTTTATGCCCATTTCGGGCGACACAATGCAGGTCACATAATCGTACTCCGTCGGGTTGGGGTTCGACGACATCTGCTTGACCATCATGTGCCAGCCGATGAGTTTACCCTCGTCGACGGCGGCCTGATTGATGGCCCGCCATTCGCGTTCGACCGGTAGGGCGTCCTGAATGGTCATGCCCGGTGCAAGCTTGTGGTAAATCAGGTAGGTGTACGTTTGCGGGGCTTGCGGAGTCTGGGCCAGAACGGGCGAAACGAACAGGGTTACGAAGAGGAGAAAGAGCGTAGAGCGTATCACGGTTGGGGAGTTGGTATCGTGTTAAAACCCCATAGCCACCTGCTTTCTACTGGTTGCGCCGTTTGGTTGCCCAAGGTGGGCGCTGGTGATGGGTTGCGTAGCGATGTCATCTCGTTTGGAGAGATGACATCGCTACACGCCCTAATTAGCTCTAAACCTATTTACTTGATATACCGGAAATCCTCGTTGCCTTTGAGGCTAAGCAACACTTCGTACATCAGCTTGATTACATTGTCTACATCGTCTTTATGCACGGTTTCGACGGTGGTGTGCATGTATTTGAGCGGCAGCGAAATGAGCGCGGAGGCCACGCCCTCGGCCGCATACGCAAAGGCGTCGGTGTCCGTACCCGTCGACCGGCTGACGGCCTGCCGCTGGAACTTGATCTCCTTCTGCTGGGCTACATCGATCATAAAATCGAGTACGTTGTTTTGTACGGCTGGTCCGTAGCATAGCACCGGGCCGTCGCCACATTTCAGGTCGCCCTGCTCTTTTTTGTCGTACTTCGGCGACTGCGTGTCGTGCGTAACATCGGTGCAGATAGCGAGGTCGGGCTTAAGCCGACGGGCAATCATTTCGGCCCCGCGCAGGCCAATTTCTTCCTGCACCGCGTTGACAATGTACAGCGTGAAGGGCAGTTCCACGTTGTTTTCTTTGAGCAACCGAGCCACCTCGGCAATCATGAAGCCGCCCATGCGGTTGTCTAAGGCGCGGCCCACGTAGTAGCGGTTGTTCATTTCGGTCAGCCCATCCACAAACGTGCAGACGGTACCCACGTGAATGCCCATTTCTTCTACTTCAGCCTTGGTCGCAGCCCCCACGTCGATGAAGAGTTCCTTCACCTGCGGAGCGGTATCTTTCGCCAGATCGCGCACGTGGATGGCCGGCCAGCCAAATACGCCTTGCACGGTTCCTTTTTTGGTGTGCAGGTTTACGCGCATCGAGGGGGCAATGAGGGCATCGGAGCCGCCATTCCGCCGAACGTAGAGGTAGCCGTCGTCGGAGATGTAATTCACAAACCACGAAATCTCGTCGGAGTGGGCTTCAATTACGACTTTGTAGTCTTTACCCGGCCCGACGATGCCCACGGCGGTGCCGTAGGTATCCACCAGATACTCGTCGATATAGGGTTTGAGGTAGTTCAGCCAAATCTGCTGCCCCGACGATTCGAAGCCGGTTGGTGAGGCATTGTTGAGGTACTCGTACAGGAATGCTTTGCTTTGTTCGGTCATTGTGGGGTACTGAAATATGGGTCTAAAAATGCATTGAGCGCTTTTCCATAGCGGTAAACAAAATTGGCAACGAGCCCGCCCTCAGTAGGTCGCCCGTTGCCAAAAGAACGAAAAAAACGGCAAATCGTTACCGGGTACCGAACTTATAGACCGTGGTCGAGCGGTACGTCTCGCCCGGATTCAGGGTCGTTGTCGGGAAGTTGGGTTGGTTGGGTGAGTCCGGAAAATGCTGAGTTTCGAGGCAGAGCCCAAACCGGCGCGTGTACGGAACCCCCTCTTTACCCTGCAACTTGCCGTTGAGGTGGTTGGCCGTGTAGAGCTGCACGCCCGGTTCTGTAGTGTACATCTCCATCACCCGGCCGCTTTGGGGTTCGTACACCACCGCACCGAGCCGGAGCTTGTTGGCAGTGTTGGTAAACACCCAGCAGTGGTCGTAGCCGAACCCGTTGCGAATCTGCACATCGGTGGTGTCGTTGATACGGGCGCCGATGGGGGTCGACTTTCGGAAATCGAACGGAGTACCGGCCACTGACCGCAACTCACCCGTCGGAATCTGCGCCTTGTCGGTGGGCAAAAACTTGTCGGCGTTAATCATCACTTCATGGCCCAGCACATCGCGTTTCATACCGCTCAGGTTAAAGTATGCGTGGTTGGTCAGGTTTACCACGGTCGGTTTATCGGTAGTGGCCCGGTAGTCGATTCGGAGCGCGTTGTCTTTTTGCAGCGTGTACGTCACCTCCACCGCCAGCGTGCCGGGGTAGTTTTCTTCCCCGTCGGGCGAGGTGTATTGTAGTTTCAGGGCGGGCTCGGTACCGTCGACGGGTGTAGCGGCCCACAGTTTTTTGTCGAAACCAACCCGGCCGCCGTGAATATGATTACCTCCGCTATTTACGGCCAATTGGTATTCCTGCCCGTTGAGCGTGAATTTCCCTTTGGCAATCCGGTTCCCGAAACGACCAATGATAGGCCCAAAACTGGGGGTTCCTTTCACGTAATCGGCCAAGGTAGGCACCCCGAGGGTTACGGGGTCGTATTGGCCGGTTCGGTCGGCTGTCATCACCGATACAATGTACCCGCCGTAATTCGTAATCTGCACCTCCATACCTGTGCGATTGCGGAGGGTAAACAAATAGACATCGCGGCCGTCGGGTAGCTGGCCGAACACGGTTTTCTGGATACCGGCTTTGGGCGGGGTAGCCTCGGCCGGGGGAGTAGGAGGGAGTAGGCTCATCGCAGCAAGTGACACACACAATAGGGCTTTCATAACAAACAGGTAAGGGCACACAGGGCCGAATCGGCTCGGCAACGTCGGGACCACTGTACAATGAAGCCCTGCGAGCGCTATTTCTAACCAGTTTGGTGTCGGGGGAAATGGTTGGGTATCGCCCGGAGCGGGTTAAACACAAAAAAGCCGGTTAGAACCGGGGAATTACCCTCCTGCCTAACCGGACCCTACTCCTACAAGATATGTTAATGAGGCTGTTAGACCACGGCAAGCAACGGAATGTCGGTCAAACGGGCCACGCGCTGCGTCTCACCAGCGCCCAATAGGCGGGCAAACCAGCTGTGTTCCTGCGGTAACATCATGATCAGATCGGCTTTTTGAGCCCGCGCAAACGACAGGATAGCCTCGTACACGTTTTCGGCCGATTCAATCGTGAGCGTATGCGGTTGCCCGGCGGTCAGGCGTCGGATGTGCTCGGCCCGTTTCCGGGTTTCCTCGTCATCGGGCTTATCGTTGACACACAAAATGTTAACCACCGCCCCGAAGGTCCGGGCAAAGCGTAGCGCGGCATCCAGCGCAATAGCGTTGGTGGTACCCGCCAGGTCGATGGCCAACGCGACATTATCAATGCCACCGTACCGGGCCGAAGGTGGAATGAGCAGCAGAGGTACGTCGGTTTGGCCCGCCATGTCGGTGGCTACACTGCCCATGACCTGCGCCGATTGTGGAGCTGTACCCACGGTCGAAAGCACCAGCAGATCGGCTTTTTCGTCGTGCGCGACGGCCAGAATAGCCTCGCGGGTGCCCCCTTCTTTCGCAATCGCCCGAATGTGGATGTGGGCGTTTTCGGGGGTACGGAGCTTCTCGCCCAGTTTTTTCAGGGCGCGGAGGCTTTCCTCGCGTGCTTCCGTGATACTGAGCGGAAAATCGCCCACTTTGATGGGGTTTTCGGGGAACAGCTGGTAGGCATTTACCAATACCAGCTGAGCGTTATGGGCTTGTGCCATCTGGAGGGCATACTGGGCCGCCCGTTCGGCATTGTCGGAAAAGTCGGTGGCTAGAACAATGGTCTTCATCTAATTTGCTTAGAAGCTATTTGAGTTATCGATTTGAGACGAAAAGTAGTGGATTTTGTGCTTCGGCCAGGCACTTTTTGAGAGCGTAGCTGAAGCTACGGACGAAAAAAGTAACGCAGGCGAAGTGCAAAAGACGCACTTTGCGGCCAAAGACATTAACTCAAATAGCTTCTTAGAGTATGTTGACCAAAATTAAAGCAAGATGAATGAGCAGGCTAACCCCGAACGACGGAAAGATATACTTCACGTGCATAGCGCCCAGAATGGGAACCAGCACGAGCAGAAAGCTCAGATTACCCACCAGCAGTTGCCAGTCGCTGCCATTGAAGAAAAACATGGTGATCAACAGCGCTGGGGTCAGAATACAACCCTGAAACATAAGGGCCGAAGCTGCCCAGCCAATGCGGTTGAACTCCGCTTTTTCAACAAAGGCGTTGTAGGCCGCCAACAGGCCATTTGAGGTGGTTGATGGTGAAGTCGAAACGGAGTGTGATAACGTTGCCATGTCTGTATTGCGTTGTGATTGCGTCTGATTGACACTACAAAACAAGCATCTGGCGGGTCGGCGCTACATGACCGTTATCAGCTCAAAACCTGATTTATCACCAGAACGGAGCGGCTGGGCAATAGGGTGGTAGTGCGTAATAATTGTGGGAGGCAAAAGGGTAGTTTAGGGCGTCTGGCGCTTTGTACCTGTGACTGCTCAAATCTCCAAATCTGATATGAAACGTTGGCTCACTCTGATGGCTCTGTTGGCCCATAGTTACGTCTATGCACAGGGTACCCTGTCGCATGGCCCCCTCCGGGTGTCCGACAATAGCCGGTATCTGGTTCACCGTGATGGGACGCCCTTTTTCTGGCTTGGCGATACCGCCTGGGAACTGTTTCACCGGCTTAACCGCGACGAGGCCGAACGCTATTTCAAACGCCGGGCCGAACAGGGCTTTACCGTGATTCAGGCTGTGGCACTGGCTGAAATCGATGGGCTGAACGACCCCAACGCCTTGGGCGACAAACCTCTGATCGACAACGATCCCGCCAAACCCAACGAAGCCTATTTTAAACACGTTGACTACCTCATTGAGCGGGCTGCCGCCAATGGGCTTGTAATCGGGCTGTTGCCAACCTGGGGTGATAAACTGTTTAAGGCGGGGTGGGGCGTGGGCCCCGAGATATTCAATGTCCAAAATGCCCGTGTTTACGGTCGCTGGATTGGTAATCGCTACAAAGACCGGCCCAACATCGTCTGGATTCTTGGGGGCGACCGTACCCCCCGCGACAACTCCGATGATGTGGCCGTTTGGCGGGCCATGGCCGACGGCCTGATCGAGGGCGTGGGTGGGCACGACAAGGCGTTGGTGAGTTTTCACCCGCAGCCGAATGCCCTCGAAATGGGTGGCTCGTCGCACTGGTTTCATGCCGATCGATGGCTCGATTTCAACATGCTCCAAAACGGACATTGCCGCGATACGCCGACCTACGACAAAATCGCGTTCGTCTATAGCCGCACGCCCACAAAACCCGTGATCGATGCCGAACCGATTTACGAAGACCACCCCGTTTGCTTCAATGTCAATGATCTGGGCTTGTCCAATGCCTACGATGTGCGTAAGTACGCGTACCTTGATCTGTTTGCGGGCGCACACGGCCATACGTACGGTTGCCACGACGTATGGCAGATGTACGCGCCGAACCGGAAAGCGATCAACGGTGCCCGGATTCCGTGGAACGAGGCCCTAAACCTGCCCGCAGCCAATCAGATGCGGTTTGTGCGGCAACTGATGACCTCGCGCCCCGTGCTCGACCGGGTGCCCGATCAATCGCTGGTTCAGGAAGCGAACTACGGCCCCGCCGACCGGATTCAGGCCACACGCGGCAACGACTACGCCTTTGTGTACACCGCAGCCGGTCGGCCGTTTACGGTGCAGGCGGGTAAGCTGTCGGGCGGTGAGTGGGTAGCCAACTGGTACGACCCGCGCAAGGGCGAAACCAAACCGGCCGGTACGTTTGCCAACAAAGGGCCGCAGAAATTTACCCCTCCCAGTAGTGGCTACGGGCAGGACTGGGTGCTGATTCTCGACGAGGCCTCCCGAAAGTACCCCATGCCCCGCCCCCAATAGCCCGTATCCGTCCAGCGTCAGTACTACTAACTCTGGCGTCATTCAATCACTCATTGACGTAAGGGAATAAAAAATGTAAAATGCACAATAGATAATTGTGTTTCCTGCTGATAATCAGCTATTTCGTTGTGCATTTTGTGCTGTTCATTATACATTGTACACGGTTCATTATACATTTAATTCTGCTTCACCACCTAATGAAACCCATTGTTCAAATCTCACTGGACTTAACCAACATCGACGAGGCTCTCGAAACGGCCGCATTGGCTATGCGGGCCGGGGTCGACTGGCTCGAAGCAGGTACCCCGCTTATTCTGGCCGAGGGCCTGCACGGCGTTCGCAAACTCCGCGAAGCCTTTCCGGGCGTGCCTATCGTGGCTGATCTTAAAACGATGGATGGCGGCTATCTCGAAGCCGAAATGATGGCCAAAGCCGGGGCTACCCACGTGGTTGTGATGGCCCGCGCCCATGCCGAAACCATTAAGTGCGTGGTGCAGGCCGGGCGTGATTTCGGCGTGAAGGTCATGGGCGACAATATGGTGTGCCCCGACATGGTGGAGGGGGCCAAATGGCTCGAAGACCTCGGCTGTGATTACGTGATTCACCACATCGGCTACGACGAACGGCGCGGTATTGCGGCCGCCGGTCATCGAATGCCCAGCCCGCTCGACCAACTCCGCGAGGTGGTACAGGCCGTACGGGTGCCGGTGCAGGCTGTGGGTGGGCTCACCCTCGAACAGGCCATCCGCTGCCCGGAGTTCGGGGCCCCGCTCGTGGTGCTGGGTGCTCCGCTTACCATCGACGCCGACGCCTTCAAAACGGCCGATGGTGATCTGGAGAGCTCGCTCCGGCTCATTTGCGAAAAAATACACGCCTACGGCGATGTAGCGGTTGGTCAGGCTTAACTTACTCCATCCATGAAATCAGCAGCAGTAGTTAATTACGCGCCCGAACGCGGTTCGGTCGAAATCCGCGAACTTGATTGCCCCACCATTGGCGATGACGATGTATTGCTCGAAGTAGCCGCTGTGGGCGTTTGCGGCAGCGACCTCCATCAGTGGACGGCCGACCATAGCTGGCCGGTCAATTACCCCGTGGTGCTGGGGCACGAGTTCGGCGGTCATATCGTCGAGCTGGGCAAGCGGGTGGTGGGCTGGCAGGAAGGCGACCGGGTGGTGAGCGAAACAGCCGCCATCATCGACCCCAACAACCCCATGTCGCGGCAGGGACTGTATAACCTCGACCCAACCCGCAAAGGGTTTGGCTACGGAGTCAACGGGGCCATGACCCGGTATGTACGTGTGCCTGCCCGGTGTCTGCACCGCGTACCCGATTCGCTCCCGTTTGAGCAGGCCTGCCTCACCGAACCTTGCTGTGTGGCCTTCAATGCCGTGGTCGAAAACACCCGGCTCAAACCCGGCGACCGGGTGCTGGTGCTGGGACCCGGCACCATCGGGATTCTGTGCGCGGCTATGGCTCGCCTGTGCGGGGCCGAGGTGGCCGTGGTGGGTCTCGAAGCCGACCGGCACCGACTTAATATTGCCCGGCAGTACGGCTGCGAAGCCATCGTGGGCGACGCCACGGCCTGGACCCGGCAGCGCGACGGCCTCGGGGCCGATGTGGTGATCGACGCAGCCGGGGTGAGTGCTACCCTGCAAGCCGCCCTGCAACTGGTTCGGCCCAATGGCCACATTACCAAAGTAGGGTGGGGGCCACAACCACTCGGTTTTTCGCTCGATCCGCTGGTGCAGAAAAACGTAACCCTGCAAGGTAGTTTCAGCCATAATTGGCCGATCTGGGAGCGGGTCATTGCTCTACTTGCGGGCCGGCAGCTCGACGTGCGGCCCATAATCGGTGGGGTTTGGTCGGTGACCGACTGGCACGAAGCCTTTGAGCAAATGCATACCGGTGCTGTAGTGAAAAGTGTATTGAAGCCTGTTTGAACGGCTTTTTGGGTTGGGTGTTAAGTGAATGAATAATGTAAAATGTATAATGAACAATTGTATTACCTGCTGACAATCAGCTATCTTATTATACATTTTACACTATTCATTTTACATTTAATTCTGTCTGACTACTTAGATAGCGAATCTGACACCAACCCAAAAACTAGGAACCCAAAACCATAAACGTACTCCCGTATGCGGTTAGCCGGTAAAGTAATCTTAGTAACGGGCAGTTGCACCGGTATCGGCAAAGCCATTGCCCAGCGGTGCGTGGCCGAGGGCGCACGCGTGCTGATTCATGGGTTGGAACCCGATTGGGGAGAGGCCTTAGTGCAGGAGCTTGGTTCCGAAAAAGCCGTGTTTGCCCATGCCGACCTGGCCGAGGCCGAAACGCCCGCTAAACTCGTTGAGCTGACCCTGCAAACGTTTGGGCGGCTCGATGCCGTGGTTAATAATGCGGCTATGGTGGTGTCGTCCAACATCGAAACCACCGATCTGACCTTTTTCCGGCGGGTGCTCGATGTGAATACATTAGCCCCTTTCGCACTCATGCAGGCGGCCTTGCCCCACCTGACCAAAACCAGCGGCTGTGTGCTTAACATCGGTTCGGTCAATGCCTGGAGTGGTGAGCCGAATCTGTTGGCCTACAGTGTGTCGAAGGGCGCGCTGATGACTCTCACCCGCAACCTCGGTGATACCCTGTTTCGGGAGTTTGGTGTGCGGGTCAATCAGATCAATCCGGGTTGGGTGCTGACCGAAAAAGAGGCCCAACGCAAGCAGGAGCAGGGGCAACCCGCCAATTGGTACGAAACCATCGCGCCGGTATTTGCGCCCTCGGGCCGGATTTTGTGGCCCGCCGAAATCGCAGCGGCCGCCGTGTACTGGCTCTCCGACGAGAGTGGCCCCATCAGCGGTCAGGTTGTCGATCTGGAGCAGTACCCATTGCTTGGCCGCAATCCACCGAAACACTGAATGGTAGGAGATTGAGTGGTTGGGTGACGGGCCGATGCAACGGCGGATCACGACACACTCTTTCACTCATTCACAAATTCACTCATTATCTTTTCCTTATGCCTCAATTAGCTGCTTTCCCGAAAGCTTTCATGCAGCAACTTTGTAAAGACGGCACCATGCGCCTGTCGGAGTGGATTGACCTGGCCTGTCGGCTCGATATTGACGGGTTGGAGTGGTACGCCGGTTTTCTGGAAATGGCCGACGAAGCAGCCTGGCCCGGTTTTCGTCGACAGGTGGAAGACTACGGCAAAGTGATTCCGATGATGTGTTGCTCGCCCGATTTTACGCACCCCGACGCCGGGTTTCGGCAGTGTGAAATAGAGAAACAAAAACGCTGGATCGATATGACGGCGGCCCTTGGTGGCTCATACTGCCGGGTACTGTCGGGGCAGCGCCGACCCGAACTGACCCTCGACGAGGGGGTGAAGTTGGCCGCCGACTGCATCGAAGCCTGCTTACCCTACGCCCGCGAGCGCGGCATCACGCTCATCATCGAAAATCATTACAAAGACGATTTCTGGGAGTATCCTGAGTTTGCCCAGAAAATGGATGTGTTCTGCCAGCTCGTCGACCGGATTCAGGCCCCCGGCTTCGGGGTTAATTACGACCCCAGCAACACCTATCTGGCGGGCGAAGACCCGCTCGAACTGCTCTACCGGGTGTCGGGCCGGGTGGTGACTATGCACGCCAGCGACCGCTATCTCATCGAAGGGACCATTGACGATTTGCGCCGGGAAGAAGGCGGCTCGGCGGGGTACGCCCGGCGGTTGCGGCACGGCGAAATTGGTAAGGGGCTCAATGATTACGATGCCATTTTTACCGAACTCAAACGCGTGGGTTTCGACGGCTGGATCAGCATTGAAGACGGCGTAGAAGGCATGGCCCAGCTCGAACGAAGTGTGGCGTTTCTGCGCCGGAAAATGGCCGAGTACTGGCCCAAGTAGCAAGTGTTTTGCCGAGTTTATCCAAAGCCACCAAACCCCATCACCTTGTATGCAACTCCGCCTGTTTCAAACCTTTTCGCTGAGTGTTCTGGTTAGCATGGCCGCGTTGGCCCAAACCACGCCTGTTGCCAACCGGGCTCCGCTGGCCCCAACCCCGTACACCGAACTACCCCTGGGCTCTATCCGGCCGATGGGCTGGCTCCGTACCCAGCTCGAAACCATGAATCAGGGCAGCACGGGGCATCTGGACGAGTATTATCCCAAAATAAAGAATGACAATGGCTGGCTCGGCGGCAAAGGCGATGGCTGGGAAGAGACCCCCTACTGGCTCGATGGGGCTGTGCCACTGGCGTACCTGCTCGATGACCCCACGCTGAAGGCTAAGGTGCTGAAGTACATCAACTGGACCCTCGACAACCAGCGGCCGAGTGGCTATTTCGGCCCCACCACCAAGTACGAACTCGAAACGGGCAAGCCCGTGGTGTCGGGGGAACAGGGCGACGATTGGTGGCCCAAAATGATTATGCTCAAGGTGTTGCAGCAATACTACAGCGCCACCGCCGACCCCCGCGTGATTCCGTTTATGACCCGGTATTTCCGCTACCAGCACGAGCATCTGGCCAAGAATCCGCTGGTGAAGTGGACCGAATGGGCACAGGCCCGTGGGGGCGACAACCTGATGCTGGTGTACTGGCTCTACAACCGAACCGGCGACAAGTTTCTTCTCGATTTGGGTGAGCAGCTCCGCACCCAGACAACCCCCTGGACCCGTTACTTTGGCGAGCGCAACTGGGTGATGCAGGCCGCAGCGCAGCAGAATGGCCAGCAATGGATGGACCGCCATGCCGTAAACGTGGGTATGGGCCTCAAACTACCCGTGATTGAGTACCACGGCAAGCGCGACGCTAAACAGTTGGAAGCCTTCAAAACGGGCTGGTCGGACTTGATGTTGCTGCACGGATTACCCCACGGCATGTTTTCGGGTGATGAAGACCTGCACGGTAATGACCCGGTGCAGGGTGTGGAACTCTGCGCGATTGTCGAGGCTATGTTTTCGCTCGAACAGGCTATTGCCATTGCGGGCGACGTGACCTACATGGATGCCCTCGAACGCATGACCTACAACGCGCTGCCTACCCAAACCACCGACGACTACAACAGCCGGCAGTATTACCAGACCGCCAATCAGGTAGAGGTTGCCCGGGGTGTTTATAATTTCTCGTTGCCTTTTACGCGGGGCATGAACCACGTGTTTGGGCCGTATGCGGGCTACACTTGCTGTACGGCCAACATGCATCAGGGCTGGACCAAGTTTGCCGCGCACCTCTGGTACGGTACCAACGGTGGTTTGGCCGCTGTTGAGTACGCGCCGTCGGTGCTGAAAACGGCCGTGGCCGGTGCGCCCGTGACCATCACGCAGGAGACCGCCTATCCGTTCGGCGAAACGGTCGCGTTTACGATTGACATGGCGAAACAGGCGGCTTTTCCGCTCGAATTCAGGGTGCCGGGCTGGTGCACGGAGGGTACGCTGACGCTCAATGGGCAACCACTGAGCAGGGGCAAAGGCGGCACCATGCTTAGGGTACAACGTAGCTGGAAACCCGGCGACCGGCTCATGCTCACCCTGCCCATGCGCGTGACCACCTCAAACTGGGCCAAAAACTCGCGGGCTGTTGAACGGGGACCACTGGTGTACGCCCTCAAAATTCCGGCCGACTGGACCCAGAAGGAACTCAAAGAAGAAGGCACCTACTACGAAATTAAACCGAAAGCAGACGCCCGCTGGAACGTGGGGCTGTCGCTCAATGTGGTCAAAGATCCGGTGGCTAATACCACCGTTACCGTCCGTAATGCAGCTCCCACGGGGTTTGTCTGGAACGAAGCCAACGCACCCATCGAAATCCGGGCCAAAGGGCGCGAGATTCCCGGCTGGAAACTCGTCAACGGGGTAGCTCACCAGCCCATTTCGACCCGCGAGGGCTTTTACCGGGGCGAGGTAAACCCGCAGGAAGAAGAAATTACGCTTATTCCGTACGGGTGTACCAAGCTGCGGGTAGTGGCGTTTCCGGTGGTTCGGTAAGGGTTAGTTTGTCCAGCGGAGGCCTGCCTGCCAGCCAATCCAGCTGGTCCAGTTCCGGTTGCTGAATGTCAGCTGGTCAACGGCGGGGTTGTCCGAAATGAGCAGCCGGGTGTTTTGCAGCGGATTGGTGGCATTACTGAGGTGGTAAAACACCACCGACGGCCCGGCCGCGAGTGCCAGTCGGCCGAAGCGTTTTTCGAGGGTAGGGGTGCCGCGCAATAGTAGGGCGGGTTTCCAGTTGTCGAAAAGGGCTTCGGTGCGGCTATTCCAGACCGCATGACTACTAACATCGACACTAACCAGCCAGGTGCGGCCCAGCCCGAAGGCCGTGCCTATGCCGTAGCCAGCCTGCCAAACCGGTGAGCCGGTCAGGTCGGCTGGTTTGGCCCCAACGGTGAGCAGGTTATAAAACCGCCGAACGCCCGTTCGGTAGCTGAGGTTGACCGGAAACGTTTCGTTGGCGCTTACCTCAAACCGCCGGAAGCCGTTTTGGCGCACAAAACTCAGCAACCCAATCGGAACACTGCCCGATGAGTCGGCTACGTTGATGGGGGCAATCTGAACCCCGCGCCTGACCACACGGGCGTGATTGATAAACCCGGCCACCTGAAGGCCATTGCGGAGGTCGCGGGTGCGGTTCGAGAATCCGGCCAGCTGAATCACTCGGTTGGCATCGCCCTCGGTTTTGTTGGCCCACCCGGCGGCTTGCAGGCTGTGCGTAGCCTTACCCCGCACACGGTTCAGAAAACCCGCCAGTTGCAGGCCGCTTACGTTACCCCGCACCCCGTTCATAAACCCGGCCGCCTGCCCGCCTTCTACGTCGCCCTGGGTCTGGTTCAGAAAGCCCGCGCTCTGGAATCCGTACACATTGTGGCCCACAAAATTGGCAAAACCGGCCAGTTGCATGCCCTGTACGTTGCCTCGGATGTGGTTCATAAAGCCACCTATTTCGATACCCGTAACGCCCAGTGATGTACCCGAAAACAGGTTGACCGACAGATGGTTGATGACGTGATTGCTCAGCCGGTGGTTGGTGCCGATGTAAGGCAGGAGCGAAATTTGAAACGGCCGGTAAAGGGTATCAGCATCAAGGTTTTGGCGGTGAATAATTTGCCGGGCCACTTCATACACCCGTTCGAGCGAGAGCAGCGTTTGGTCCCAGCCCGTTCGGCGGGTTGGGTTGCTGGTCGAGTCGGCGGAGGGCGGGGGCAGGGCCGGAGCCCGATTGGCGAGGTCGGTGGGGGTGGTATCGGCAACCACTGGCGGCTGCCGGGTGGCTATCGGGGCCGGGTTGGTAGCTGCTACAGTAGCCGAAGCCGGTGGGGTGGGCAGAGGGCGCAACCGCACATCGACCGTGCGCGACTGCCGCGCTCCCAACGTGACGGACTCACCGACATACAACCGTTTGCGAACTTCTACGCGGGCGTTGGTAGGCAGGTCGCGAGCCAGTTTCAGCCGGTAATAGCCGTACGGATTACTCACCGTCGAAGCCAGGGAAGTGCGTTCGTACACACTCGCAGCCCCAATGCGGTTGCCTGTTTGCTCGTCGATGATGTATCCATCCAGAAAAAAATGCGACGGCTCTTTCCGCGTTTCGCCCTCGCCCAGCAGCAATACGTGGTTGCCCCGTGCCTTCCAGCTGACGGTCTGCCCCTCGAACAGCCGAACCAATACCACCCGCACCGGTTGCTTGCTCAGCCGGAGGGTAACGGTTCGGGTGTCGTTGACCACGGCTGGGTTGTACGAGAAACCAAAATTGGCCTGTTGCGAAATTTGTCGAAGCACATCGCCGAGCCGTTCGTTGCGGGCATCAACCGACACCAGCCGGTCGAGGGGCGAGGCCGGTTGCGCCCCGGCGGGGTAGATGATACAGACCAGAAAAAAGAAGAGAAGAATGCGTACCATACGACAAAGGGCAGTGAGGCCACCCCGGCGGGTGAGGCCGGGAGGGCGATGGATAAAGCAATAAAAGAGGGTTACTGGGCCGATGGGCCACAGCCCGTGCCGCTGAGCACATACCCGTTGCCGGTGGGCTTTACGGTAAGTTGCAGCGTTTCGGCCACGATGCCCAGCACCGTCTCGACCGACTCGTTTTCGAACTCGGCGGTCAGTCGGCAGTCGCGTAGTTGCGTGGCTGAAAGTTGAATATCGGTCCCGTAATAGCGGCTGAGCGTCCCGATTACCCCCGACAGCGGCTGGTTCGTAAACTGGAGCCGCCGGGTGCTGTACGCCAGCGTGTTGGCGTCGAAAGCCGGGAGCCGCCGGAGCGTGTCGGCCGTCGAGTCGACCTGTACCTGCTGACCGGGCGTTACGGCTACCTCCTGGCGTTGTTTCCTGACCACTACCCGGCCTGTTTTCACCGATACCTCCACGTTGCGGTTGTAGGCCCGTACGCCAAACGACGTACCTACCACCCGCACATCGGTATCCTGGGCGTGGATGATAAACGGCTGATTCGCGTTTGGTTTCACGTCGAAAAAAGCCTCACCGGTCAGAGTTACCTCGCGGGTTTCGCCATCAAACGCATCGGGGTATCGCAGCGAGCTTTGGCGGTTGAGCAGCACCGTTGAGCCATCGGGCAGGGTAAGCCGCCGGGTACTGTTGGTGGTCGATTGGGTCAGTAAGGTAGTAGTTGTCGGGTCGATAGGGTTGGGGTTTTGGTAGGATTGATACGTCAGAAACGCAACGGTGCCGATGAGCAGGGCCACCGCTGCCACGCGGGTTACCCGCCACCAACCGGGTAGCCCCCGGCGGGCGGGTACCTGTACCGTCGGTTCTGCCGATACGGCCGGGCGGTGCATCTGCCCATGTAGCCGTTGCCAGGCCCGGTCGGTATCAAAAGCCGGGGCTTGGGTCGGCCCCGACCGCTTGCCCGCTGCCACCCAGATGCGTTCGAGCCGGGCCAGCTCGGCGGGGTGGTCGGGGCTTTCCGAAAGCCACCGGCGCACAGCAGCCTGCTCGTCGGCGGTGGCCTCTCCGGCTATGTATTTGCCCAGCAGTTCGTCTGACATGAATGCAGTTATTTAAACCTGTAAGGTCTCGAAGACCTTGCAGGTTTGATACAGAAGGAGCCACAAAACCAGAAAATCGGCCAGCTCAAGCCGCAACATCCGTAGGGCTTTTCCAATTTGATTTTCAACCGTTTTAATCGAAATACCCAGTCGTTCGGCAATTTCGCCATAGCGTAACTCCTCAAACCGGCTCAGGTAAAACACCCGTCGGCATTGTTCGGGAAGTTGTTTCATGGCTTCGTCGATGCGTTCGCTCAACTCCTGCCCCGCCAGGGCATCCATGGGCGACAGGCTTGGTGATTCGCCAGCATGGGTCACGTGTTGCCGGTGTTCTTCGCGGATAGACAGGTGCTTGATGCGGTTGAGACATCGGTTGTGTACCGACCGAAACAGGTAGGCTTTGAGTGAGGTGCTGATGAGCAGGTTCTCGCGCCGTTCCCAAAACGTCAGAAACAGGGCCTGCACCTCTTCTTCGGCATCGTCGCGGTCGCGCAGCAGTGTGTAAGCATACTGGCAAAGGGCCCCGTAGTGTTCGCGAAACAAGGTTTCGAACACCCGCTCGTTGCCCTCCCGAATGGCGTCGAGAGTATGCTGATCCGTCAACTGCACCGATGGTAGAATGGTCTCCTGCAAAACTACACCGTTTCCGGCCTTTGTGGTTGTAGCCGAAAGACCACTGAGTAAGCGGTTACCCCCACGGCTTCGCTAAAATTTTTTCACAAAATGCCCAAAAACCCTTTCGGCAGGTCGGATAGGGGTATTTTTGCCCCTGATGCGGTGCCGATGTAGGCCAGCCGCCATCAACCACTCAACCTCTCTTTCGTATGCGCTTTCGCGTTTTGCTTCTCCTCACTTGCTTTTGTTGGCTTTGCACAGTGGCTGTGGCTCAGCCCATTCGGTTCGCGTTTGTGACCGACACCCACGTGGGTGCGCCCGAAACAGCCGCCGAAGACCTCCGCCGGACCGTGGCCGACATCAACGCCCTGCCCGACATCGACTTTGTGGTGTTTACGGGCGACGTGACTGATTTTGGCACCGAAGAGGAGTTGACTACGGCCAAACAAATTATGGACGGGCTCACCCGGAAATGGTACATCTTTCCCGGTAACCATGACACGAAGTGGTCGGAGAACGGCTGTAACCGGTTTCGCGAAGTGTTCGGGGCCGAACGGTTTGCCTTCGACTTTGGGAAATACCGGTTTATTGGGTGCGGGAGCGGCCCCAACATGCGGATGTCGCCGGGGCTGGTCGCCCGCGAGGATGTGCTTTGGCTGCGGGCCGAGGTCGAGAAGCTCCGGGGCACCGACCGCCCGGTTATATTTATGAATCACTACCCGCTCGACGACGCCCTCGCTAACTGGTACCTGCTCACCGACGAACTGAAAAAAACGAATGTACAGGCTGCTTTGTGCGGACATGGACATGCCAACAAGGCGATGAACTACGAGGGGATTCCGGCCACTATGGGCCGCTCGAACCTGCGGGCCAAAGACGCCGTGGGTGGTTATAATCTGGTCACGATCCGAAACGACACCATGACGTTTGCCGTCAGGACTCCCACGGTGGGCGCACAGTCCGGGCAAACCGCCTTACCCTGGCGCACTATTGTGCTGGAGAATCACCGGTTCGGGCAGGCATCGAAACCGTACCCACGCCCCTCGTATGCCGTGAATGAGCAATACCCGCAGGTGCAGGCCGTCTGGGAAAAACAAGACAGCAGCGATGTAGGCGCCGGGATTGTGTCGGACGGGAAATACGCGTTTTACCCCAATACCAACGGTAATCTGGTGGCGCTTTCGTTGGCCGATGGGTCGGTGAAATGGCGGTTTCAGACCGGCGGCAAGGTGTACTCGACACCCGCCCTGTACAAAAATCGACTGGTGTTTGCCTCTACCGACGGCACCATTTACTGCCTCGATTCCCGCACGGGCCGCCAACGCTGGGCCCGCAAAACCGGCAAGGCGATTGTGGCCAGCCCGCTCATCGACCGGAAAACGGTGTACATCGGCAGTTCGGAAGGGAAATTTCGGGCGTTGGCCCTTAAAAACGGAGCCGAGCAATGGACGTTTGACAAGGTGAACGGGTTTATTGAGTCGATACCCGTAGCCGACAAAGACCGGGTGTATGTAGGGTCGTGGGGGTCGACGTTGTACGCCCTCAACCGCCAAACGGGCGCCCTCGACTGGAGCTGGACCAACGGTAAAAGCCGTAATTTCTCGCCCGCGGCCGGCACCCCTCAGATAGTGGGCGGGCGGATTTTCCTGCAAACGCCCGACCGTACCGTGACCGCACTCGATGCCCAAACGGGCCGCGAAATCTGGAAATCGAACAAGCACAAGGGCTTTGAGTCGAGTGGACTTTCGGAAGATGGCTCGCTCGTGTACGTCAAGTGTATGAACGACACGCTCTGGGCCCTGTCGACGCGGTCGGCGCAGCTACAGCCTGAGTGGTTTGTCAACTGCCGGTACGGCTACGAAATAAGCCCCTCGCCTGTGACGGAGCGGGGTGGGTACATTTTTATCCCCACCGACGACGGGTCCGTGTACGCCGTTGACCGGCAAACCCGGCAGGTGGCCTGGGCGCATAAACTCTCCAATGCGATGGTCAACCGGATTTGGCCCCTCAACGGCCGCGAGGTGTTGGTCACAACGATGGACGGGAAAGTGGCCCGGCTGAGGTTCTGAAGTTTGGTTTATGGTTTATCGTTTGTGGTTTATGGTTGCGGCTGTACGGTATGGCCGTAGCTTAACCTTTTTTAACAACCGGTCATCATGTTCTGGGTTTTGGGGTGCTGACCGGTATGTATCTTTGAAAAAACTCCTCCAACCAGTTTATGCTATCCATAAAACAACGATTCAGAATGGGATGGGTTGCGGGCCTTTTGTTGGTCTGTAGCCTGATGGTCCATGCACAAACGCCTAAAACAGCCGCCTGGAAAACGGGCACCTCGCCGGGGGGCTACACCTACAAGTACCTCGCCAACGACCCCATGCAGGCCCGGTTCTACACGCTCAAAAACGGCCTCACGGTCATGTTGAGCGTGAATCGGAAAGAGCCGCGCATCTTTACGTTTATCCCGACGCGGGCAGGTTCCAACACCGACCCCCGCACCAACACGGGTCTGGCGCACTACCTCGAACACATGCTTTTCAAAGGTACCGACCGGTTCGGGACGCTCGACTGGGCGAAAGAAAAGCCGTTGCTCGATAAAATTGACGCCCTGTATGAGCAGTACAACAAAACGACGGATGAGAGTAAGCGTAAAGAGATTTACAAGCAGATTGATGCCGCATCGGGCGAAGCGGCCAAATATGCCATTGCCAACGAGTACGACAAGCTGATGGCGTCGATGGGGGCGCAGGGCTCCAACGCCTTCACCTCGTACGAACAAACGGTGTATCTGGAAGACATCCCGGCCAACGCCCTCGACCGTTTTCTGGCGGTGCAGGCCGAGCGGTTCCGTAAGCCGGTGCTACGGATTTTCCATACCGAACTCGAAGCGGTGTATGAAGAAAAAAACCGCTCGCTCGACAACGACGGCCGCAAAGTACAGGAGGCCACCATGGCGGCTCTGTTCCCGACCCATAACTACGGGCAGCAGACTACCATTGGTACCGTGGAGCACCTCAAAAACCCGTCGCTGGTTGAGATTCGTAACTATTTCGACAAGTATTACGTACCCAACAACATGGCCGTGATTATGGCGGGTGATTTTAACCCCGATCAGGTCATTGCCAAAATCGACAAGGCGTTTGCCTACATGCAGCGTAAGCCGGTGACCCTGTACAACCCCGTGCCGGAGGCCCCGCTTACGGCCGTGCAGACCCGCGAAGTGTTCGGCCCCACGCCCGAATCGGTCCGAATCAGTTACCGGTTTCCGGGTGGAATTGCGCAGAATCAGGCAGTAGCCATCATGGTCGATGAACTGATGTCGAACTCGGCAGCCGGTCTGATTGACCTGAACCTGAACAAAGCGCAGAAAATTCTGGGCGGTGGCTCGTCGCCCCAGTTCATGAAAGACTACGGCGTGTGGAGCTTGTTTGGTCGGCCGAAACAGGGCCAATCGCTCGATGAGGTAAAGGCCTTGCTGCTGGGCGAAGTGGCCAAGCTGAAAAGTGGCGACTTCGACCAGAAGGTAATGACCTCGATTGTGAACAACTACAAAAAGCGGCAGATCGAAACGCTGGAAAACAATTATGGCCGGGCCGATAAGCTGCTCGAAGCCTTTATTCTGTCGGGTGGCAGTTCGTACCCGGATATGATTAGCCTGAACGACCAACTCGCGCGGGTGACGAAGCAGCAGATCATGGATTTTGCCAACGAGTACCTGCGCGACAACTACGTGGTGGTGTACAAGCGCAAGGGCGAAGATAAGAGCATTGTGAAGGTGGATAAACCCGCCATTACCCCCGTCGAGGTGAACCGCGAAGCACAGTCGCCGTTTTTGCAGCAGGTAAACAACATGCCCATGGGCGAGGTGAAACCCGTGTGGCTCGATTACAAGAAAGATATTCAGCGCGGAAAAATCGGCAAATCGGGCTCGGTAGAGGTGTTGTACGTCAACAACCCCGACAACGACCTGTTTCGGTTGGCATACCGGATTCCGATGGGCACCAACCACAGCAAACTGCTGCCCATTGCAACGCAGTACCTGGCGTTTCTGAGCACGAGCAAGTACTCATCGGAGGCTTTGAGCAAGGAGTTTTTCAACCTCGCCAGCGATTACAACCTGTATTCGTCGGGCGATTACACTACCGTTCGGTTGTCGGGCTTGCAGGAGAACTTCGCGAAAAGTGTAGCCTTGCTCGACCATCTGTTGCGGAATTGCCAGGCCAACGAAGCGGCTTTGGCCGACCTGAAAGAGCGGATTCTAAAATCGCGGGCCGACAACAAGCTGAACAAAGGCTCTATTTTGCAGGGCTTGCTCAGTTACGCGCAGTACGGCCCCAAAAATCCGTACAATAATCAGCTCACCAACGACGAACTGAAGGCCCTCACGTCGGCTCAGTTGCTGGAGGTGCTGCACACCTTGTTCGATTACCCGCATCAGGTTATTTATTACGGTCCGCAGCCGTTGGCCGCCCTCGGTACGGGCCTGACGCAGGCGCATCAGATGCCGACCGAGTTTAAGCAGGTACCTGCCCGGCAGAACTTCAAACAACTGACGCAGCAGAAGCCCGAAGTACTGTTTGCTGATTACGACATGGTACAGTCGGAGATTTTCTGGGTGCGTAATACCGGCGATTTCGACCCGGCTCAGTTGCCTACGGTTAACCTGTTCAACAATTACTTCGGTGGTAATATGGCCTCGGTGGTGTTTCAGACCCTGCGCGAGTCGAAAGCGCTGGCGTACTCGACCTATGCCAACTACGACATCCCGGATCGTAAAGACGAGCAGTTTTCGGTGAGTGCGTACATTGGTAGTCAGGCCGATAAATTCCATGAAGCGGTGGCGGGTATGAACGAGTTGCTCAATGCCTTGCCGCAGTCGGATAAGTTACTCGAAACGGCGAAGGTGGGTATGAAAAAGAACCTGCAAACGGAGCGAATCCGGCAGGACGCCATTATCTACAACTACCTCGATGCGGTGGAAAAAGGCATCGACTACGACGCCCGCCAGAAGACATATGAGTCCATTGACAAAATGGGGTACGCCGACCTGAAGCAGTTTGCTGATACGCAACTGGCCAACAAGCCGTACACGCTTTGCGTGGTGGCGTCGGAGAAGCGCGTCACCCCGAACGATCTGGGCAAATATGGCGCAGTGAAAAAGCTAACGCTGGAAGAGATTTTCGGGTATTAATTGTTTACCACCCCCTGACCCCCTCCTGAAAAACAGGAGGGGGATGTGCGCGAGGGAGGTTGAGAGTAGAAATGCACCCACTAAGTTAGCATCTGGTGATGCTGGAAGAGTCGAGGTTTTTGGGAGGTGATTTCTTTCGTTAAAAAATTGTCAGGCAAAGGCTTAACAACGGCTCTGGTGTTGTCTAACGGTTAATCTGACGGGGGAAATTTATGCTGTTTCACCCGGCTATTCGGCTCGACCCTATCTAACCAGGACCCATGCCTGGGTGTGTAAACAAACTCCAGTTGGTCCTTAAAAGCTGCATTGTGCACTACTCTGATAGGGGATAACAGCTTAGTGGCTATCCAGCTGCCTATACAAGCATCTCAACCGGGGGCGTACTGGCCAATGCAGGTAATGTGCTGTCGCTTACAGCCGTGCGGACCATCAATGGTACTGTTCCTGCTGGTGTGCAATATCGGTGGGAAGCCCCTTCAGGGGTAAATGCAAGCACAACTGGCGCCATACTCCAGGGCGGTACGACGCTCTCGACAAACCTTTCGGGCTTGTATTCCGTAACTGCTAGCGTGGCCGGGCAGTCGTGTAGTGCGGTCGCATCGCTGTCGATTACGGTGCAGGGTAGTTTGGACCTGAGCATTACGACTAACCCGCCCGCTAATCCAGCGGTCTGTGCGGGCAACAGCCGGGAAGTACCCTTTACCACGCAGGGAACCGTGCCTACCGGGACGCGCTTTGTGGCGCAGCTTTCCGATGCCTCGGGCAGCTTTGCAACCCCAACTGTGCTGGGTGAAGCTACCCCTGGTAACACGACCCTGAGCCGTGTGCCCGCCACCATACCGGCCAATGCGCCCCCTGGCAACTATCAGGTACGGATCGTAACAACTAATACGAGCCCAATTGTGATTGGTAGCTCGACTCCGCTGACCATCAGTGCCGCACCAGCCCTGAGCATTGTCATTGGGTATCCTAACAACAACACGGTAGTGGCCGATGGGGATTTGGTGACGCTCACCCCCCAACTCACCCCCAGCAGCCCGGTAGCCTCTTACAACTGGCTCAAACCCGACGGCACCACCGCTACTACCGCAACGCTGACGGTTCCTTTTGCCGCCACGGCCGCCACAGCGCGCTACTCGCCCACCCTGACAACGGGCAGCGGCTGTGTGCTGACGGGTAGTTCTTCACTGACGCCCACCGAACCTACCTGCGACATCCGTATCGTCAGCAAAGATGGCACTGGGGCCGAGACCGACCGTATCCCCCGAGTAGGGGGTTTGCTGGGCAGCCTGACTTTATCGGTTGAGAGTCTGGATGGCATGGCACTGACTGGTTACACTTACGTATGGGAACGTCGGACGGGCGCTCCGGCAACGGGTGTGAGCAGTAGTACGGGTGCTAATACCCATAGCGTCACTGTCGTAGCGGTAGGAACTACGCCGATCATCTCAGCCACGGCCATTGGGGAATATAGCGTGGTGATAACCGATGGGGCTGGCAATACCTGTGTGGCCTACACCACCCTCTCAGCCAAGCCCTGCACCGAGCGCACAGCCGCCTACACGGGCTGCAAGGACGTGACCGTCCAAAACCCCGACGCCACCAACGCCATTGCCAACCTGGCCCCCGGCGATGAATTCTACGCAGGCGACTACAAAGTGACGGTGACGAGCATTACAGGCGGAGGCCCTGGCGGCTGGACGGGTGAAGGAATTGTAGATGTGACCCTGCTGAAAGGGGTGAACCTACCTGCCCAGGTGACGTTTAGCAACGCCAAGCTGAACGAGTGTTATGAGTTGACGGCTGGAAAGCTGATTACGAAGTACGATCCGAGTTGGTTTTCAACATTGAACAGTTCGAGTACTAACACGGGCAGTTATCTTTTTGATTTAGAGGAGCTAACAAACGAAGTGGCGGATTTGTATAGCACTAGTCTAGCCTCCTTGACTACAGATGATGAAAAAGCTCTTCTCCAAATTGAGGAAATAAAAGATAAAATAACTAGTGACCCGACTCTACCAGAAACTATCAAGCAAGAGCTTCTGACTAGGATAAATGGATTCTTAACTTGTTCAGCATCCGCTTCTGCTAACACAAACCAAGCTTTAAAGAATTCACTGGCTCGGATAGCTGCTTTGGAGCCATGTAACTTAGCGAATTCAGCTCAACAAATAAAAGAGTACCTGAATAGTCAAGAGACTTTAACTACAATTATGAGTAGTAAGGTTCCCTTTGACGATCCACCAACCAGCGTAAAAATTATCAAAAAGGTTGGAACAGGGACTCCTCAACTTTCAAAAATTTACGCAGTAAATGCAGAAGGAGAACTAGTATATTTAGGGCGTGAAGCAGCAAAAAATACCCCAAAAGCTGTCTTACTTGGAAATGTTATTTCTAAGGCCGCAAGCGTAATTGTACTGGTATTTACCCCCACTAGCTTGGGAACAGAGGACGTTGGACCGCTTGCCAATCCAAGAGCTTATGTGGATCAGACATATATTGCGCCAGACCTTAATGCTTCTAAAGAACAAACAGACACCGAAGTTGAACCCAAAAAAGCCCCCAATACGGAACCAGATATAGATGAGGACGATGGGAAGAGATACTTAGTCTACATTGCCAAACGAAACCATAAGAAATGCCTTGAAAAGAAAGTAGATCTTTGCCTTAAATACGTAGGTATTTCTACTGCAAGCGAGGAAGAGTTTATTGGGTTTAGATATCGAGCTGGTGAGATACAGGTAACCGACTTTGTAATCTTCTTTACTAATTTAAAAAAAGGAGAAGCGCGAGGAGTAGAGCAACAGATCATCGAATTGAATAACGGAGGTCAGCCTTATACAGAGCGATTTCCGCAAGGAATGAATAAAATCATTGACAACATTAAAAACTCAACAAGCCCAACACGTACTACTCTTCGAGACCCTGCTTATACAACACGTAACTTAGCAGGTATACGGGTACTCAATCAGAAGTATCCTAACTTCAGGTGGCAACAAGCTTATGTCCCAAATGCTTTTCCAGCTTTCTCACAGGGAGGGTTTCGCTTTACCGGCCTTGAGTACCAAGGCGATCCCAATTGTGACTGTAACAATAAATCGCGATGAAACTAACAAATGGTTATTCTGGGCTCGTGTTGGAAGTGACACTTGGTCCTAAAATAGGCTACGGCTATGTCCGGCTTACTCAAATTGATTCCCAGTTTGGGTTTTACACCAGCATTTTAGATTGTAGAAGGGGCGAGCCAATCAAGAGATTTGATTTTGAGGAATTTGTGAAACTCGATGATTTAGTTGCTCCCTTTCTAACTGTTGGGCGTCCCCCCCGGAAGGGTAAATTTAAATGGAGGCCTTTAGGGTATTTACCTATGGAAGGAAAAGATTATGTTATTCAAGATTTCAAGGGTGGGTATCCGGGAAATCAAGCTCCAGAGTTAACTAAATGGAGTGTTGTTCGAGGGACTGCTGCAAGTGAAGTTGTTAGGGATGACGCCGGTGAAGTGATGATGTTTAGTTATGAACAAGTAAAGCACCTTGGTTATTATGGTCACATGAGCTTAAGCGAGGCTACCTCAAGAATTATACTTGAATGGATGAAAATACTTAAAATGGACTACATAGGGTATGAGGATGAAGAATTTCCAAAGGATTTGTTGGCAAAGCAGAAAATACAAGTTTCTGTTTCAATACCATATTCAGAGGTGCCAAAAGAAATCCGTGGCAAAGTAATCATTTAAGTTTTCAAGTTACCCATTTTTTTATCTTTCTCTAAGGTACTGTTTCAAAGCCTCTGGAAAGGCTCGCGGTTGTTCTAAGTGAAACTTTTGATGAACGTAGGTGATCTCCAAATTGACCTAATTCAAAACCACCAAACCCATGCAAGGAATACTACCACCCATTCTCCTGCTGACGCTAGCCTTCACCACGCAGGCCCAGCAGCTCACACCGACCCCTGTCACCCTCTCGGCGGACTCGATAACCTTATTCACCCTCGAGGAGAATATCTTTAAGCAGGCTTCGAACTTCATCGGTAACAGAGCATTATTATTCTGCATCTGTTTAGTTCATGATTGTTAAGGATAATGTGTTAACATGGCTTCTCCATCGATTGTAACAACAAGGTTACTTTGCTTCCCAATTCGCCATCACGTATTTGATAAAACAACGAGAGTTTAATTCTGCAACTATATACCACCTTAACTATGCACCGAACTGTACCATTTACACTCCTGCTTTTGGGGCTTACCCCCTGCACTAAGGCCCAGCAGCCCAAAGCACCACCGGTAAGGTGTACAGTCAGCTGGGGCTGGCTCAGAATCTTAGAAGCTGTTTGAGTTAGCGATTTGAGTATTTAAGGAGTGGATTTTGGTTGGTAGCAAACCATTTTTTGCAGGTCGTAGCCATAGCTACGGCCCAAAAAAATGGTGCAGCTATCAGCCAAAAGACGCCCTTGAAGGCCAAAGCGATTAACTCAAACAGCTTCTTAACCTGCCCGAAGGCATGGTTCTGCTCAAACGGTCTGAGGTGACAGCTGCCGTGCGGGACATGAGTCGCCACGGCTACGCTCAATCGAACCAGCAAGCACCCCTCCGACTTTGTTGATTCTCCCTCCCGAAAATAGGAGGGTGTTCCGCGTTCCGGCGTTCCGGCGCTCCGGCGCTCCGGGTTAGGGGGTAAAAAATACACACAAAAAAACTTCACTAATTATATTTGTGTCCTGATAATTAGCTATTTAATTCAGTTTTTGGCAAAGCTACACGAATGGCCCAAGTCCATAATCTGAGCATTTTAAAGGAAATTCGGCAGTCGCTCCGAAATGAAGCTACCGAGGCTGAAGAGGCTTTGTGGGCCTGTCTGCGCCGAAGCCAGTTAGCAGGTCGAAAGTTTCGACGTCAGCACAGCGTTGGCTATTTTGTGCTTGATTTTTACTGTCCCTCCGAACGTCTGGCAATTGAACTTGACGGTAGCGTGCACGACGAGATAGCTGTGCAGGCATACGACGAAGAACGTCAGCAGGCGATAGAAAGCCTCAACATTCGTGTCTTACGATTTCGGAACGACGAAGTGCTGCACCATGTCGATTCGGTGTTGATGAGAATTCGTCAGGCATTTGTAAGGTAGCTTTTGTTTACCACCTCCTATTTTACCACCCCCTAACCCCCTCCTGAAAAACAGGAGGGGGAATCGACAACGTCGAAGGGGTTCTTGTTTATACAGTTGAGAAAGACGGTCGATGCCTTTGAAATCTGTGTAAATATAGATTCTCAACATCCCTTTCGCACCACCCCCTCCTGTTTTTCAGGAGGGGGAATCGACAACGTCGAAGGGGTTCTTTTTTATGCGGTTGAGAAAGACGGTCGATGCCTTTGAAATCTGTGTAAATATAGATTCTCAACATCCCTTTCGCACCACCCCCTCCTGTTTTTCAGGAGGGGGGCAGGGGGGTGGTAAAATGGGGTGGTAAAAACCACACCTCCGTTCCTTTCTGTCTGAAATAGCAGATCATGAAAGTCCTTCTCTGCTGGCTGGTGTTGCTCGTCAGCCTGCCCACGTTCGCCCAGCGTACGTTTACCAACCCCATCAAAGCATCGGGACCCGATCCGTGGGTTTACAGGCACGACGGTTGCTACTACTACATGAATACCACCGGCCGTAACCTCACCCTCTGGCGTACCCGCAACGTGGCCGATCTGGCTACGGCGGAGCAAAAAGTGGTGTTTACCCCACCTCCCAATACGGCGTATTCGCGGGATTTGTGGGCCCCCGAAATTCATCGCATTGGGGGCAAATGGTACATCTATTTCGCGGCCGACAGCGTCAATAACCAGACCCACCGAATCTGGGTCGTCGAAAATGCCTCGGCCGATCCGTTTGCGGGCGAGTGGGTGCTCAAAGGCAAACTGGCTGATCCTGGCGACCATTGGGCTATCGACCTCACCGTGCTCGAACACCGGGGGAAGCTGTATGCCGCCTGGTCGGGCTGGGCGGGTGCCAAAAATGGGCAGCAGGATATTTACATCGCCCAACTGAAAAACCCCTGGACCATGCAGGGCGATCGCGTTCGGATCTCGCAGCCGGAGTTGCCCTGGGAGCGACATGGGCATACCTCCGACGGCGCACAGATGAACGGCGAGCCCCCCGTGGTGCTGGTCAACGAAGGGCCGGAGTTTCTGCAAAACGGCAACAAAACCTTCATCGTTTACTCGGCCAATGCCTGCTGGCTCGACTACTGCATGGGCCTGCTCGAACACACGGGCGGGAGCCTGCTCGACCCTAAAAACTGGCGCAAGCACCCGCAGCCCGTATTTACCCAGAACCCCGAAAACAGCGTGTGGGCACCCGGTCACGGCGGATTTTTTACGGCCTCAGATGGCCGTACGCCCTGGATGATTTACCACGCCAACCCCACCGAAACCGACGGATGCGGCAACCGCCGGGCTCCGCACATTCAGCCGTTTAGCTGGAACCCCGATGGCTCCCCCAACTTTGGTAAACCCGTGCCGAAAACGGCCATGGCTGTTCCCGAATAGGGTAGGTGGGCGAGGCCGCTGGCTGGCAAGTATGATCTGGGCCGCCGGAATATCTCGCCATTTCCGCATCTTTGCTCCCAAACTTTTGAGCAGATTGGCATGAATCAGACTCGGCGCGAATTTTTAGAATGGTTTGGAATCGGACTGGCGGGTGTAGGCTTTATCTCGGCCATACCGGGCCGGGTAACCACCAAAGAAACCTACCTGCCGCGCAGCACGCCCGAAGCGCAGGGCGTGTCGCCCGCCGGTATCGTCAACTTCCTGCAAGTGACCGAACGGCGGAATTTTAAGCTGCACAGCCTCATGGTGGTGCGCAACGGGCACGTGGTGGCCGAGGGCTGGTGGGCACCGTACCGGGCCGACCGGAAACACACCCTCTACTCACTCAGCAAAAGCATTACGGCTACGGCGGTGGGGTTGGCCGTGGGCGAGCGACGCCTGACCGTTGAGGATACCGTGGTGTCGTTTTTTCCGGATGATGTGCCCGCCAATGCCGACCCCAAACTGGCGCGGATGAAGGTGAAACACTTGCTGACCATGTCGACCGGGCACGATCTGACCGATGCCGACCTGTTTCCGCGCCTGTTTGATACGCCCAACGACAACTGGGTGCGCACTTTTCTGGCCTTACCCATCGGGCAGGAGCCCGGCAGCCGGTTTCGGTACAACACCCTGGCTACGTATATGCTCGGGCGTATTGTCCAGAAACTGACTGGTCAAACGCTGATCGAGTACCTGACCCCCCGCTTGTTCGAACCACTGGGTATCGAAGGAGCCGATTGGGAAATTGACACCCAGCGGTTTAACGTAGGGGGCTGGGGGCTACGCCTGAAAACCGAAGACATCGCCAAATTCGGGCAGCTCTACCTCCAATACGGGGTCTGGAACGAGAAACAGGTGGTGCCTTCAGTTTGGATTGATGAGGCTACACAGCAGCAAATTGTACAACCTCGCCAACCCAATGCCCCGCGTCCGCCCGAAACCGACGATTGGATGCAGGGCTACGGCTATCAGCTTTGGGGATGCCGAAACGGTGCCTACCGGGCCGATGGAGCTTTCGGGCAGTTTTGTATCGTTATACCCGACCAGAATGCGGTGGTGGTTATCACGGCCGAACAAGCCGATATGCAGGCCGTGCTCGATGAGGTCTGGAACCACCTGTTGCCCGCTTTTCAGCGCACCAACCAGATCACCGAAACTACCCGTAAGGCATTCGAACGGGCCTTTGCCGATCTGGCTATCAGTCCGCCGGCCGGGAGTCTCAGCTCGCCAACCGTAAACCGGATCAACCGCCGAACTTACGCCATTGGCGACAATCCGCAGGGCGTCAGTCTGGTCAGCCTGGACTTTGGCACCCGTGACTGGGTGCTCGATATGCAGGATCGACAGGGGAAGCATCAGCTCCGGGGCGGGTTGTTCGACTGGCGCGAAGGGGTCACGACACTATCGCCCCTGCCGCTCAAGCTCATTCCGACCCCGGTGCCCGGCGAAGTGCGGCATCCGGTGGCGGTGAGCGGGGCCTGGCGTGACCCCAACACGTTTCAGATTACCTGCCGCTACGTCGAAACAGCGCACTACGACACCCTGACGTTCCGGTTTGAGGGTGATACGGTACAGATTACCCCCCGCAACAGCCTCACCGAACTTACCGGCCGACCCGACAAGCGCGCCGTGCTCGAAGGAATTTCCCGGCGGTAAATGGGCTTGGTGTTTGTTGTTTTGGGACCGTGCGCTTGCCCAATGCAGGGGTAAAAGCCCCCGGCGGGTTACTTTACCAGGTTGCGAGGTTATATAAACCCTACTCTGGCTTTTCTATGCAAAAAATTATTCTTCCACTGGCCGTTGCAGCCTTGTTGTTCACGGCGGGCTGCGGGTCAAAAAATGGTCAATCTGACTCAACCATGACTGATTCAACCGCCAATGCTTCGGCGACATCGTCCGACACCGCGTCGGCAATTGTGTATCAAGTGAACAACCCGGCCGCCTACGAGGGCGAGGTAAATGGGCAGGCCGTGAAGCTGTTTGTGCTCAAAGATGGCGACATGACGGCCACCCTGTCAAACTTCGGGGCGCGTATTGTGCACCTGATTGTGCCCGACCAAAACGGCACACCCACCGACGTATCGTTGGGTTTCCAGAGCCTTGCCGATTACCGGAAAGCCAAAGAAAGCTTTTTCGGGCCGGTAGTGGGGCGGTTTGGCAACCGGATTGCCAAAGGGCAGTTTACCCTCGATGGCAAAACCTACCAACTCGAACTGAACAATAACGGCAACACCCTGCACGGCGGGCCGTCGGGCTTCCATAACCAGGTTTGGACCGCGAAGCAAACAGGCGACAAATCGGTCGAGATGACGTATGTGTCGAAAGACGGCGAAGGCGGCTTTCCGGGTACGGTGACGACCAAAGTGACGTTCACACTCGAAAACAAGGGCCTTAAAATTGACTACGTAGCCACCACCGATAAGGCTACGCCGTACAACCCCACGAGCCACGGGTTTTTTAACCTCAACGGCGAAGGCAGCGGAACGGTCAACAACCACCTGATGCAGATCAACGCCGACCGGTACTCGGTGATCGATGCCGGACTCATTCCGCAGGGCGAACCGGCATCGGTTGAAGGAACGCCGTTTGATTTCCGCAAACCGACGACGATCGGGGCCCGTGTCGACGAGAAAAATGAGCAGCTAACCTTTGCCAAAGGCTACGACCATAACTTTGTGCTGAACCGGAAAAGCGCTGATGAGCTGACCGAAGCGTGTGTGGTTACGGGCGATAAGTCTGGGATTACCATGAAGGTGCTCACCACCGAACCGGCCATGCAGTTTTACGGCGGTAACTTCTTCGCCGGGCAGGATACGGGCAAATACGGCCGGGCCATCAATTTCCGCGAAGGCCTGGCCCTCGAAGCGCAGCATTACCCCGATTCGCCCAATCACCCCACGTACCCGAGCACCATTCTGAAGCCCGGCCAAACCTACCGGCAAACTACCGTGTATCAGTTTGGGAAGTAAAAAGGATTAGGGCTAAAACATGAGTCATCCCGAATTTTAGGGTAGTCTAGGCCTCGACCCAACCCAACGCCCCGTTAGGGGCCTAATGTTGGTAGAAAAGGCGTCTCCCACGAGAACCCGAGCCCCGAAGGGGCGTAACTCGAATCAAGTTACGCCCCTTCGGGGCTCGGGTATTTGGATCATTTTCCCCGTTAGCTATGGACATTAGGCTCCTAACGGGGCATCCTGGGGAACTTGGGCCTGAACCATCAAGATGTTGAAAATTCGGGATGACTCATGTTTTTTACAGCTCGGCCAGTAGTAAATCAGCGATGAGAAAATACACCCCGATGCCAATGAGGTCGTTGGCGGTGGTGATGAAGGGCCCCGAGGCCACCGCCGGATTAATACCGATTCGGTTGAGCAACAGCGGGGTTACAGTACCCATAAACGAAGCCAGCAGCACCACAGCCAGCAGGGCGGTGGCAACCACCGGAAACAGGCGCGGTTGCCCGATCAGGAAGGTGTACAGACCGGCAATGAGGCCCACCACCAGCCCGTTGATGACGGCCACGAGTAGCGTTCGCAACAACCGCCGGCCGGGGGGGGTACTCAGCCCAGAGGTATCGGCCAGACTTTGCAGAATAAGCGACGAGGTCTGAATCCCGACGTTGCCCCCCGTTGACCCAATGATGGGAATAAAAGCCGCCAGGGCCGCAATTTTGCCCAGCTCGCTCTGGAAACCATTGATTACGGTAGCCGCCAGCAAACTGCCAACCGCGCCCGCAATGAGCCACGGTAACTGCACTTTGGAACGGGCCCACACGGTATCGTCTTCTTCAACCTCGCCCGACAGACCCGAAATGACCTGAATGTCTTCTTCGGCCTGCTCGGTAATCACGTCGACCACGTCGTCGATGGTGATGCGCCCCAGCAGCCGCCCCTGCACGTTGACCACCGGAATGGCGTCGAGGTCATACCGTTGCATTACCTCGGCCACCTCGTCGACCGGGCGGTAGGTTTCCACGAAAATGATGTCTTTGTCGTAAATGTCGGCGATTTTAGCGGTCCGGCGGGCCAGCACAATCTTCTTCAACGAGACCAGCCCGAGCAGTTTACCCACATCGTCGACCACGTACACTGAGTACACCTTTTCTACATTTTCGGCTTGCTCACGAATCTCCTCAATACAGGCATTGACCGTCAGGTTGACGTTGATCTTGATCAGCTCCTTCTGCATCAGGCCCCCGGCCACGTCTTCATCGTAGTGGAGCAGATCGAGGATAAAGCGGGCCTGTTCGCGGTCTTCGAGCAGGCCAATTATCTCCTCCCGAATCCGGATGGGTTGCTCGTTGAGCAAATCCACAGCATCGTCGGAGTCCATGACGTTGACCAGCGGGGCCAGTTCGGCCGAGTCGAACGTAGCTAGCAGATCAAGCCGAACGGCTGGGTCCAGATTCGCCAGAATTTCGGCCCCCACCTCATTGTCGAGGAGGGTAAGCAGGTAACGGGCCTGCTCGGTATCCAACTCATACAGAATACCCGAAATATCGGCCGGGTACAGGTCGTCCATCTCGGCCCGCAGCGTAGTGGCATCGTGCAGGTCAATGGCGTCCTGAATCCGGCTCAGGTATTCTTTGGTGAGTTCGAACGTCATACGTGAAGGAGGAGGGAGGAAAGAGTGAAAGAGTGAAAGAGCGTTCTTGCACCGGCCTGTGGCCCGCTTTTTCACTCTTTCACTCTTTCACTCATTAAATTGGTCAGCGTCACAAAATCGGCTACGCTCAGTTGTTCGGCGCGCTTGTCCATGTACGCACTTTGGGCGGCTTCTTCGGTAATGCCGAGGGGTTTGAGTGCGTTCCGAAGCGTTTTTCGGCGCTGATTGAACCCGTGTTTGACGACCTGAATAAACTTCCGTTCGTTGCAGCCCAGGTCTGTAACCCCATTACGCCGGACACTGATCACGCCCGAATGCACCTTGGGGGGCGGGTTAAACACTTCGGGCGGCACCGTAAATTCATACTTTACATCGTACCAGGCTTGCAGAAACACGCTCAGGATGCCGTAGTCTTTTTTGCCGGGGGGCGAGGCCAACCGCATGGCTACTTCTCGCTGCAGCATACAAACCACCTCGGGAATCCGGTCGCGGTAGTCGAGTACTTTAAAGAAAATCTGCGACGAAATATTGTAAGGAAAGTTGCCTGCAATGGCAAACGGAGCCGTTTCGGGGAGGTTGGGCAGGTAATCGGCGGGGGTAAGTTCCAGAAAATCGCCCTCAACCAGTCGGGGAGTCAGCGACGGAAACTCTTTTTTCAGATAAACCACCGACTCACTATCGATCTCAATGGCGTGGGTTTCAAAGCGGCTATCGGCCAGCAGAAACTGCGTAAGTACACCCGTACCGGGGCCGATTTCCAGTACGTGCGCGTACGGTTGGCCGTCCGGACCGCGATGACCGCTCAGGAGATCTGCAATCTGATGAGCAATGGAGTGGTCGGTCAGAAAGTGCTGGCCGAGATTTTTTTTGGGTTTTACGTACACAAGTAATGGGTGAATTAGTGAATGAGCGAATGAGTGAACTGTAAATTCAGCGTCAGGTATTCGCTATTCACTCATTCACGCATTGGCTCATTGAAAAAGCCCCCAGTCGTCGGGGATATCATTTGATTTGTCGAAGCTATTGACCCATTCCACAAAAAGCACCCGGAAGTTTTCGATCTCGTCGCGCAGCAACTGGATGTAAACGGGTTTGGAGAGTTTTTCGGCCCGGAGGTAATTGGTTTGGGTAAGGAGTTCGCGGGCGTGGGTTTTAATAATCACCGCGTTTTCCATCCGTAAAGTGTACAGGTCGGCTCCTTCGGCCCCCACAATTTTGGTTGGGAGCATCATGGCGTTGGCCATCATCTGCTCGCTCATCATCAGTACATCGTCTTCGTCGTCAATTGTACCGACAATCGCCTGCGTAATTTCCAGAATTTCATTAGCTTTCCGAAGAATAGGCAGTTGTTCAATCCGGCGATTCTCAGCCTCCATCTCACGCTGAGCTTCTTCGGGATCGTAATTCCGTTCAAATTCTTCCCAATCGAAAGCGTCGTCATCCTCGTCGTCAAAGTGCATCGCGGAGAGATTTTAGAGGTATCGTTTCTACAAAGCAACGCAAATAAGGGGCATCAGACAAGCCCCCGGCCTTTTACTTGCACGCTGGATAAGTAAAATTTAACATCAATGAAGACAATTTCATTTTAATTTGCTCTCGGGTGACCAAATCGGTAGAGGGTCGTACATCGTATTATTGTTGTGTGCGTAAAGAAAAGGATGATGAGGGTTTGGCAAACTAAACAGGCGATTTGTGTTGGTACACTGTTTTTTTATTGCTTACTGGCCTGGCAGGTGCAGGCTCAAATAGATGTTACATACCCGCTGAGCCGGATGGTTTTTCAGCGCAACAGTGCTAATCAGGCAACGTTTCAGGTAGCGGGCAGTTTCTCGGCCCCCATCGACCGGGTCGAGGTGCAAATTGTGGACCGGATCAATGCTAACTCAAACGTTGGCTGGACTCAGTTGCAGGCCAACCCGACCAACGGGCAGTTTGTGGGTACGGTGACGGTATCGGGCGGGTGGTATCAAATCAATGTGCGGGGTAGGTTGGGTAGTAGTGTAGTTGGTACCGACGCCGTTGAGCGGGTAGGAGTGGGGGAGGTGTTTGCCATTCTGGGGCATTCCAACGCGCAGGGGACAAGTTGCGGCAACGGAACCTGGGGCTACACAGGTCCCGACTTGTGCCCGACCATTGATGGGGCTCTCGACGACCGTGTCAGCTGCGCCCGGCTCAACCTCAACAACTCGGCTAATTTTAACAACCCTGCCTTTGACCTCTATGAACAAACCGGCGACAACCGCTACTTGCCGGGCCTTACCGCTTTTGAAAAATACAATACCTACGTAGGCTCCTCACCGTTTTCACGATTTGCCTGGTTTTGGGGCAAAATGGGCGATTTGCTGGTGCAGCAACTGGGCGTCCCGGTTTTGTTGTACAATGCCGGCTTTGGTGGTTCGCGGATGCAGGATGTGTATAATTCGGCGTATGATATTCCGTTTCAGCACGGATTTATTCGCTATGATATTCGGATGCCCTACGTCAACATTCGCAACATCATGAATCTGTATGTGCCCTCAACGGGTCTACGGGCGGTATTGGTTCAGCACGGAGTCAACGACCGGGATAATTCGACCGAAACAATTAAAACGCACTATCTGGGCGTAATTGATAAGGTGCGGGCAGAGTTTAACCTGCCTTCGCTGGCATGGATTGTATCGAAAGATTCGTATATCGGGGCTCCTTTCGAGAATGTGCGGATGGCTCAGGATGCCGTCATTAACCGGGCCGAAGGCGATCAGATTTACCCCGGCCCCGACCTCGATCAGGTGGTGATGTTCAACCCGGCTTACAGTTTTGAAGAAAACAACAATAACCCCGCCCTGCGTTGGCGACCCGACGGCCTGCACTACTCACCCGCTGGGCAGCAGGAAGTAGCGGTTCGCTGGTCCAACGTGCTGGGGCAGCAAAGTTTATTGAACGCGATCACGCCCGTGCCGCCCCTTATGCAACCCCTGGCGAGTATCGCCTGCCCCACGAGCAGTACCGGCCTTACCGTCACGTTTCCTGCTGGCTATGAGGAGTACAATTGGGGCGATGGTACCAGCAACCAGAGCCGCGACCTGTCCGCCGGGAGTTATACCGTTCGGTTACGATTGACCAACAACCGGATTGCCTTCCCGCCCGCAGTGACTGTACCCAACTACGCAGCGCCGGTGGCCCCGGCCATCGCGATTGCCGGTAATCAGCCGAGTTTTTGCACCACCAGCACCCTCTCGCTGACCAGCACGGCTGGTACGCCGGTCCGTTGGAACGGGACAGGGGCAACGGCCACGTCGTTCAGTATTACCACCCCCGGTAGTTACTCGGCCCAGACTGTCGATGCCGTGTATGGGTGCATATCGGCCCCCACAGTGCTTACCGTAGGGCTGGGTGCCGCCGATCTGAGCCTCGATATGTCGGTGAACAAGCGAGTGCTGAAAGTAGGCGATGAGGTGACGTACACGATCTCCATGACCAACAACGGCCCTTGCAATACGGGGACGTTTAGCTGGCGCGACCGCCTTCCGGCCAATGTGCAGTTTATGGGCTCGCCTGATAATCTGACGGCCGTCAATGGCGAAGTCGTTGGTACGGTAGCGGCCGGATTGAGCCCCAATACGTCGATCACGCAGCGGTTTACCGTCCGGGTTCAGCAGCCCGGTTTGTATCTGAACGCGGCCGAAATCAGCGCCATGGCCACAACTGACCCCAACAGCGTACCCAACTCGGGTACAGGTGATGGGCAAAACGATGCCGCCCAGACGGATCTGCGCACCGTTGAAAGTACCACCGTGGTGTATGCATCGCCCAACCCGAACCAAACGCCATTACCTACCGTCATTCCAAACCAACCGGCCCCCGAGCCGGGTAAAGCTGATTTAAGCTTACAGCTCCAGTCGAGCCGCCGGGTAGGCCGTGTGGGTGAGCCGGTCACGTTTTCGCTTACGGTGAGCAACCGGGGGGGCGCTACCGCTACGACGGCCACGGTTGGCATATCCTTACCCGCTGGGCTTACGTTTGTGTCGTCGGCGAGCGGGTTGGTGGTCAACTCGGGTACCTTGCAGGGGACTGTTACAAATCTGGCGGTTGGCGGGTCGGTTACGTTGACGTTTGTAGCGAGTGCTACGACCGCGGGTAATCTGATCGTTACGGCCCAGGTGCTAACGGCTTCACCCACCGACTCGGATTCGGAACCGGGTAACGGATACACCAACGGAGAAGACGATACCGCGCAGGTAGATATTCGGGTCACCCAATGAGGCCTGGTCGGATGGTTCTACAAAACGTCAGTAATCTGCTGTAGCTCCCAAACTTTCCAGTTGTTGCAGTTCGCGTGTCGAACCAGAAGTTTACGCCGGGTGAGCTGGGCTCGTTGGTACACTTCCCTTTGCTTCGAATCGGGCAATAGCTGAAGTAGCATAGTCAGTTGCCGGATGGGTTTCAACGTGTTTGTTTCGTGCCCTAAGGCCGTAGCGAGCAGGCTTACTTCATCTACAGTCCAGAGGTCTGGATTCTGCCGACGTAGCTGATAACTGTTTGGATTGATTTGGGTAATACGGAGGACGTCGGCGGCCGTCACATCGCCATATGCGATAGCGCGCAGGATGCTTCCCCGCAATGAAAGATAGGAACGGACTTGTTGTTTCAATAACGACATGGTTCAGGGCAATTTAGACCGACGGGGTTCTGGTATGATTGTTTATCACACCAGAACCCCGTCGGGTACTATGGGTTAGGCTCTTATCGAATCTTACGAATAACTACCGGTACACAAACATTGGTCGGGCAGGCACAGGTCTCCACCACGGCCACCGTCAGATCCCGCGGACAGGCCGGCTGTCCGTTGATCAGCAGCCATACCCGCACCGTGTAGTTGCCCGGCAACAGACCCGTAGACACCACGCCGTTGGCCGGGATTGCAGCTACTGCACTTGCCCCAGCCGAGTCAAAACTGGTACCAGGCGAGACTTGATAATAGTAGCGGCCCGCCGTGCCCAGATTCACCAGCGTGATCTGACCGTCGGCCTGCGGAGTACTGCCCACACAGCTGCTGTTTTTCACCAGCGCTGAGTACGACGGTACGGCTATCTCCTCAATCACTACCGGGCAGCATCCCTGACTGGGGCAGACATTGGCCAACCCGCTATCAATGAGTACGCTGTAGCTACCTGGCAGGGTCGCCGTGAAGCTGCTGAGCGTACCATCGGCCACCAGCACGCTGCTCGTTGAGCCGGGTGCGGTGAGGTACCACTGGTAACGGCTGTACCCGGTAGGCGCATCCAGCTTGATCGCAAACGGAGCACCCTGACATACCTTGATGGGCGCACTGAGGCAAACCGTTACGTCGGGGGTAGGCGTATCGGGGGTGCTGACGGTATTGAAGACGAGTCCCTCGCCGGTGATGCTGGCTGAGTAGGTCAGCGTGGCCGTAGCGCCCGCGGGTAGGCTGGCAATGGCCCACTGCCCACCATTGAGACCCGGCGTGAAGCTACCTGCCGAGACGGACACTGAGCCGGGCAGAATGCTCATTCCCGCCGTGTGGGTATCGCTCACCACTACGCCCGTGGCCGAAGCCAGTCCCGTGTTGGCCAGTAGTACTGTGAAGCTCACTACTTCGCCTACCTGCGCCTGCCGCTTGCTCACCAGCTTGTTCAATTCGAGCTTGGGTAAGCCTGTCGCGGTGGTGCTGTAGGGTTGTACGGCCGTGCAGCCGTTGGCATCGGTGAGGCTCACCGTGAAACTCGCCGGCGCGTTGTCTGTGGGTGTTCCGGCCAGTACCCCGTTGGTTGAGATGCTCAGGCCCTGGGGCAGGCTACCCGCTACCACCGCAAAGGTGTAGGGACTTTGACCGCCGTTGCCCGTCAGGGTTTGGCTGTAGGCTACACCCACGGTGGGCGCTGGCAAGGTTGCCGGGCTGATGGTCGGTTGGCCAAAGAGGGTCAGTGTTCCGACCGCCGTGGCCGAGCAACCCGCAGCGGATGTGCCCGTCACCGAGTAGGTCCCGGCCACACTCACACTGATGGACTGGGTCGTTGCCCCCGTATTCCAGCGGTAGGTATCCGCCCCCGACGCGGTGAGGGTGGCCATGCCGCCCGCACAGATCGAGGCCGAGCTAACTGTTACCACCGGCAAGGGGTTGATGGTTAGTACGCGGCTGATCTGGTCGGCCACGCAGGTACCCACCCCGTCGGGATCGGCGGAGGTGAGCGTCAGGGTCACGCTGCCCGCTGCGGCATCCGTCGCTGAAGGCAGATAGCTCACCGTGGTGATGCCGTTGATGAGCGACTGGCTAAATGTGCCGGTGCCTGAGCTGGAGAGCGAGGCCGAAGTGGCTCCGGCTACACCGGCCGTAAAGCTGACGGGTGATCCCGCGCAGGTTTGCAGGGCTGTGGGCACAAAGGTGAGGCTGACAGGCGTCTGGCAGGCACAATTGACCACCACTGACTCGGTTGCTGTACAGCTGCTGCCCTGGGTACGGACCACAATCACGGCCGTGGTGCTGGTAGGCGCGTTGAGGGTGAAGCTGTTGGCCGTTTGGAAGGCCCCGCCGTTGAGGCTGTATTCGAGCGCCCCCGCGCCGGTGTTGGTCGCGTTAACGGTGAGGCTGGCGAGGTTGCCCACGCAGGCCGTGCTTTGGTTAATGCTGTTGATCTGGGGCTGCCCGTTGACGGTGACGGTACCCGTAGCGGTGGCCGAGCAGCCGGCTGAGCTGGTGCCCGTCACCGAGTAGGTCGTGGTGGCCGTTGGTGACACCACAATGCTTGGGGTTGTGGCCCCTGTGCTCCAGAGGTAGCTGTTGGCACCCGACGCGGTCAGGGTCGCTGACGAACCCGCGCAAATGGTGGCCGAGGTAGCTATGACGGTTGGCGTGGGGTTCTGCACGACCGTTACGGTGGCTGTGCCTGAGCAACCAGCCGCTGAAGTAGCGGTGACCGAATAGGTACCGGCTGCACTCACGGAGATGGCGGCTGTGGTGGCTCCGGTGCTCCAGCGGTAGGTGGCCCCCCCCCGAGGCTGTAAGGGTGGTGGTTTGACCCACGCAAATGCTCAGACTGCCCGCACTGATGGTAGCGGTCACGGCTGGGTTGACCGTGACGGTACCCACTGCGAAGGTGGTCGAGGTGGTCGTCGTACAGGTGGCGGTGTAGTTGGTGGTCTGGGTGAGCGTTGGTGTCACCAGGGTGTTGCCCGATGTGCCGTTACTCCACGTGACAGAACCCGCCCGCAACCGGCCGCTGTCAGGGTAGCTGACGAACCCGCGCAGATGGTGGCCGAGGGTGACCACCAGATTGGCGGGGGCTTCCGGTGTTCACGACAATCGAAGCGGTGGTGAAACAAGCCGGGCCGGTCGTACAGGTAGCCGAGTAAGTCTGAGTGCGCGCTGCGTAGGCGTCACCACGATGCTGCCCCCTTGAACCGTTGCTCCAGTTCACCGTCCCCGCACAACCCGGAGGCTGTCAGGGGTCACGTTGTTGCCTACGGTCACCAGCGTAGAGCTGGCCGAGAGGTTAAGCACGGGCTGGGGCAACACCGTGAGGGTACCCGTGGCCGTGGCCGAGCAACCAGCCGAGCTGGTGCCGGTGACTGAGTAGGTCGTGGTGGCCGTTGGTGACACCACAATCGAGGCTGTCGAGGCACCGTTGCTCCAGAGGTAACTGTTAGCACCCGACGCGGTGAGGGTCGCTGACGAACCCGCGCAAATGGTGGCCGAGGTAGCTATGACGGTTGGCGTGGGGTTCTGCACGACCGTTACGGTGGCTGTGCCTGAGCAACCAGCCGCTGAAGTGGCGGTGACCGAATAGGTACCGGCTGCACTCACGGAGATGGCGGCTGTGGTGGCTCCGGTGCTCCAGCGGTAGGTGGCCCCACCCGAGGCTGTAAGGGTGGTGGTTTGACCCACGCAAATGCTCAGATTGCCCGCACTGATGGTAGCCGTTACGGCTGGGTTGACCGTGACGGTACCCACCGCGAAGGTGGTCGAGGTGGTCGTCGTACAGGTGGCGGTGTAATTAGTCGTTTGGGTGAGCGTTGGCGTCACCAGGGTATTGCCTGATGTACCGTTGCTCCAGCTCACTGTCCCCGCACAACCAGCGGCCGTTAAGGTAGCCGATGAACCCGCGCAGATGGTGGCCGAGGTGACCACCAGATTGGGGGGCTTCCCGTGTTCACAACAATCGAAGCGGTGGTGAAACAGGCCGGGCCTGTCGTACAGGTAGCCGAGTAAGTCTGAGTGGCCTGCGTTGGGGTGACAACGATGCTGGCCCCGGTGCTTCCGTTGCTCCAGTTGACTGTACCCGCGCAACCAGCGGCTGTCAGGGTTACGTTGTTGCCTACGGTCACCAGCGTGGAGCTGGCCGAGGTTAAGCACGAGGCTGTGGCAGGCGCGTGGCACAGCGGTGGGACAGGCCTGTCGTACAGTACGAGAGTCTGAGTGGCCTGCGTTGGGTGACAACGATGCTGGCCCGGTGCTTCCGTTGCTCATTGACTGTACACGCGCAACCAGCGGCTGTCAGGGTTACGTTGTTGCTACGGTCACCAGCGTGGAGCTGGCCGAGAGGTTAAGCACGGGCGGCAGCACCGTGAGGGTACCGTGGCCGTGGCCGAGCAGCCAGCCGAGCTGGTGCCGGTGACTGAGTAGGTCGTGGTGGCCGTTGGTGACACCACAATCGAGGCTGTCGAGGCACCGTTGCTCCAGAGGTAACTGTTAGCACCCGACGCGGTGAGGGTCGCTGACGAACCCGCGCAAATGGTGGCCGAGGTAGCTATGACGGTTGGCGTGGGGTTCTGCACGACCGTTACGGTGGCTGTGCCTGAGCAACCAGCCCCTGAAGTAGCGGTGACCGAATAGGTACCGGCTGCACTCACGGAGATAGCGGCTGTGGTGGCTCCGGTGTTCCAGCGGTAGGTGGCCCCACCCGAGGCTGTAAGGGTGGTGGTTTGACCCACGCAAATGCTCAGATTGCCCGCACTGATGGTAGCCGTTACGGCTGGGTTGACCGTGACGGTACCCACTGCGAAGGTGGTCGAGGTGGTCGTCGTACAGGTGGCGGTGTAGTTGGTGGTCTGGGTGAGTGTTGGCGTCACCAGGGTATTGCCCGATGTGCCGTTACTCCACGTGACAGAACCCGCGCAACCGGCCGCTGTCAGGGTAGCTGACGAACCCGCGCAGATGGTGGCCGAGGTGACCACCAGATTGGCGGGGGCTTCGGTGTTCACGACAATCGAAGCGGTGGTGAAACAAGCCGGGCCGGTCGTACAGGTAGCCGAGTAAGTCTGAGTCGGCTGCGTAGGCGTCACCACGATGCTGGCCCCCGTTGAACCGTTGCTCCAGTTCACCGTCCCCGCACAACCCGAGGCTGTCAGGGTCACGTTGTTGCCTACGGTCACCAGCGTAGAGCTGGCCGAGAGGTTAAGCACGGGCTGGGGCAACACCGTGAGGGTACCCGTGGCCGTGGCCGAGCAACCAGCCGAGCTGGTGCCGGTGACTGAGTAGGTCGTGGTGGCCGTTGGTGACACCACAATCGAGGCTGTCGAGGCACCGTTGCTCCAGAGGTAACTGTTAGCACCCGACGCGGTGAGGGTCGCTGACGAACCCGCGCAAATGGTGGCCGAGGTAGCTATGACGGTTGGCGTGGGGTTCTGCACGACCGTTACGGTGGCTGTGCCTGAGCAACCAGCCNCTGAAGTNGCGGTGACCGAATAGGTACCGGCTGCACTCACGGAGATAGCGGCTGTGGTGGCTCCGGTGTTCCAGCGGTAGGTGGCCCCACCCGAGGCTGTAAGGGTGGTGGTTTGACCCACGCAAATGCTCAGATTGCCCGCACTGATGGTAGCCGTTACGGCTGGGTTGACCGTGACGGTACCCACTGCGAAGGTGGTCGAGGTGGTCGTCGTACAGGTGGCGGTGTAGTTGGTGGTCTGGGTGAGCGTTGGTGTCACCAGGGTGTTGCCTGATGTGCCGTTGCTCCAGGTCACCGTCCCCGCACAACCAGCGGCCGTTAAGGTAGCTGACGAACCCGCGCAGATGGTAGCCGACGATACATTGATGGTGGCTGCTACTGTACAGCTCGCTGGAGCCGAGTAGGTCGCCGTTGCCGTCCCGCAACCGGGTAGGCTCACCACAACCGTGTGCGAGCCAGTGCCCGATGTTAGACCCGTCAGTGTGTAGGGAACCGATGTGGCTCCCGATGCTACACTCACTGTGGTTGATCTGGCTCCGTCAGTGATGGTGGCTGTACCGCCTGTGGTGTTAGTCAGACTAATGGTGCCACTCACGGAATATTGATTGGTTGCGGAGTTACAGGTACCTGGCGTAGCGGTGGCCGCAATGGCGCACACTGCCTGCGTTGTAGTTAAACACACTGCGTCGATCTTGGACCAGAACTCGATGTCGGGTACTGTTGAGCCAGCGGGCTTAGTGGCACTCACGGCACATACTCGAACTGCTGTAGTACCAACCGGTGCAGCTGCCAACGAAAGCGAATAAGGACCGCCAAACTGTTGGGTGTTATCCAGGATATGAGTAACCGTCAAAATAGAAGGAGTACCAATTACCGTATTGCTGCTGTTCAGATAGGCCAACTGCACGGTTTGTCCATTGGCTGCGTGAACACCTGCATAGAATGTCAAATTAGCAGTTGAGCCTACTGAACCCGATACACTCTGACATAGAGACGCATTGGTATTCGAGTAGCCGAACGCGTAACCATCCGGTACGCTGAAATTAGCGCCTGTATTATTATCAGCGGTGCCTCCTGTCCAGCCGGGCGGTGGAGTCACTGTGCTGCCCGGTGCAGTTGGGGGTGACGGTAAACCCTGCTCGAAACTGGGGTTTACCAGTCGATTACCCGTGCAGTTGAGCAAACAGCCAGCGGGGGCCATGTACGTATATGTTTGGGTGCCGCAACTGCCAGAGGTAATGGTAACTGTGTGGATACCTGAGCCACTCTTGATACCATTGAGGCTGAATGATACGGAAGTTTGCCCGGCCGATACATTAACAACCTGCGTGACGGGTGTCGTCATGCTGGCGCTGTTGTCGGTAATGGTCAGGCTCTGAGCGGGTGAAGTTGTCAGCGAGATGGTACCAGTTAGGGTGTACTGGTTTGTGGTTGAGTTACAGGTTCCAGGTGTGAGCGTAGCCGAAAAGCCACAATTACAGCTCGCTGGCTTTACACTAATGTTATCCAGAAAATAAGCCCATATCTCCCCCTGAGTGTCGGCAAAGGTTGTGAATTGGAGTGTGGCACTAGAAGCTGTTGCCGTGAAGGTAAACGTTTTTTGTTCCCACCGTACTGGATTTCCTGTTGAACAAGGGTTGGTGGGGTTGGGGAGTTTATCGGCCAGATTTACAGCAAAATCATTCGAATAGGTGCCACCGCTAACAATGGCAGCATTCCAGCCACCCCCATTCGGGATATCAACACAGGTACCTGAGGGAGCCCTCCACTTGGCACCGGGAGCGATGTAGAAACAAACCGTATACTGTTTTCCGCTGGTCAGGCCAGTTAAGGTCTGCGATATTCTGGTTTGTCCATTGTTCTGCGTTACGTAGCCCACCAAAAATTTGCTTCCGTTCTGTGGCATGTAGCAAGTGGTAGAACCGCCCGAAAAAAATAAACTGGGCCAATAACCATCGCCCACGGGTTGATTAGATGTCCATGAGTCTAGGTCGGGTATATCAAAGTGCGCATCCGGAAGATCGGGCGTGACGTAGAAAGGCGTATAATTAGTTGATTCAAAGCTATTATTGCTCACCACGTTGGGTTCTGATGGGCACCCGCACGACTGCCCCCTGGCGTCAGAAGCCAATAGGCTAAGTAAGGCCAATCCGCAAACGTTAACGAGCATACACCACCCTGAAAAAGTGAGCCCGTTTGTTCGGTGCATCCGACTGGTTTTCGTTCTAAATAGCCCAGTCCAGACCTTGTCGAAAGGACGTAAAATCCTAACGATTGTAAGAAGGGAGCCGATAAGCAGTTTTAGCCAGCGTGAATAGCTCCGAAAAGCGGAAATGTGTGTCATACCCGGAAGTCGATCAAGTATTTTTACCATGAAAAGGCAAGGGTCAGGCAATGAATTGTCCTTCCGGGACTGAATCAATTTCTATGCGAAGCGGAGAGAGAAATTAATAAAGGGTGTTTATCCAAACTTATTTGTACATGAATCCAACGGGCAGAGGGAAATTGGTGGAGTAGAAGAGATCAATAGGACCCCAGTAAAAATAGGACCAGAAAACGTCGAGATGGCAAGAGTCGATCATTGCAGAAATAAGAGACAGATCTGCTTACACCGAATTGGTACATTTATAACTAAATTGTCAAAACTTACCTATACGTTAAAATAGTTGATTACTCATTTACTTGTACTTAACCATTTGCCCAAAATATGTGTACTGACCTTTCTCGAATAGGGATTGTGTTGCTGCTTTTTGGTAACCTGCTATGGCCCGCGCACAGGAGTAGGGCCCAATCATTTGCTGATACGTACCCCAAAAACAACCCCGACAGCCTCGAACAATGGGTGCGCGCCAATCCCAAAGCCAACCCACAGACACGGCTCAAAGCACTCATTACGCTCGAACGAACGTACACCTGGAATTATCACGATAGGGTTGGGACACATCTACCCGAAATCAACCGGCTGGCTACCGTGCAGAAGCGGGAAAACGCTATGGCGTGGGCACAGTATCTTGAAGCGTATCAAGTATTCAATCAGAACCGGCTGGTCGATGTTGTTCCCCTGGCTAATAAGGCGCTTAAGCGTTTTGGGTCCCAAAATGATCGTTCGGGGCAACTCCACGCCTACGGGTTGCTGGTGTTGACCAACTCGACCTTGTATGGCAACCGGATTACGTCGAGCCGGGCACTAAGTGAGCAGTATCTGAAGAAAATGGAGGCACTGTTGCACGAAAACAGCAACGTACATGATTACCTGACAACTCAGCTGGTTTACACCCGGTTTCAGTATGGCGAAATGGACAACGGAGCCCGCTCTATGCGGCAGACGTTGGATAATGCCGAACGGGTAATTGAACAATACCCTGATTGTGCCTACGCACGGTACCGGTTCGGACGTATCGAAGCCATTTATTACGGCCTCATTGGCGAACATGAGAAGGCTTACAGCCGTAACAAACAGGTGTTGCAGCTATTGAGGCCGGAACAGGACTGGGAAATGGCCACTCTGACCTATAACCTCGCTACGGACTGTTATAAGCTGAACCGGATCGACGAAGGCATTGCTCTTTGTCGGCAGAGTATTGCCATGCTTAGCCGCGCTAAGCCGGTTAATTACGCCATTCTGGCGGGGCCCTACACTAAGTACCGGGAGCTGGTGCAGAAGAAAGGCGATTACGTGGCCGCTAACCGTCTGGCCGACAGCGTGCAGAAATACAATGGGCTGGTGTTTCTGGCCGAGAACAATAAAAAGATGCTGGAGCTACAGGTTCGGTATGAGACAGAGCGAAAGCAGACACAAATTGCCGAGCTCACCCAAAAACAGCAGGCAGCTGCGTTCCAGTACCGGGTTATTACGGCCGGGCTGATTCTGGTTACCATCGTTGCGACGGCGATTGGGCTTTTGTTTTGGCGACTCCGCCGAATTAACAGGCAACGCGCTCTGGCCCTTGCCGAAGTGCAGCAGTTGTACAAGGCCCGGGAGCAGTTTATCGGGATTATTGCCCACGACATGCGTAAGCCCCTCGTCTCGTTTCGTGGCCTGGCCGACCTGATCAGCGACCGGTTGAAACAACGGGCCTATGCCGACATCGGGCAGATATCGCAGGCCATCGATTCGGCCGGCGTACAGATCGAAACCATGCTCGATAACCTCCTTCGTTGGGCGCTGGCGCAACGCGAAGCGATCCCGTACCACCCCGACAACATCCGGCTCAACGACTTGCTGCACCGGGTGACCGACCTGTACCGAAATCTGGTGCAATTTCATGATATCAATATTGCCGTCAACTGTGCAGATACGGTGCTGGTTTGGGCCGATGTAGATGGTTTGGAGTTGATTGTGCGTAACCTGATCGACAATGCGCTGAAGGCTATCGGGTCAAGTGGCTGTATTTCCGTTTCGGGTGTCCTCCTGCCAGATCATCAGGTGCGTATTGAAGTCTGGAATTCGGGTAGTGGAGTCACTTCCGACAAGCTGCTGTTTTTACAAGGGGTACTGGTCGGGCGCCGGTCGGTTCAGTTGGGTGAGCAGGGCCTGGGGTTAGGCCTGTTGCTGGTGCGCGATTTTGTGGCCCGTAACAAGGGCAATATAACGGTGGAGCACGGCCGACCCGAGGGAATCTGTTTTGTGGTGACGCTTCCTGTGAGCCGACAACTGGACTCCTTACCCGCAATCTGGCGGGCGTATGAAGGGGCATAAATTGAACAATCTCAATTATCCCCTTTTTTTGTCTGATTACCCTCCCGCCGGCAAAACTCTTGGCAGATATCCTTTTGTTCGTGTTCCGAAGTAGAACTCACCTTACCGTAACTATGACTGATGTGTTGATTATTGAAGACGATCTGCTTGAGCAGGTGCGTCTAAAACAAATAGTCTCTGAGTTGGGATTCACGCAGATCGAAGTGGTTAGCTCAATCAAACAGGCACGTATTGTTCTACAGCAAGCCCCTCCGTCTCTTATACTGGCTGACGTTTTTCTGCAAAACGAAAACATACTTGAAATGCTGGATGACCTTCGGTCGTTGGCAATTCCTACGGTATTTGTGAGCTTCTCAAATAATGAGGAACTCTGTCGACAACTGACGGGCGATACAAAATTTGGGTATCTGGTCCGGCCGTTTGACAAGCTCAGTTTACAGTCGATGATCCGGCTGGTCAACAGCTCGATTCAAGGAGCAAAAGGAGTGAACAGTTTCTTGCTTGTACGCCATCAGCATGGACAGAAAAAACTCCCGTTAGACGAAATCCTCTGGCTGGAAACCTCCGGGAATTACGCCATCATCGTCACCGCTACCGAGCGTATCTGCATGAAAAAGTCGCTGCGGCAGTTAATCAAACAACTCGACGAACGCTTTGTGCGGGTCCACAAACAATTCTGCGTTGATGTCCAGAAAGTTACTCATCTTAAAGCCCACTCAGTCCTGATCGAAGGGCACGAAATTCCGGTTAGCTACCATTGCAAAAAAGAGCTGTTGAAAAAACTCATGCAGTTTAACGGAACCTACACCGAAACCGGGGCGTATTCATGACCTTTTTTTACCGGTTCGTCACCCTTTCTATTATGTAGGTGGCATGACTGTACGGAATTTGATTGCTTTGTAATCAGTATATTTTTTTATAGACCGGTAGTTAGGAAAGCTGTCTTTCGTTGTGAGGACAGCTTTTTTGTTTTAGCACGTTGCGCAAGCCCGACTATGGCCCAAATCCGGGTTCGGTCATGAAAGCAATAAGGAGCAGGTTACGGTAAAAATTTGGCTTTTGCCGCCCTACTTTCGACCTTTGGCCTTCGACTTGTTTTCTATTGTTATGACCTATTGTTTAGGTATCAAAGTGCGTTCGGGCCTGGTGGCCATTGCCGATACCCGCCTGACGTCGGGTACCGAAGTGTCGAGTAACCGGAAAATTACCGTTCATCAGGTAGAACACCACTCGCTATTTGTGATGACCTCGGGGCTGCGGTCGGTGCGCGACAAGGCCATTACCTACTTCCGCGAAGTACTGGCCGAGCAAGACCGTTCGTTTAATAAACTCTACAAGGCCGTGAACGCGTTTGGGGAGCAGGTGAAGCGGGTGGCCCGCGAAGACCGGGAGTCGCTCACCGCCAGCGGCCTCAATTTCAACCTCAATGCCATTGTGGGCGGGCAGCTCGAAGACGACGAAGAACACAAGCTCTTCATGCTGTACCCCGAGGGCAACTGGGTTGAGGTCGATAATGGGTCGTTGTTCAAAATCATCGGTAACTCGGGCTATGGCAAACCGCTGCTGTTCCGAAACCTGACCTACGACACCAGCCTTGCCGACGCCCTCAAAATTGGTTTTCTGGCGTTTGACGCCACCCGCGTGAGTGCCAACGATGTTGATTACCCGCTCGATGTGGTGATCTACCCCAACAACAGCTTCCACATGACCGAGCACCGGCTTGAAAAGGACGATATGGACGAAATATCGCATCAGTGGAGTGCGTTGCTCAATAATTCGGTTCGGAAACTGCCCAATTACTGGATGGACCCTATTTTTGAGAAGCTGGGGTCGGGCAACCGGTATCCGTAAACAACCGCCCGATTTTACCGGTTGAACCTCTATCTACTCTTTGTTGCGCTTATGCACCTCCACGTTCGGCACACGTCTACGTACCAGTACAATGGACCCGTTGCCCTGAATCCGCATACCCTGTACCTGTACCCCCGCATGTACCCGTATCAGCGGTTGCTTGCGTACGAGCTCACCATCGACCCGGTGCCGTCGAAAATCGTGCGGAATATTGATGTGGAGGGTAATGTACAGCAGGTGGTGTACTTTCATGGGCCTACACGGCACTTGAGTGTTACGGCTGATATGACGTTGCAATCTGACGATTTCAACTCGTTTGATTTTGTAATTTTTCCGTTCGAGAGCAAAAAACTGCCCGGCTTCCGGTATCAGGCTGGGGTAGAGGCCCTGCTGCACCCGTATCTGGACCGCACGGGCGTAACGGCCGAGGTGGAGCTGTGGGCGCGTCGGCTGGCTGCCGGGGTGAACTGGGAAACCGTCCCGTTTTTGTCGGTGCTGAACCAGACCATCCGGGGCTTTGCCTACGAGAAGCGCGAACACGGGGCTCCCAACGCCCCCGAAGATACGCTACAGGCCCGGCAGGGCTCCTGCCGCGATTATACCACCTTGTTTATGGCTGCCTGCCGGAGTTTGGGTCTGGCCGCCCGGTTTGTGAGTGGGTATCTGTTTGGTAATCCGCAGCAGGAACACGAACTCCACGCCTGGGCCGAGGTGTACCTGCCCGGCGCAGGCTGGCGGGGATTCGACCCAACCGAAGGGGCAGTAGTCAATAACCGGCATATTTTTCTGACGAGTACGGCCCGCCCTGAGTTGGCGGCTCCCATTACGGGCAGTTACAACGGCTCAGCCACCTCCGTATTTTCCAACGAACTTCTGATCACAAACGATGGCGGAATAGCTGTTCCGAACCCGGCCGTCTGACAGCTATGTGTGGGGTGGTAGTGAAGAAGACAACTGAATAGTCAACGCTAATTCAGTTGTCTCAATGTAGTCAAATGGGTTGGATAAGTCGGAAAACTATTCCAAGTTTATATAACACTCACGTCATTTTAGTGGGAGATCTCCACCAAATCCGGTTTTTTCTCCACTAAGTAAAAACACGGTTGCTATAAGGCGTTTGCCATTGTAAGTTTACCCTAAGGTTGGTGACCTTATATGGATAAACGTTTACTATTCTTGTTCTTTTTGGGATCTGGCGGGGTGTTGGGGCAGTCGTCGCCACAGCAGAAGATTCTGGCTGCTCAGGCCGAATATCGTACAGCTGTAGCGCGTTGCGATACGCCTGCTATGGCCGAGGCTGCCTATTTGCTGGGTAAGCGGTACCGATCGGTGGGTGAGGGGGCCGCAAGCTGGCGTTGGATGCTCCTTTCGCTCCGGCTCCGCGAAAGCCGGGGGCCATCACAAGAACTCAACAAAGTGTATATTCAGTTGGGTAGCTCCAGCGAGACCATCAAAGACTACGCGCAGGCGTATGTCTACGGTCACAAAGCATTGGCTAACAGCCGGAAGCTGAATCATCCGCATAGCCTGATGAGCTCGTACACGTTTCTGAGCGGGTTGCACTGGATCGCTAACCGGGCTTTTCGGTTTACGACCGAACGTCCGTTTGCCTATTCGGCTGATAGTGCTCTGTTTTACATTCAACGGGCCGAGGCCGTGGCTCGTCAGATCAAAAGTCCACTCGAAATAGCGTATGTCTTACGGAGTAAAGGGGGCATTTTGGCTGAAAAAGCGCCCCGGCAGGCCATTGATTGCTTCAACGGAGCCCTTAAGGTACACGAAGCCCGGAACGATTTGGCGCAAATGATAAGCCTGAACCTGGAGCTGGTGCAGGCCTACATCTACCTGAATGATCTGGACAGAGCGCGTACCCATCTATTGGCGGTCGAACAAATGAGCCGCGTCAGGCCCGTCGACTATATGGAGGGTCAAGTTTTGTTGCACCAAACGCTGGCGCGCTACTACCGGGCTACCCAAAACTGGAAAGAAGCCCATCGGGAGGCTATGGTGGTCGACTCACTGGAGAAAATAACTGAGAGCCTCGAACACCGGGCGGCCATTGCCCAGCTCAGTATCGTGTACGACACCGAAAAACAAGCTGCGTTGCTCAAAGCCCGCGACGCCGAACTTGCCCTGCAGCACAACACCCTTCAGACCCAGCGTTACATTAACCGGGGTATGTTTGGCCTGCTGCTGCTGTCGGTTGGTGTTGGTTTTGCCTTTTACCGGCTCAATCGGCAAAACCGGCAGATAAGCCTCCAGAATGCCCACCTGGTGCGCGAGCAGAGCCACCGGATGAAAAATCACCTGCATACGGTATCGGCCTTGTTGAGCCTGCAGTCGAACCGCCTAACCGATGATAGCGCCCGCCGGGCCGTTGAAGAAAGTCAGCTGCGGGTGCACACCATTGCGTTGCTCAACCAGCAGCTGCATCAGGGCGAAGAGCTTGTAACGCTGGGTCTTCCCCAGTTTATTCCAAAGCTGGTTCGGACTATTCTCGATAGTTACGGTTTTGGGCAGATTGAGCCCCTATACCAGTTGCAAAATGTGCCCATTCACATTGATCAGGCTATACCGCTGGCTCTTATTATCAACGAACTGGTAACCAACGCCTGTAAATACGCGTTTAACGCTCATCCAGATCCACAGTTAACCGTTCGGTGCTGGGAGGTAAATGGCAAATTGCATTTGCAGGTTCGGGACAATGGCCCCGGCTGGTTGACAAGCCCCGAAAACAAGACCGGGTTCGGCCAACGCCTGATCGATTTGCAGGTTCGGCAGTTACGCGGAGAACATACGTTTTCGGGGCCGCCCGGCGTTACGTTCGATCTGGTTATTGGAATTAAGTAGTGAGCGAATAACCACACCTATGAGAGAACCCTTACAACTCTTGCTGGTTGAAGATGATTTGTTGATTGCCGATGCTATTGAAAACGAACTGAACCGGGCCGGTTTTCAGGTAGGTGCAGTAGCCCACACCGCCGAGGAGGCTATGGTGTTTCTCGAAAACAACCGGTTCGACCTCGCTTTGATCGACATTAACCTCGACCCGCTCTCAGCGGGCGATGGCGTGGCCGTGGCACAGGCACTACTCCTGACGCAACCCATTCCGTTTATTTACCTGACCGGCGTTACCATCAGCACGGACCCGGCTACCTTTGAACGGGCCAAAATGACCCGGCCAGCGGCTTTTCTGAACAAACCCTTTCGGACCGACGAGCTGATTGGCCAAATCGAACTGGCGGTGTCGAACTATAACCCAGGCGAGTTACCACCGCCCCCCGAACCCGAGGAGCCCGTTTACCTGCCCATTCGGAACGGATTCAGTCGGGTCGGTCAAATGGAGATCTTTTACCTGGAGGCTGCCCGTAATTTTACTACCGTGTACCTGACCCGCGAAGCCGCCGAACGAATTATGACGCCCAATGGTGGGCAGGCTGTGGTCGTGACCGGAAACCTGAGTTATGTGAACCGGTATTTGTCGCCCCGGTTGTTCTATCGGCTCGATAAATCGCTTGTAATCAATCTAAAACACATAGATCGGGTAGAGAAAGAGCAGATTTGGGTAGGCGGCCGCACGGTTGCCATTAAAGAAGGGGCCCGTAAGGAGCTTCTGAAGCGGTTGCCTGTTATCCGAACCCGGTAGCGAACTGGGTTCAGAAAGGGCCCTGTTGGCGGACATTTTTCTGACAAACGGTACGTACCCAACCGCGCAGAGTGGTTATCTTTGCCGATTCACAGACGACTTTTTTAACCGATTCACGTGGCATTAATTAAATCTATCTCCGGGATTCGCGGAACGATTGGGGGGCGCAGCGGAGAAGGTCTGACACCGTTGGACGTTGTAAAATTTACGGCTGCTTTCGGCCAGTGGCTTCGCCAGCGGGCAACGACACTGGGCAACAACACGACCCCAACCGTCGTGATTGGCCGCGATGCCCGATTGTCGGGCGAAATGGTGTCGCGAATTGTGTCGGCTACCTTGCAGGGGTTGGGCATCAACGTCGTTGACCTGGGGCTGTCGACTACCCCAACCGTTGAGCTGGCGGTGCCGGCCGAAAACGCAGCGGGCGGGATCATCCTGACGGCCAGCCACAACCCCATTCAGTGGAATGCCCTCAAGCTCCTGAACGAGAAAGGGGAGTTCATCTCGGGCGATGATGGCGCTGAGGTGCTGGCTATTGCCGAGGCCGAAGCCATCGACTTTGCCGAAGTGCGCAAACTGGGCAGTTATCGCACCGACGATACCTACCTGCAAAAGCACATTGACCAGATTCTGGCCTTGCCGCTCGTTGATCGGGTGGCTATTGCGGCCCGCAACTTCCGCATCGCCGTCGATGCCGTCAACTCAACCGGTGGTATCGCCGTGCCTATGTTGTTGCAGGCGTTGGGTGTCGAAACCATCACAAAACTGCATTGTGAGCCTACGGGCAACTTTGCGCACAACCCGGAGCCGCTGCCCGAAAACCTGACCGATATTATCAACCTGACCCGGAAAGATACTATCGACCTTGGGATCGTGGTTGACCCTGATGTGGACCGACTGGCCCTCATTTGCGAAGATGGGTCGCCGTTTGGTGAAGAATACACCCTGGTAGCTGTAGCCGATTATGTGCTTAAAAATCGCCCGGCCGACGGGCGGTCCGGTAACACCGTTTCGAACCTGTCGAGTACGGTAGCTCTGCGCGACGTAACCCGTAAAGCCGGTGGAGAGCACTTTGCCTCGGCCGTAGGCGAGGTGAACGTGGTGGAAATGATGAAGGCCAACGATGCCGTAATCGGGGGCGAGGGCAACGGTGGGGTCATCTATCCCGACCTGCACTACGGCCGCGATGCACTTGTAGGCATTGCCTTGTTTCTGAGCCATCTGGCTAAGTTTGGGAAATCGGCTTCGATTCTGCGCCGGACGTACCCAAGCTACTACATCTCGAAAAACAAAATTGAACTGACGCCCACTATCGACGTCGATTCGGTGTTGGAGCGCATTAAGGCGAAATACGCACGCAACCCGATCAATACGATTGATGGCGTTAAAATTGAGTTTGACCGGGAGTGGGTACACCTGCGTAAGTCGAACACCGAGCCAATTATTCGGATCTACTCCGAGTCGGACACGCTCTCGACGGCCGAACACCTCGCCAGCAAAATCATCTCCGACATTAAGGAAGTGATCTCTGAAAAGCGATAGGAAAAGAGACGACAATAAAAAAGGCCCCTGTCTGAAAAGTCAGGGGCCTTTTTTATCGATTGCGGACCGATTGCCAGAGGTAATACCCAATTACCGCAAACAACCCGCCCATGAACAGCCCGGTTGGCAGAAACGAGGGGGTTTGGGTGTCGCCCAATGCCAGTTGGCAAATATCGAACTGCATACCGGCCATGAGTAAGGCTAATACAAAACTAACAGCAGCCATCATTTGATAGGCGATGTGGTATTGCCGGTCGCGGTTTTCGGGAGTAACCTTCACTGGCATGTTAAATGATTCGGCCGGGGCTACTTCCCGAATCAACAACAAAAAGGCAATGGTGCCTGTAATAAGGCCCGGCCCCAGGAAAATGGTCCGTTTACTTCCCCAGCCATTGGGCGTTCCGACCAGGTCGAAATGAATGGCAATACGGTCAGGTAGGTTGGGGTACACATACACCGTAGCGGCCCAGGTGAGCACCACCACCAGCCCGGTCAGGCCGTACAATACCTGTTCGAATCTTGAGACGGACTCTGTTTTCATGCTATCGGGTGTATTTACGTAATCCGTACATATAGCCGACGATAGCCAGCTGAGAGCCAAGGACAAACAGAATCATCACCCCGATTTGGCCGTTCTGGGTAGTGGTTTGCTGCGCCAGATACCCGCACAAGACGGCATAAACACCCAGCCCTATGAGGAAAATACCGGCAAAGCGGGCTAGTCCGTCATGGTCTTTCACATCGAGATTATTCACGTTAGAAAGCCACGACGTGAGTTTAAAGCGCCAGATGGCGAGGCCCAGCAAGGCAAGAATGCTGCCAATCAGGGAATACATCAGTAACAGCATAGGCTACTCAGCTAAATACCGTGGAGAGCCAGCCAACCAGCAGGGCGAATCCGAGAATAATCAGAAAGCCAATCAGAAATGTTTGGGCAACACTGCCTTTGGGGCGGGAAGATGGCATAAGTTACAGCGGTATGTTTCCGTGTTTTTTGCGGGGTAAGGTGGCTACTTTGTTTTCGAGCATTTTAAAGGCCCGGATGAGTTTATGGCGGGTTTCGCGCGGGTAAATTACCTCGTCGATATAGCCGCGGTGTGCAGCCCGGTAGGGGTTAGCAAACTTTTCGGTGTACTCCTGTACCTTCTCCTGGAGCTTGGCCTGCGGGTCGTCGGCTTCGGCAATTTCACGTTTGAAGATAATCTCGGCGGCCCCACTGGCCCCCATCACGGCGATTTCGGCCGAGGGCCAGGCGTAGTTGAGATCGGCCCCGATGTGCTTGGAGTTCATCACGTCGTAAGCCCCGCCGTAGGCTTTGCGCGTAATTACCGTCACGCGGGGCACCGTTGCCTCGCAAAACGCGTAGAGCAGCTTGGCACCGTTGGTGATAATGGCGTTCCACTCCTGATCGGTGCCGGGCAAAAAGCCGGGAACGTCTTCGAGCACCAGCAGCGGAATATTAAACGAATCGCAGAACCGCACAAACCGGGCGGCTTTGGTGCTGGCGTTGATGTCGAGCACACCCGCCAGTACGGCCGGTTGGTTACCTACTACGCCGATACTCCGGCCTGCCATCCGGGCAAAGCCCACCACAATATTCTCGGCGAAGTTTTTGTGTACTTCCAGAAAACTACCGGGGTCCACCAGTTCGTCGATCACCTCACGCATGTCGTACGGCTGATTGGGGTTGTCGGGAATAATCGTGTCCAGCGTCGGGCGCATCTCGCCATCGGCCGACCCACTTGCTTCGTAAGGCAGCATGGGGGGCTCATCTTCGCAGTTTTGCGGCATGTAGCTCAGCAGCTGCTTAATGTGCTCAATACAGGCCACTTCGTTGGCGCAGGCAAAATGCGTAACGCCCGATTTGGTGCTGTGGGTGCTGGCCCCGCCCAGTTCTTCCGACGTTACCTCTTCGTGGGTTACCGTTTTTACCACGTTGGGGCCCGTCACAAACATATAGCTGGTGTTTTCGACCATCAGGATAAAATCGGTGATGGCGGGCGAATACACGGCTCCACCCGCGCAGGGGCCCATAATGGCCGATATTTGCGGGATCACCCCCGACGCCAGTGTGTTGCGGTAGAAAATATCAGCGTACCCGGCCAGCGACAAAACCCCCTCCTGAATGCGGGCCCCGCCGGAGTCGTTGAGGCCGATAACAGGGGCTCCGTTTTTCATGGCGAGGTCCATGATTTTGCAAATCTTTTCGGCATGGGTTTCCGACAGTGCCCCGCCAAACACCGTAAAATCCTGCGCAAACACGTACACCAGCCGCCCATCGACCGTACCGTAGCCGGTCACTACCCCGTCGCCGAGGTAGTATTCTTTATCGAGCCCGAAATCTTTGGTCCGGTGCATCACAAACTTACCCGTTTCTTCAAACGACCCTTCGTCGAGGAGTAGGGCGATGCGTTCGCGGGCAGTGAGCTTCCCTTTTTTATGCTGGGCGTCAATGCGTTTTTGGCCGCCACCCAGGAGGGCTTCGGCGTTTTTTCGGTCGAGCGTTTCGGTTGCAGTGGGTTTGCTTATGGTGTCCATGCAGAGCGTGTTTCGAAGTTTGTGCAAGCGTAATTCGGTCGGGGTGCGAGTTGGTTTGCTCACCGACTATCGTCGAAGCAAAGTTAAATTTTCTGAGTCGATTACAACCCTTTGGCCCGCTTTTGTATCTTCATTACAACCTTTTTTATCGATAGCTATGCCCTTACTACCGTACAAAACGATGCGTTGGCTCCTGCTGGGGATTCCCCTGCTCGATGCCTGCACCAATAGCCAGGTGTCTCCGCCGGGGCAAACTACCGACAACCGCCCCATTTACCGCCCTATTTACGGCTCGTATGAGTCGGTGCGTAACGTTCGGACCATGGCTGTGCAGCCTATCCGGCAGGCAGGCAAAATTTACCTAAAAGACGGCTTCCTGTTTGTGAACGAGGTCGGGGCGGGGGTTCATATTGTAGACAACCGGAACCCCCAGAAACCGGTGCCTATTTCGTTTGTGAGTATTCCGGGGGCCCGCGAACTGGCTGTTAAAGACAGTATTCTGTACGCCGACAATACCGTTGATCTGGTGGCCCTCAACATTGCCAACCCGTTGAATGTGCGCCTGGTAAAACGCATCGAAAATGCGTATCCGGTCACGGCCTATCCGCCCATGCGCAATGTACGGTTTGAGTGCCCGGATCCGGGTAAAGGGCTGGTGGTGGGCTGGCAGCGTAGCGAAAATGAATCGGCCAAATGCTGGCGATAACCAAACACCCTGAGCCATGAGAACACTTTTTATCTGCGTACTATCACTTATTCTTTGCGGGGCGGGCTGCTCGGGCGATCTGGGCCTGAGCAAAAGCGAAAGCGCGGCCTCGCCCGGAGCCGGAATTGGCGGGTCGACGGCCCGGTTTACCATTCTTGACAATACCCTCTACATAGTCAACAGCACGACGTTGCGGGCCTACGACGTCAGTAACAGCATGAATCCCATACCCGGTCGGCAGACCAAGTTGGGGTTCGGAATCGAGACAATTTTTCCATATTCTGGAAATCTGTTCATGGGTACTCAGACCGGAATGCTTATTTATGACGCTTCCCGGCCGGGTGATCCGCGGTATCTGTCGACGTACACGCACGTACTGAGTTGCGACCCTGTGGTGGTGCAGGGCACTCTGGCCTACGTGACGTTACGTAGTGGTGCCGACTGCCGAAACAACGCGGTGGCGGCCAATTTGCTGGAGGTGATCGACGTGAGCAACCTGCAGGCTCCGCGCATAATCCGGTCGATTCCGATGATTAACCCGCGCGGCCTCGGTGTAGATGGCGATGTGCTGTTTGTGTGCGAGGGCGACTGGGGCCTGAAACTGTTTGACCTCACGAACCCAACGGCACCCAAGCTGATGCAACATCTGGAGGGTGTACGCTCGTATGATGTAATACCGAACCGCGATGTGCTTATCGTAACGGGTAAGGACGGCATTTATCAGTACAGTTATGCCGATCGTAAGCAGTTGAAGCTGCTCAGCAAACTGGCTATCGAACCGCTGGCATGAGAGCATTCATTTTTTGGTGGTTTGGGAGTCTGTTGCTCCTGACCCGCCCCGTATGGGCTCAGTTTCCGGTTACTGATAGTTTCGACCGGCCCACGGAGCCGATCGACACCGTGCGGGTTGAGGGCGTACGGAAAGCACCCGGTTGGGTGGTTAAATTTAACCCACTGGCCATGATCGACATTGATAGCCGTTACCAGATCGACGTGGAGCGAATCGTGAGCAGCCGGTATAGCATTCAGGGCGGGTTGGGGTACGGCAATGAACGAAACCGGCTGTTGACCCAACCCAATAATCGATTCCCGGGTCGGGAGGTTTGGCGGGTGCAGCTGGAGGGGCGCCTGTACACCGACCGCGACCTGGCCGTAAACCGCTGGCGCCGGGTGCGCACGGTTACGCAGGTGCCATTGGGTAATTATCTGGCCATCAATACATTCTACAAACAGGTAAACGCGCCTTTCGAGGGTACCTTAGCGCGAGGGTGCGAAGATGGTGGCTGTCAGTTTTTTGAACGCTACACCGCCCGGGCAGTTCGCTACGTGATGGGGGCGCACCTGAAGATGGGTCATCAGGGATCCATTCGACTGTCGCCCACCAACGACCGGCTTCTGCTGGATGTGTATGCCGGTATTGGTATTCGTTGGCGGTGGTTCAGGCAGTATGGCGTCCCTGATTACGAAGATGCCCGTCCGGAGTTTATCAATACTGACCAGGACTTAACGTCGGATTGGAGTTTACAGAAAGGTCGGTTTCCGAGTTTAATGCTTGGTTTTCAATTAGGTTATACGTTGTGAGTTTGGCTGTGCTATGAAAACGTTTATTTGCCTCTTACTGCTGCTGCCGGCTTTGGCCTGGGGGCAGGACACCCTCCCGGCACGGATTGGACCGGGACCGGTACTAAAATTGGCCCCGCTGAGTCTGCTTAGTCCTGACCCTACGGTGCAGGCGGCAGTCGAGCTCCCGTTGACGTCGCGGTTGAGTGTACAGCCCGGAATCGGGGTAGGGGGAACACAGGTTGGGCCGGGCGTTCGGGCCGGTTCGCCGTCGGAGTCGGTGCAGGCGCGTACCGAAATTCGGTATTACATCAGCCCGGCGCTGGGCGGCAAACTCAAATCGGGTCGTTCACCCGGTGGGTTTTACGTGGCGGGCGAGGGTGCGTTAAACCGGCAAAAGCTCAAAATACCCCGTGAGGGGGCTTTATCGGCTACCGAAATGGCGCAGGTAAACCGGCATATCTACGGCCTGAATGCCAAGGTCGGTTATCAGCAGGCCCCAATCGCTAAGCTTCCGCGGTTTATTGTCGATGTGTACGTGGGCGTGGGGTATCGGATTGTGAGCGTTCGTCAGGTAGGCAGTACCGATAGCAGCACACTGCGTAAACCGGGTGTTACGGCCGGGGTATCTATCGGCTGGATGATCAACTCAGGAAAAAAGGTACCCCGGAAATAGCGGTAATAAAAACAGATCATAAAACTACTTAAGGAGTAATACTACAGATGCAAACTGGTCGTTCATAAAAATGAACAAGTATTCAATTGTTTTATGAAAACAAACCATTTTGCTTACGTAGCATCACTATTGTGCCTGGCAACGGCCTGCCAGCCTCAGCAGGAACAGATTCTTACACAAACACCCCAGCCGGTAGCTTCTTCGATCTGGAAAGAGAGTAACGACGCGCCCGGTGTGCAAACCCCTCAGGCTGGCGGAAGCGGCCGGGTTGCAGCCGCCACAACGGTACAACAACAAGAAATTCTGACGTATTTGAATCAGGCCCGTGCGAAGTCATGCCTTTGTGGATCAACTACATATCCGGCTACTACGCCCCTGCAACTCAACGCAAAACTCAACGCAGCTTCGGACAAACATGCGGTCGATATGGCTACATACAACTATTTCAGTCATACGGGTCGGGATGGGTCGCGGCCCTGGGATCGGATGACTCGTGAGGGATATGTTTGGCGTACGGCGGGTGAAAACATCGCAGCCGGTTACACTACAACCCGGGCGGTAGTTGATGGGTGGCTTCGCTCCCCAGGCCATTGTGCCAACATCATGAACCCGAACTTCAAAGAGGTGGGAGTAGGGTATGGTTACAGCACTACCAGCACGTACAAACACTATTGGGTGACCGACTTCGGAACGCAGCTGTAAGCGAATCACCGGTCGATACCATACGATTTTGTTTGTCTCTCCGGCATCTCCCCCGACCGCTATTTCGTTCGGTAAAGAGCGCTAAAGAGACGTGAAAAACAAAAGGCAGAGCAGTCATCCGGTTTAAGAAGATGACAGCTCTGCCTGTTACTTAGGAGAAGGTTTTTCGTTTACTGGTACTGTACGTAAACCACTTTGGGCGTGAGCGACAGTACTTCCTGCGGAGTCATAAGGTGAGGAACCTTGTGCTTCGACCGCATATCGACCTTCTTCAGATCGTTTTTGTAGAACAGCTTAAAGCCAGTGTACTGAACGGGTTCTTTCACGATGTAGTCGCGGTACGTATCCATCTTGAGCGATGGTGGCCCCCAACCGTCCATGTGCATCACAATCTGCACATTGGGGTTCAGCTTGATGTTTTTGTAGTTCGTAACCATTCGCTGCGTAAACCGGTGCACCACCAGAATTTTGGGGGGCAGGTTATTCGCTTTCACAATGTCGCTCAGGAAGTTGACGGCCTGATTGATGTCGGCGGCATCGTACGTGCCAATCTTGGTGCCGGGCCGGGCGCCGGTTTTCATCGAAAACTCAGGGTCAATACCCAGGTGTACGTATGGCAGCTTGAGGTAGGGCTTCAGAAACTCCATTTCGGGGCCGAGGGGAGCTAAACCCACCTGAATATCCAGAAAACAGATGGCGTTGTGTTCGGCGGCCCACCGGATCACCTTCCGAATGGTTTTGTCGCTCATCCGCATCCGGTAGTAGCCGTCTTTGCCCGGTGCGCCCTGTGCTGAAATAGCGACGAGGTGCAGAGCCTGCTGTACCGGCAATGAGTCAGCCTTGGCCCACTCCTGGCTCTGGCGGTCGAGCCGCTGCAGCATGTCATCTTTAGGGTACTCGCCCAATGCCCCCATTTTTTTCGAGTGCGGATTGCCGTAGTAGGCCACAATCCGCTTGTTAGGCAGAATAGCTCCGGTAATTTTCGGGCCAATCAGCTTGAGCGAATCAAGGGGCGACAGGGGTTCGGCGGTACTCACCCCGGCCGAGTCGGGGGCGGGGGCTGCCGCCGAAACAGAGGATGTGGTGGCCGAAACCGGCGTTTGTGCCGAATCGGGTGGGCTGGCCGATCCTTCGGTCGGCTTGGAACTGGATTGGCATCCGGCCAGGAAAAGGGTAGCAAGCAGGGATGCAGAGAGCGTACTTTTGAACATAATGCCGAAAAATACGACCTCGGGTAATTATTTCTAAGGACTTGGTGGATTAAATTGACTTTATTTAAAAATCGACTACACCCAGCCCCTCCCGAACGACTTCTACGTCGGTGCCTTCGGCCCGGATAATCGTCGACGGGACATTACCGCCGTATCCGCCATCAATCACAATATCGACCTGATGCTGAAACCGTTCGAAAATAATCTCAGGGTCGGTGGGGTACTCTATAATTTCGTCGTCGTCCTTGATTGACGTTGTAATAATCGGGTTACCCAGCTCATACACGATCCGGCGTGGAATTTCGTGGTCAGGCACGCGAATACCCACCGTTTTCTTGTTCGTATTCAGAAGCTTGGGTACACGGTTGGTCGCGTCCAGAATAAACGTGTACGGGCCCGGCAACAACCGTTTCATGAGCTTAAACGCCCCGTTGTCGACGCGGGCGTAATCGGCAATGTGGCTCAGGTCGTAACAGATAAACGAAAAGTCGTTTTTCTGGGGTTTGATGCCTTTGATCCGGGCGATCCGCTCTACGGCCCGGGCATTATGAATGTCGCAACCCATCCCATAAATCGTATCGGTTGGGTAAATGATCACCGCGCCATCGCGCAGGGCCGATACCACATGCCGGATTTTCCGTTCTTCGGGCGTTTGGGGGTGAATATGAATGTATTCGGCTGGCATAGCGGCAAGTTTACGGTTTTTCGATTACAGTTTTGTCTGGTATGGCGCTGATGTTGGCCCTCAGGTTTAACTATCCACGGCCCAAAATGTATGGTAATGACCCCGACGAATGCCCAAAAGATGATTCTGTAGCATTGACGTACACAACGTAGCGTTAGTACAGAGGGCGGCTAAACGAACCGTAGCCGAAGTCGGATGTACTGCTGGTACAACCCGTTGACGGGCAGGTGCAGGCGGCTCAGAAACAGAATGCCGGACGTAAGCAGGCCGGGGCTTTCAATATGGTTGAGCAACTCCCCAAACCGCAGGGCCAGCTCAAACTGCTCGGCATAAAACGCCTTGCGCAGAAACTGCCGCACCCGGTTGGCCAGAGCGTGGTACTCGTCGGGGGTTTGGCAGCGGTCGAAGGCCTTGTAGCATACGTCGAGGGTCGAAGCCAGCAACCGGTTGTGCGGCTCAATCACCTGCATGGATTGTGAATTAGGAAGACGCCGTTTGTAGGTCAGAATCTCGTCGATGTATCCGTACGCGTAGTGCCGGGCCGAGCGTACCCAAAAGTCAAAGTCTTCGTAATCCAGCGATTCGTCGTAACCGCCCAGCTCATCGAGCACGGCACGGCGCATCATCATGGTAGGGGTACAGATAAAGTAGCGTTCCAGAATCTTGCTAAACACGTATCCCGACGGCACTTCCGACACGGCCCGGCCCCGCTCGTCGGTCGGAAAGTGGATAGACAGGGGTTGCCCTGCTTCGTCGATGTACACAGCATTGCTGAACACGACAGCGTATTCGGGCGGGAGCTGCTCGAATCGCTCTACCTGTCGGGCAATCCGGTCGGGGAAAAGAATATCATCCGCTGCCAGGTCGATTAGGTATTTGCCGTTGGCATGCCGCAGTCCCTGATTGAAAGCCCGGCACAGGCCAATGTTTTCGGAATTCTGGATAAACCGTACGGCGGGGTGCCGTTTCACAAACTCGGTAATCCGGCGGGCGCTCCCGTCGCTGCTGGCATTGTCGATCACAATCAGTTCAACATTCGGGTAACGCTGATCAACCACCGACTGTAGGGCCTCCTGTACATACGCTTCGTGGTTGTAACACGTACACACAACGGTCACCCACGGCTTTATCTGGTTTAGATAAGGCCCCATTGGCAGGGTGGTTGTTTGGTCGGTTACGGAGGTCATGCGCACGGCAGGTAGCCACAGCTACAAGTGTCGGGAATACAGATTAACGTTCAGGTTTATTTGAGTGACACAATATTACACCAACCTGTATTCGTCTGGTCAGACGTTTTAGGGAACGGAATTGTTTTAACGTTTACGGTATCAATTGAAAGTTTGGCACGGTTTTTAATTGATCCTAACCGGTTGCTTCCGCAGTTTAGTACACAGCCTCAAAGGGAGCAATCATTAATCACATTTTATGGGTTAGGGTTTGCAAACACCACACTACTTGTTTAGAGTGGTGTTTGTTGTTTTTGTGTCGGCCACTTTCTCTTCGGGTTTGGGTTTTTTCTCACCTTCCAAACCATACAGCGACACGTTCATTTCGAACCCCAGTACTACCAGCAATGCGATCAGGTTGATCCAGACCATTAAGGCAATTAGTGTACCTATTGAACCGTAAATTTTATTATAAGAACCAAAATTGGACAGGTAGAACGAAAAAAGGAGGGTAGTCAGCACAATTAGGATCGAAGCCGTGAGCGAGCCGGGCGTGATAAATGTCCACTTCATGTCAACGTCGGGCCCGAACTTGTAGATCACCGAAACCACGCCTACAAACACCGCAAACACCAGCAGATACCGGACGAAACTGAGGAGATAGGCGATAACCGGATTGCTAAAAAAGCCGAATTGAAGCAGGTATTCCGTAATGATACCCCCTACAAGTAGCACGATTATTGCTACAACAATTGCCACACCTAATGAAAAGGTAAGGGCCAGCGCGGTTAATCGGATTTTCAAAAAACTTCGCCGGTCCGGCGTTTCCTGCGAGGTATGAAATGCATTCATCAGGGCCACCATACCATTGGTAGCGGCATATACTGTTGCCAGAAAACCGAACGATAGTACCCCACTCCGCTGACGGCCAATAATATCCCGAATGGTAGTATCAACGGCTTCAAACGTACCGGCTGGTATGACCCGGCTCAGCAGGTTCATAATTTGTGGTTGCAAGTCCGGTATCGGGATGTACGGAATAAGGGTAAATAAAAAGATAATAGCGGGAAAAATGGCCAGAAACAGATTGAACGCAACGGCTGCGGCCCGTTCGCTGAGGTCGTTACCCGCTATTTTGTCGATTATCTTGTTGATGAAATCGTACCAGGTGATGACCTTCGAATCAAAGGGCCGGTGAGTGCGCAGCCAGTCGCGAGCGCCCGAAAGCGCTGACAAGCCCATGAGTTTGTCAAACATATCATCAGTGAGGTTGCTCAACGTTCAAACGGTCTCACTAAAAAAAGGTTTCAGGGCCTGAAGCAACGGTTCGGGGGCCGCGCAGAGCCGCCCGGTATCGCGCCGTTGAAACACGAGCGTTGTCTCGCCCGTGTTGAGCAGCAGACCGGCTTCGTTCCGAATGGCGTATTGAAACACAATGCGGGCCTTGGGCAGGCTCGGAATCGTCACGGTCACCGAGAGCAGGTCGTCGTACCGGGCGGGCTGAAGATACCGCGAGTGATTTTCGTACACGGGCATCATCACACCGGATTCCTCCATCTCTTTGTAATGAAACCCTAGGCTCCGCAATGCCTCTACCCGCCCGATCTCGTAAAACCGGGCGTAGTTGCCGTAATACACGTAACCCATCTGATCCGTATCGGCGTACCGAACCCGGATGTCTGAAACAAGAAAAGTAAACATGGGAAAGAAAGGGAGGAAGGAGGAAAGGGAAAAAGGAAGAAAGGGAGAAAGGAGGAAAGTATTACCCAAATCGGGCTTCTCCCTTTTCCTTTCTCCCTTTCCTCCCTTCTCCTTCTATTTCATAATCTTCCGCTCGGTCAGAGCCTTCTGGTAGAGCCGGGCGTTGGCGAGGTGTTCGCTCAGCGTTTTCGAGAACGTGTGGTAGCCATTGAAACGGGCGTCGACCACGAAGAACAGGTAATCGTGCTTTTCGGCATTCAGCACGGCGTCGATGGCATTGATCGACGGCAGGTTGATGGGGCCGGGGGGCAAGCCGGTGTACCGGTAGGTATTGTACGGCGAGTCGACGGTCAGTTGCTTGTTCAGGAGCCGCCGGATCGTGAAGTCGCGCAGGGCAAAAATCACCGTTGGGTCGGCTTCGAGCTTAATGCCCCGCTCCAGCCGGTTTAGGTACACACCCGCTACCCGAGGCTGTTCGTCGACCTTGTTCGTTTCGCCCTGTACAATAGATGCCAGCGTCTGCACCTGCGTTTGCGTCATGTTGAGCGCTTTCGCTTTTGCCTGCCGGGCGGGTGTCCAGAACGACTTGTATTCTTTGGCCATACGGTCGAGCAGGGCTTTGGGCTTAATGGTCCAGAACATCTCGTAGCTGTTCGGGATAAACATGCAGACGATCGTGGTGGTATCGAACCCGTATTCTTTACACAGGGCGGGGTCGTCGAGGTATTTGCCGAGTGAGTCGGGGCCAAACGCAAACTTGGCACCCAGGCGTCGCGACAGGTCCTGCTTCAGCCGGATATTGTTAAACGTCACCGTGAGTGGGTCCTGACTACCACTCCGCAATTTCTTGATGGCTTCGTAATTGCCCATGTCCGGCTGAATTTCGTACCGGCCCACCTTCACATTCTGGTCGTATTTCATCAGCCGCGACAAAAACCGGAACGACTTTTCGTCGTTGAGAATTTTGTTGGCCTTCAGGGAGTCCAGCACGGTTTGGAAGGTAGCCCCCCGCGGTACCAGCAAGGCTACCGGCTTTTCGCTTTCCAGGTTGAGGTTGGGCGTCCGAAACACCTGCCAGAAGTAAAACGAAAAGGTTACTGAGATGACGGAGACGGCGATGAAAAGGCCAATCTTGACGTTTTGAGACATGGTCGTAAAGCGTTGGCCAGGTAAGAAGCCAAACAGGCCGCAAAAATAGGCAGAACCGACCGTAAACCGAAGGATGTACGAAACCGCTACGCGATTGCCGGCCACTTTTTGCAAACAAAAAAGCCCCGCAGCGATTTATTTGGGTAGGGCCACCAACGTTCAGCGTGGTCGCTAAACTCGACGTAAATAGATACGATTATGCAGGAAGACGAAACATTAGACGGAGTTCGCTTAGACATTGAAGCCGTTGGATTCACGCTCGACGAAGACCTGGAAGCTTCGGTGATGGATGCCCTGGGTAAGCTCCGGCGCTATTACAAAGGCGATGTGATTACGGCCGAGGTGTATCTTAAACTGGAACCGAATCAGCGCAGCAATGATAAGCATGTAGGGATCAAATATGGGGTACCCGGCAATGATGTGTTTGCCGACGATAACGGCGACAACTGGTACACGCTCATCAACAACGTAGCGGCCAAGCTGCAAAAGCAACTGGAAAAGCGATTTGGGAATCATACCAATGCGAACCGGGGCAATATTGACGAGATTGATCCGGCAAGCCTGGCTTAATCAGTTTGGTTGCCAGTTAGGCCCTGACTTTTGTTCTTCAGAAGTCAGGGTTTATTATTTACCTGTAAAAATTACTTACTTTTGAGTGTGTTTAGGTTTAGGCGTGTATATGTAATTGTACGTATTTCTTTTAATCGTTTATCTACGACTAATCTAATATTTTATTAATCAATTTATAATCAACTGTCTGCAACGGCACCGTAGTTTTGTACGTAATGCTTGCCTCTCTGAAAGTAATACTAACACCAGGACTCGTTTTACCAAACAACGTAATCTGTACTTCTCCTTACAAATTATGAGCGACAGTGTACCAACTGCGAAATCACAAGGCCCATTAGCCAGTATCTCTTCTTTCTTTAACCGTAAAATTCTGCGTACCGACCGCTCCCGGTGGAATTACCAGTACGAAAAAGGGCTTTGGGATGGGCTCGAAAACCTCGACGAGTTGGCGCGGTTTAGTGTGTTGGCGGGCTACGTTCAGTTTTTGAAGCCCAACAGCCCGGCTATTCTGGAGATTGGTTGTGGTGAAGGCATCATGGCGCAGCGAATCGGTCGGAAGCATTATGGCTCGTATCTGGGCACCGACGTAGCCGATACGGCCATTGAACGGGCCCGGCAGCGGTTTGGCGATGCCCAGACCCAGTTTGAAGCCGTGGATATGAACGATTTGCGGACGGAGCAGAAGTTCGATATCATCATCTTCAACGAAGCTATCTATTACCTTGAGCCGATGGTCGACAAGCTGGTGACGCAGTATGCGCCGATGCTGAAGCCCGATGGCTTGCTCATTATTTCAATGAACACCGGTCGGCATGCCAATAGCGAAGCCCGCTGGAAGGAAATCGAAGCTGGTTTTGCCACTGTCGACAGCACGTTTGTGAAAACCGACAAGAACGGCTGGGACGTAAAAGTACTGCGACCCCTTGCGGCCTAAAGCGACTTTTGCTGTAAAACCCCAAACAGCGGTTGTATCTTTGCACCCCGATACAACCGCTGTTTGATGTTTGCTGCTACTCAATCCCGTCCGTCGCTGTACACCTTACCATTCTGGTTGCTGAGTACGAGTAACTTTCTTTTCTCGGCCAGTTTCTCCATGATGATACCCGAATTGCCCGCTTATCTGGAGGGTATGGGTGGTCGGGAGTACGTCGGGCTCATTATTGCGTTGTTTACCCTTACGGCGGGCCTGTCGCGCCCGTTCAGCGGCAAACTCACCGACCGTATCGGCCGTGTGCCTGTTATGGCATTTGGGTCGGTGGTGTGTTTTGTGTGCGGTTTTATGTATCCCCTGGCTCTCTCGGTCTGGGGTTTTTTGTTGTTACGGCTCATTCACGGGTTTTCAACGGGCACCAAACCCACCGCTACGGCCGCCTACGTAGCCGATGTTGTGCCCGCCGACCGCCGGGGCGAAGCGATGGGTGCCCTGGGTTTGTTTACGGCCACGGGGATGTCGTTGGGGCCGGCCATTGGCAGTTGGCTGGCCGAGTCGTTTTCGCTCAACGTTATGTTTTACACCTCCTCAGCATTTGCGCTGCTGTCGATCCTGATTCTGCTCCGAATGCCCGAAACGCTGACCGATCGGGAGCCGTTTCGGTGGGGGTTGCTGAAGCTGAAAGCCGACGAGTTATTTGACCGAAACGCCCGCTGGCCGTTCTGGATTCTGTTGCTGCTCTCGTTTTCGTCGGGGGCTGTCCTGACGGTTATTCCGGCCCTGAGCATGAAGCTGGGCGTGGCCAATAAGGGGCTGTTTTTTACCGTTTACACGATTGCGTCGCTGGTAGTACGGGTGCTCTTTGCCCGAACCTCCGACCGCTACGGCCGGGTGCCTGTACTGCTGGTATCGTCGGGGGCATTGGCGGTGGCAATGGGTATGCTGGTACTGGCTGGCCTGGCCGATGCGGCTGCACCCGTCTGGTTTTGGGCGGGTTGTGTGGTGTACGGCCTCTCGTGGGGCATGAACTCGCCCACCGTGCAGGCCTGGACAGCCGACCTGAGCGATGAGCATACGCGCGGCCGGGCTATGGCTACCATGTACATTGCCCTCGAAGCGGGGATTGGTTTGGGGGCCGTAGCGGCTGGCTGGCTCTACAACCACATGGCGGGTGGCACGCAGGCTTCGTTTGCCGCTTCGGCCTTGCTGGCGCTGGTGTCGGCCTTGTTGCTTATCTGGAAACTGAAGCGGTAAGAAAAAAACACATTGACTTCTATCGAACCCGGTATTCTGCCGCTTGTTGAGGCCCTCAACGCCACCGGACTGGTGCAAACGTTTTCGAGTTGCGAAGGGCATTTCGATGCCGACGGCAAGGGCGTGCCCGGTCGGGCCTTTGTCGACCGGGGCCATGCCTACGTGCGGTTTATTCCTGCGCCCGATATGCCCACCGAACACATCGAGCGGCTGTTGGGTAACTGGCTGCTTACCTACAAAAAAAAGCACGGACTCATGCCCGTGCGTGTGGTTGGCTACAAACTGTTTACGCCCGTCGATGATGAAATCGACGTGACGTTTGTGCTCGAACTGCACCCCTTCAACCGCTTCGACCCGGCCCCGACCCGACGGGCTGATATTGACCGGGCTGCGCGCCAATTGGCAAACTATGTCGGAGATAATGTGTAATGGATAATGCAAAATGGATAATGAGTAATGCGAGTTCTCACATTTTACATTGTCCATTCTGCATTATCCATTCTGTCCTATAAAATGTATTGACTCAAATCGCGGTTCTGTACCAAGCCGTTTAGTTTTTCGGCGACGAGTTCTTTCGTGACCAGTACGTGCGCGTTGGGTCCGATTACGTCGGGGATGTCGAACATGAAATCGTTGAGCAGCTGACTCAGTACCGTCTGGAGTCGGCGGGCACCGATGTTTTCAACCTCCGAATTGACCTGAAACGCAATCCGGGCCAGTTCGCGCAGGGCTTCGTCATCAAAGGAGAGGTCGACGCCCTCGGCGGCCATCATGGCCACGTATTGCTTGGTGAGCGCGTTTTTGGGTTCTTTCAGAATCTGGTAAAAATCGTCTTCCGACAGGCTTTGCAGCTCCACCCGAATCGGGAAACGGCCTTGTAGCTCCGGGATAAGGTCGCTTGGTTTGGAGACGTGAAACGCTCCGGCCGCAATAAACAGGATGTGGTCGGTGTGGATGGTGCCGTATTTGGTGTTTACGGTGCTGCCTTCCACAATCGGGAGCAGGTCGCGCTGCACCCCCTCGCGGCTCACATCGGGTCCACCCGCCCCGCCCGAACGGTTGGTGGCAATTTTGTCGATCTCGTCGATAAAGATGATACCGGCATTCTCCGCTTTCTGAATGGCCTCTTCTTTTACCTCGTCCATGTCGATGAGTTTGGCGGCTTCTTCTTCGAGCAGAATTTTGCGGGCTTCGGCAATGGTCACCCGGCGTTTTTTGCCTTTTTTGGGCATCATGCCGCCGAGCATTTCCTGCAGATTCATCATCGACAGGTCGTCGATAGCCCCGCCCATCACGCCGATATTGGGCATTTGGCTCTGTTGCACGTCGATTTCGATGTGTCGGCTGTCCATCTCGCCCGACTGCACCTTGGCCCGGAACCGTTCGCGGGTACGTTCGTTCAGTTCGGCATCGGTATCGCGGATACCGTCGCCGTTGTTGTCGCCCGTATCGCCAAAGCCCAGCGGTCGCACCATTGACGACGACGGCCGCACCGGCGGAATGAGAATGTCCAGAATCAGATCGTCGACAATCTGGCTTGCCCGGACTTTCACGGCTTCTTTTTTGGCGGCTTTCACCATGTTGATGGCCTGCTCAACCAGGTCGCGTACCATGCTTTCGACATCGCGGCCTACGTAGCCCACCTCTGTAAACTTCGAGGCTTCGACTTTGGTAAAGGGCGCATCGGCCAGTTTGGCCAGTCGGCGGGCAATCTCGGTTTTACCGACGCCGGTGGCCCCGATCATCAGAATATTGTTGGGGGTAATTTCGCGCTGCATATCGACCGGGGCATTCATCCGGCGCCAGCGGTTGCGCAGGGCAATAGCTACGTTGCGTTTGGCATCGTGCTGCCCAATAATGTATCCGTCCAGTTCGGCAACAATCTGCCGGGGCGTAAGGTCTTTCAGTAATGGGGTCATTCGGTTAACAGGCCTTGTGGTGGCTCTTGGTTAAAGAAACGTATTCGGGGCAAAATTGTGCCAGAATGGGCCGGATTAATTCGGCTGGTGGGGGCCAGGAGCCATTAACGAACTTATTGGCCGCAAGAAAAATACTGTGTGTACGTTTGCGGCAAAGGTTCGTTATGTATCCGATGGAAAAGCAACCCAAGACCTTTTGGGATCAGTTAAGTAACCTGCTCGTGCCCAAGCGGCAGTCGGGCGCGCCCGAACCAATCAAAAGCGACCGGATTCTGCACGAGCTGATCCGTTGCTTTGAGGCCTCGCTCAACCGCGAAAGCATTGGGAACAGCCTGCTTTTTGATGCCCACTACATTGTCATTCTCCACCCGTCGAGCTATACCGAACGGCTGGCGGCTCTGCCCGTGATTGTCAATGAGGCCGTCAATGCGTTTTATGCCGCCATAGACCGGCGCAAGGGCGGTGACGACCGAATTGTCACCGTGGCCTCGCACTGGCAGTTTAAGTTTGGGCCGGGCACCGAGTTTGAAGGCCGCGCCATTGGCCCCGCCGATATTGAGGTGATTGGCTCGTTGACCGGGCATTCGCTTGAAATTGACCCCGGCCCCCGGCCGTCGGCAAACAGTAATCTGAAGGCTACGCGCAAGGTGAAAAACACGAACGTCTACGAAAAAATGGACGTGAACCTGCCCGCTTTTGGGCACATCGACTTCCGCGAGTCGGGGGCGTTTGCCGTGCGTATCGACCCGGCCCGGTTGGCCCCCCCGGTGCCTGCCCCGGCTGTTACCGACGGGGTTGCATCAGCGAATGCCCCGGCCCCGCAGTCGGTGGCACCCGCCACCGCGCCCGGCCCTGTAGTGCCACCAGTAGCTCCGGTCCGGCCCGAACACCTGGCCCGGATTGATTGCTACATGGCCGATCAGAACACCGAAGAAACCCACTGGATGAAAGACCGCGAAGTGGTTATTGCCCGGCATGAGCCCGACAATGGCGCGTTTGCCAATTACATCCGGCTTCGGTCGCCCTACGTGTCGAACCCCCACGCCCGGATTCGGTACGATGCCTCCGCCGGGGTGTTTCAGCTGGCTTCGTTCAGCGCACACGAAACCCGCTTGAACGAGCAGATTGTGGCCCGCAGCGAACCGACCAACCCGGTTTGGGTGGAGTTGCCGAGCCCGTCGCAGATTTTGCTCAATGGAGTTGTCACGCTCACGTTTACCCGCACCGACTGACGTATGATTGATGTGATTATTGCGCTCGTGTTAACCGTGTTTGTGGGCGTGCTGCTGGTGCGGCACTTCCGAAATCTGCCCCAATAACACCCTGCCGCATGACGACGCTTTTAGAGATAGCTGGTCAGACCGACGTAGGTCAGAACCGGCACGACAATCAGGATACGTATCTGGCCGGGCCGCTCTGGACCGACCACAGTGTGCTGTTGGCGGTGATCGATGGTGTGGGCGGATACGCGGGCGGAGCCGAGGCTGCAGCCCTGGCGCGGGAGTCGATTGGGCAGTACATGGCTACGCCTACGGGCGACACACTCACCATGCTCCGCGAGGCCGTGGTGTTTGCCAATAACCAGATTGTGCAGCAACGGCAGCAAAACCCGGCCCTGGCCCGGATGTGTTGTGTGCTGACGGTTGTGGTGGCCGATGCGCAGCTCGGGCGCCTGTACTACGTGCACGTGGGCGACACCCGGCTGTACCGATTCCGGCAGGGCCAACTCGAAAAAATTACCCACGACCACTCACTCGTGGGTGTACGCGAAGATGCCAATCAGCTCACCGAACGGGAGGCCATGCGGCATCCGCGCCGGAACGAAATTCTGCGCGATGTGGGCTCCATGCCTCATCGGGTCGATGACCCCGATTTTCTGGAATCGGGTGAAAGCGATTTTGAGCCGGGCGACGTGCTGTTGCTGTGCAGCGACGGCCTGACGGATATGCTGACGCGGGCTCAACTGATGGATGTACTTGGCCAACCCATGCCGGTAGCCGAACAGATAGAGGCCCTCATTGGCGCGGCCAACGAAGCCGGCGGACACGACAATATCACGGTGGTGCTCGGTCGTTATTCAGCACCGGAGGGAGCAGAAATAGCCCCGGCCCTTCCGATAGATGACTCCCGGTCAGCTACGGCCTCGATACGGGTGGGAACCCAGGGGCTGATGCAATCGGAGGCCACTCTGGCCGCTGAGGCTTTACCCGAACAGCCGCCCAAACGCCGGTGGGGTGCACTCGTGCTGGTTGTGTTGGGGGTATTGGCTGGGGTACTCTGGTGGCAACTTAGCCCCTCCGAACCTACACCGCGCCCCCAACCTGTACGAGCCGACTCGGCCCGAACCCCGAAACCATTCACAACGATTGACTCAACTCGAACGCCTTGACGACTATGCCAACCGTTAGTTTCAATACCAATTTTCCGGGCTATGACGTTTTGGGCGAGATAAACCGCAGCAACGCCCGCGTGCTTAAAGCCCGGCATATTGCCACCGGCGATCTGGTGGCCATCAAACACTTTTCGCTCAATACGGACGCCGATACCTTACGCCGTTTCGAGCGAGAATCGGCCATTATGACCCGAATGAGCCACCCCAACATTGTGCGGGTGCGCGAGGTCCGGCTCGATACCGACCTGCCGTATCTGGTGATGGACTACGTGGAAGGGGGCAGTTTGCGGCATTTGCTCAGTACGCAGAACCACCTGCCCGTAGATGTGACCATCCGGCTGGGGTTGCAAATGCTCGATGTGTTCCGGCTCATTCACGCGCAGGGCATTATCCACCGCGATCTGAAGCCCGAAAACATCCTGTACCGGCAGCTGTCGAGTGGGGAGCTACACTTTCTGCTGACTGATTTTGGCGTGGCGCGTCTGCACGAACAGCCCGTTACGGTAACCGGGCAGTCGCTGATGACGTACGAGTACGCGGCCCCTGAGCAGTTCGACAATCCCCGTCAAATCGACGAGGCTGCCGATTACTACGCTCTGGGCGTGGTGCTCTACGAATGCCTCACCGGGCGCGTGCCGTTTGCCATGCGCGATGAGAGCGGGCTGGTCACGTTTATGAACATGGTGCTTAGTACCCCGCCCCCTCCGCCGGTGCTGCCCACGGGTGAGGCCCTGCCGGGGAGTATGGTGGCTCTGCTCGATCAGTTGCTGACCAAAAACTGCCGCGAACGGCTGCATAACCCCGATGTGGCCAAGCTGGCTCTCAAACAGGCCGAGGTAGAGCAGCTGTACCATCAGCAAAAGCCCGTCTCGGGGCAGACAGTGGCGTTTCGGCCCCCGGTTCGGGAAAAAGCCGCGCCCGAAACCCCCGTGCGCCCGGTGTCGAATACGGATAAGGAGAGGATTACGGTACCCCGCCGGAGCCGTGCCGTGTGGCCAATGGCTGCGTTGGTAGGGGCCTTGCTGCTGACCGGGTTGTGGGTGTACTGGTACTTCACACCGACGGCATCGCGGCCGGTAACCCCCGGTTTGGCCGGTGTGAGCCGTGCCGAAAATTCCGAAAGCGATTCGGAAACGTTTGAGTTTTCGGACCTGACGGTATCAGCTGCCGAAAAACGGGCGCAGGAAGAACGTCGGCGACAACTGGCGCTCGAAGCGGCCCGCAAACGCTATCAGGAGGAGGTTAGCCGGGCCACCAAACAGCTCGAAGCTACCGCTTTCGGTGGGAAAGTAGGCTTTTTTGGGGGCGTAAAAGGCTTATCGGTGAAGTTGGAAAACCCGTCGACGGTTACGTTTAAGTCGGTGGCGGTGCAGGTGACGTATGTGAAAGATAATGGCGATACGTTCAAGTCGCCGATCATGTATTTCAACAACATTGGCCCCGGCGGCTCTATCACCCGCCGGGCACCCGACAGCCAACGGGGCATACGGTTCAGTGCCAAAGTGCTCCGCGCTGATGCCGCCCCATCCGACAGCCTTGCTTCCTCTTCGTTGCCCAACCCCTGATAGTCATGTCGACGGTTAATTTTAACACACACCTGCCCGGTTATGAGGTGCTGGCCGAACTGGGCCGGGGCAACACCCGCGTGCTCAAAGCCCGGCACACAGCTACAGGTGAGGTGGTAGCCATTAAACAATACGCTTTTCCGGCCGACCCCGATACGCTCCGGCGATTTGAGCGGGAGTCGGTCATTATGACCCAACTGAATCACCCCAATGTGGTGCGGGTGCGTGAAGTGCAGCTAACTGCGGCTATGCCGTATGTGGTAATGGATTACGTGGAAGGGGGCGACGTGCGCGCGCTGTTGCGCCAACAGGGGCCGCTGCCTATCCCGACGGTGATCCGGTTGGGGTTGCAACTAACCGAGGCTTTCCGGGCGGTGCACCCGCTCCGGGTGGTTCACCGCGACATAAAACCCGAGAATATTCTGTACCGAAAGCTGGTGAGTGGCGAACTGCATGTGCTGCTCACGGATTTCGGCATTGCCAAATTCTGGTCTGACGATAACGCCCGCACCCGCACCGGGCAGTCGATGATGACCTGTGAGTATGCCGCCCCCGAACAGTTCGATAATCCGCGTCAGATCGACGAGGCTGCCGATTACTACGCCCTAGGCGTGGTGCTGTACGAGTGCCTGACCGGACAGGTGCCCTTTCGGCTGGAGCATGAAACTGGGTTGGCCTATTTCATGCAGCAAGTGCTAACGGCACCCATACCTACGCCGGTACGACCCTCGGGGGAGCCCATTCCGCCCGGTCTGCAAAACCTGCTGATGCGTTTGTTGGAACGAAATCCGCAGGAGCGCCTTCGGAACCCCGACCAACTGGAACTGGCACTCGAACAAAGCCGGGTGGAGCATTTGCAGGCCAATTGGTCGGCGAAAGAACCCGCCGGATACGGTCCCAAAACAAGGGTTGGCCCAACGGTTCAGCGGGTGCCCGATGAGGTGGTGCCTGTCGACGAACCGCGTCCGGGCCAATGGGCTTGGTGGGGTATTGGGGGTGGGGTGGCCGCTGCGGCACTGGCTCTGTTTCTGTACACCCGCCCTGCCGATGGCAACGCCCAAAACCAGACGCTACCGACCGATTCGACCGCCGTTGTGGCTGCCGACAGTACCTTGAGTGAGCCTGAATCGAGCCCTGTTCCGGCTGATACTGCTACGGAATCTGGCGGTGACACGGAACGTGAGAACGAAGCTCAAACGGAGCCCCTCGCGACCGAATCGGCCTCGGATGAAATACCTCAGGAGCGGACAGCGCTACCTGATTCCGTCGGAGAGGCCGTGCCCGACACGACACAAAATTAGACGTCAGCTTATTTCTGCATAATGAATGAACGATTGTTTCCGGCCGGGCGCGGTTATCTGCTCGGAGCTACGGTGCTACTGTTGCTGTTGTTTACCCGCCTGTATATCAACCGGGTGCCGGTGCTTCAGGAGGCTGAGCAGGCGTATCTGACCGGCAACCGGCTCAACCTCGAACCGGGTTTGCGGGGCGAGGCTATCCGGCGGCTGTTTCGGCAGGGTAATTACCTGTCGGATAGCCGCGATGTCGACCTGATTGCCGACTCGCTGCCCGCCAAACTGCGGCAGGAGGGAACCCCCGATAATTTAGGGGCCATCAATAAACGGGCGTTTGCCGTGCGGACGCCCCTGCCGTGGAAAAGCCCTATCGGTGGCGATAATTTTGCCAGCCGACTGCGCGTATCGCGGCAACTGATTGGCTTCGATTCGGCCAGTTATGTGCGGGAGTTACAAAATCCACGGGCTTATCCGTCGGTGGTAGGGGCGGGCGGCCTGCAACTGTCTGGGCAGGTACTCGACAATGCCGAATCTCCCCGACCCATGGCCGACGTGCTCGTGCAACTCAAGCGTTACGACGCCGGGCGTCGCGACGCCCGGCGTAGCGACTCGCTCACGTACGCCCGCACCGATGCCGACGGCCGGTTTGTGTTTGCCGATCTTCAACCCGAGGGTGCGTACAGCGTATTACCGCTTCGGCCGGGGTTTGAATTTGGCGGCCGACGCGGCACGAGTAGCCTGACCCGCTCGCTTGATTTTCAGTTTTCGGCCCGTCCGCACACGCTGCGACTCATTGGCCCCGTAGCCTACGGGCAGCTCAAAAGCGACGGTGCCTTTACAGTGCGTACCCCCGCGGAGTTTGGATGGCTGTACTGGCTACAGGTGGGCTTATTTGGGCTGGCGTTCTGGGCGGTTTACGGGTTCTGGTCGATCCGGCGGTTCCGGCCCGATCCGCTGCTGCTGCCGGTGCTGATGGTACTCACCGGATTGTCGTTGCTTACGTTGATGGCGATTCAGGACCCGTTGCAGGATACGTTCTACGGCGGCCAAACCATGCTGGGCGTTGGGCTGGGTTTGCTGGGGCTGGCGTTGGTATCACAATTGAACGTGGGCCGGTTTTACACCCGCTGGTGGTTCGATCCGCTGGTCAACCTGCGCCGTCGGTCCACGTTCCGGCTCACGGGCTGGACCTGGCTCGTGCTGGCTTTTGCACTGGCGGGCCTGACACTCGCTTTCGGCACCGGCCCTGAGGGTAGTGGGGTGCGGGTCAACCTGAACGTGGGCGGCTTGCTCTTTCAACCCAGCGAGCTCACCAAATACCTCATTCTGCTGTTTCTGGCGGGTTTTTTTGCCGCCCACGAAGAGCAACTCCGCACCCTGCCCGACCTGCGCTGGCGCTGGCGTGTGAGTGCCGGGGTATTTATGGGCGTGAGCGGGCTCATGGGGCTGTACCTGTTGCTCGGCGATATGGGCCCGGCCCTGGTGGTGGGCTTTACGTTTCTCTTGTTTTACACCATTGCCCGCCAAACGTTGGGCATCACGCTCCTGACCGGCGTAGCGTACGGCGTGGCCCTTTGGCTGTTGCCTGCGGTACTGGCTACCGGGGTGGCCGTAGTGGTAGCCCTTGGTTTGCTGGTACTGACGGGTCATGCCCGGTCGGCAACGCCCGCGGGTTGGCTGGCCTTGCTCGCCGAGGGGCCGGTGCTACTGGTGCTGGTAATGGCCGCTTTTGCCTTTGGCGATCAGATTCCGGTAGTGGGCGACCGCCTGGCCGACCGTAAAGCCATGTGGCTCAGTCCCTGGAACAACGATGTGTACGGGGGCGACCACCTCGCGCACAGCCTCTGGACGCTGGCTACCGGCGGCTGGACCGGGCAGGGCCTTGGCAAAGGGTTTGCGACGGCCATGCCGGCCACCCATACTGATATGGTGCTGCCGAGCCTGGCCGAAGAACTGGGCTGGACGGGCCTGGTGGTCGTTTGTCTGCTGCTGTTCATTCTCCTGCACCGAACTCTGCTCCATGCCCGCCGGGCAGGTCAGCCATTTAGTTTTTATTTGTGTGCGGGCATTGCACTGGCTACGGGCGTTCAGTTTTTTCTGATTGCGGGCGGCTCATTGGGGCTGTTTCCGCTTACAGGCATTTCGGTGCCCTTTCTGAGTTACGGCAAAGTGTCGCTCATTATCAACCTGACGGCCATGGGCGTGGTGTTTGCTCTCTCGACCCGGCCCGGCGATGTGGAGCAGCATGTGTATCTGGAGAAACAGTACGACCCCGTGCTCGCTACGGGGATTGCCGGTTTTCTGATTGGGATGCTGGTACTGATCGGCCGGGCGGGCGAGGTGGCTCTGCTCAACTGGGCCGACTACATTGTGCGCCCAAGCCGGGTGCTGAGCCGCGATGGCTTGCCCGTTTACAGCTACAATCCGCGGATTAATCGCCTGACCGACGTGCTGGCGGCTGGTACGCTCTACGACCGAAAGGGGCAGGTGTTGGCCACGAGTTCGCCCGATACCGTCCGCCGAAATCTGCCCCGGCTTCGGCAGGCTGGTCTCGACCAAGCCGACCTGACGGCCCTTAGTCGCCGTCGGCTAAAACGATTTTACCCCTTTGGCGAGCACCTTTTTTACTGGGTGGGCGACGCCAATACCCGGCTGTTCTGGGCGCAGCAAAACGGCTATTTTGCCGAAGCGTCGCACCTGAGCGATTTGCGTGGTTTTGACAACCATCCCCGGCAAAACACTCTGCTCACAACCCGCTACCGGCCCGACCGCTTTACGGCCCCCGTCGACCGGGCGCTTACCCTGCCCTTATACGATTACCGCGAACTGGCTCCGGCTATCCGGTCGGGAATCGACGGGCAGGTGGTGGAAGAATACCGGGCCCGCAACCGAAACCTCTACCTGAGTGTCGATGCGGCTTTGCAGGTTGAATTGCAGAAAGCCCTGGCCGAATCGGAGTTCAACGACAAGCGAATGTCGGTGGCGGTGCTCGATGCCGCTTCGGGCGAGGTGCTGGCCTCAGCCGTGTACCCGTTGCCCAACCTGAAACGCCCCGACGAGCTGGCCCTGCCCGACCGCGAACGGCTGAGTTTGCCGTATCTGGTTACCGAGCGCGATCTGGCCCTGACTTACCCGACAGCCCCCGGCTCAACGGCCAAGATTATGACGGCCACCGCCGGACTGAACAAACTGGGTATCGAGGGAGCCGACGTGCGTTTTTCGGTCAGTTGTGGCGAAATTATCCGCCGGGGGAAGGTGGAGAGTGAGCCTTGTGGGGGAGCGGTCGATATGCGGCAGGCTATTGTTCGGTCGAGCAACGTGTACTTCATCCGCCTGGCCAATGAATACGCCTTAGACAACGAAATGGCGAATCTCTACCTGGCCACGGGTATGAACATCGACTACGTGGGGGGCTACTCCTTTACCGACCCTCATTCTGCCACCGATCGGGCCGAGATTATGAAACACTGGCATGATTCGTCGTTTGTGGTTCGGCGGAAGCTCTACAACGATTTGCGCTACCCCCGGCGGTACCGGAGCGAGTTTTCGGGGCTGGCGTGGGGGCAGGGGCAGCTCACGGCTACGCCTATTGCGCTGGCCCGGATGGCCGGGGCCGTTGCCAACGGGGGCGTTATGCAGCCTTCGCGCTACGTGGTTCGGCGAGCTGGCAAGCGGGTCGCTTTGGGTAAAGGTGTACCGCTGATGCGCGAGCCGGCCTACGCTGACCGGCTTCGGGAGTTTATGATTGAGCAGTCGAATCCGGGTGGCCGGGCCAAGATTGAGGTTGCCAGAGTGGCGGGTAAAACCGGTACGCCCGAGCGTATTGTCATGGGCGAAAAGCAGAACGATGGCTGGTACGTCTTTTTCGCCCCCACGCCCGATGGCCGCTCGCAAACGGTCACCTGTATCCGTATCGAACTCACAGAGTCGTCGGCCGATGCGGTGAAACTGGCCAATACAGCCGTTGCGCCTATCCTGAAAGCGCGGGGGTATTTGGGGACGTATTAAAAGAGTAAAAGAGTGAAAGAGTGCGGGCCGCTGGCGGGTATGAGTGAATAGTGAACGACGAACAATGAACAGTGAACAGTGAACAATGAACAATGAACAACGAACAACGAACAATGGGTTGTGAATTATTTTGTTGATTGTCAGTTTATTGGCTATTCATTACGCATTACGCATTACGCATTACGCATTACGCATTACACATTACACATTTGAATGCACATGGCTTTTATCGATAGTTTGAAACAGTTTTTTGGGCTTGGCTCTGGGTCGGCTCCGTCCGGGCGGAGTGAGTCTGGGTCAGGACCGGTACCAACCGATTCAACTGAGCCGACTCCGGTTGTCTCGCCGGTTGCGCCACCGCCCGACCCGGCGCGGGGGGCCATGCCCGCCACTCCGCAACAGCGCGAGCAGTTGTACCGGTTTGTGGTCGATAAGCTGGCGGCTTACGTGAGCGAAACCGACGGCCTACCGGTGGGCCTGACCTTGTGGATTCGGTGCGCAAGCCCGGAAGAGGAAGACCGTATGGCCGTTGCCCTGTATGCAGGACAACCGGGCCATTTTAAGGCCGAACTAAGCCGCCACCTGGCCAATCAGTACATTAAACTGGCTCCCGCTTGGCAGTTCGATTGGCAGTTTGTGCGCGATGCGCTCCCGGCCGACTGTACCTATCAACAGGGGAATCTGGGCCTGACGGTGGTACATCCGCAGAGTAGTCAGCCGTTGCGGGCGCGCTTGCGAACCCTCACGGGCCAAACCGTGCAGGAAACCTACCTGCTCGATCCGGCGGTGCAGGCTGAATTTCGAATTGGTCGGGGCGACATGGTGCAAACGGCATCGGGCCGGGTTCGTACCAACGACATCGCCTTTGTCGATTCGGGCGAACCCTATTTTGACCCGCAGCGGGGCGAGCCCAACCTGAGCGTGAGTCGGCAGCACGCTACCATTCGGTACGATGCGGCCAACCGGCAGTTCCGGCTTTTTGCCGATGCGGGAGGGCTACCGGCCAACGGGAACAAAACGAAGATTCTGCGGGTAGACGACACCGTGGAGCGTGCCGACCTGCCGGGCGTAGGGTACCGCCTGGCCCATGCGGATCAGATTGAGCTTGGTGGCGAAGCAAAGCTACTGATAGAACTGCTGTAAATCTTAAAGCAAAGCCAGAATGGAAAGAAACTGACCCATCGTTACAATAGTAGTATTTTGGTAGGTTTCTAAAGTGAGCAAATCTTTACATAAACAAATTCGCATCGATAACAAGGCGGACTTTACGCTTTCTGTTCACGGCGATAGGCGTCAATCTCTTGTTGAATTTCGTCGGTTGTCAACGGTGCATCAGGTAAGTCAGCGTTAAGCTCCTCGAACAACTCGTCGATCATCCGTGCCTGAATTTTCCTGGCGATAGCTAATCTTGCTTTTGCAGGGAATGTTTCAAACGTTTTTATGAATTCGGTTTGTGTCATTGTGCTATAAGACAAGATCTAATAGACCGGTTATTGATATATAACACCTTAAGTTACGAGAAAATTGATAAACAGCATCGAGTAAATTATGCTGCCTCTCCTTACAACAGCCGCGCCAGATCAATGCGGAGGGAGAGCTGACTGTTGCCGCCTGCCGTGGGCGTGTACACAAATCGGGCGTAGGTGAGCTGAAAAGCTCGTGCCTGTACCGATGCCCCAAACGATAGCCCCGACAAACCAGCGCCGTTGAGCAGGCGGCCTTCCTGCCGTTGCCGGTGGTTATAGGCAACCATCAAATTGACGTTGCGGCTGATGAGTAACTCAGTGCCCACAATCAGGTGGTGCGCCAGCCGGTTGGCGAGACTCACCCGGCGCGGAATGGCGTTGCCGTTCAGGTCGAAGGTGACGTTGAGGGCCGGGTCGTTGTAAACAATATCGAAACGGTGCAGCTGGTAGGCCGTGAGCGTGACCCGAACGGGTGCGTAACGCGGCTTGAACGTAACCCCCGCCTGCAAATCGAACGGAAGCTCGGCCTCGCGTGAGGGTCCGTAGTTGCGTAGCAGAATCCCCGCGTTTTTGGCCGTGATACCTACGGTCAGGGCTTGTTTGGGATGCCGCCACACGCCCCCAAAATCGGCCATCAGCCCAAAAGCTGAATAGGTTTCGATGGCAGAACCCACCGCTTTGACCGTAGCGCCGAGGCTAAAGGCGCCCTCGGTGCGGGCGTGGGTCAGGCCCAGGGCATAGTCATTGGCCGAAAACGTACCGAGGGTGTTACCCTGTGGGTCGGTGAGGTTCATTTGGCCGTAGCTGAGGTACTGCAAGCCCGCGGCCCAGCGGCCTTTGCCCCGAACTGGTAGCCCGTACTGAACCGTGTAGTACCGAGCTGCGGCCAGATACGGCATAAAACTCAGGCCCAGCTCGTGGGGAGGGAGCGAGTCGGCGAGGGCGGGATTATTCTGGAAATAAACCCCGTCGGGTTCGGTTGCCGATGCCACCTGCCCGCCCAAAGCAGCTACACGGGCGTGGGTAGGCAGGTTGAGAAACGGGAACACCCGCTGCCCGCCAAACGACTGACCACGGGCTGGCATACTGACCAAAGACGTTGCCAACAAAAGTAATCCCCCAAAAAAAGTCAGTTGTGTCAAAGGCCGAATCTCATTTTTACACCGGCAGGCAGACTGGGTGTCAGAAACCCACCTGGCTCAAATTTCGGTACCAAAATACACATCAAACCCCACACGGCCCGCTTTTTTGTCGGTCCCGATGGGGCGCTGTGCGTCAGCCATTTTTAAACTTGTCCTTCACCCAGGCCCAATTAGGCGGGTATGTTCTGCCCGGAAAGCCGTTTCTTTGTCAACTGCACAATAATAGAGAACTACGTATGCTATACCGAGCCTTCCGGTGTTTACTTATTTCCGTTGCCTTGTCGGCCACGGCTTATGCCCAACCCGCTGACCCCGTTGAGCTGGTGAACACGCTGATGGGAACCGACTCGAAACCCAGCCTCTCGAACGGCAATACCTACCCCGCCATTGCCCTGCCCTGGGGCATGAATTTCTGGATGCCGCAAACCGGTAAAATGGGTAGCGGCTGGGCCTACACCTATGCAGCCGATAAAATTCGGGGCTTCAAGCAAACCCATCAGCCTTCGCCCTGGATGAATGATTACGGGCAGTTTTCGCTCATGCCCGTGACCGGTAAACTCCGAATTGATGAGGACGAACGTGCCAGTTGGTACTCGCACAAGGCCGAGGTAGCCAAACCGTACTACTACAGCGTGTACCTCGCCGATCACGACGTGACCACCGAGATTGCCCCCACTGAGCGGGCCGCGAGTTTCCGGTTTACCTTTCCTAAAACCGACAGCGCTTACGTGCTCATCGATGCGTTTGACAAGGGCTCGTATGTGAAGGTGCTGCCCCGTGAGCGCAAGATTATCGGCTACACCACCAAAAACAGCGGGGGCGTGCCGGCCAACTTCAAAAACTACTTCGTTATCTACTTCGATAAGCCGTTTGTGACGGCCCAAACCTGGCACGGCAAAACGATTGCCCGCGATACGCTGGAGTTGCAGGCGGCTCATGCCGGGGCAGCGGTGCAATTCAAAACGGGCAAAGGCGAGGTGGTACACGCCCGGGTGGCTTCGTCGTTTATTAGCTTCGAACAGGCCGAACGGAATCTGGAAGAGATCGGCAACGCCACCTTCGATGGGGTCAAACAAAAAGCCAAAGCCGCCTGGAATACCGAACTGAATCGGATTCGGGTAGAGGGGGGCACGCCCGAGCAGATCCGTACATTTTACTCCTGCCTGTACCGCTCGCTGCTGTTTCCCCGCAAATTTTACGAACTCGACGCCAACCGCAAGGTGGTGCACTATAGCCCGTACAATGGGCAGGTGTTGCCGGGTTATATGTTTACCGATACCGGTTTCTGGGACACCTTCCGGTCGCTGTTCCCGTTCCTGAACCTGATGTACCCCACGCTCAACGCGCAGATGCAGGAGGGACTCGCCAACGCGTACAAAGAAGGCGGCTGGCTCCCCGAGTGGGCAAGCCCCGGTTTGCGCAACGTAATGATCGGGTCGAACTCGGCTTCGGTTATTGCCGATGCGTACCTGAAAGGGGGGCGCAACTACGACATCAATGCTTTGTACGAGGCCGTGCTTAAAAACTCCGAAAACGAAGGCCCGATGGACGCCGTGGGTCGGCGGGGAGCGCAGTACTATAACCGCCTGGGCTACGTGCCGTACGACGTGAAAATCAACGAGAATGCCGCCCGTACGCTCGAATACGCCTACGACGACTTTGCTATTTACCAGCTGGCCAAGGCCCTCAAACGACCGGCCGCCGAGATTGAGCGGTTTGCCAAACGTAGCCAGAACTACCGCAACCTGTTCGACAAGGAAACGGGCCTGATGCGCGGCAAAAATGCCGATGGCAGCTTCCAGAAGCCGTTTAACCCCTTCAAATGGGGCGATGCCTTCACCGAGGGCAACAGCTGGCATTACACCTGGTCGGTTTTTCACGATGTGCAGGGTCTGATCGACCTGATGGGCGGGCGCGAGAAGTTTGTGGCTAAACTCGATTCGGTGTTTACGCTGCCGCCCGTGTACGACGAAAGCTACTACCGGAGCGTGATTCACGAGATTCGGGAGATGCAGATTGCCAACATGGGGCAGTACGCCCACGGCAACCAGCCCATTCAGCACATGATTTACCTGTACAACTATGCCGGTACGCCCTGGAAGGCCCAATACTGGTTGCGCGAGGTAATGAACCGGCTATACCTGCCCACGCCCGACGGCTACTGTGGTGATGAAGATAACGGCCAAACGTCGGCCTGGTACGTGTTTACGGCCATGGGCTTTTACCCGGTTTGCCCCGCTACCGATCAGTACGTGCTGGGGGCTCCGCTGTTCAAAAAAGTGACAGCTACGCTCGAAAATGGCCGTCAGCTGGTCATCAACGCGCCAAACAACAGCGACCAGAACCGGTACGTCAACACGATGCAGCTGAACCGGAAGCCGTACGCCAAAAACTGGCTGAGCCATACCGAACTGCTTAAAGGGGCCGTGATCGACTTTACCATGTCGGCTACGCCCAACACACAGCGCGGCACTACGCCCGATGCGTTCCCATATTCCATGTCGACGGAAGGGAAATAAACACCGCCAGGGACCCGTGATGCCTGATGTGCGTCATGGGTCAACCTCTTTTTATCTTGCCCGAACCGGGCTATTTCGACTTCCGCATCTGTTTCCTTCGTTTTTGCATGATTACAAACGACGCCGTTGTTCTCGGCATTCTGCTGGTCATTCTGGCCTTCGTCTTTCAAACTTCTGACAGTCCGCGCCCGTTCTGGCAACGGTTTTACGCCTACGTACCGGCCACCCTGCTGTGTTATTTTTTGCCCTCGTTGCTCAATACCACGGGCCTGGTTGACGGGACCAACGCCAACCTGTACCCGGTGGTGTCGAAGTTCCTGTTGCCAGCGAGTCTGGTACTGTTTACCCTCAGTGTCGATTTTAGTGCGTTTCGACGGCTGGGGCGGGCATCGGTGCAGTTGTTTGCGGCTTCGGCCCTCAGTGTGATGCTCGGCGGCCCCCTCACGGTCTGGGTGCTGGCCCAACTGGCCCCCGACCTGGTGGGTGGTACCGGCCCCGAAGCCGTATGGCGGGGTATGGCCACCATGGCGGGAACCTGGATTGGCGGTGGCGCCAACCAAACGGCGCTCAAAGAAGTGTTTTTGCCGAGCGACCGCCTGTTTTCGGCCTTCGTCACAGTCGATATTTTTGTGGCTAATATCTGGCTGGCCCTGCTGCTGTACGGAGCGAGTCGGTCGGCCGTGCTCGACCGCTGGCTGCGGGCCGATGCGTCGGCGGTTGAGGACGTGAAACAACGAGTGATTGAGCAGGCCGAAGCCGGTCGGCGCAATCCCACCGTAACCGACCTGATTACGATTGTTGCGGTGGGCTTCGGAGCTACGGCCGTAGCCCATGCCGTTGCCGACTGGGTGGCTCCGTACATCGACGCCAACTACCCGGCCCTGAAACAGTTCAGCCTGAATGCGCCGTTTTTCTGGATTGTGGGCGTGGCTACGGCGCTGGGCATTGGGTTGTCGTTTACGCGGGCCCGCTCGCTCGAGGGTGCGGGCGCTTCTAAGGTGGCCACGGTTTTTCTGTACATCATGATTGCCACCATCGGGCTCAAAGCCGATGTACTGGCCATTACCGAGCAGCCGGGCCTGATTCTGGTGGGCGTAATCTGGATGCTGTTTCACGCGCTCATTATGGTCCTGGTGTGCCGGTTGTTGCGGGCCCCGTACTTCTTTATGGCGGTGGGTAGCATGTCGTGCATTGGTGGCCCGGCCACAGCCCCTATTGTAGCGGCTGCGTTTCATCCGGCGTTGGCTCCGGTAGGGGTGCTCATGGCCATTATGGGGTACGCGGTGGGTACCTACATGGGATACATCTGCGGTGTACTGATGCAGTTGGCGTCGCCGTAAAATAGGCATAAACAACACGAACGAATGGCAAAAACATCGTTTACGGCGTTACTGGCCCGCGTGGGTCTCGATTGGTTTATTCTGGCCCTGCTGGCTATGATTGGCGTGGCGCGGCTTTGGCCCGAACTTGGTATGCAAACGGGGCCGCTGTCGCTGTCGTCGCTTACCAACGTGGGCGTGTCGCTCATTTTCTTTTTCTACGGGCTAAAACTCAATTTCGAGCAACTGAAAGCCGGTTTGCGGAATTACCAGCTGCATTTGCTTATTCACCTGACCACGTTTGTTCTGTTTCCGGCGCTGGTGCTGGCCGCCCGGGCGCTGCTTATTCAGCCCGATACGGTGCTGCTCTGGACGGGGATTTTTTACGTGGCCGCCCTGCCGTCTACGGTATCGTCGTCGGTGGTGATGGTATCCCTGGCGGGGGGTAACCTCCCGGCGGCCATTTTCAACGCCAGTATTTCGAGCCTCATCGGGGTGTTTATCACACCTATCTGGATGAGCGTGCTGCTCACGGCGGGTAGTGACTCGTTCGATTTGCAGGGGGTGATGATTAAGTTGTCGTTGCAGGTGATTGTGCCGGTATTGCTGGGGTTGGCCCTCAATCAACGGCTGGGCTGGCTGGCTAGCCGGTACAAAACCCCGCTGCGTTATTTCGATCAGATCACGATTTTGCTCATCGTGTACACCTCGTTTTGCGAGTCGTTTACGCTGAATCTGTTTGCCGACTATTCGGTAGCCGATCTGCTGTGGCTCTCGGCTGGTATGCTGGTCTTGTTTTTTGTGGTCTATGGGCTGGTATGGCTGGCCTGCCGATTGCTCCACTTCAACCGCGCCGACGGGATTACGGCCTTGTTTTGCGGTTCCAAGAAGTCGCTGGTGCAGGGCAGTGTGATGGCAAAAGTCCTGTTTTCGGCGAGTACGGCGGGGGTAGCACTGTTACCCATTATGGTGTACCATGCCCTCCAGCTGATTGTAGCCAGTATATTGGCGCAGCGTATGGCGGCTCAGACCGAAGCGAGTGAATAAATAGCCTACTCATTTAGTCGGTTTGTCGAAACTAAAGCCGGTGCGGTCCGTTAGTCTGGTAAATTAGTAAGTAAACTAGCTAATTAGCTCCGTTATGAAAGCAGCCGTTTTTTACAAACCCAACGACATCCGCTACGAAAACGCCGAAGATCCTACCCTTGTCGAATCGCGCGATGCCATTATTCGCGTCACCTCGACGGCTATTTGCGGCTCCGACCTGCATATTTTCGATGGGGTATTTCCGCAAATTCGGCCCATGACCCTCGGCCACGAGTTTATGGGTATTGTGGAAGAAGTAGGGCGGGGGGTAGGTAACCTCAAAAAAGGCGACCGGGTGGTGGTGCCTTTCCCCATTGCCTGCGGGCAATGCCACTTCTGCACCCATGGATTACCGCCACACTGCGAAAACTCCAACCCCGATCATTACGGTCCGCAGGGTAATCTGCTCGACGGCAAAGGGGGGGCTTTATTTGGCTATACCGACCTATACGGCGGGTATCAGGGTGGTCAGGCCGAGTATGTGCGGGTGCCGTTTGCTGACTTCGGCCCGCGCAAAGTGCCTGACTCACTCACCGATGAGCAGGTGTTATTTCTGACTGATATTTTCCCAACCGGCTGGACTTCTATCGACTGGGCCAACCTGCAAGGGGGCGAAACCGTGGTGATTTTTGGGTCGGGACCGGTGGGGCTGATGGCGCAAAAAGCGGCCTGGATCAAAGGGGCCGGGCGCGTGATTGCGGTCGATCCGCTCAATTACCGGCTTGAGATGGCCAAACGGGTCAACAAGGTCGAAACGCTGAACCCGCACGATGTAGACGTGGTGCAGGCTATTTACGACATGACGGGCGGCTACGGAGCCGATGTGTGTGTGGATGCCGTTGGGGCCGAAGCCGAGCGGTCGTTTCTGGAGAAAATCAGGTCGGTAATCAAGCTGCAACCCGGTACTGATAAGGTCATCGATCTGTGCATGCAGGCCGTGAAGCGGGGCGGCATCGTGCCGGTAGTGGGGGCCTATGGTAGCCCCTATGATAATTTCCCCGTTCACCGGATGTTCGATAAGGGGCTAACGCTCCGGTTTGGGCAGGCCCCCGCTCAAACATACATTGATGAACTGATTGGGTATGTTGAAAGCGGCCGGGTAGTGCTCGACGACATCATCACGCACACGTTGCCGCTCGCGCAGGTAAGCGAGGCATATAAGATGTTCCGCGATAAAGAAGATAACTGTACCAAGGTGGTATTGAAACCGTAGTGGCTTATGAGGCAACAGTGAACAACGAACAGTGAACAACGAACAGTGAACAGTGAACAGAGGCATGGCTTATCTTCCTGTTCGTTGCTGGTTGTTCACTGTTCGTTGTTCACTGTTTATTTTTACCCTGTTCCAACCCTTTCTGATACCGACGAATCATTGCTGTATGAAAAAGCTCGTTTTACTGCTCCTGATAGGCCTTGTTGCCTGTGACGAAGATTCCGTGTGTGAGAAAGAGCCCGATCAGACAACGGGCTTGATTCATAAGCGGTTTCCAGATGGCTACCTGGCCTACGATACCCGGCAGGGAGAAGATTTGGGGCGGTTTGGCATCCGGATTTCTACGGCCGACGAGTACAAACGAGTATTTACCCACTGCTGCGCTACCCGGCTCGATAGCGTCGACTTCAGTCAGTACGATGTGCTCGGCCTGTCGACCGTCAACGTTGGGACCTATACGGGCAGCTATTACGTGTACGATGTACAGCGTGATGATGTGGACAAACGAATTGTGTACACCGTGACCGAGCGGTACTGTAAGCGCGGGTCACCTGTCGACGGGCGGGGTAATTTTGTCTTAATTCCGAAAGTGCCCGCCGGTTACCGCGTCGAGTACGTACGGCAGCAGGTGAAACGATAGGGAATGCACAAGTAAAATGTATAATGAACAATGAATAATGAGCACTGAGTGGGTTGATAGCCAGCAGGGTAAAGCATTGTTCGTTCACTTGTGTGTGTTATAAAAACGGCTGACGCACAGGAACTCCTGCGCGTCAGCCGTTTCTTGTTCTACAGTCTAATTCCTTAATCCAGCCCTTCGGCTTCGATGGGTTCCAGTCGTTCGCGGGCAATCTCGGCCGCGTGCTGCTGCCCCGAATAAATTGACCCGTTCAGATCGGTTTCGTCGAGTACGACCTCGTAGCCTGCATCCTGAACGGTTCGCTCATAGGGGCGAAACTGCCCTTTGGGCACCCAATAGGCGGCTAGTCCGGTATAGACAGCCGCCAAACCGGCCGCTGTGTAGGCCAGCAGTTCCTTACCGGGCTTGTTCCAGTGCCGGGTGGCAATGCCGCCAAAACCGGCAATGAACGGCACCATAAACCAGGGGTCGTTGAGGTGCCGGGCAATGGCGTACCCAGCCCCGCCCGTTGCGCCCAGAATACCGGCCGCCAGTGGGATGTCGCGCTCGTTGTCGCGTTCCCAAAGTCCCAGCGTCAGCAAGGTGTCAGGAGTACCCACCACGGTGGCGGCCGTCAGCCAGCCGCTGTACAGGCTCACCGGAATCCGAAGGTATTTTTCCGGCGTAGGCACATCGGTCCGGCCAATTTCAAGGCTGTGATGCAGGGCAAGCGCCGAGGGCAGGTTAGCCTTTGTAGTCAGGTCTGAGATCACTACACTCTCCCGGTCCGACTGCGCAAAAAACTTCCCGAAAACGGCGTTGAGCGCAAAGCTACTCCACCACCACGGCAGGGCTTTCTGGTAGCGCGGGTTGTTTGTCTGCATGGGCAGGGCCTGATGCACCAGCAAGGCCGTCAGGCCTGTGTACACCGTTCCCCAGACCGCTCCAAATGCCCACCCGGCTGGTACGATGAGGTTTTTATCAAACACCTGCTGGTATTCGACCGGTACATCGTACTCGGGCTCTTCGTTTGGATTGGCTTGCCGGTTGGTGCGCCGGGATCGGCTACTCGACGTGGTGGTGTAAATAATGCTGCCTACCGCAAACACCGCCGTCGCTATGCGCCAGAATGAGCTTGTTTTCATGCGGTTGTGGTGGCGTTTTGCACGTTGTGTTTCACTTTGTCCCAGCTATCTGCCAAAGCCTCTTTGGCATCGTCGAGCACCGAGTTGGCCTTGTATTTGAGTTTTGTGGCCTTGTACCGGTAGCGGGCACGGGTAAGGGCGTCGGCGTTGTTATAAGCCGTTACCAAAGCCACCCCGGCCACTACGGCAGCTGCGATGCCCAGACCCAGCGCCCAGGCCGAAGTCGTGGTGTTGCTTTCTTTCTCCCGTTCTGATTCCTCTTTGGGCGTGTTGTAGTGGCGCATCATACCCGCCAGTGTTTCCTGCGGCATGGTGTAAGCCATTACCTCGTAGGCTTTGTTCATGGCACCGCCCGGAATCACCTTCAGCTTACCCGACATCAGGGCGTCGTACCCGTCTTTGGCCACTACGGCCGGGTCATCGAGCTGATCTTCGACGTTGAGTTGGGGAGCGCCGGCCTCGCGGAAGAAATTCGTGTCCGTAGCATTGGGCAGCAGGGCCGTAACGGTCACGTTAGTGTCTTTCAGTTCGTTGTTGAGCGACTGCGTGAAGTTGTACACGTAGGCTTTCGTGGCGGCATACACGGCCATCAGCGGGAAAGGCGTAATGGCCACCAGCGAGGCCAGTTGCAGAATTTTACCCTCGTTGCGGGCCACCATGTCTTTCAGAAAGAGCTTGGTCATGTGCGTCAGCGTGAGCACATTCAGGTGAATGAGGGCTTTTTCGCGCTCCCAGTCGGTGTCGGTTGCAAACTTGCCGTAGGTGCTCACGGCGGCATCGTTAACGAGCACGTTGATGGTGAGGCCGCGGCCCGTCACTTCGTTATATACTTCCTCGGCTACGTTTTCGCGCGACAGGTCTTTGGCGATTACCGTGGTCTGAACACCGTAATCCTGTTCAAAGCCTTCGGCGAGTTGTTGGAGTTTGTCGTCGTTACGGCCAATCAGCACCAGGTTGTACCCGTCTTTGGCGAACAGTTTGGCTAACTCCTGCCCGATGCCGTTGGAGGCACCCGTAATCAAAGCGGTTTTTCCGGCTTCTGCATTCATAATTGTTGAGTGATTTAGTTATGGTACTGTCTCTTTTAACTGCCTGCTTACCCAGATGTTTCCTCTCCGATTGGTTTTATAGGCTACGCATTGGGGCTGGTTTGTATAAAAGCCTAAATAAATACTGGACTTAGTCGGGAATAGGTAGAATTATCCCCGTTTTTATGGCGACATCCGAAGGAGTTATTAGATAAAACAGGGATGCCGGAATCGATTTAGCGGTTCTGCTTGTTATAGAAAGGAATAGAAAGAAGATAGTTTTAGTTTGTAACTATCTGATTACTAATTTAATCCGTATGATATGAAGACGAGTGAAGCAAGTAAAGGCCGGGGTGTATTCTCACTAGCCCAGCCAACCATCAAGATTTTTTCAGAAGAGAAAAGGGTTCATTTTGTCGCGTTCAATACCGATGTGTTTGGGTGTCTGAATCGTGCCGAAAAGGAGCAGGAAAAACAAAAGTAGAGCCGCAACATATTGCGTCTGTATTTATGACCGACCTGCCCCACTTGGCGGGGATACATAAAGCAAAACGCTCCGACGGTTAGATCACCGTCGGAGCGTTTTGCTTTATACCTGTCAAGGTAGCTATGTGTATAGACGCAACTTATCGCGTCTACTGCAAGTTGGCGTCTTCGTTGCTGTTGAAGGTATCGCCCTGGTTAATATCGCCGGTTTGGTAGCCTTTCTTAAACCAGTACACCCGCTGTGCCGAGGTGCCGTGTGTGAACGCATCGGGCACCACGTAGCCCTGGGTCTCGCGCTGAATCCGGTCGTCGCCGATGGCGTTGGCGGCTTGTAAGGCTTCTTCAATATCGCCCGGCTCAATCATACCGTTATTTCGGGCCCATACTCCCGCCAGAAAATCGGCCTGTAACTCCAGCCGAACCGATAGCTGATTGGCCTGGCGTTTGCCCACCCGTTGCTGAGCGGCCGACACTTTATCCATAATGCCGAGTTCGTCCTGCAGGTAATGCCCCACCTCGTGCGCAATCACGTACGCCATGGCAAAATCGCCCGGTGCATTGAACCGGTCGCGGAGTTCGTCGTAAAACGACAGGTCGATATACAGTTTTTTGTCGCCGGGGCAGTAAAACGGCCCCGAGGCCGATGTAGCCGTACCGCAGCCCGACTGGGTGCGGTTGCGAAACAGCACGAGGGTGGGCGGACGGTACTGTTGCCCTTCCTGCGCTAATAGTTTGGTCCAGACGTCTTCGGTTGATCCCAGTACGACCCGCGTGAACTTGGCCGCCTGATCGTCGGGTTGCGGACTAGCCGGGGCCTGCGCACCGGGCATAGACGGACTCTGATAACTGTTGTCGGATTGGCCAATAATCTGCGATGGGTCGCCCCCGAGCAGGTACACGATCAGGGCAATCACCAGACTGCCAATACCTCCGCCGATTACCAGGCCTCCGCTGCCGCCCGATCCACGGCGGTCTTCTACATTGTCGCTTTCACGACCTCCCAGCCAACGCATAGAAAAGAGAGTTTAGAAAAATACTGCTTTTTACAGGGCAATACTACCCAGAATGACACAACAATAAAAATGCCGCCCCGGTTAGAGCGGCTTTACAGAACGGTCTGGCACAAACCCTGATAGACTCTCTCGGCAGTGTACCTTCCACTTGGGAATACAGGCCGACAGTGAGTCTATCGGGATTTGTTTATTTAGCCGCGGGTGCGGTAGAGGGTGCCGTTTTCAACCACGTACAGGTAGCCGTCGAGTGCCACAATCATGGTTACTTCTTTGAGCAAGCCACGCTCACCTACCTGCTCGTAGTTGCCGTTTGTATCGGTTTTGAACAGCGTGCCATCGGCTTCTACACTCCACAGAATGCCGTTGTCACCAACCATAGCCACCGTATTTTCCCAGTCACCTTGCTTGCCAACCTGCTCCCAGCGCAGCGTACGCATGCTGGTGCGGTACAGGGTACCATTTTCAACCGTCCAGAGGTAACCACCCATGGCTTCGAGCATGGTGGCGTCACCAAATTCACCGCGCGCGCCAATCTGCTGCCAAGCACCATTTTTCGAGGTTTCGTACAGGGTACCGTTGGTTTCGATGCTGTACAGTTTACCGCCCATAGACACCATGGCTTCGGTGTTTTTCCACTCGCCGGTGGGGCCTACCTGCTTCCACGATACGGTGTTGGGGTTGGTACGGTACAGAGAGCCATCTTCAACAGTCCAGATTTCGCCGTCCATGGCAACCAGGATATCGACATTGTTGAACTCACCTTTGGCGCCCAGCTGGCGGTAGTTGCCCTGCTTGTCGGTCTGGAATAGGGTGCCGTCTTTCTCGATGCTGAACAGTGAGCCGTTCATGGCCACTACATCGATGGTATTTTCCCAGTCGCCGGCATTGCCGACCTGCTGCCAACGCTGGGCACTCACAAACTGAAACGCGGATAGAACGAAAAGGAGGAGGGTAGTTATGGTACCTTTTTTCATGATGAATGGTTTCTTACCCAATAAACTGATCTCCCTATGAGACCAGGCTGGGCAATTTAGAATCCAAATTATAGGGTCAGTGGCTCTGTGTCAACCTCTAAGTTAGTAGACTAGTGATTGACAAAATGCTGCAATTGTACCGATGAGTTACAAAGTGATTTTGTGTAGGGTTATATATCTGATTATTAATGTATTGGGGTGTGTTGTTTTAGGTTTACCGGTTACGAAAAAGTAGTCGAAAATTAATGTTTTAATCGGATTTTAAACTGAAATGGGGTTGGTGATAGCGATGACATCTTTCTAAACAAGATGTCATCGCTATCACCAACCCCATTTACCAACACATTGTATTGAACCAAAGGGTTATACCCGGCTCGCATCGGTTTTTACCCCAACCGTTTGGCTACTGGCACCGGCAACCGTTACGGGCGCGCCGTACACAAACAGCGTAACCGGTTGGGCCGAAAAGTTCTCGACCGTTACCGTTTGTTGAGTGGTTGTTACCTGGAGCAGGTTGCCCCGGAACCGGATTTTAAACGCCAGTTTCTGCCAGCCCTCGGGGCAGTACGGGCTGAGCCGGAGCCCATAATCGGCCGATTCGGTTTGTTCGACCCGCATGCCGCCAAAGCCTTTTACCACCGCTAGCCAGGTGCCCGCCATCGAGGTGATGTGGAGGCCATCTTCGGTATCGTTGTTGTAGTCGTCGAGGTCGAGACGGGCTGTGCGCAAGTACATCTCATAGGCTTTCTCTTTTTTGCCCAGCAGTGAGGCCAGCACTGAGTGCACACAGGGCGACAGCGACGACTCATGTACGGTCATGGGCTCGTAGAAGTCGAAGTTGCGGGCAATGGTGCTGTGGTCAAACTCGTCTTCGAAGAAGTAAAGTCCCTGCAATACGTCGGCCTGTTTGATAAAGCACGAGCGCAGAATCCGATCCCACGACCAATGCTGATTGAGTGGCCGCTGCCCCTTCGGAATGTCGGAAACGGACAGGAGTTCTTTGTCCAGAAAATCGCTCTGCTGCAAGAATACCTGCCGGGTTTCGTCGTACGGGTAGTGCATATGAGCCACAATGTGCGACGCCTTCTCAACCTCCTTTTCTTCCTGAAAATGAATCCGGTCGCATAGCTCGGCGTACCTGTCGGGGCTAAGGGCTTTCACCTTTTCAACTACCTCCATCGTGTACCGGAGGGTCCAGGCGGCAATGTAGTTGGTGTACCAGTTGTTGTTAACGTTGTTTTCGTACTCGTTGGGGCCGGTAACGCCCAGCATCACGTACTGCTGCTTAGCCTCCGACCAGTTGACCCGCTGACTCCAGAACCGGCTGATGGCAATAAGCACTTCGAGCCCGTACTCGACCAGATACGCTTCGTCGCCGGTGTACCGCACGTAGTCGTAAATGGCAAACGCAATGGCCCCGTTGCGGTGAATCTCCTCAAACGTAATTTCCCATTCGTTGTGGCACTCCTCGCCGTTCATGGTCACCATGGGGTACAAAGCTGCCCCGGCCTTGAAGCCCAGTTTCTGCGCGTTTTCGATGGCTTTGCCGAGCTGCTTATACCGGTACACGAGCAGGTTACGGGCTACTTTCTGGTCAGCGGTAGCCAGGTAAAACGGCAGGCAGTAGGCTTCGGTATCCCAGTAGGTCGATCCGCCGTACTTCTCGCCCGTAAAGCCTTTGGGGCCAATGTTGAGCCGCTCGTCTTCGCCGGTATAGGTTTGGTTGAGCTGGAAAATATTGAACCGGATGCCCTGCTGAGCGGCCACCGTGCGGTCATCACCGTCGATGGTGATGTCGTTCATTTTCCACTTGTCTGCCCAGGCTTGCTTCTGCTCGAAGAGCATCTTTTCGTAGCCCTTGCGGGTCACTCGCTGCATGTACAGGCGGGCCTCCTGAAGCAGCTCGTCGGAATCGTAGTTGAGTGATGACAGGTTTACGCCGTACTTGTAGATAGCTGTCTCCTGCTCCTGCCGACAGTCGAGCGTGATTCGGTTGGCAACGTATTTTTCGTACTTGATCGGTTGCGACTGGTAATCGATCCGAACGCCATCCTGCTCAATCTCAACGCACATACCGGTTACGACGTGGAAGCCAGTTTTACGGGTGCGGAGTTCAATGTATGCCTCACCGTAGCCGGTTTCTTTGCGTACTTCGTCCCAGAACGTCTCGTCGTAGTTGGCGTCTTTGTTCCGAATGGCCCCGTCGAGGTAAGGGGTGATGGTAATTTTAGCGTCGAAGTTGAGCGGGGTAATGGCGTACCGAATGGCCCCGGCTTCGTCGTCGACGATGGAGCAGAATCGTTTACTCACCACTTTCAACTCTTTGCCGCTCTTGAATACGGCCACAAACGACCGTTCGAGGTAGCCTTCCTGCATATTGAGCACCCGCCGGAAGTCGCGCACCTCGCAGGTGTTCAGATCGAGCGATTCGTACTCAATATCAATGTCGATACCAATCCAGTTGGTGGCATTGAGCACCTTGGCAAAATACTCAGGGTAGCCGTTTTTCCACCAACCTACCCGGGTTTTGTCGGGATAATACACCCCGGCTACGTAGTTGCCTTGCAGGGTTTTGCCCGAAAATTTCTCTTCAAAATTGCCCCGTCCGCCCATACGGCCGTTGCCGAGACTCATGAGGCTTTCGGTGATTTCGTTGTACTCGCGGTGAAACCCCTCTTCAACAATGTTCCAGGGGTCGTGGGATATGTAATTTTTCATAGTGTAAATGCCTAAACAGGCCTCAATACGGTAAACCTTCTTTCACCCGCAGGGCCTGCGCCATGTGCCGTTCGGTATGGAGTACCAGCATCTGAATGGCGTCGCCCAGTCTCATTTTGAGCCAGTTGCCCAGCAGAGTGGGTACTTTTTCGCGGTTCCAGTCTAAATAAGTCGCTTTGTCGAGCAGGCTGTTCAGTAACGTTTGCAATTCGACAAACTGATTCAGCACCGGCCCTACGTCGAGGTCGGCAGCAGTGCGGGGTTTAATGACGCCCGGAGCCGGTACTTTTCGGGTATTCTTAGGGTCAACAACCTTGATCATCAACCGGCCAATCCAATCCGATTCGAGTGTCTGATCGGTTGGCATGTGTTGCACCAGCCCCAACTGATCTACCTTGTGCTGAAGCTGCCGGATGTAAAACCGCTCGGCTAGGTTCAGGTGTTGCAGGCATTCAATGATGCTCCAGCCCCCGTTGGCGGGTTTGGTTCGCAGTTGGGCATCGGTCAGCGGCCTGAACTCCCGCTCGACGGTGTCGAGAACGTGGGTTAGCCGGGCTTGCAGGTCGGTAGCAGTGGTGAGCTTTTGCATGACACAGATGGGGTATAAATCACTCAATCACTCAATATCCCAGCCCCTGCGCCCGTTGGACGGCCGCGAGTAGTTCGACAACGGTGAGGTGTTCGAGTGAGGGTACCACCAGGTCGGCCTCGGTCAGTACGTCGGGTGAACCAATACCCACGGCAAACATACCCGCACGTTTGGCCGCTTCAATCCCAGCCACGGCGTCTTCAAACACCACGCATTCGGCTGGTGTAGCGCCTAATTCGGCGGCCCCGTTCAAAAACACCTCGGGGTCGGGTTTGCCGCGAGTGATTTTGGTGCCGTCGATGATTGCGTCGAAGTCGTCGATCATGTGGATGCGTTCCAGAATAAGCCGGGCGTTTTTGCTAACCGAGCCGAGGGCCGTTTTCAAGGGTGGTTGGGCGTGTTTTACCTGGTGAAAAAAGCCCGCGACACCCGGCAGAATCTCATCAGGCGTCATGCGGCTGACCAGTTCGAGGTACCAGTCGTTTTTCTGGGTAGCGAGTTCGAGTTTCCGGTCGTCGGAGAGGGTCACCCCGCCATGCGCCAGAATCAGATCGAGCGAGTCCATGCGGCTCACGCCTTTGAGGGTTTCGTTGAATTCATGCGAAATGTCGAACCCCAGTTCGTTGGCCATTCGGCGCCAGGCCTGATAATGAAAAACGGCCGTATCGACAATAACTCCGTCTAAATCAAATAAGAATGCGCTGATTGGCATGTACTTCAGGTTGAATGAGTACGCAAAATAACATAAAGTTGCGCGCATTGTCTGTGCGCCCGACAAGTTCAGGACTGACCGGGTCGGGTAGTTTGTGCCCCTGAAAGGATGGCAAACCGGCTCTCGGTAACCAATGGAACTTAATAGGGTAGTTCGGGTTTATGCTCTTGAATTAGTCAAGAACAACAATAAACAATCATTGTCATGGCAGCAGGATCTCGCGCCTTTGAAGCAACTGACGCAAATTTCAACGAACTCATTAATTCTGATAAACCCGTATTGGTAGACTTCTGGGCTGAGTGGTGCGGGCCTTGTAAGATGATCGGGCCACTGGTTGAGCAACTCGCCGACGAGTTTGAAGGCAAGGCTGTTGTGGCCAAAATGGACGTAGATCAGAACGCTCAGGTGCCGATGCAGTTCGGTATTCGGAGCATCCCGACCCTGATGGTTTTCAAGAACGGTCAGCTGGTCGATAAAGTTATCGGTGCTGTTCCCAAGGCGGTTCTGGAGCAAAAGCTACAGGCTGCGTTGTAAAAGGGTTTATAGTTCTTGGTTTTTAGTTTATCGTTTCTGGCGGCCAACGTTCCGGCTTCTACGACCAGAAACGATAAACAAAAAACTAAAAACCCTACTATACAAAAAGCCCCGGCTGATGTCAGCCGGGGCTTTTTGTGTACTAAGCCGTAGCGTTTACCCATTGAGCAACTTGGTTTGCAGCATGGGTACCTCTTCGCGGTGGCCCTGATCGCTGATGCGAATCTTCTCGATTTCGCGCACGACATCGATAATGCCTTTGAGCGGAATCTTCACCCAGTCGGGTCGGTAGCTGATTTCGTACCCCAGTTCATACACTGCTTTTTCGAGCAGGTACACCAGCAGCAAAAAGTTGATCTCGTTGTTGTTTTTGAACAACGGGTGGGGGCTGCCAAACTCGCTCAGGTAGGCATCCAGGTACGTGTCGCGGATGAGGTAAAACCAGCGGTCCGACACACGTTGCAGGTGCTCGGGCGAGATACCCTGCGTTTCGGCCGCATTGAACAACTTAGCCGATACCGCGTAGTGGTACGACCGAATCATACCGGCCACATCTTTGAGGGGCGAATGCTTTATTTTACGGTCGGTGATGGTGCTTTCGGGTTCGCCCTCAAAGTCAATCATCACAAAGTCGTCGGGGGTGGCCAGTACCTGCCCTAAGTGATAATCACCGTGGATTCGGATGCGCAGGGAGTCGAGCGGGCGCGTCCGAAACTCTTCCACAAAGGCATCGATCATTTCTTTGGCCTCCATAAATACCCACGCCAGCCGCTGCGCCGGCAAGTCGAGCCGGGTGTAGTTGTCGATGAGTAGCGCGTACCGGCGGTCGAGCAGGTCAGCAAACCGGCCAATCAAAAACTGCCGGTACTCGTCGGTGAAGGGCTCCGGCGAAAAGGCTGGGTTGGTGGTACGGGGCTGGTACAGGGCGCAGTGCATCTGCCCGGTTCGTTTGCCCAGTAGTTCAACCTTGTCAAAAACGTCTTCTTTGATGGTGAACAGCCGGTTGGGCACGGCGTACAAAAAGTCGTTCAGGTAATCGCCGGTTTGCATCCACGAATCCTTATCGTTTTGCACCATTCGCTGCATCATGCCCAGCGTAATGGGTGCACCGGCCGACGGATGCCAGACGAGCGTTCCGCAGAAAGCCGGAATATGTTCAAAACCACCTTCTTCGGTCAGAAACGCCACCATTTCGACCTCAGGGTTGGTTTCGGCAAACAGTTTCCGGTAGAGTTTCAGGAAGTACGTTTCCTGCATGGGAGCCCCGAACACCATCGCCGAGTTGCTCGAGTCGACGGGCAGTACCCGGCTGGCGGGATGGGTGTCGTCGGGGGAGAGGCCCCGGCCCCGCACGGCCGTCAGACGACCGTCTGGTTGTAGTAGTTCGGTGTTTTGCCGAATAGCTTCAAAGAGTGCCGTGCGGAAGTCGGCGTGGTAAATAGCGTCGATAAGCGTGCCCTCCTGATCGGCGCAGACCAACGGGCTGATTTTGCCTTTGTCGGGTACCTGGGTCGGGTCGTTCGTTGTCAGCAAAGTTACCGGTAAGAGGTACCGCTCTGATTCGCCCTCGGCGTAGGTAGCCTCTACCACGAGCAGATAAGCCGGTTGGTGGGCCGTTGGGAAGGTATGCACCGAGGTTACGGCAAAGCCCGTTTGGGTGCGGGCTTTGCCGGCAAACCAGCGGCAGGTATTCACGTAGGCTGGCAGTACATCGCGGGCCAACGCGGACCAGAAAGGGACGTCAGCAGCAAGAGCAGACCAGGAAAGTTGGGTTTGGAGCATAAAAGAAGGAAAGTTAACCTATTGGCTCGGCTAACTCGTCATGTTTACAATTCAATCCGGAACAGGTGCATGGGCAGCATGTACGGATCGAGTTCAACGTAATTCCATTCGCCTTTCCAATTGTAACGCGCACCGGTGAGCAGGTCGTGTACCACGTAGGTCGTATTGCCGTCGATACCCAACTGCCAGATCGGCACCTGCACCATGCCCGCCCGCCGGTTGTAGGCATCCAGATTGACGATCGTCAGCAGTCGGTTGTCGCCGGCTGTTTTGAGGTACGCCATGATGTGGTCGTCGTCGATGCGGCAAAACGTCAGGTTATTGGTCTGTTGCAAGGCCGGGTTTTCGCGCCGAATCCGGTTGGTGAGCGTAATCAGGTACGTCAGTTTATTGGTACGGTCCCAGTCCCAGTGCTTTATTTCGTATTTCTCTGAGTTCAGGAACTCCTCTTTGCCGGCATTGGGTACGTGTTCCATCAGCTCGAACGAGGGCCCGTAGATGCCGTAATTGCTCGAAAGGGTAGCGGCCAGAAAATACCGGATCAGGAACTGCGGCTCGTGTCCTGATTGCAGAATGTAGGGGTTAATGTCGTGTGTAGTCGGCCAGAAATTAGGCCGGAAATAGTAGCGCATGGCATCGGGTTGACCATTGGTAGCGGTCAGCTCGGTCATGTATTCCATCAGCTCGGTTTTGGAGTTGCGCCAGGTGTAGTACGTGTACGAGTGCGCAAAGCCTCGCTTGGCCAGCTGCTGCATCACTTTGGGCCGCGTAAAGGCCTCCGACAGGAAAATCATATCGGGAAACTCTTTCTTCACCTCGGCAATTACCCATTCCCAAAACGCAAACGGCTTGGTGTGCGGATTATCGACCCGCACAATCCGAACCCCCCACGAGGCCCAAAGCAACAGCACCCGCTTCATTTCGACCCAGAGGTTACGCCAGTCTTCGGTTTCGAACCAGACCGGGTAAATATCCTGATACTTTTTGGGCGGGTTTTCGGCGTATTGAATCGAGCCATCGGGCCGTTTTTTGAACCATTCGGGATGCTCGGTAGCCCAGGGGTGGTCGGGCGAGCACTGAATGGCCAGGTCCATAGCTACTTCCATATCGTAATTGCGGGCAATGGCAATCAGGTGCTTAAAGTCCTCAACCGTGCCCAGTTCGGGGTGTATGGCGTCGTGCCCGCCCTCAGCAGAGCCAATACCGTACGGCACACCCGGCTCGCCGGGCAGGCAGGTTACCGAGTTGTTTTTGCCCTTGCGGTGGGCCGTCCCAATTGGGTGAATGGGGGGCAGGTACAGCACATCGAAACCCATGCCCGCAATCCGGGGCAGGAGCCGTTCCACATCGCGGAAGGTGCCATGCTTGCCCTCGGTCATTGAGGCCGAACGCGGAAACAGGCAGTACCAGGTGCTGAAACCCGCCCGCGCCCGGTCGACCTCAACGCCCAGCTCGCGGCTGTAGCGGGCCGGGTGCTGCCGCTCGGGGTACTGCTCGGCCAGCTGATGAAAGGCATCGCCCAGCGCCACCTGCACGGCTTCGTCGTAGGCATCGGGATTGCGAAACAGCTCGGCAATCCGGTACAGTTCGGTCTGATCGTGGGCGTTACCAACCTGACTCCCTGCGCGGTGCGCCATGCCCTCGGCCAGGGTTGCCCCGGCCAGCAGTTCGCTCGTGACCCGTTGGCCGTCGCGCACTTTCAGGTCCAGCTCATGCTGCCATGAGCCAATATGATCGACCCAGGCTTCGAGCGTGTACTGATACCGGCCTACCTGCTCTACCGAAAAGGCGCCCGCCCAGCGGTCGTTTTCGAGTTTGTGCATGGGGGTTTCCTGCCAGTGCTTTTCGTGCGGGGCGCGGTACAACAGTCGGGCCGACACGTAATCGTGCCCATCGGCAAAAATATCGGCTTCTACCTGAATGGTGTCGCCGGGAATGGCTTTGATCGGGAAGCGGCCTCCATCGAGCTCGGGGCTAACACGTTCAATCACCACACGGACCTGCCCGTACACGTCGGCCAGCGAAAGGTCGACGGTGGGGGTTTGGGTGGCTTTAGACTTGCTCGGCTTTTTTGGGGTGGTCGTTTTACTCATGGATTGGTTCTGCGTTGTCATGAACCCGACGGGCTTGAGCCGGGTCTTTCGTTAGAACCACAATGATACGAAAATGTCTATTGTACCGCCCCCAATTACTCGGTTGTGGTCGGTTTGTGGCCAATCAGCCCGGCCATCATGACCAGTGCCGACAACACTACGGTCAGCATCAGCACGCCCTCCCGGAAGCCCGTGAGTCGGAGCGGTTCGGGGATATTCAGGTACAGCAGAATCGTTACCAAACCGCGCGGAGCTACCCAGAGTAGGGGTTTCAGCGGCCCATCCAGCGCTACCCGCAGCGATACATACCTGACGCCCAGAATAGTGCCCACAAACAGAATACTGACAATGATGGCGTCGAGGTCGATGAGGGTGCTCAGGTTAGCCGCGTAGCCAAACAGGAGAAAGAAAAAGGTACGGATTACAAAGCCCCCTTCGGCTGTGAGGTTTTTGAGCTGATCGAGCTCTTTTTCAAATAGATCGTTCTTGAAAATCTGATCGAGCCGCCCCCGGATAAACAGCTCGGTATTGTTCAGGAAGAGCCCAAAAACGAGGATAATCAGCAACGACGACATCTGGTAAATCTGCGCAATAGCGTACACCAGCAGTAGCACCGATATGATGGGCAGAAATTTGACCGTGTGGCTGATCCGGCTGATGAGGTACAGCAGACCCAGGCAGCAAAGGATCGAAACGAGCGAAATCAGCAGCGTATCGCGGGCAAAAACGAGGGTAGCCCCCAACACCGACGACGATTGGGCCAGCAACACGAAGTTGAATAGCATAACCCCCATGATGTCGGAAAAAGTGGCTTCGTAGAGGGCAAATTCGCGTTGTTGCTCCGATAGATTCTGAGCGCCCGGCACGGCTACCGTTCGGCTGATAACCGCAAACGGCAGGGCGTTGATGAGGCACCGGTAAAACGTTTCTTCGAGCAAAAGGAACAGCATCCCTGCCAGCAGCAGGGTGGTAAAAACAAGCGAACTGAGAGCCGTGAGGGCTGTTCGGCGGAGTAATCCGAACTGAGCCGACTGGATTTCGATGTCGAGACCCCCTTCGAGCACAATGAGGATGAGCCCCAATGTGCCGAGTGTGGAGAGGGTAGGGGCCACATACGGAATCTGTACGCCAAGGTACTCGGTAACCTGCCGGGTGAGCATACCCAGAGCCAGCAGCAAAATGACCGAAGGCATCTTGAAGCGGCTACTCAACAGGTCAAAAGCGTACGAAATCAGTACGGATAAGCTCAGCCCAATGATTAAATACGAGGAATCCATTCAGCGAACAACGAACAGGTAACAGGGAACAACCAATAGGTATCGATGACCAGCAAGGGGTGGTTTGTGGTGGGATTCGACAAAAGTACGCACAAACGGGCCACGGTTACCGCATTGACTGAATTAGGGTCTGGGTATGGGGTTGATGCCGTAAGGACATGGAGCTTTTGGCACAAGCTGATACATGTTTATGGATTACGTTGTCCATAATTCAATTTATTTTTTGCTCCATTTGTACCTCAAATTATACTTTCCTTATATTTCGAACTAAACTATATCAACACAAAATGAACGCCCACCTTTATAAACTGGTATGGGTAATGACCCTGCTGAGTACCTGCTTTCTTGGTACCAAGACCTCCCTGGCACAAACGACACCCACTCAGGCACCGACGGTTAAGTTAGGTCGGGCTACAGCGGCCGACTTTACCCCCGCAGCTACCGGGCTCGACTCCACTGCCGAGGCTGAGGTTCTGTATGATTACGGTAATGTCCGGTTCGATTTGCGGAACAACGCCTTTATAATGGAGCTTACCCGGCACCGACGTATCAGAATCTTGAAAAAATCGGCATTGGACCGGGGCACGGTTGAGGTACCCATGTTGAAAGGTGAGGGGGCCGAACGTGAACAGATGGTGGGTATAGATGGCTATACGTACAACCTCAACGGGCAGGAAGTAACCACCGACAAGCTTACCCGTGCGGGCATCGCAAGTGAGCGCGTGAGTGATAAAATTGTGCTCGAAAAATTCACCCTGCCCAACGTGCGCGAAGGCTCTATCATTGAGTACCGGTACGTGGTACAAACACCGTTTAATGTGGCGTATAACCCCCGGAATTGGGTGTTTCAGGAAAAAATTCCGGTTCGGTGGAGCGAATTCAACATTACAATACCCGACTATTTTTATTACAAAATCATAATGGGGGGCTACTTGGGGCTGACCGAGCAAAAACAAAGCTCAGTGTCGATGAACTTGCTGCCCGGCGTCCCAGATACTCGCGCAATTGTGTATCATTTTGCAATGGCCAATGTGCCGGCCTTTAAAAGTGAGGAGTACATTACGACGCCAGAGGATTATACGTCGAAAGTTGAGTTTGAGCTGGCTAAAGTGCAGATTCCGAATGGGCTGATTAAGGATTTTACCGTTAGCTGGCAAACCACGGACAAGACCCTCCTGGCGGCAGATTGGTTTGGGAACCAAATCAAGAAAGCCCCTTTTCTACGCGATGTTGCTACGTTGATTCGTTCGCAAAACCCCACCGACTCCCTCGCCCGGTTGTCGGCTGCGTACGATTATGTACGGAAGTCGATAAAATGGGACGGGACTAACAGCTACTCGTGCAACAACGCCAAGAAGATATTTGAAGCGAAAAAAGGCGACGCGGGCGATATTAACTTATTGTTGATTTCCCTGTTGCGTGAGCTCGATTTCGACGTGAACCCGGTTATTCTGAGTACTCGTTCGCACGGGCGGATGATGGAGGAATATGCCCTCTTGCGTCAGTTTGACTATGTAGTGGCCCATGTAAATACCAACGGGCAGGAGATTCTGCTCGACGCCACCGATCCCTTTATCAAGATGGGTATGCTACCCACGCGCTGTCTCAACCAAACAGGGCGGCTGGTTGCCCCCGATCAAAAGAGCCGGTTTGTATCGTTGTTGCCCACCGAGCGAGACACCGAGCTAACATCAGGCCAGTTTACCATAGCCGACGATGGCGAGGTCAAGGGGACATTAAAACACTCGCGGGGCGGTTATAGCGGCTGGAGTGCCCGGTCGGTTTATCAGACAGAAGGTGAAGCAAAATACCTAGAGCAGATTCAAAAAAAGCGGCCCAACTGGCAACTCTCAGCCTCCGAAATTACGGGCGTTAGCAACCCGGCTGCCGCGTTTGAAACCAATCACACGCTGGTTATTGCTGATGCGTACACCGAAGCTGGTGACCGTATCTATCTGAACCCCATGCTGACCGAGGGGCGCACACAAAATCCGTTCAAAGAAAAAACACGGCTCTACCCGGTCGACTTTGGCGCGCCCATTGAAGAAGCGTTCATGGCAACGTACACGCTGCCACAGGGATTTGTGGTTGAAGAACTACCCAAAGCCGCCGTCATTAGCCTGCCTGATAAAGCCGGCCGGTTTTCGTATCAGGTTTCGCACACGGGTAATCAGCTACAGGTGGTGAGCCGGGTGTCGCTGCGTAAGCCGATCTACAATGCCGAAGAGTACGGGGCTTTGCGGGAATTGTTTGCGTTGATCGTGACCAAACACGCCGAACGCGTGGTGCTGAAGCGGGGCGAAGTAGCTAAAAAATAGATATGAAAAAACTGCTACTATGGCTGTTGACGCTCCCGACGCTGGGAGTGGCTCAGGACGAGTACCGGGCGTCGGTTATCCCGGCTCCGCTGCTCACAGACGCCCATGCGGTAATCCGACGGCACGAAACGGTATTCACGGTTAAATCGCCCGGTGAAGCTACCCACCGGGTTCGAACCGTGGTGACCGTACTCGACGCCAAGGGCGACGATCAGGCGCAACTGGTGGTACGCTACGATAAACTGTCGCGCATCGACGATATCTGGGGGGCTTTGTATAGTGCCGACGGCAATTTGATCAAAAAGCTCAAGAAAGCTGATATTGACGACCTGAGTGCCTATGATGGCGTTAGCTTTTTGACCGATAACCGACTGAAACAAGCTGTTTTTCCGCGTCAGCCCTCTTACCCGTACACGGTTGAGTTTGTGTACGAGACTACGGAGCGCAACCTGATGTTTTACCCTACCTGGACACCGCAGCCCGACGAAAACGTATCGGTGGAGAAGGCAACGTTGAGCGTAGCCATGCAGGCCAACATGCCGCTGCGTTATAAGGAGGTGAATATGAAAACGCCGGTTGAGCGCGTAGCGGGTAGCCAGCAGACGGTGTATCGCTGGACGATTCAGAACCAGTCTGCTCTGAAACCAGAGCCTATGGCCCCGCCTACCTCAGAGCTATTACCCACAGTGTACACCGCCCCAACAACTTTCGAAGTGCAGGGATACACCGGTACAATTCTGTCCTGGGGTGACCTGGGGCGGTTCTACTACCTCCTCAACCGTGATCGTGACCAAATTCCCGAGACCCTCCGTCAACGGGTTGTGCAACTCACCGCCAACGAACCAACCGCGTTGGGTAAGATCAAAAAAGTGTACGAGCTGGTGCAGCAAACTACGCGCTACGTAAGCGTACAGTTGGGTATCGGTGGCTGGCAAACCATTGAGGCCGGTAAAGTAGCTGATACCCAATATGGCGACTGTAAAGCCTTGACCAACTACACCAGAGCGTTGCTCAAAGCGGCTGGTATTCAGGCAATTGACGCGCTGGTTCGGGCCGGCAATGGTGCCCCCGACATCCGCACCGATTTTCCCAGCTTTCAGTTCAATCACGTAATTCTGTGTGTACCCAATAATCGGGATACGCTTTACCTCGAATGTACTGACCAAAGCGGAGTGATGGGCTACAACGGTACATTTACGGGAAATCGGCATGTGCTGCTCATTACGCCCGATGGGGGCAAACTGACCCAAACCCGGCAGTACAAGCCCACCGATAACCGGCAGGTTCGGCGTATTGATGTGGTGCTGACTGCCGACGGCAACGCCACCGCCGAGGCCCGTAACCTGTACACCGGTATTCAGCAGGAGAGCCGTGCTCAGGCGTTGGTCAGCAAGAGCCAAACCGAGCAGCGTACCTGGTTGCTGGAGCGCATTGGGATCCCTAATTATGAACTGACCAAATTTTCGCTGACCGAACACCGCACCCCGATTCCGGCCGTAGCGGAGAATCTGACACTATCGGTTCGAAAATGGGCTATACCAAGCGGAACGCGTTTGTTTTTGCCACTCAACCTAATGTCGGTACTCGATCCGGTTACACCGGCGTCGGCCCCCCGGCAGTTCGAGCTGGACCTCGATGCTAACTGGGATTGGCAGGATACCGATACCGTAAGCTACCAGCTCCCGGCCTCGTACACGCCCGAATTCATACCCGCGCCGGTCAGCCTGAACGCAAAATTTGGCGATTACGCGGCTCAGGTCAGTTTGAAAGATGGTCGGCTGTTGTACATGCGTCGGATCACGATTCGGCGGGGGCGTCATCCGGCTTCGGCTTATGTCGAGTGGGTCGATTTCCGGCGAAAAGTGGCAAGGCATGATAAACTACAGGTCGTTCTCGTGAAACAGGAAGTAGCCACCAAATAAGACCGGTTACGTTCCATGCCCGTCTCATTATCAACGGTTTATTGTCCCCTGTTTGTTGCTCACAATTCCGTCGCGATTTTGGCCGAGAGCAGGCAGAGCGGAATACCTCCGCCCGGATGTACGCTACCGCCCACAAAGTACAGGTTGTCGATCCGGCTCGAAAAGTTGGGGTGCCGCAGGAAAGCCGCAAACCGGTTGTTCGACGCGGTGCCGTACAGGGCGCCCTGTGCCGACGAAGTTCGGGCTTCGATGGTGCGCGGGTCCAGAATAGCCTCGCACTCGATCAGCGCCCCTACGTCAACCCCAAGATTATGGCTCAATTTCCGAATTACGTCTTGCCGGGTTTGGGCGATGATAGTGTCCCAGTCTTGCCCTTCATTGGCGGGGGCGTTGAGCAGAATAAACCAGTTTTCGCAACCCGGTGGGGCATCGTCGGGCTTGTTTTTTGAGGTAATATTGACGTACACCGTCGGGTCCTCGTAAAGCCGGTCGCGTTTGTTGAAGAGGTAATCGAACTCGGTACGGTAATCGTTGGAGAAGAAAATGTTGTGCATGTCCAGCTCCGGAAATGTCCGTCGGATACCCCAGTAAAAAATCAGGCCCGACGACGAGCGGGGTTGCCGCAACGTCCGTTCGGGGGCAGGTTGGGTAGGCATAAGTCGCCGGTAGGTGGGCGTCACGTCCATGTTGGAGACGATGCGGGAGAAGGGCAAAAGGGAGGAAGGGGACGAAAGGGGTGTAACTTTGCGGCCTTCTCCCTCTTCTCCCTTTCCTCCTCTACCTATTTTAACCCCAATCGCCCGGCCGTTCTCGACCGCAATTTCCTCAACCGGTGTGCTGAAATGAAAGTGTACACCCTGCCGTTCGGCCAGCTTCACGAGCGAGTTGGTGATACTTACCATCCCCTGTTTCGGGAAAAAAGCCCCGATGTTGTACTCCAGATGCGGAATGATGTTGAGCAGAGCCGGAGTCTGATACGGGTCTGAGCCGTTGTAGGTCGCATAGCGGTTAAACAGCTGCACGAGTTTCGGATGCTCAAAAGCCCGCTTGTTCGCGCCGTTCATGGTGCCAAATACCCCCAGCCGGGGCAGGTTGAGGTAACCGCGCAGTGCCTTGCGGTTGAGCCACGTGCCGGCCTTATGCAGCGAATCGTGCAGGAACAACCCGTCGGTAACCTCGTATTTAAAGGCGCTGTCTTTCAGGAAATCGGTGACCCGATGGGCCGGTTCGCCCAGTTTGGTTTCTACTTCCTGCGCAAACGCATCGGTATCGGCCCAAGCCGTCAGCCGGGTGCCGTCGTCCCAGAAATACCGACAGATTTCGGGCAGGCGGAGGTACTCAAAATGGTCGGCGGGGTTCTCCCCCGCGAGCCGGAACAGCTCTTCGACCAAATGGGGCAGGGTAAACAAAGACGGGCCCGCGTCGAAGCGGTACGTGCCTGAGGTTCCCTCGACATCAAATGTAGATAGCTTACCGCCGGGGTACTCGTTGGCTTCAAATACATGGACCTCATACCCTTTGACCGCCAGCCGGATAGAGGCCGCAATGCCCCCAATACCGGCGCCAATCACAGCCGCCGTTTTCATTTTCGTGCGTAATAGAACAGTGATACGGCCGGCGAGTTGAACCGCTCGCTCAGCGTGTAATACCCTTTGTTTTCCCGGTCAAAGCAAACGGCTTCGCCTTGTGGCTCAAGCCGGTAGGGGAGAGCCCGGCCGTTTTGCCGTTGCAGGGCATCGGCTACCGACTGCCCCTCGCTCCGTTTGTAATACAGAATGTTGGTGTAGGTACGGAGCAGAATTTCGGTGCCGTCGCTCGATATGCCCGCGCCCGTCACCACCGAAATCGGAATTTCGCCCAGGGCTTCGGCTACCGTAACCACGTTGATGTCCTGAGGGTACTTGAGCCGGTACAGATGCACCCGCGACTCCCGTTTCGAGACAATGTAAATATCCTTTGTTTGCGGGTCTACAAACAGAGCTTCCGCATCGCGCGGCCCATCGGGATAGCGGTAGTTGATGCGTTCCACCTGCCTAATGGGCTCGGTCAGGCTCCCCGGCTCTGGAAACCGATAAATGACCCGCGTGGGGTGCTCACCGTTGTTGTCGCCAATATCGCCGATGTACAGGTAGTTGCGGTTATTCTGTGGACCGGGGCCACTGCTCATGTCTTCCCAGTCGATATTCTGCGCATTCGGGACCGCCATCTTTCCTTTCACTTTACCGTCGTGGCCGAGGAGTGAAAGCTCGGTTGGGCTGCCGCTATCCTGATGCACCCAAAGGTTACCCGGCATGCTTCGGCTATCCACCATCCCCGATGCCTCGTCAATTTGGCCGGGTTGAATGCCCACCGCAACCGGGTCGGAGCTAAACTGAGCCGTGCTACTCGGCGATACCCCCGGCAGTTTACAGTTTGTGGCAAGTAGGACAATTCCAAGAAAGAGATACGAGCGATTCATGATCACGGGTCATATAAACAGTACGCGGAGCAAAAATGGCTCCATTCCTCAGAAAGTAACGCCGGAAAGGGGGGCAGCGGTTATAAAAAACTTTGCTGAGTGCGTATTTTTGAGGGAATTGTTAACTACATGGCTATGCTTTATTTACTTCATGAACGACGCTTGAACCGTCTGGCTATGCTCGTGGGGCTGGCGTTCCTCTCAGCCGGAACGTTGCGGGCCCAATCGTACCAGACTCCTCCAAAAGCCCTCGCTGACCTGGTCACGGTGCCGCCCACGCCGGGGGTCAGCGTATCGGGTAAATCGGAACGCCGACCGGATGACTATCTTCTTATTCTCGAACGGGCCGCCAACCCGACTATTGCCGAGCTTTCCCAACCCGAACTCCGGTTGGCGGGTTTGCGGCTCAATCCGGCCATCAACGGCCCCAGCCGGGCTACGTACCTGACCAATCTGAAGCTTAAAAAACTGCCTGCGGGTACAGAAACGGCTATTGCGGGGCTGCCATCACCCGCCCAACTGAGCAACGTACAGTGGTCGCCCGATGAAACCAAAATCGCGTTTGTCAACTCGACCGACAACCGGATGGAACTGTACGTAGCCGACGTAGCCACCGCTACGGCCCGGCGCGTAGCCGATATTGCTCTCAATGGTGTGTTGGGCAGCCCTTACCAGTGGGTGTCCGACAGCCGGAGCCTGATTGTAAAGGCCATACCGACTGGTCGCGGGGCGGCCCCTGAGGTGAGCCGTGTACCGGTAGGCCCCACCACGCAGGAAAACGTGGGTGGTCGGCGCGGACAAGCCCCGACGTATCAGGATTTGCTCAAAAGCCCGTCCGACGAGGTGCAGTTTACCTACTACGCCACCAGTCAGGTGATGCGGGTGGGCCTTGACGGCAGCACGCGGGCTATCGGGCAGCCGGGCATTATCGGTGGAGCCTCGCCCTCGCCCGATGGCCGGTACGTGATGGTGCAAACCTACCACAAGCCGTACTCGTATCTCGTGCCGATTTACCGGTTTCCGGTGCGTACTGATGTGTTTGGAGCCGATGGAGCCCTGGTGAAGACCCTCAACGACGGGCCCTTGCAGGAAAATGTGCCCTACAGCCCCGACGGTGCCCCTTCGGGCCCGCGTGAGTTTGGCTGGCGCAACGATGCCCCCGCATCGATCTACTACACTGTAGCGCAGGACAACGGCGACCCCAAGGTGAAGGCCGACATCCGCGACAAGGTGTACCTGTTGGAGGCTCCATTTGCGGGTGAGCCCAAAGAAATTTATGCGGCTGCCTACCGGTTTGAGGGATTCGAGTGGGGCAATGCCAACACGGCCCTCGCGCAGGAGCGTTGGTGGCAGAGCCGGAAAGAAATCACGAAAGTGGTAAACCCCACTACCTGGGCTGCCACTCCGCTGTTCGACCGCTCGTACGAAGATCGCTACAATAACCCCGGTACACCCGACACCCGCCGGAACGAGTATGGCCGTCAGGTACTCAACCTGTTGCCTAATAACGAAATTATGATGGTGAATGCGCAGGGAGCATCGCCCGAGGGCGACCGGCCGTTTGTGAGTGTGCTGAACCTCAATACCAAGCAAAACCGCATCGTGTGGCGCTCAGGCAACCCCGGTCCTGACGCTACTGTGTTTGAGCGGCCCATCAGTGTGCTCGATGCTGCCAAGGGACTGGTGCTGACCACCCGCGAGACACCCGACGAAAACCCGAACTACTACATTCGGAACCTGTATCCGAAAGGGAAAAAGGCCGTTGCCCTGACGCAGGTAACCACCTTCCCGCACCCGTACCCACAACTCAAGGGCGCGCAGAAACAGCAACTGCGCTACAAGCGTGCCGATGGCGTAGACCTCACCGCGACCCTGTACCTGCCCGCAGGCTACAAAAAAGAGCAGGGGCCGCTGCCTACGTTCCTGTGGGCATACCCGGCCGAATTCAAGAGCAAAGATGCCGCCGGACAGGTGTCGGGATCGCCCTACCAGTTTAACCGGATCAGCTATTGGGGCGCGGCTGCGTTTGTGACCATGGGCTATGCCATTCTGGATAATGCCAGCATTCCGATTGTGGGCGAAGGCGACAAAGAACCCAACGACACGTACGTGGAGCAACTCGTTTCAAGCGCCAAAGCGGCTATCGACGAGGGTGTTCGGCTGGGGGTTGTCGATTCGACGCGGGTTGGCGTTGGTGGCCACTCGTACGGAGCGTTTATGACGGCCAACCTGCTTACTCACAGCCGGCTATTCCGGGGTGGTATTGCCCGAAGCGGAGCCTACAACCGGACCCTGACGCCCTTTGGCTTCCAGAATGAGCAGCGTTCGTACTGGCAGGCCCCCGATGTGTATAACAAAATGTCGCCGTTTATGAACGCCGACAAAATGAAGTCGCCCCTGTTGCTGATTCATGGCGAGGCCGACAACAACACCGGTACGTACCCCATTCAGTCGGAGCGGTATTATAACGCCCTGAAAGGCTTCGGGGCCACCACGCGCCTGGTGATGCTGCCCTACGAGAGCCATGGCTACACGGCTAAGGAATCGCTGCTGCACATGCTGTCGGAAATGAACAGCTGGCTCGATGCCTACGTGAAGAATCCGAAGCCGGTCACCACCGGTCAGAAACCCGCCCGAATTGGGGGCGGGGAGTAAAACAAATGAACCTTGCCCCTTGGCCCTAAAGTCCGTACCTTTGCGGCCTGAAATGAAATAAAGAGTGAAAGAGCGAAAGAGTGCGGGCCGTCGCTCCGGCGCACCGGTTCGGCAAAGCGTGACCGACCGGACATTCGCTCTTTCACTCTTTCACTCATTCGCTCTTTAGATTATGCTCCGATCTCATACCTGTGGCGAACTTCGCCTGGCTGATGCCGCTAAAACCGTAACTCTTTCTGGCTGGGTCCAGACCATCCGCGACAAAGGAAAGGTACTCTGGATTGATCTGCGCGACCGCTACGGAATTACCCAACTGATTCTGGAAGAAGGCGTTTCGTCGGCCGAATTGTTTGTTACGGCCCGCTCACTCGGTCGCGAGTTTGTGGTGCAGGCAACCGGCGAGGTCGTGGAGCGGAAAGCCAAAAACCCTAATGTACCCACCGGTGATATTGAGGTGCGCCCCACCGCCCTGACAGTACTCAACACGGCCAATACTCCGCCGTTCAAGATCGAAGACGAAACTGACGGGGGCGACGACCTGCGGATGAAATACCGCTACCTCGACCTGCGCCGGAACCCCGTGCGCCGGAACCTCGAACTGCGGCACCGCATGGCGCAGGAAACCCGCCGGTATATGGACGAGCAGGGTTTTATCGAAGTCGAAACGCCGGTGCTCATCAAGTCGACGCCCGAAGGTGCGCGTGATTTTGTGGTGCCCAGCCGCATGAACCCGGGTGAGTTTTACGCCCTGCCCCAGTCGCCCCAAACGTTTAAGCAGCTTCTGATGGTGTCGGGCTTCGACCGGTACTTTCAGATTGTGAAGTGTTTCCGCGACGAAGACCTCCGCGCCGACCGGCAGCCTGAGTTTACCCAAATTGACTGTGAAATGTCGTTTGTGGAGCAGGAAGATATTCTGGTGATGTTTGAAGGGCTGGTGCGGCAGCTGTTTAAAACCGTGAAAGGCATTGATCTGGCCGAAGTACCCCGCATGACCTATGCCGACGCCATGCGCCTGTACGGCTCCGACAAACCCGATACCCGTTTCGGAATGCAGTTTGTAGAACTGACCGACATGGCTAAGGGAAAAGGGTTCCCGGTGTTCGACGATGCCGAACTGGTAGTAGGAATCAACGTGCCGGGCGCGGCTCAGTACACCCGCAAGCAGATCGACGAGCTGACCGAGTGGCTCAAACGCCCACAAATTGGCGCGAAAGGGCTTATTTATGCCCGTGTCAACGAGGATGGCTCGGTGAAATCGTCGGTCGATAAGTTCTTCAGCCCCGAGGATCTGGCAGGTTGGGCGACGCAGTTTGATGCCAAGCCCGGCGACCTGATTCTGGTGCTGGCGGGCGAGGCCGACAAAACCCGTAAGCAACTGAACGAGCTGCGGCTTGAGATGGGTAGCCGCTTAGGGCTGCGCAATCCCGACGATTACAAAGTGCTGTGGGTACTCGATTTCCCTTTGCTGGAATATGGCGAAGAAGAGCAGCGGTGGTTTGCCATGCACCACCCCTTCACCTCGCCCAAACCCGAGGATATTCCGCTGCTCGAAACCAACCCCGGTGCGGTGCGGGCCAATGCCTACGACATGGTCATCAACGGTACCGAAGTGGGCGGGGGGTCCATCCGGATTTTCAACAAAGAACTACAGGCCCGGATGTTCAGCCTGCTCGGCTTCTCCGACGAAGAGGCTAAAGCACAGTTTGGCTTCCTGATGGACGCGTTTGAGTTTGGGGCTCCTCCGCACGGCGGTATCGCGTTCGGTTTCGACCGGTTAACGTCGCTCTTTGGTGGTGCCGACTCGATCCGAGACTTTATTGCCTTCCCGAAAAACAACTCGGGCCGCGACGTCATGATCGACTCGCCCTCGACTATTTCGGATAAGCAACTCGACGAGTTGAAGATCAAATCGGTTGCCGAACCCAAGTAAGGAAAGGGTAGCCATTTGGCTAGTGTTTTTTGAGATGACATCTCGTTTGGAGAGATCGGGGCCGCCCGTGCGGTCATCTCTTTTTTTATCCAGGTCATCTCTTTTTTATGCGGAACCCACCTCGCAGGCACCATCATTTCAAACCATAGGGATGACATCTCTCTAAACGAGATGTCATCCCTGCCCATCACCACTTCTTGAAAATAAAGAATACGGCCACAACGATGAAAAAGAACCCGACCAGGTGGTTCCAGGCAAGCTTGTCGGTGCGGAAGACGAAAATCGTAATCAGCGTGAACACAATGAGCGACACGGCCTCCTGAATGGTTTTGAGTTCGAAAAGCGAAAAAGGGCCGCCGGTCTCGGAAGAGCCGATTCGGTTGGCCGGTACCTGAAACACGTATTCAAACAGGGCGAGGCCCCAGCTCAGCAACACGATCCCGGCGAAAGAGAGCCGGGCCAGCGCCGGAAATTGTTTCACTTGCAGGTGGCCATACCAGGCCAGCGTCATAAACACATTGGAGATTACCAGCAGGCCAATGCAGTAGATTGCTTTCATACGTATAAACAAATAGGCGTTAAGTGACCCAAAGGTACAGGTGCAAACGGGTTGGTCAGTCTACGGAATCCCCAATTTTCCAGCCTGATTAGCTTCGATTGGCCTACTTATCACCTAAACAAATGGGCGGAATCGTACAGAACCGGCCCGAATGAATGTGATTTTCGCGCCTTTGCTTTAATTTTGGCGGCCGGTCGATGAGTAGTCTGTCTTTCCGTCGACCCTTACTCGATAGCATCCAACGTCTTAGCGCAATCCGATACATAATCTGACTATGGCTGAATTAATCCGAATGCCCAAAATGAGCGACACCATGACCGAAGGCGTCATTGCGGAGTGGCACAAAAAAGTGGGCGATAAAGTGAAGTCGGGCGATGTCCTGGCCGAAGTAGAAACCGACAAGGCTACGATGGACCTCGAATCGTACGAAGAAGGTACCCTGCTGTATATCGGCGTCGAAAAAGGACAGTCGGTACCCGTTGATGGGGTGCTGGCCATAATCGGTGCCGAAGGCGAAGATTACAAAGCCCTGCTCGACGGTGGAGCCCCGGCTGCCGCTTCGGCCGGAACGCCGGACCGTCCCGAAGCTGCGCCCGCTGGCGACATTAAATCGGAGCAGGTAAACACCGATATGCCAGCCGCCAACGCGGTATCGGCCGCCCCCGCCGAAGAAGTGAACGCTTCCGTGATCCGAATGCCCAAAATGTCGGACACCATGACCGAAGGGGTGATTGTGGCCTGGCACAAAAAAGAAGGTGATACTGTGAAATCGGGCGATGTGTTGGCTGAGGTAGAAACCGATAAGGCTACCATGGACCTCGAAGCCTACGAAGAAGGCACCCTGCTGTACGTGGGCGTGAAAGAAGGTGAGTCGGTAGCGGTTGATGCCGTGATCGCGGTTGTGGGCGAAAAAGGAGCCAATTTCAAAGTACTGCTCGAGGGCGGTGCGTCGGGGAGTGCTCCGGCCACTGCGGCACCAGCTGCCCCGGCTACGGAGGCCGCACCCGCAGCGTCGGCCCCAGCGGCTGCCGCGTCGTCGGAAAACGGCCGGGTGAAAGCATCGCCCCTCGCCAAAGCCATTGCCGAAGAGCGGGGTATCGATCTCCGTCAGGTACACGGCACTGGCCCCGAAGGCCGTATTGTGAAAGCCGATGTAGAGTCGTTTGCACCCGGTAAAGCCGCCCCAGCTCCGGCTGCTGCTCCGGCACCAGCTGCCCCGGTTGCAGCATCTGCACCCGCCCCCGCTCCAGCACCGCAGGCTGCTCCGCAAGCCGCCCCGGCTCCGGCGGGCGAGTTCGAAGACTTCCCGGTCAGCCAGATGCGCAAGACAATTGCCCGTCGCCTGAGCGAGAGCATGTTTACCGCTCCGCATTTCTACCTGACCATGGAAATCAACATGGACAAGGCGATGCAACTACGCGGAACGGTCAACGCGGTAAGCCCCGTGAAGATTTCGTTCAACGATTTTGTGCTGAAAGCGGCTGCTGTGGCTCTCAAGCAACACCCCGACGTCAACTCGTCGTGGCTCGGCGACAAAATCCGCAAGTACAAGTACGTTAACATTGGTGTAGCCGTGGCTATCCCCGATGGTTTGCTGGTGCCGGTGGTACGCAACGCCGACCAGAAAACGCTGTCGACGATTGCGGCTGAGGTAAAAGACCTGGCGGGCAAGGCCAAAGACAAGAAACTTCAGCCCAAAGATTGGGAAGGCAGCACCTTCTCGATCTCGAACCTGGGTATGTTTGGTATCGAAGAGTTTACGGCGATCATTAACCCCCCCGACTCGTGCATCATGGCGATTGGAGCCATCAAAGAGTCGGTGAAGTTTGTGGATGGACAGGCTCAACCAACCAACGTGATGAAAGTAACCCTCTCGTGCGACCACCGCGTGGTAGACGGCGCTACGGGGGCGGCTTTCCTGCAAACGTTCAAGCAGTTGCTCGAAGACCCCATGCGGATGCTGGTGTAGTCGGATAATCAACCGAAAAGTAAAGTCGGCCCATGCGAACAGTTGTAAGCATGGGCCGACTTTTGTTTTTGTGAAAGTCAGAATACATTGTAGTATGAAACCAGCCACCATTTACTTCGCGCTTTTCCTTGTTCTGAGCTATTCTCTCTCTGGATTTGCCCAAACAGACTCGTTAACGTTGGGCGATACGATTTCGATGAATCGTCGGTCTTCGTTATTTGGGCCACCCCGTCAGTACGGTTACCACCACGCCACCGCACTAAACTCACAGCAGTTGGTTTCGTTTTTAGAGCGCAACGCCGACTCTGAAGGAAATCGGTTGGTCCGGCGCTATAAAACGCTGCATGCCATAACAAAGGCGATACCCTTTGTTGTGTTAGGTGGATTCACAGGGAGCATTTTACTGAATCGTGATAACCATCCGCAGGCCCGAAGTCTACTGTTAAGTAGTGCCGTACTCGCGTATGTACCGCTGTTTATACCCGTTGAAAAAAGTATGGAGCGGGCCGTGAGGCAATACAATGGCCGTTTACGGGGGCAGTTTAGTGCGTATTATCAGCCGGTTGTTGCCTTGATTCCAAGCTCAGAACGGTTGACCCTGGCTGATACTGTCTCGATAAAGGGTATTGGCATACGGCCTCGATTTACCTATCGGGGTATTCGTGTCGAACCGGCCACGAACCTCCGGACGGCCTTCGACTACCTGAACAGCGGCCGAATCAACAGTAATCTGCGCTATGTCCGAACGGCCCGCCGGGTGGCAGGGCTGGTATCAAGCCTGGCGGTGGGAGTTTTGTCGGGCTATTTTGTGGGCTATGCGCTACGTGGAGCGTCTTATCCGGTTAATCGGGCAATCGTTTATCCGGCCGCATCCGTTATTGGGGCAAGTACCCTAGCGATTTGGCATACGAACTATATTCAGGCTGGTACGATGCATGAGTACAACCTGAAAATAAAGGAGCGAGTCAATAGCAGTAGGGAGGAGTAGGAACCAACCACCCCTGAAAACTGTAATCCCATCACTATGCAACAGACAATTCATGCCACCACTGTGGTGGGGATTCGCCACAACGGACAAGTATCGCTCGGGGCCGATGGGCAGGCTACCATGGGCAATACCGTTGCCAAAAGTAATGTTCGGAAAGTGCGCTCGCTGCTTGGCGGCAAGGTGTTAGCGGGCTTTGCGGGCTCAACGGCCGACGCCTTTACCCTCATCGAACGGTTTGAAGAAAAACTCAACGGCTACGGCGGTAACCTGAAGCGGGCCGCTATTGAACTGGCCAAAGACTGGCGCACCGACCGGTACCTGCGCAAACTCGAAGCCATGCTCATTGTGGCGTCGAAAGAGGATTTGCTCATTATTTCGGGGACGGGTGATGTGATTGAGCCCGACAGCGATGTGGCCGCCATCGGCTCAGGAGGGAGTTTTGCGCAGTCGGCGGCTATAGCCCTCAAAAAGCACGCAGCTCACCTCACCGCCGAAGAAATGGTGCGCGAGAGCCTGCACATTGCGGCCGATGTGTGTATTTACACCAACCATAACCTGACGGTCGAAAAAATTGGGTAAGATGCCTGAGAAGGTCATTGCCTAAATTTTTGGGAGGCTGGCGGGCGCGGGGCCGTGCGAATCGGCTACCTTTAACCCCTCACGTGGTGTGTTGACATGAAATCGATCGGTAACCTATTCGCGGCTATCAGTCCGGACCGCCGGATTGCGTTGGCTTTCCTGGTTGCCCTATTGCTCATTGCCGCCGGGTTTGTGCTGTCGTTTTACAGCTACAGCCGGTATGGCGCCGATAGTGACCGGGTACAGGCAACGCACGAAGCCATTAACGGGCTTGAAGATGTACTGTCGTCGTTGAAAGACGTCGAAAACGGAACGCGTGGGTACCTCGCGTCCGGGGGCGACTCGCTGTACCTGGAAGCGTACATTGTGGCCCGGCGCGAACTGCCCGACGATTGGGTTCGCCTACGCAAAGCCCTGGGCGATAACCCCCGGCAGCTGGCCCGGCTCGATACGCTCGAAGCGCAGGCCCGAACCAAACTGGCCATCGATAGTCTACAGATTCGGTCCCGCACCGACCGGCGGGCCTTAAATAGCCGATTGCTCATCGCGAAGCTCAAGATGGATAACATCCGGCGGTCGGTGGCCTGGATGATTGCCGAGGAAAAAAGCCTCATGAAAGCCCGCAACGAGAAGGCCGCAGCCTCGTATCAGCAGACCATCGTCGTCATTTTTCTGCTGTCGATGCTGACGTTTCTGACCCTCATTGCGGCTTACAATTCACTCAATGAAGAACTGACCCGGCGTCAGCTAACCGAAGATCAGCTGCGGGGGTATGAAGATGAGCTACAGGCCCGAATCCGACAGCTGACTACCTCCAATGAAGAGCTGGAACGGTTCGCCTTTATTGCCTCGCACGATTTGCAGGAGCCCCTGCGCAAGATTCAGTCATTTGCGGGCCTGATTACCCAACGCGCCAGGCTGGATACCGAAACGAGCCTTTTTATGGGCAAAATCACGGGTTCGGCCGACCGAATGTCGCGCATGATCAAAGACTTGCTGGAGTTTTCGCGGGTGTCTAATCAGGCGCATAACTACCAGACGGTCGGCATGAGCGAAATTGTAGGGCGGGTACTCGACGATATGGAATTGCAGATCAAAGGGCTTGATGTTGATATTCGGGTTGATCCGTTGCCGGTGTTGCCCGTGATTCCGAGTCAGATGGAGCAGGTGTTTGCCAACCTGATCAGCAATGCGATCAAATACCGTAAACCTGATACGCGCCCGGTGGTGCGGGTCACCTGGGAGCCCGTTGACGAAGTCGATTGTGCCGACCTGACCTCGAACCGTGCGTACGTCAAAATCTCGGTTTGTGACAACGGGATTGGCTTCGATGAGAAGTATGCTGAGCGTATTTTTCAGCTGTTTGGGCGGTTGCACCCGCAAACGGCCTACGACGGTACCGGCATTGGTCTGGCTGTTTGCAAGCGGATTGTGATGGCGCATCAGGGCTACATCAGAGCCCACAGCAAGCCGGGCGAAGGGGCTACGTTTGACCTCATTCTTCCCGAAAAACTGGCCATGGCCGAAACCGACGACGAGGGTTTACTGCTTACTCCTTCTTCCCGTTCAGTTGTACCATTGCCGCCAGAATCCGCTCCAGCTGGGCCGTTAGCGCCCGGTTCTGACCCGGCGTAAACCGGTTTACCATAACCGAAAAAGTCATCAGTTCGCCATCAGCCGCCGTGAAGTAGCCTGCATAGGCCCGCACTCCCTCAATCGACCCACTCTTGGCCCGCACATTCCCCGCGGCTGCCGTGTTGCGCGCCAGGCTCCGCACCGTGCCCGACTGCCCCACCACCGGAATGGTTTCGTAGAAGGCCGGGAACGTACGTTCGGTACCCATTCGGGCCAGAATTCCCGTCATATTGTCGGCCGATAACCCGCCCACGGTGGATAGGCCGCTGCCGTCGCGCATCCGGAATCCGTCGAGGTTAACGCCTTTGCCCCGCCAGAATTTAGCCACCGTTTCCACGGCTTCGTCGGTGTTCCGAACGCCCGGATTGAGCCGCAGGGCCGCCGTTCGGAGCAGGGCTTCGGCGTAGAGGTTCACACTCTGAAAGTTGGTTTGTTGTGCCAGCTCGGTCAGCGCTGGGGAACGGTGGGTGTACAGAAGTGTACGTCGGCCCGTCGGTTTGGGCGCGGGTAATCCCGATCCGTAGGCTGCGGGCTCGTTGCCCACCCGGACACTATCTCGCCGGAGTTGCTCGGTGAGGGCGTAGGCCGCAAAATAAGCTGGGTCGGGTAGCGAGCCTTTGACGCTAAACTCCTTGCTGTCGATTGGAATTTTGCCCGTGAGCCACTGCTGATTGGCGAGCGGAGCACCGTAAATATTGACCTGATCGCCCGTGTCGGCGGCATCGGTCGATACGGTATTGTGCAAGGTCAGATAGGGCAGGGGCGGATCGGTGCGGAGCAGGGTTGCGGCCGCGCCAACGGTCTTACCCGGTCTGAAAAATACCCGGTACAAGTTCTCGTTGAGATTGAGCCCACTCAGTCCGGCCCCGTAATAATTGCCCAGATCGCCATACGGCCAGGTATCAGGTACGGGTGGGTCGTTGTAAATCGACCCGTCGCCAATTACCCGACCTTCAATTCGGCGGATGCCTGCCCGCCGAATCGCGTCGGACCAGATACCCAGCAGGGTAGGCAGGTCGGGTGAGCGCAGTGTGGCTCCACCCGAATACCGCCAGGTACCCAGCGAGGGGTCGCCCGAACCCCGTATGTACAGGTTGCCCGTGAGCGTACTGTCGCGGAGTGGCCCGTCGTATTCCAGAACGGTGGTGTACGAGTAGGTACCACCCAATACGGCCAATGCGGTAGCGGTAGTGACCAGTTTGAGCGTCGAGGCAGTCGACAGGCTCTGGCGTGAATTGTAGCCGATAAGTGGCTCGCCATCGCTCACCCGCCGAACCGAAAGGGCTACCGTGCCATGCCGGGCCACGGGCCCCTGCTGAAACTGATCGAGGAGTAACAGCAGCCGTTGGGTGTTGGTGGAGTCGGCCCCTGACTGGGCCCAAAGGGGGAATGAGCCCAGAATCAGGCTTATGGACAAAACTAACCTACAGGTCAGGTATAGTCGATGGGAGTAAGCAACTGGAAGCATGGAGGCATTAAAGCCGGGTTAGGCGATTCGGCTCTATCTTAGTAACTTTGCAAACCTGGGGTTACTGAACCCTGGAAGACAAAAATAGCGGAATTTGATACGCCCGAAGGGTGTTTTTATACATGAACGCTGGATAATGGAGATTGACTACCGGTTGGGGCAGGCCGCAATCCGGTGGGCAGTATCCAGTATCGGCGTTCTCTACGACGTTTAAACGATACACATGAAGTTATCTTTTCTGGGGGCCGCCCGGCAGGTGACGGGCAGTATGTACCTGCTGGAAGTTCAGGACGACTACCGAATCCTGATCGACTGCGGTTCGGACCTCGAACGTTCTTCCTCGAACGGGCAGGCACCTCCCACCACGCCAGCTACCAGTTTCTTTCCGTTTGAGGCCTCTGGTATTAACCTTGTTTTGCTGACCCACGCCCACGTTGACCATTCGGGCAATCTGCCTAACCTCTACCGCGAGGGGTACGAAGGGCAGATCCTGTGCACCGAACCAACGTTTGCGCTCACTGAAATTCTCCTGAAAGATGCCGCTACCATTAACCAGAAGCGCATCAACGACCTCAACGCGAGTAAGAAAAAACGGGTAAAAGACCGGCAGGCCAAGATGCAGAATGATTTGTATCTGGAACGGCAAGTGCGCGACGCTATGGAAAACGTAGTGCCTATCGCGTTTAACCGGCGGTTTCGGGTGCATGAGGGGCTCGACGTTACCTTTATCCCGGCCGGGCACCTGCTCGGGGCCGCCCATATCGTGATCAACGTATTTGAAAACGGGGAGCGGAAAAGCATCTGTTTCTCGGGCGATATTGGGCGTAAAAATTACCCGCTCCTCATTGATCCGGCTCCGGTTCCCCCGGTCGACTATCTGATTTGCGAAAGCACCTACGGCAACCGGCTCCACGAAAATACCGAGACACCGGAGGAAGCATTGGCCGACGTTATCAAGCGAACCTGCATTGATATTCCGGGTCGGCTGATTATCCCCTCGTTTAGTGTGGGCCGCACACAGGCTCTGCTGTACACGCTCAACAAGCTGTATTCGGAACATAACTTCCCGCCGATCAAGGTTTTCTCGGATAGCCCGATGGCGTACGATAGCTCGCGGGTGTACACCAAAAATATTCGCTTGCTGAACAAAGAGGCTCGCGATTTTTACGAGGAAAACGAAGCCCTGTTCGATTTTGAAAACTTCACGTTTCTGGAGTCGACTAAGGCGAGCAAGGCCGTGTCGGATTACAACGAACCCTGCATTATCATCTCGTCGTCGGGCATGGTGCAGGGCGGGCGCGTGGAGCACCACATTGCCGCCAACATTGGTAATCCGTATTGCACCATTCTGATGATCGGCTACTGTGCCGAGGGCACGCTGGGTTGGCGTTTGCTCAACGGGCAGCCAACGCTCACCATCAAAGGTAAAGAGCAGGCCGTGAATGCGCGGGTCGAGAAAATCGACGTGTTCAGCGGGCATGGCGACCAAAATGATCTGATTAACTTCGTCAAAATGCAACCGGCCGACTCGCTTCGGAAGGTGTTTCTGGTACACGGCGAGCTGTCGGGTATGGAAGCCTTCAGGGAAGCCCTCGCCGAAGTCGGTTACAATCAGGTTGAAATTCCTACCAAAGGACAAACGTATGAACTTTAAATTGGGAGAAGGGAATAGGCAGAAAGGTACAGGAGGGTTTGTGATGACTAACCCACTTCTTTCTCCCTTATCCTTTCTTCCATTCTCCTGTGTTTATGAGAACTTACCTCGATTTTGAAAAGCCCATTGCTGATCTGGAAGCGCGACTGGAAGAAACCCGAAAATTAGCCGAACGGACCGGTGTAGACGTTAGCGATGCCGTCGACATACTCGAAAAAAGCATTGATAAGCTTCAGTTCGAGATTTTTCAGAACCTGACGCGCTGGCAACGGGTTCAGTTGTCGCGCCACCCCGACCGGCCTTATACGCTCGACTATATTGAGCGCATGTGCGATCAGTTTATCGAACTCCACGGCGACCGCTCGGTGCGCGATGATCCGGCCATGGTGGGTGGATTCGGTGAAATCGGCGGACAGTCGGTGATGATCATTGGGCAGCAGAAAGGCCGGAATACCAAGCAGCGGCAGCACCGCAATTTCGGGATGCCCAACCCCGAGGGCTACCGCAAGGCGCTGCGTCTGATGCAGTTGGCTGAGAAGTTCAACAAACCCATTATTACGCTGATCGACACGCCGGGCGCTTTCCCCGGCCTTGAGGCCGAAGAGCGCGGGCAGGGTGAGGCTATTGCCCGCAACCTGCGCGAGATGATGACCCTCAAAGTGCCCGTTATCTGTATTGTTATTGGTGAAGGAGCATCGGGCGGGGCCCTCGGCATTGCCATCGGCGACCGCGTGCTGATGCTCGAAAACGCCTGGTATTCGGTAATTTCGCCCGAAAACTGCTCGACCATTCTGTGGCGGAGCTGGAACTACAAAGAGCAGGCTGCTGAAGCCATGAAGCCCACCGCCCGCGACATGAAACAGGCCGGCCTGATCGACGGTATCGTGGAGGAGCCCATCGGTGGCGCCCATACCGACCATGCCGCTATGGCCGATATTCTGAAAGCCGTCATTCTGGCTACCCTCGAAGAACTCAACGCCCTGACCCCGCAGGAGCGCATTAGTCAGCGCATCGACAAGTTCTGCAACATGGGCGTGGTGTTGGAATAAAAAAGGAAAAGGGAGAAGAGAGAAAGGGGATTGACGCGCTTGCGTCCCTTCTCCCTTTCCTCGTTTCTCCTTTTTTTTACATCATCACGACCGACCGCCCCCCGTCGATGAGGTAGGTTTGCCCGGCGGAGAAGCGGGCGTAGTCGCTTGCCAGAAATACAAACCAGCCGCCAATTTCATCGGGCGTACCTAATCGGTGCATCGGAAACTGCGCTTCGGTGCGGGCTCGTTCGGCGGCTGGGTCCGGGAAAGTATTGAACCAGGCTTCGTTGAGCCGGGTGTCGATAAATCCCGGTGCTACGCCCACCGTCCGAATAGCCGGGCTCCACTCCAGCGTCAGGCTGCGTACCAGTCCCATCAGGGCCGTTTTGGCTACATTGTACGGAAAACAGCCCGGCAGGCTGCTGTACGCATGGCACGACGCATTGACCACAATCACCCCACCGCCGGGCGCGGTTTCCAGATAGGGCTTGCAAAGCCGGGCCAGCCGCCAATGCGAGGCCAGATTCAGATTCAGGTTCATTTCCCACTCGGCCGCCGAACAGCCGTCGATTCCCGCAAATACGTTGGTGCCCGCATTCGACGCCAGAATATCAATTCGCCCGTATTGGGCAACGGTTTCGGTCACGAGCCGGGCTAAGTCGTCGGGTTGAGTAACGTCGGCCTGTACGTACAGGGGCGTCTGTCCTGATTCGCTCTGGACAATCTGGATAAATTCGCCCGCCTGCTCGATGGATTCGAGGCCGCAACCGGACACGTGGGCACCGGCGCGGGCAAACTGCCGGGCAATTCCGAGCCCGATGCCGGCCGTTGAGCCGGTCAGCAGCACCACTTTATCGGAAAGGTCGATGGTAAAAGGCATACAAAAAGGGTTGTCTGCAAATCTAACGGTATCTTTGGCTTCTGGGTTATCTGGTTGGGCGTATAGCCCCGTCCTCTTATTGATAGTATGCTGAAAAATCTGATTTTTGACCTTGGCGACGTGATTATCCCCATCGACATGGGTGCGCCAATCCGTAATTTTTCGGTGCTTGCGGGCCTGCCCGAAGCCGATGTGACCGCCCTTTGGAAACAGCACGATTTATGGCGGCAATACGAAACCGGTATGGTCGACGATGCGGCCTTCCGGCAACATGTGCGCGATTTGCTTCGGAATCAGGGGCAACCGTCGAGCGAGGAGTGGACCGACGAGGTGATCGACACCACCTGGAATTCGATCCTGCTCGACCTGCCCGTCGAGCGTGTCGACCGGCTGGAGGAGTTACGGGCATCGGGCCAGTATCGGTTGTTTTTGCTGAGCAACACCAACGCCATTCATATCCGGCAGGTCAACAAAATGCTTACTGCGCTGGGTAAGCCAACCCTCGAAGACCTCTTTGAGCGGGTGTTTTACTCGCACGACGTTCGCATGGCTAAGCCCTCGCCCGCCATTTACGAGCACGTGCTGACCCAGGCGGGGCTGGAGCCTACCGAAACGGCTTTTTACGACGACAACGCGGCCAATATCGAAGCGGCCGCCCAGTTGGGGATTGAGGCCGTGCATGTGGTACCGCCCAAAACGATCATTGATTATTTGCAGGGCCTGTAAGGGGCTGCGCCAAACTTTATCCATACATTGAATGCGTAAGTACCTGATCCACGGGGGGCTTTTCCTGGTCACGCTCATCACCACTACCTTAGCGGGTGCTGAGTGGATGTTTGGGCGGTCGTTTATTCCCACATCGTGGCTGACCGACGATCCCGCGCTGATAAAAAAAGTGATTCCCATGGGCTGGTCTGAGTTTTGGGCAGGTCTGCACTACTCGGTTCCGTTTCTGGCTATTCTGACAGTACACGAGTTTGGCCATTATTTCACGGCCAAAGCCAACCGGGTACGGGTTACCCTGCCGTACTATATTCCGCTTTGGTTTGGCAGTACGGGCATTGGCACGCTGGGAGCGTTTATCCGAATTCAGGACTATATCAACAGCCGCCGTAAATACTTTGATATTGGTATTGCGGGGCCATTGGCGGGGTTTGTGCTGGCCCTGATTGTGCTCTGGTACGGCTTTACGAACCTGCCCGACCCCTCGTATATTTTCACTATTCACCCCGAATACAAGAAGTACGGCATGTATTTCGGGCAGTACGTGTACAAAAACCTGCCCGAAGGGGGCGCTATCGGCTTTGGCGATAACCTGCTGTTCTGGTTCTTCAAAACCTACGTGGCCGACCCCGCCCGGTTGCCGCACCCCTACGAGATGATTCATTATCCGTACCTGCTGGCGGGGTATCTGGCCTTGTTTTTTACATCGCTCAACCTGATTCCGATTGGCCAGCTCGACGGGGGGCATGTGCTCTACGCCCTCATCGGGCGCGACCGGTTTCGGTGGGTGGCTCCGGTTTTGTTTGTGGGCTTCGCCTTTTATGCGGGCTTGGGCTGGTTTCGGGTCGAGGAGTTCGATGTGGTGCAGGATGGTGCGTTTTACGACAAGCTGCTCAACCTGGGGCTGTATGTGTTTTTCCTGTTTATCTGTTTCTCCCGGCTGTCGGAAAATCGGACCAATGCCTGGATTCTGGCCTTGTCGGTGGTGGTAACGCAACTGGCCCTGTCGTGGGCCGTACCAACGCTTGAGGGCTACCCCGGCTTTTTTGCGTTTATTCTGATTCTGGGCCGCTTTTTGGGCGTTTATCACCCCGAAACCGAATTGCAGGAACCCCTCGATACCAAACGAAAAGTATTGGGTTGGCTGGCTCTGATTGTGTTTGTGATCAGCTTTAGCCCCAAGCCATTTATTTTTCTCTGAGGCTTTCCAACCGGTTAAGCTGCCGGGAATCCTGTCCGTCGAAATCGTCGCTTACAAAAAAGCCCCGACGGGACGTAACAGACCAAATAGGTGGTTGTTACGCCCCGTCGGGGCTTTCTGACCAGTGAGGTTCTGGAAAATGGCGACCAGTACGAAAGGCCTTCGACAAGCTCAAGCTGACTATAAGCTTGAGGGCTAATCATCAGCCTGAGCTTGTCGAAAGTCTGTTGTTACTGACTGTAAAACAGTGGGTTACAGTAGGTATACCATAAACGATAAACGATAAACTAAAAACCCTAAACTACACTTACAACCGGATAATCTCCGCGCCGATGGCATTCAGGCGGGTGTCGATGTTCTGATACCCCCGGTCGATCTGCTCAATGTTGTCGATGATGCTGGTGCCGCTGGCCGACAGGGCGGCAATCAACAGGGCAACCCCCGCCCGGATATCCGGCGATGACATCCGAATGCCCTTCAGCTGCTGCTGACGGCCGAGGCCCACCACCGTAGCCCGGTGCGGGTCGCAGAGGATAATCTGCGCGCCCATTTCAATCAGCTTATCGACAAAGAACAGGCGGCTTTCAAACATTTTCTGATGAATCAGCACTGTACCTGTAGCCTGTACCGTAGTCACGAGCACAATACTGAGCAGGTCGGGCGTGAAACCCGGCCACGGTGCGTCGGCTACGGTCATCATGCCGCCGTCGAGGAATGTTTCGATGGTGTAACGCTCCTGAGCCGGTACAAAGATGTCGTCGCCCCGGAATTCCATCTGAATACCCAATCGCTTAAACGTATCGGGAATAATCCCCAATTCAGGAATCCGGCAGTTTTTGATCGTGATTTCAGACTGCGTCATGGCGGCCATGCCGATAAACGAACCAATCTCGATCATGTCGGGCAGCATGGTGTGCTCGGTGCCGCCCAGTTCCGCAACGCCTTCGATGGTGAGCAGGTTAGAGCCCACGCCCGAGATTTTAGCCCCCATCCGGTTGAGCATTTTGCTCAGTTGCTGGAGGTATGGTTCACAGGCCGCGTTATAAATAGTAGTGGTGCCCTCGGCCATCACGGCGGCCATAAGCACATTGGCTGTACCAGTCACCGAAGCCTCATCGAGCAGCATATACGCTCCTTTGAGGTGATCGCCTTCGACCCGGTAAAAATCACCGTCGTAGTGGAACGTAGCGCCTAATTTCTCGAAGCCCAGAAAGTGCGTATCGAGCCGCCGACGGCCGATTTTGTCGCCACCGGGCCGCGGAATCCGGCCTTTTTTGAAGCGGGCCAGCATAGGGCCCAACAGCATCACCGAACCCCGGAGCGCAGCGGCTTTCCGCTTGTAGGCTTCGGTTTCCATATGCTCCAGGTTCACATCGCTCGCCTGAAACCGGTACGACGACTCGCCGATTTTGGTTACCCACACACCCAGATCGCCCAACAGGTCGATGAGCTGATTGACATCGCGGATGTTCGGAATGTTATGGATCGTGACGGGCTCTTTGGTCAACAGAACCGCGCACAAAATCTGGAGAGCCTCGTTTTTGGCACCCTGAGGTACTAATTCGCCTTTGAGCTGCCGCCCACCGGTGATTTTAAAAGATGACATTGTTATACTGGTGAATGATACATGATAAATGATGAGCGATGAATGACAGCAGGCCAAACGTACCGGGCCTCCATCATGCACCCGTCAGCATTTTACCTCCGACGCCGGTCGTTATTACGGCCTCCGGTATTGCCCCGGAAGTCATTCCGACCGCCGTTGTTGTTATTGTTGTTGTTACGTCCACCGGGGCCGTTGTTGCGCCCGTTGTTATTGTTACGTCCGCCGGGGCCATTGTTACGCCCGTTGTTGTTGCCGCCCGCGTTGCGTTGGTTATTGCCGTAGTTGGGGCGGTTGTTGCCATATCCCTGCCGGTTGTTACCGCGCTGGGGCTGCTGGCTCAGGCGTTGCGGCTGGGTCGATTCGCCGGTACGCTCGCGCGGGGTCGATTCTACCAGCCCTTCGCGCCGGATCAGATCCACATCATCGGCCAATTGTCCTTTCGACAGTTCGAGCATGCTCTGGTAGATCGTTTCGTCTTCGACCGACTCTTTGTTCCAGGTCGTGTAAAACGATTTCATCAGCCGGAACAGGTACGACACAAACGCCCGACGTTCGTCGGTGTCTTCCACGGCAAGTGCTTTTTTGATCAACAAATCCAGGTTGTAGCCGAAGTGCCGAAAGCGGAGGTTGTGCGTGTTATACGGAACGGGCTGCGGTTGTTTGCCCAGAGCTTCTTCCGACGGGGGCGGGTAGGGGCTGTCGACGTCGAGGGTAAAACCGGATATGATGTATAAGTCGTCCCAGAGTTTATTGTAGTAATCCTGCCCGTCTTTCATGTTCGGGTGGATCTGGCGCATCAGCTCGACGAGGATGTGGGCGTAGCGGGTACGCTGCTCCCGATCCTCAATGTTGACCATATTGTCAACGAGTTTTTGAATATTACTGCCGTATTCTTTCAAGCCAGCTATTGGATTCGGATGAATAAGAACAAAAGTAAGAACTTTACAGCGGAATCTATTCAAACACGACCGTTCGCCATGCGTACCTTCTGGATTATCACCCTCTTTGCGGGCTTTTTTTTCGTATCAACGCCCATGCTGGCTCAGTCGCCCGCGTCGGCACCGCCTTACTCCGACGCCGTTGAAGCGGGCGGAGTGCTGTACGTTTCGGGGCAGATTGGCCGCGCCAACGGGCAGCTCGTTACCGAATCGTTTGCGGCCGAAGCGCATCAGGTAATGCGCAACATCGGCGAAATTCTGCAAAAGCGACAGCTCACGCACGACGATCTGGTGAGCGTAACAATCTATCTAAAGGACATGAAAAACTACGGGGCCATGAACGAGGTATACCGTACGTATTTTCGGGGTACCCGGTTGCCTGCCCGTGTATGCATCGCCGTTGCCGACTTGCCGTTGAACGCCAACGTCGAGATTTCGGGCATTGCAGGGGTGAAAAGGGCGAAAGAGTGAAAGAGTGGAAGAGTGAAAGAGTGAATGGCTGTCTTCGGGCGGGTGTCGCTTCGTTCACGTTGGCATTTTGCCCCCGAACTTTTGTCGGAAGGGCGCGATTAAACAGGTATGAATCTTCGTGTATTAAAGCTTGAATTGGCCGATACGCTTCGGCTGAGTGTTCCTATTGTTATTGCTCAGCTTGGGGTAGTGCTCATGGGCGTTACCGACAACCTGTTTGTGGGCCGTTTGTTGGGGGCTGTGCCGTTGGGAGCGGCCGGGTTGGCCAATTCGTTGTCGTTTCTGGTGTCGAGTATCGGTATTGGAGGTCTGTCGGTGATTGCGGCTATGGTCTCGCGGGCCAACGGGCAGGGCAATGAGCAGGGAATCAATCAGTTGTTTCGCGCATCGCTGCGGGTAGCGTTGCTGTTTAGTCTGGTATTTGGTGGGTTGTCGGCCATTTTGGCGCTGAATTTCCATTGGTTTGGCCAAACGCCCGAGGTCACGCAGATGGGGCGCGAGTTTACCCTGATTCTGAGTGTCTCGACCTTGCCGCTGCTGATCTTTACAGCTACCCGTCAACTGGCCGATGGACTCCGGCAACCCCGTGTGACCATGACCATTACGATGCTCGCTTTGGCCATCAACGCCCTGTTCAATTACCTGCTCATTACCGGATACGGACCTTTCCCCGAGTTGGGGCTGAATGGCTCGGCGCTGGCAACGCTTATTTCCCGCATTTTTATGGCTATTTCGATGCTGGCGTATGTGTATCGCTCGCATCGGTTCCGTCCGTTTTTACAGGCTGCGTATGCTCACCTGCCCACCAAAACACAGGTGACCGAAATTATGCGGCTGGGTTTGCCCGGAGGGCTTGCGTTCTTCTTTGAGATTGCGGCTTTTTCGATTGCCTCCGTGATGGTAGGCTGGCTCGGGGCAGCCGAGCTGGGGGCGCATCAGATTGCACTCAACATGGCCTCGACCACGTACATGATTGCGACCGGAATTTCCACAGCGGGGGCTATACGGGTAGGCAATGCGGTGGGCCTCGGCGATCGCCTGCGGGTACGTCAGGCCGGTCTGGCGGCTTTTGTGCTAGCCACCGCTTTTATGACCGTCTGTGCGCTCGTGTTTTTTACGGCCAACGACTACCTCGTAAGCCTGTACATCAAAGACAACCCGACGGTAGCCGGTATGGCCGCTTCGCTGGTGATTGTGGCTGGTTTCTTCCAGCTTTCCGATGGTATTCAGGTAGTCGGTATTGGCACCCTGCGTGGCCTCTCCGACGTGAATGTACCTACCTGGATTACCTTGTTTGCCTACTGGGTGCTGTCGTTGCCGGTGGGGTATCTGCTGGCGTTCACTTTCGGGATGAAAGCCGTAGGGGTGTGGCTGGGTCTGCTCATTGGCCTTACCACGGCTGCTATTTTCCTGACCATCCGGTTTTTCAGGCTGGCCAACCGGTACCGGGTTACCGCATCTGATCCAACAGTTGCTCCCGCGACGGTTTCGTAGCGGTGGCTTCGTACCGGATGCCTTCCAGGTCGAGGTAGTCAACAAAGTCGGTGTACCCATCGCGCTCCACATCGAACAGGTAGAGGTTCGGGTAGGGATCGTAAAACGTTTCGACCTCGGTCAGGGTCGCTTTTTTCTGGAGTTCCCGGTACTGTGCCGTGCTCAGGTCGTCTTGCTGAATTATAAAATACCACATAGCTGCACAAAAATAACCCCGGTTTGCTCTGTACACAGAGTCAAGCCGGGGTTTGGTAGTTTAGTAAGCTTGTGAATGGTGATTTGTAAACAAACGACCAAAACTAGTCGTCAACGCGATCGGCTTTCTTAGTTACCGCTTTCGCCTTGGCTTTCACATCTTTGGCGTCGCTCTTCATAGCTTTCTTTACCGCTTTTTCTTCCTTCTTCCGAGCTTCGGCTAATTTCGTTTTATCGTCCGATACCATGGGTACCTCGATACGGCTGCGGTCATTGACATCCTGCCGTTTTTCGCGGGCTTTGTTCATTTTTTTCTCCGCTTTCATTTCCTTCTTTGCTTCTTTAGCTTCCTGAACAGCTTGAGCAAAAGCACCTTGTGCAAACAGAAGGAGGGCGCATGAGGCCGCAATCATTACCTTTTTCATAACGTGTTGAGTTTATGGTGAAAATAGACCAATCGGCGACTGACCTACTACGCTAATAGAACGGGACCTCTTTTAAAAGTGTTTGATTTTGCCCATGAAAATACCCTCAGTTGACTTGTTTTTGACTAAAATAAACACTTGAAAATTAGGGTGTTGACCGTTCCCTCAAAAAGAGTTTTCGTTATTTATGTTTATATAGTCTATATTTTTTATAGGTAAATATACGACTATAGATCGACCATTGAGATTTATTCGGGCTTAGGTGCACTATCCCCAAACAATGCTTTTAAATAGAGGGCTAGCCCCGGTAATCAGAAGCCCCGATCCTGAGGATCGGGGCTTCTGATTACCGGGGCCGAAGGGCTTACGCCAACCGGTTGATGCAGTTCAGATCTTCGAAAGCTACTTTCAAACGAGCTACCATGCTCTCTTCGCCCTTGCGCAGCCACACCCGTGGGTCGTAGTACTTTTTGTTGGGCGAATCGGGACCTTCGGGGTTGCCGAGCTGGGTTTGCAGATAGCCTTCTTTCGCTTTGTAGTAGTTCAGAACACCTTCCCAGGTCGACCATTGCATGTCAGTGTCGATGTTCATCTTGATGGCACCGTACTGAATAGCCTCGCGGATTTCTTCGCGGCTTGAGCCCGAACCACCGTGGAATACGAAATTCACCGGCAGGGCACCCGTGTTGAATTGCTGCTGAATGTAGTCCTGTGAGTTTTTCAGGATAATCGGCGACAGCTTCACGTTGCCTGGCTTGTACACCCCGTGCACGTTGCCAAAGGCAGCAGCAATGGTAAAGTTGGGCGAAATCTTGCTCAGGTGCTCGTAGGCGTACGCTACTTCTGAAGGCTGCGTGTACAGTTTCGAATCATCAACGTCGGAGTTGTCGACGCCGTCTTCTTCGCCACCGGTTACGCCCAGTTCGATTTCGAGGGTCATGCCCATTTTGGCCATGCGCTCGAAGTACTTGCACGAAATCTCAATGTTTTCTTCAATTGGCTCCTCCGACAGGTCGAGCATGTGCGACGAGAACAGGGGCTTACCCGTCTGATCGAAATGTTTTTCCGATGCGTCAAGCAGACCGTCGATCCAGGGCAGGAGTTTTTTGGCGCAGTGGTCGGTGTGCAGAATTACGGGCACTCCGTACAGGCTGGCCATCTGGTGAACATGCAGCGCACCTGAAATCGAGCCGGCAATGGCGGCTTTCTGGCCTTCGTTAGAAAGGCTTTTACCCGCGTAGAAGATACCCCCACCGTTTGAGAACTGAATGATAACGGGTGAGTTGACCGCTTTGGCGGTTTCGAGAACAGCATTGACGGAATTGGTACCAACGACATTGACGGCCGGGAGGGCGTAATCGTTTTCGTTGGCGTGCCGGAAGATTTCGGTGACCCCGTCGCCCGTGATAACGCCGGGCGCAAAACGAGAGGCTACTTCGCTCATGTGAACTGTTTTTAGAATATTACAAAAAATACTTAGTTTAGGGATAGATGTTACGAAGTGCGGTGGAAAACTGTCGCAAGCTACTATTTTTTGCGGACATGCCGAGGGTATGTGGTCGGGTACCCCTCTGACCCGGCTTCTTTAGGGGTGGCAGGAAGCTAAAGCTGTCTTTCCAGAAAAACGCACGCAATGCCCCGCCTGATCCTACCCCTTCTGTTTCTGACGCTTTCTGCGTTGGCCCAAAAGCCCGACAGCGATCCGTTTCTGCACCGGCTTTATGATCAGCTCCACCATTCGCCCGTACAGGCTGCTTACCGTAAGCTGGCGCCCATGCCCGCCGGGGTGGTGTATGTGCAGCAACCCCACGAGGGAGAGACCGAAATGCGGGCTCATTTCCGAACCATGAAGCGGCTCGGCTTCACTAATCTGAAGCAGATTATGCCCTGCGCCCCCAACTGGACCGTTGAGCGGATCGGAGCCATAGCCCTAAGCGAGGGCATTATTCCGTGGTGGTACGGCGAAGGGGGCTTTGTGCCGCCTTCGGATACATTGCTTCGGCGGCTGGGCATTCCGGCAAACACACCTACGGATGCGTTATTGAAGAATCCGGCTTTCAGAGCCTATCAAATGGATGTACTGGCGAAGCGGAACGCCCGCGAGCGAGCGTATGCGGATACCGCCCGCTCGGGCCTTTTTATGCGCTCGACCAGTGTAGCCTACGACCCCGAAGTAGGTGGGCGCGGGGCCGATCTGACCCTTGAGGGGGAGCGTCTGTTTCTCAACTGGCTTCGGCAAACGTACGGTACCGTCGACAGCCTGAATCGCGGCTGGAATCTCAACCATGCCGGCTTGTCGCTGGGTGAGACCAAACTGTTTCGCGACTGGAACGATGTGGCCAAAAACTGGCGCAGCCTTACCAGCCGTGAGTACCGGCACGTGCGGGACATTTTCCGGTTCAAAGTAGAACACAACCTCGCCCGTATTCGGCAACGGGCGGCCGGATTTCGGGCGTTCGATGCGCACGCGCCCTACCGGGGGGGCGGTGAGTTGGGCCTGTTTCTGCCGACAGCCTGGTACGGGGTCGATATGGAGGGTATTGCCGGGGTAATGACCGGATATGGCTCTTTTTACCCGTCGATGCATTTTTCGTGGCATTACGATCAGGTGAACCACGAACTGACGCGGCCTATGTATATGCAGGCAGCCCTGATGAACGACCTGTTCAAAGGTGGCTGGACAGGCGGGTGGGAGAGTACCGGCGGCCCTCAGCAGCTCGACGGTGAGCGCGGTGCCCTTGTGAATAGCTACTACGTGGGGCTGGGCGAACTAACGCAATTGTTTCTAAGCCAGTTAGCGGCTGGTTTTAAAGGATTCGGTATCTGGTGCTGGAACAGCCGTTCGGCCGGCAAAGAGGCCGGAGAGTACGCTCTTCTGGATCGCAACGGACAAGTGACCGACCGGGCCGTTCGGATGGGGCAGATTGGGCAGGCCATGCAGCGCTACCGTTTCGAGCTTTGGCAGGCCCATAAAGAACCCGTGGTGGGTGTTTTCTACGACTGGGAGAACGAAGCCGCCTGGGGGGCTATGGCAGTGCCCGGTCGCGATAATTTCAAAATGAAGCCGGTAGAGGCCCGCGTAGGCATCAGCCGGGTTCTGATCAATGCCAATGTGCCGTTTGAGTATGTGACCCCCACCGATTTGCGGAAAGGGCTTTCGGGGCGTTACAAAGTGCTTTATCTGCCTGCCGTAATTGCACTGCAAACCGATCTTCTATCCATACTGACCGACTACGTTCGGCAGGGTGGGCGGCTGGTGATGGATCTGCCCTCGGGCTTGTACGACGGCCAAATGCAAAAGTTGCCAACGGGCACGGCAAGCGCGTTTGCGACCCTGTTCGGAGCCACGCTGAATGACTTTCAATACGCCGGAACCAACCGCCCGCAACGCCTGAGCAATCAGCCATTGACCGGTTTTACGGCCGACCTGACGCCCGTTGGGGCTCGCCCGTTGGCCCGTTACGATACGGGAAAACCAGCCATTCTGGAAAACCGGATAGGTCGCGGGAGCGCGCTGCTGCTGGGGTACGAAGCCTCACTCGGGTGCTTCAAACCCGGCGATGAGTCCGCTGAGAAACAAGTTCTTAAGTACGTTCTTGGGGCTCACGCGTCGCCGTTTGCCTGTACAGGGGCCATTGCTTATCGGTTAGCGGCTCCATCGGCCGATCATTATTTTCTGATCAACGATGGCCCCGCCCGTACGGTGCGGCTCGATACCAAAACCATGCGGTATAAAGCCTTCACCGATGCTATAACTGGCGAAAAATTAACGCCCACCACGATCCCGGTGGAGGGGTACGGTGGGCGTTGGGTGCGGGCCGAGAAGTAAGCAATCAGGGTTTTGGCCGAACAGCGTAAAGCGTACCGCCTTTTGGCGGGCGGGCATCCCTGAGGGGGGAGACAATGGGCGAGCCAAACTGATTCGTTACCACGTAGATCACCGATGACTGGGCGAGCAAAGGGACTTTGGTGCTAAAACCGGGCTTGCCTTTAGAGCGTACCGCATTGTTGAACAGCAGATTCCCCTTGCCGGGTGGGCCGTGTTTGGCCGGGGTACCCGTAGTCACGGCCGTCCAGCTGTGCCAGACCGGCGTGTGTATCCGGCACCCTTCGACCAGGTTGTCACCATCGTCGCGGTCGTGGAAGTTTACATCGACCTCGAAATTGCAGTTAAGCACCACGTTGTACCGGCATCCCGGCAGCATGAGCGCAAAGTGCCGGATACGCCGAACGGTTTCGTTGTAAAACAGACAGTAACTCGAACCCCAGCAACCGTAGTACCCGCCATGCCGGCTGTCCTGTTTGATATAGGCCCGGTCGATGATGTTGTGGCGGAGTGTCATGTGCTGGCACGCCGATACACCCAACGGATGGGCTCCCGCCCACAGAAACGTACAGCCATCGACCCAACTGTTGCGGCAACGGGTGAAAATCAACAGGTGAACGTACACCGTGGTGTCGCGGAGTTCGGGGCGGTGAAACACATCGGGCGACCAGGCTGCGTTGGTATCAGCACGGTCGTTCGGTTCAAACGATACAGCCGCGTACCGCATGGTCAGGTTCTCGACACCGACCCGTTCGGCATCGGTTACGGCGAAGCCGGTAGCGGGTGTACTGCCGTTGGTTTTGAAAAAAGGCGCTTTCATCTGCACCAGCAGGCGGGTACTGTCGCGGTGCTCACCTCGTAAAATAACGCCCGACCGGATGGTTACAGTTTGGCGGATGGGGTAGTCGCCCTTGCGGAGCAGAATTACCCCACCTCCCTTGGTTGCTACCTGATCAATGGCCTGCTGAAGGTTGTCGCCGGGCCGGAGTGTAGCCCGGACAGGCGTTGCCGATCGGGCGGGTATACCTCCCTGAACGCCCGCCCTGGCCCACTCCCGCATGGCCGGAAAGCGCGGATCGAACCGGCTTTCGTCAAATTGCCAGCCCGCATCGCCAATCATAGGTTTTTGGGCCAATGCCCCCGTAGCCAATATCCAGAAGACAAGAAACCAGCGCATTCCTTAGTTTATGGTGTTTAGTTCTTGGTTTATGGTGCCCCGACTTCCGGTTGTTTTTTGTCAGGCCGTTCACTGTTTGGTAAACGTGGCTGTGATCTGGGCCACCCGGCCCGCCCAGGTTGTATTCAGGTTTTGGTTAGCGGGGGTAATGGGTACCTGCGGCAGATTATTCACGTTGCCCGTTGTCTGGAAACCCAGCACCAGCCTATTTCCCGACACCGACTGAATCGTGAGCGGGTAGTTGGGGTAACTGGTGTAGGTAAACGCCGGCTGATTTTGGGCGTTTGGCAATACGGTGCCGTGAAACACAAAGTCGTAGTTCCAGCGCGTAAGTTGCCCACGTGTGTACGTAGGCCGCCCCACGCGCAGCATCGTCGCACCGGCGTCGGCACCGCTGGCCAGGAAAAAATTACCCTGTTGGCGAATGCCCCGGTTGCGGGTAAAAAACGTATCAATCCGGGCCGTAGCTACTGTGCCAATATACAGCGTGTCGGTAAAGGGCATAATCACGTTGGCCCGGTTAGGCACCAGAAGCGGGGCCGTGGTGGGGGTGAGTGTCAGGGTGGTGTCGCGCTGCCGGGGTGTCAGGCCAACCTGATACTTGATCTGGAGCTGAGTGGGTAGCCAAATCCCGCGCAGCGTTGTTTTCAGGGCATCATCGGTCGGTGTGAGTGTCGGGAGAACGTCGTCGTTGCAGGCCATTACAGACAGGGCCAGCAGGAGAGTGAGCAATAGGGTTTTCATGGGTATATCAGTCATTCTGTACCGCGAGGGGGTTACGGTCCAGAAAGGTTTGTGGAATCAGAAAAACAGTGAGTCGGCTATTCCAGGGAACAGGCTGGCAATCGCCTGCGGCACAATCGGCTCTACCCGGCGATGCGGTTCGGTCGCCGGGATCGACGGCCTCACGTCGGCGTTTGAGGTCGTGAATGCGCTGCCCTTCGGTAAACAGTTCCCGCACAAATTCCCGGCGAATTTCGGCGACGAGGTCAGCCGGAGGGGCCGCAAGGGCGGTTAGGCCGGCCCGTTGGCGAATGGCATTTAGGTCGGTGAGTGCGCCGGTAACGTCGTTTTTCCGGGCGCGCATTTCGGCCCGCATCAGAATAAACTCCGCCGACCGGAAATACACCACGTTGGAATTGACACCCTGCGCCGGGCCAAGGTTTGCGGTACCCCGGGTGCCCCATTTGAGCGTGAACCAAAGCCGGTCCGGGCTATTCCAGGCGGTAGTGGCGTTGGCGGCCTGCGTGGTGTCGATAAGGGTGCGGTAGCGGAGGTCGCGGGTGCGGTCGAAGCTGGCGAGCGTTTTGAATCGCTGGCTCATGCGGAGGTTGGGCCCGCTGCTGAGGTTGTTTACGTTGCCCAGCTGAGCGGGTGTGTACGCCGACTGTAATACGTAGTGAGTTCGGATTGGTGCCCCGTTGGTGGTCTGCACATTTCGGCCTACCACGTTCACAAATTCCATAATCACCTCATCCCGCGTGGCTGCGTTGGTGGTGGGGGTAATGGCCGTTCGCTGAAACAGACCTGTGAGCATCTGATTGCCGGGTACGAGCGGAAACCGATAGGTAGACCCTGAGCCCAGCAAGCGGTTGCACACGGCGAGGCAACTGTCCACATTGTCCTGCTGAAAATACACCCGGGCCATGAGCGCCAAAGCCGCGTATTTGTTGGCGCGGGGCTGGTAGTCGGGCAGGTGCCGGGCCGGGTCGTAATTTTCGGGCAACAGTCGCTCGGCAATGCGTAAGTCGTTCAGTACGGAGTCGTAAGCCGCCCGAACGCTCAGGCGCGGGTAGGCCAGATCGCCGAAGTTCGACATCGACCGGAACGACGCGATGGGACCGGGGTGGCTGTTGTCGTTCGTGTAGCCCCAGGGGTAACCCAGCAGGCGGGTTTGCTCAAACACACACAGCGCCCGTACAAACCGGGCTTCGCCTTCGATCCGGCCGCGTTGCTGGGCAATATCGCGTCGGGGGTCGCCCGGCATGGAGGTTTGCACCTGATTGGCCCGCAAAATTTCCAGTACGTTGTTGGCGTTGGTGAGACCAAACGTACTCCATTGCAGAAACTCGGCCTGAAACCCGTAGTCTTCTTCGCGGTGGGTCCAGGTGTACACTCGCGACGACCGGCCGGGGCTGTTTCGGTAGCCGGTGTTGTTGATGGCTACCAGATCGCCAAAGGTTTCGCCGATGATGAGCGCGTTGCCGCCAAAGGCGATATTTCGGGCAATACCGGAGTAAGCCCCCGTCATCAGAATCTCCAGTTCTTCAACCGTGCGGACATTCTCGGCCTGAATCAGGGTCTCCGAGGCTACTTCGTCCAGGTAGTTTTCGCAGCTTGCCAGGCCCAGTACCGAGCCAATGGCCAGACAGCCTGCTATGAGTCGTGTTTTCATGGGGTGCTGTGGGTTAAAAGCCAAGGTTTATGCCGAACAGAAAGGTTCGGATCTGCGGTAAGTCGTTGTTGGTAACGCCCGGCGACAGGTTGGCTATGCCGCCACTCGCGCCCCCGTTGCGGAACACCTCGGGGTCCCAGCCGTTGAACTTTGTGAACGTCAGCAGGTTCTGGCCCGTTACGTACACCCGCAAGCTTCGCACACGCAGCTTTTGCAGGGCGTCGGTGGGTAGGTTATAACCAACCTGTAGGTTTTTCAGGCGGGCAAACGAGCCATTATGCAGGAAACGTGTCGACTCGATGCTCCGGGCGTTTGAATTGAATATCAGCCGGTTGAGGGCTGTGTTGTCGTTCTGGCGAATGGCTTCCTGCACATCGCCCACGCCCGGAATGGTTCGGCGCAGTACCTGCGACGACTGAAACGAGGCACTGCTGTTGATACCGGGGTAGCTTTGGGCGCGTTCGCCCTGATCGTAAATCCAGTTGCCATACTGGAAGTAAATGAGCGCGCTCACATCAATCGGGCCGAACTGAAACGTATTGTTCAAGCCGCCAAACAAGGTTGGGTAAGGGGTCCGATTGGTGATAATGAATGCGTTGTTGCCGCTCTGGTTGTTCAGCGTTCCGTCCCAGAGGTTGCCTGTACGGACTGTTCGCCCGGTATTGGCAAACACCGACCGGTCGCGCTCGTAGAAAAGCTCATTGCCCGTTGCTGGGTCGAAGCCAGCGAACTGAGCCATGTAGTATGTACCGAGTGGTTGACCCACGGCCGCAATGTTGGTACCGCTGATAAACTGGAATGGGTAGTTCAGAAAGGGCGCTTCGTAAGTGCCCAGAACCGTGTTTTTGTTAGTCGCAATGTTGAAGTTGGTCTCCCACCGGAACCGGGGTTTTACCACGTTTTTCGTGTTCAGCACAAACTCCAGCCCCCGGTTGCGTACCGAGCCGAGGTTCACCGTGATGATGTTGTTGATGGTGCCGAAGAGGGGGCCGAGTGAGTAATCGAGCAGGAGGCCGTCCGATACCTTGTCGTAATAGTCGATGTTACCGCTGATCCGGTTATTGAGGAGCCCGAAATCAAGCCCCGCGTTGAACTGCCGGGTCGATTCCCAGCTCAGGTTCCGGTTGCCGAGGCTCGTAAACTGCCCGCCCTGAATACCGCCGTAAATGGCCGCGTTGTAGCCCACAAAGGTGAACACTTTCTGCCACGAGAAATCGCCGATTTCGGCGTTGCCCGTTATCCCGTAGCTGGCCCGTAGTTTCAGGAAGCTGATGGCCGGGATGGCTTGCATGAAGGCTTCGTCGCTCACGACCCAGCCCGCCGACAGGCTCGGGAAGGTGGCCCAGCGGTTGCCCGGCCCGAATCGGCTCGACCCGTCGGACCGGAAGCTGGCTTCGAGCAAATACTTGTCGCGGAAGGCGTAGTTGATACGCCCAAAAAACGACACGAACCGGTACGAGAGCTGGTCGTTGAAAACAACGGTGCGTATGGTGTCACGGCCCCGGGTAGCGCCCTCGGCCACGTTTTCGGTAATGTACGTTTCGTTGTCCTGCACGGTGCTTTGCAAGCTGTTGCCCAGCAGCACTTTGAGCGAATGAGCCTTGCCGAAGGTGCGCCCGTAGCTGATCAGATTATTGATGTTGACCGTCTGATTGGTCACGTCGCGGTTGTCGGCCCGGCCATTGCCATTGCGCTCCTGACTGCTGATGCCCGCCGGAAACAAGGTCGGGTTGAACAGAATATCGTTGCGGGTGCGCTGGTAATCGTAGCCCACTTCTGACCGGATGGAGAGGCCCTCCAGTGGTTTAAGGTCAATGTAACCGATGTTGGAACTGCGGAACGTCTGGGCCAGATTTGAATAGTTATTTCGGAAGAAAACCGGGTTCGTACCGATCTGAAACGTATTGTTCGTACCGTTGTTGATGCCGTTGAAGAACGTGCCGTCGGGGAGTTGGACCGGATACGCCGGCAGGGCCGTCGACAAACCGTACCGGAACGAGTTGTCGATAGGCACCGTGGGGACGTTCACCTGATTGGCCGACAGGTTGATGCCCGCATGGAGCCAGCGCACCGGCTTTGCATCGACCTTGACCCGGCCACTGACCCGTTCGAGCCCCTGCCCGATAACGATTCCGTCTTCTTTTCGGTACGAGCCGCTGGCATACACCGTGATGTACTTGTTGCCCAGGCCCGCCGACAGCGATGCCTGCCGGTAGCGACCCTGCCGCAAGACCTGATCGACCCAGTTGGTACTGGTATTGTAGAGCGTGGTGGAATCGACGAGCCGGTTGTTCAGGGCTGGAGCGAGTGAACCTTGCAGAATCCCCGTCGGCAGCACGTTGATCAGGTTAGAACCGCCCGGCGTTAGGCCCGTACGGGTGGTGTTCTGGGCCGACCGCTTGTAGATGTTCAGCAGGTCGGCCCCGTTATCAACCAGATCAATGCGGTTGGTGGGGTTGCTGATTCCCTCTTCGTAGCTCAGGTCAAACTTGGGCTTGCCGCTCGCTCCCCGCTTGGTGGTAATCAGAATAACCCCGTTGGCTGCCCGTGATCCAAACAAGACCGAGGCCGACGCATCTTTGAGCACTTCCATGCTTTCGATATCGTTCGGGTTGATTTCGGCCAGAGGGTTCATGGCGACGCCACCCGCCCCGAACGCCGACGACAAAACCGGGACGCCATCAATCACAATCAGGGGTTGGGAGTTAGAGTTGATCGACGCCACCCCCCGGACATTGATCCGGACGGCTCCGCCCGGCGTACCGCCCGCCTGAGTAATCTGGACCCCGGCCGCCCGGCCCTGCAAGGCTACGTCGGGGCTGGCCGCGGTGTTGAGCCGGATGTCGGCGGCTTTGATGCCGGCAATGGAGCCGGTTACGTCGCGGGTGCGTTGCTCGCCAAAGGCTACCACCTGCACCTCATTCAACGACCGCTCGTCGGGTTTGAGTTGCACATTAACCGTGCTTTGGTTGCCAACGGCTACCTCCTGCCGTTCGTAACCAACAAACGAGAAAACCAGAATAACGTTGCTGCCGTCGGGAATGGTCAGGTTATATTGCCCCGCTCCATCGGTAACGGCTCCCCGGTTGGTTCCCTTGATCGTCACGTTTACGCCCGGCAGGCCGTCGGGGCTATCGGTAGCCGTCACCCGTCCGCCGACGGCTCGATCCACGGCCACCGCTGATGCGTTTGGGTTGGCTTCCCGCAGAATAATTTGGCGGCCCACCACTTCGTAGGTCATGCCCAGTGGGGTAATGAGTTCGGTAAGGACCCGGCTTAGGGGCTGGTTGGTAAATGCAACCGAACGGCGGGTTGAGCGCAGCCGGGTTGAGCTGTAGAGCAGGGTAAAGCCGCTCTGCCGCTCTATTTCTTTCAGGATTTGGTCGAGTGAGCGGTTGGCAACCGTCAGGCTGATGGTGGCCTCGCGGGTGGGTGGGGTATCCGACCGGGCAATGGCGTTGTGTGCCAGTAGCGACACGCTTTGAGCCTGAGCCCATCCGTTCAGGCTCAGCAACAAGGCGATACCGAAGGGTAGAAGACGTTTCATCGGGAGTCGATTGGATATAGAAGGAATAGCTATCGTGCTGTGGATTCGTGGGCGATGGTTTACTCGCAACCCTGTCCGCCAATGGTTAGCTCGTTGTTGTTCAGCTTATAGCGGAAGCGGCCGGTGCGGCTCAGGAGGTCCATTACTTCGGTAAGCGATTGCCCCTCAAAGGTGGCCGTGAGAGGGCAGTTTGCCAGATCGGGTCGTTCGAGGGTCACCGTAACGCCATACCAGCGTTCGAGGGTACGGGCTACCTCCGACATGGGTGTCTGATCGAAAACCAGCTGGTTGTCTTTCCAGGCGGCTTCTTTCTGGGCCACAACGGTTTCTTCGGCCACGGCCATTGTCTCAACCTGCTGAATCACGTGCCGGTTGGGGGTGATAAAGAGGGTGTCGGACGGCTGACTCCGGGCCATTGCTGATTTCCTATTCGGGACAAACGCAACCCGGCCCGTCACAACGGTGGTTTTAACCGTCTGCTCACCCGGATAGGCCCGCACATTGAACGAGGTGCCCAACACCCGAATGCTGGCCGTAGCCAACCGAATCACAAAAGGCTGACGTGGATTGTGGGTCACATCAAAAAAGGCCTCGCCCACCAGCCGAACCTCCCGAAGCGATCCGTCGAACGTTTTCGGGTATTCGAGTCGGCTGTCGGCGTTGAGCCACACCCGGCTGCCGTCGGGCAGGGTGAGCAGGGTGCGTTTGCCCACGGGGGTCTGGGCCACCTGCGCGTTGGTCTGGCTCTGAATGAACTCATATAGCCCGTACACCGATAAGCACAGAACCACCACCGCGGCCGCAACTCGCCAGGTTCGGCTCAGCCAACCCGTACGCAGAGGCCGCACCACAGGGGCATCGGTTTCGCTCAGGCGCGGGGCAATGTGCCGTTCCCAAACCGCGCTCGGGTCCGACTCCGGCAGGGTAGAGAAGGTATCTGCCGTCCGGTACTGCTGTTGTACCCGTTCGAACAGGCGCCGGTTTGCATCGCTGGTGGCTAGCCATTTTTCCACCGACTGTCGTTCGTCGGAAGTGGCTTCGTTGGCGAGGTATCGGGCAAGTAAGGGCCAGAGGGTATTGTCGTTCATCAGGCAAAAGAGCGTGTCTGATGAAGGAGACAGCGGGTGTAAGACGGTACCCCTAAACGATTTTTAGAAAAAATGCGAAAAAAGAAAGGCCAGCAGTATAGTTGGGTTGCTCTCGCCCAGGGTCGTGGTTAGTTGCCCCAGCCGTTTGAGGGCTATTCCCATTTGAATTTCTACCGTTTTGGGGCTGATTCCCAGAGCCTCGGCCACTTCCCGGTACGAAAGCTGCTGATGCCGGACCATATCGAAAATAAGCCCGCAGCGCGGAGGCAGCGATGCAATGGCCCGGTTTAGTGCCTGCTGCATTTCGTCCCAAACCAGTTCCTGTTCGGGGCCATCAGTCGGGTTCGCAAGCGAATATTCTTCGTCGAGCAACGACAGGTCGCCCATGTAGGTGGGTTGCTGTTTGCGCAAGTGGTTGAGACAGTGATTTTTGACCGACGTGAGCAGATAGGAGCGAGGGTGCAGCACCGTACCGAGCGATTCCCGGCGTTCCCAGAGCTTTAGAAAAACGTCGGACGTTAGCTCTTCGGCGGTCTCTTTATCCTGAATATAGAAAAACGCCAGCCGGAACGCATCGCGGTAGAAATAATCAAAAAACTCGCGAAAAGCACGGCTATTGTTGTGCAGCGTCATCTGCACTAACCAGTTGCGGACCATATCGGGCGTAATAGCCATGCTGACGTAGTTTTCTGATCCAAAGAAAAAATAGGAATGAATCAGTAGCAATAACTATTTTCCGTCGGGTTTTGTGTTGGCCGGTTTAAGAGGGGGGCAAATTGGCTCCGAAGGTTGGCCGGGCCCTTTTTATACGTCCGGCTGCCTTGGGTCCGTACAGCTTAGCCAACGGGCATTATGCCTGTGTACTCACCTGCTTTATAGGGCATGAACCGACGCACGTTTCTTCTTGCCACCACGGCCGCTGGTGCCTTTTCGCAAATCAAGGCGCAGCCGCTGCCCAACCCGTTGCCCCGGTGGCGTGGGTTCAACCTGCTCGAAAAATTTGTAGCCCGCGAGGGTGGCTCCGGTCGGCGGGGCGCGTACCGGGAGTCTGATTTTGAGTGGATGGCCAACTGGGGCTTCGATTTTGTCCGGTTACCCATGTCGTACCGGTGCTGGGCCCCCGGCGACCCCGCCCATTGGACCGAGCTAAACGAAACGGTACTCAAAGAAGTAGATGCGGCCGTCCGGCTGGGCAAACAGTACAACCTGCACGTTAACCTGAATCTGCACCGGATTCCGGGCTATTGCGTTAATCCGCCCGCCGAAGCCCTGAACCTCTGGACCGACGACCGGGCTCTGGAAGCGGCCGTTTTTCACTGGAAACACCTCGCTGAACGCTACAAAGGCATTCCGAATGCAGAAGTGAGCTTTGATCTGATCAACGAGCCGGCCAACGTGAGCGAAGCGGCCTATGTGCGCGTCGTGCGGGCGTTGGTCGAAGGAATTCGGTCGGTGGATCGGGAGCGGCTCATCATTGCCGATGGGCTTCAGTACGGCACGTTGCCAGTGTTTGGGCTGGCCGGTACGGGCCTGGGCCAAAGCACCCGTGGCTACGCGCCCATGGTGGTGAGCCACTATGGTGCCAACTGGGTGCAGGGTAGCACCGACTGGGCCGTACCTACCTGGCCCGCCAAAGGATCGAACGGGTCGGCCGAGGCTCTGCGTCGCAACATGATCGAACCCTGGCAGAAACTACAGGCGCAGGGAGTGGGCATTCATGTGGGGGAGTGGGGCTGCTACAACCGGACTCCGCACGAGGTGGCCCTTGCCTGGATGGAAGATCAGCTCAAACTGTGGCAGGCTGCGGGCTGGGGCTGGAGCCTCTGGAATTTACGGGGGGCTTTTGGTATCCTCAACAGCGACCGGCCGGATGTGGCCTACAAAGACTTCAAAGGCGCCCGGCTCGACGAAAAGATGCTCGAACTGCTGCGCCGGTACTGAGCCTTTGAAACCGGTGAAACTGCCACTAAATTGCCCGAAAGATTGTTTGTAAGGTATGAACCTGACTGTAGAATCTCCCAATACATCGCAGCTTATCCGCACGGCCTGGTGGTTAAGCCTGCTGACGATTGCGTACAATATCGCTGAGGGGCTGGTGGCCGTTTGGCAGGGCTGGGAAGACGAATCGCTCACCCTGTTTGGGTTTGGGGTCGATAGTTTCGTTGAAGTGTCATCGGCCATTGGTATCGCCTACATGGTGTTTCGGATGCAGAAAAATCCCGTCGCCGGTCGCTCCGATTTTGAACGACAGGCCCTGCAAATTACCGGTTGGGGCTTTTATGTGCTCACAGCGGGCCTAACGGCTTCGGCGTTGTATAACCTGTACATTGGGCACCGGCCCGAAAACTCGTTCTGGAGCGTTGTGATCTCGTCCGTGTCGATCAGTATCATGTGGCTGCTCATCCGTTCTAAAGAGCGCGTTGGGCGGGCGCTTAACTCAGCCCCGATTATGGCCGATGCCGCCTGCGCACGGGTGTGCCTGTACATGTCGGGTATCTTGTTGTTGTCGGGTGGGCTGTATGCCCTGACCGGCTTTGCCTACGCCGATGCCATCGGGGCACTGGGGCTGGCTTGGTTCTCGTACCGAGAGGGAAAAGAAAGCTTCGAGAAGGCGCGGGGTGGAAGCTGCGGCTGTGACCATTGCGAAGCATGAACATCAAAGACCTGCTGAAATCATTTCCGCGCGCGGGCCGGGTGGTCTGGATTGGCCTCCGGCCCGAACGCCGTGGCCCCGTTGCCGTAGTCGAACAGGTGCTGGCCTCAGAAGAGGAAGGCTTGCTGGGCGATCATTACGCCGGTCGGCGCGACGGCCCCGCCAGTGGAAAGCGGCACGTAACCCTCATTCAGGCCGAACACTTGCCCGCTATCGGGAGCTACCTGGGCCGCGACACGGTTGACCCGGCCGAACTCCGCCGAAACCTGGTGGTATCGGGCTTGAACCTGCTGACCCTGAAAGATACCCGCTTCCGTATCGGTAAGGCCGTGCTCGAATACACGGGCGAGTGCCACCCCTGCACCAAAATGGAGGCAACACTGGGGCCGGGTGGTTATAATGCCGTTCGGGGGCACGGGGGCATCACGGCGCGGGTGGTCGAAGGGGGAGAAATCCGGCTCGGCGACGCCGTAGAGGTGCTGGTCGATGGAGCGTATTAGCCAAATTCGCGCGAATTTGGCTAATACGTTAGCTGATTTAGCGCGAATTTGGCTACTCCCCCTCCCGAACCCGCTGCGTATCCGGCTGATTGACAACGTGAAACTGAAACACGTCGGGCCGGGCGTAGTGCCCCACCACATCGAAGTCGAGCTTGCTTTTGGCGAGTACCGAAAAGTCGAGTTCGGCCGTCAGAAGTCCTTCGGTATTCCAGAGCGGTCCGGCCAGCACCTCTCCCATGGGCGATACAATGACGCTGCCCCCCGGACTCATGATTTCGGGTTCGTCGGCCAATTCGGCCTGATACCGGTCGGGGTAGTCGCTTTTGCGAACAAACTGATTGGCGGCCAGCACAAAGCACCGCCCTTCGAGGGCGATATGTTGCATGGTCGATTGCCACGAGGGGCGGGCGTCGGCAGTGGGGGCGAGGTAAATCTGAACGCCTTTCTGGTACAGGGCCGTACGCGCCAGCGGGATGTAATTTTCCCAGCAGATGAGCCCGCCTATTCGGCCCAGTTCGGTATCGAAACTAACGAGCGTACGACCGTCACTTTCGGCCCAGAGGTAGCGTTCGAGGCCGGTGGGTTTCAGCTTCCGGTGTTTACCCAGCAACCGGCCGTCGGGACCAAAATACAGCAGTGTGCAGTACAAAGAGCCGCCGATTGGCTCGCGTTCAGTAACCCCCAGGGCCACCATTATGCCCGCCTGCCGGACGGCTTCGCGAATACGGTCTATCTCGGTCGATTCGGTTTCAATGCTGTTGGTCCAGTAGTCGAGCCAGACGGCCCGCCCGGCTTCGGTGCGCCGACCCACCACGGCATCGAACCGGAGCCCGCGCGGATAACACGGAATGAACGATTCGGGGAATAAGAGAAGCTGACAGCCCTGTTCGGCCCCTTTCTGAATCCAGTCGACCACCCGGTCGACACTTTTCGCCAGATCAAATAAGGCCGGTGTGGCCTGCACAACACCTACGTTTACAGTTGGTAAAGGCATGACTTACTTCTGTTGGGGGTCGGGGCTGATCCGCAGACTCCGGCGGCCCGACCGGAATAGTTTGTGGCGGGTTTGAATGGCTCGAATCAGGTCGTAATCGGTAGCCTGCAACACATCGTCGTCGACAAAGTCGCAAAAATCGATAAACTGATCGACCTCACTTCCTTTCAAGTCCGTAGCCTGATCGACCAGGAGTCGCATACGCTCATTGGCCAGTTTCTGTCGCCGGTACTCCTGCGCCAGCACAGCCGCTTTCCGCCTACCTTTGGCTTCTTTGCTAAACATCTCGTACAGAAGCGTGACGCCAGCGCCGTCGGCGAGCCGGTCGAAGGCCTGTTCGCCGGTCACGGTTCGGGAGGCAACGGGCTCGGCCAGAAGTTGCTGAATTTCGCGCTTTACTTCCTCGTACCGTTTGGCTTTGACCGTCACTTCGGCAAGGTCGTAAGAGCGGTCGATAGTGTAAGGGAGCTTATTGACGGTGATTACGGGTTTATCGGAGCCATCCCACCGGATACCCGCACGGGCGTGGGTTTGGCTGGTGGCAATGAGCGAATCGCCGGGCAGGGCCGTGATAAAAAAACGCCCGGCCGTGTTGGTCCGCACCCGTTGCAGCGTACGTTTGTTGGTCACAGTCACCTGATTCACGCCGACCTGATTAGCTTGGTCAAACACCATACCGACCACGTAGCGGCCCTGAGCCCGGGCCGGGCTAAACCCGATCAGCAGGAGGGTTGTGACACCCAATAACATGTAAAGAAATTGACGCATGGTTGACCGTAAAGTTAGACTATAACGTCTGGTGCGGGCCATTTGGTTTGGTTAAAAAAGCTTAACTGTCCCCAAGCCATAGCCCGGCTTCAAAGGAAAGAACGGGTTTCCTGCCTTCTCCTTTCGGGTTAGTTGTATCTTTGCGCCCTGAATCACAACCGAATCGTTTTGACGTCGTTACGCTTAACCCCGCCTGAGGGCCCCGTCCGGGCCACTATTCCGTTAGCCTCTTCCAAAAGCGAAAGCAACCGCGCGCTCATCATCAATGCTCTGACCCACTTCCAGGGTGAGGTTCAGAACCTGGCTTCGGCCCGCGATACCCAAACCATGATTCGGCTGCTGGCCTCGACCGACGAGGTGGCCGATGTGCTCGATGCCGGTACAACCATGCGTTTTCTGACGGCCTATTTTGCCGCCACCGGGCAGCGAAAAGTGCTCACGGGCACCCCGCGTATGTGCGAGCGGCCTATCGGGTTGCTGGTTGAAGCCCTGCGGACCTTAGGCGCGGACATCACGTACCTGCAAAAAGACGGCTACCCACCCCTGCGGATCAATGGATTTACACCCTCGGGTGCCGACCGGGTCGCTATCCGGGGCGATGTGAGCAGCCAGTATGTTTCGGCCCTGCTGATGATTGCGCCCACCTTGCCTACGGGCCTGACCATTGAGTTGACCGGCGAAATAGGGTCGCGGCCGTACATCGAAATGACCATTGAGCAGATGCGTCACTTCGGCGCTTCGGTGCAGACCGATTGGGCAGCCCAAACGCTCACAGTGGCCCCGCAGCCTTATACACCCACTACGTTTGCCGTGGAGTCCGACTGGTCGGGGGCCAGCTACTGGTATAGCGTGGTGGCATTGGCCGAAGAAGGGAGTGAGCTGGAGCTACTCGGCCTGAAAGCTCACTCGTTGCAGGGCGACAGTGCCATTCAAACAATTATGCGGGCGTTCGGGGTGGAGAGCACCTTTACTGAGCGCGGGGTTCGGCTGACCAAAATACCGGCACAGGAAAGCCTGACCTGGGACTACACCGGCTGCCCCGATCTGGCGCAGACCGTAGCCGTATGTGCCGCCATGACCGGAATTCCGCACACACTCACGGGTATCGAAAGCCTGAAAATCAAAGAAACCGACCGCGTTTTAGCGCTCCAGAACGAACTCCGGAAGCTCGGTGCCGAACTGGTAGAGGTGGAGCCAAACACCCGCTACGAAGTCCGCTCATCGCTTATCGATCATCAATCCTCACTCCCCCAGATCCATACCTACGACGATCATCGGATGGCCATGGCCTTCGCGCCGGTAGCCATGCGCCGGGCAGTGGTGATCGAGGAGCCGGGTGTAGTGGCCAAATCGTACCCTTCATTCTGGGAAGATTTCCGGCAGGTAGCGGGCGTTGAATAACAAGGCGAAAGACCATAAAAAAGGGCTCTGCTGAACTGCAGAGCCCTTTTGTTTTATTGTAATGGTCGGCAGGTCTATGGCCTGCCGACACTGAAGCTATTACCGTGGGCCACCGCCACGACGGGCTCCGCCACCGGCTGGAGCACCACCGCCCTGCGGCTGACCACCGCCATCGCCACCGCCACCTTCACCTTCTTTCACGTCGTCGTTGTTAACACCGCGACGCCGACGGCCCTGCGGCTGATCGAAGCTCATCTTACCCAGTCGGTAGCTGAACGTCATCCGAACGCCCGAGTTGTAGAGGCTCGTTACGCTGTTACGAGAAAAGGCACTTGGTGTTTCCGACTGCGACCGTACCCGGAACGGATTGTTGAAGAAGTTTTCGCCCGCAATACCGATGCTGCCGCGCTTGTTCTTGAAATCCTTCTTGGCACCCAGGCTGTAGAAGAAGAAACCGCCCTGATAGCCTTGCAATTGCACCTGACGGCCCCGCGCAAAGCCAAAGCCCTGAACACCCCAGCCGTTTTTCAGAGTCAGGTTCGTAAACAAACGACCCGAAATCACCAGACCTGTGTTGGTGGCCTCTACGGTACCGTTTGTGCCGCCAGATGGTCCCGACGGAACCTGCCCTTTCAGGTAAGCCACGTAGCTGTCGATACCACCGCCAATCTGCCATTTTGAGAACAATGTTGCGTTACCAAACAGGTTCAGACCGTACGCGTTTTCGGTACCGATGTTGCGATACGTTGTAAACAGAGCCGTTTGGTAAACAGGATTGAGCACATCAAACCCAGTCTGTACCAGCGTACTTGTGGTTACGTTGGTGATGGCGCTGTTGGAGAACCGGGCAAACACCGAACCATTGATATACACCGCCTTGATGTATGTGCTACCGCTAAACTCGAAATTATCGTTCATCTCGGGCCGCAGATTGGGGTTACCCTGCGTGATGTTGAGCGGGTTGGCCGCGTTGATGTTCGGGTTCAGAAACTGGATACCCGGCCGCTGAATCCGGCGGTTGTACGCCAGCTTGATTGTTTTACCACCTTTGAGCGATTTCGATATGTTGATGCTCGGTACAAAGTTGCTGTAATCGGGAATATCGCTCAGGTTGCCGCCCTGTGTTTCGTTGTTGAACCGGGCATTAATAAAGGTGTACTCGTAGCGTGAACCAACCTTAATGGTATACTTGGTTTTCGACTGGTAGGTGTACGAGAGGTACGTAGCGGCAATGTCCTGGTTGTAATCGAGGGTATTACCCGCCTGGCTCGCCTGGAAACTGTCGAGGTTGGGAGCCGTAGACGTTAGGAACGAGAACCGGCTGTTTACCTGCCGCATAATTCCCTTACCACCAAATTCGATCAACTGATTCGACGCCAGCGGGGTCTGGTAGTCAATCTGAAGGGTCGATTCCTGGTTATAGCTGGGGTTGATGTTGCGTTGCCGTGAGATGATCGTTTGCAGATCTACGTTGTTCAGAATGTCGGCCGTGAAGTTGTTTTCGCGGGTGTTGCGGCTAAACTGACCCGAGATGCTGAATTCCTTCTGGGGCTTTTCAAACGTGCGGGTGTAGTCGATGTTGGCGTCAACCGTGTTGGAGTTGTCGCGGGTGAGTACGTCGCGGATACCAATCAGCAGCGAGGTCGACGAGGGCAACTGGGTTTCTGTCCGCAGGTTGTCCTGAGTCGAGGTGTTGTTCCGCAAACCGAAGCGCACGCTGGCAGTCAGGGCGCTGTACTTGTTGATGTCGTAATCCCAGCTCAGGTTATACTGTCCAAAAGCGCCCTGGTTCAGGGTGTTGGCAATCTGGCGGGTGCTCGATACGCCGGCTGCTGTCACGGTACGCTGGGTGTTATCAAACGCGCCTTTCACGTTGTAATTGGCCCGGCCAAAACCACCCAGGTTAAAGCCCATCTTGCCTGTGCGCAGGCTACCGTTCAGGGCGAGGTTAGCACCCCGGTTGCCCACCCCGGTATCGAGGTTGAGGGTAGCACCCTGCAAGGTGTTCTTCTTCGTAATGATGTTGATGATCCCGGCGGTACCTTCGGCGTCGTACTTGGCCGAGGGCGAGGTAATCACTTCCACCGTTTTGATCATGTCGGCCGGAATTTGCTTCAGGGCGTCGGCTACGCTGCTGGCTACAATGGTCGAGGGTTTGTTGTTGATCAACACCCGCACGTTGCTGCTGCCGCGCAGCGACACGTTTCCGTCCAGATCGACCGAGAGCAGGGGTACTTTCCGCATTACATCGGTGGCATCGCCCCCTTTGCTGGTCACGTCTTTTTCGGCGTTGAACACCAACCGGTCAACCTTCTCTTCGATCAGGGCGGCCTGTCCGGTTACCGTTACCTCTTTCAGCGTACGGGTTTCCGAACGCAGGTAGATTACGCCCAGATTCAGGTCGTCGCCCCGGCGGCCAATGCGCACACTCGGAATCGTCTTATTCTGGTAACCGATAAACGAAATCAGGACGTTGTACTCACCCACAACGGCCCGGTTGATGGTAAACCGACCTTTTTCGTCGGCGGCCGTTCCGTCGATTGGTTTGTTGGTGGCCGGATCGATCAGGGCGATACTCGCAAATTCAACCGGTTGCCGCGACGTAGAGTCGAGAATGATACCCGTGATTTTTACGTTGCCCCGGTTGGCATTGTCGCTGCTCGTACCCGGAATAACGGGCGGAGGAGTTTGAGCCCCCATGCCGGGGAACATGCCGCCCGGTGCTCCACCGGGTGCACCTCCTGCCGGGCGCTGACGGGGCGCACCCTGACCTGCCGGCTGCCCCTGACGGGCGGCTCCGGGTTGGGGTGCGCTATCAGGGTTAGCCGTCACCGTCGACGGTACCGTACCCGGAACCGGGCGCGTTGTGTCGGGGCGGGTGGCCGTTGAAGCAGGAAGCGAGTCGCGTACGGCGCCCATGATGGCGCTGCGCCGGGTACTGCTGTCGGGCGGTGTGGCGGGTGTCGACTGGGCCAGGGCCAGGGTCGTACTACCCGTGAGTAAAAAAGCTAAAAATTCAATCTTCATAAATTTGGCGGCCATATGGCTGGTTGTATTCGGTTGGTCTTGTCCGTTTTGCTGTACTCTGAAAAGCAGACGATGATTCAAAATTGGTATACATTATGACGAACTCCTCGACCGAATAGGGTTAGTGGTTCGTGACGAGGATGAGCGGTCAGGCGGCAAACAATTCGGGTTTGCGGGCCAGTTCGGGGTAGTTGGCGGGCTCCAGCACCTCCGGAACGTCGCTGGTCTCGGTACGGGAGGTGATCCGTTTGCTGATCGAGTGACTGTGCATTCGGCTGGCGGGGTAGGCCGTGGCGAGTAGTTCGAGCGTCTGTTTTTCGTCCAGCGACTCATGCAGCCAGGCCTGTTCGGCTTCGGGGGTGAGCAGGCACGGCATCCGTTGCTTCGTGTTATGAATAGCAGCCAGCAATGGGTTGGCGTCGGTGGTCAGCAGGGTGTAGGTAGCAACCAGCTCACCGGATTCGGGGTCGGCCCATTCGTCCCACAAACCCGCTACCGAAAAAATAGGCGTATCGGTCGTGGTGATATAGAACGGATACTTTTTACTGCCGATCGTGTGCCATTCGTAAAAACCGGTCATCGGAATCAGGCAGCGCTGCCCCTGCTGGGCGGCCGTTCGGAACGAGGGCTTTTCGAAGATACTTTCAGAACGGGCATTGATTGTTTTGGCCCGGATCTGATCGGCATCGTCGGCCGAGCGTACCCAACGCGGAATTAGCCCCCACCGGATGTACCTGAACTGCTCGGGTTGCTGGCGGGTCAGGATGGGCCATGCCGGAAACCCGAATGCACTGGCGTGGTACACCGGTTCTAACGGGCTACCCTTGGGTAGGGTGGCCTTGAACCGACTTTCGAGCGCGGGCTGATCCGTTATGAGCGAAGTATGATAACACATGATTGACTGTCCGGCGCGACTTGTTGAGCCGTAGACGGCACCGGGTAAGCGTAACAAGGATTAGACTTAGGTATAACAAACCAGAAAGTGATGGAGTTAGAAAAGAGTTCTGACCAACCGACGAACCCCCCGTTTTCCCCGATGGATTCACCCCCCAAATCGACTGTTTCGGATACGTCCGTTCATACTTCGTTACCCCAAATCGAACATACGCTCTGGGCGCAGCTGGCGTCGGCACCGGGCGAAAAAGAAAACGGATTTCAGACGTTCACACTCGTGACTACGTCTGACGACGGGCCGCCCGATGCCCGGATGGTTGTACTCCGGCAGGCAGATACCGAGCGCCGGGTGCTGTGGTTTCATACCGACCGCCGGGCGCAGAAGGTGGCTCAGCTTCGGGTGCACCCAGTAGCCACGCTCTTGTTTTGGGACCGAACTACGCAGGTGCAACTCCGCTGCCGGGTAAAGGCGCAACTCCATACCGACGATGAGGCCGCCGATGCGCAGTGGGCGGCTACGTGGGAGGGGAGCCGCAAAATGTACCTATCAGAACGGGAGCCGGGCAGCCCGCAGCCGGAGCCCTATCCGGGGTTTCCCCGGGAGCTGGGTGAGCGACTACCCACCCGCGAGGAGTCGGAAGCGGGGAGGCCTAATTTTGCGGCTGTGGCCTGCACGGTACTTTCTATTGATTACCTGAATCTGGGGCGGGCGGGCCAAACCCGCGCCCGGTTTTCATACGACGGCGCACCCGAAGCGATTTGGGTGGTCCCTTGAGAGTGGGTAGGTGACCACCCCCCGCCCCCCTCCTTGAACTAAGGAGGGGGAGAACGTCAATCTTGCTTGCCCAAAAGACTTGTAGTCTCGCTATTTGACCACTGGCACCGTCCGACACTGCGTCTAAAACGTTCTATTTCAATATTCAAGATTGACGTTCTCACCTCCCCCTCCTTAGTTCAAGGAGGGGGTCGGGGGTGGTCAAACCGGTGGTAAAACCTGCCCCTTACAATTTAGCCTGCGTAGTGCCGCCGGTGGTCATCGAAATATCGACGGGCTTATTTTTCTTCCAGGCCCCGCGGGTGAAGTCGGGAACATCAATTGAGTTGGAGCGGTTGGCAATCGACCAGGTGCTTAGGGGGCCAATCGAACTCCAGAGGGCTGCATCGTACACGTCCTGATCGAGCGGAAGCCCGTTGCGCAGGCAATCAATCGTCCGCCAGTCCATCAGGAAATCCATGCCGCCGTGTCCGCCTACCTTTTTGGCGACTTCGCCCATTTTCTTCACGATCGGCGGCATGTATTTGGCCTCCAGGGTTTTGTATTCGCTTTCGCTTATCCACTCGTGACCGGTTGAGAACCGGCCCGGCTCCGGGTATTTGAGCGAAACACCTTTGGTACCGCTGACGAGCTGGATTCGGGAATAGGGCCGGGGCGACGATACATCGAACTGCACCAGAATGGTCTTCCCTTTCTTAGTCCGAATGGTCGAATTGTTCATGTTGCCGTTGAACGAACGCCCGGCGTAGGGCTTGTAAAAACTGTCCTGCGCGGCCAGTTCTTTGGCGCGGTCGCCAAGGCTGAAATCATTGGTCGACATCGAGACGAGATAGTCCATTTGGTCGCCCCGGTTGATGTCGAGCACCTGACAAATCGGCCCCAGCCCGTGTGTAGGGTACAGGTTGCCTTTGCGTTTCGAGTTTTCTTCCAGCTCCCACATCTGGTAGAAGTGGGTCTTTGAAAACATGTAGTCCTGCAAATTGTGAATGTAGGCACCCTCGCAATGCACAATTTCACCGAAATACCCCTGCCGGGCCATGTTGAGGGTCAGCAGCTCATGAAAATCGTAGCAGCAGTTTTCGACCATCATGCAGTGTTTCCGGGTCTTCTCCGACGTTTCGACCAGTTGCCAAGCCTCTTCCAGGGTTTTAGCGGCTGGTACCTCCACGCAAACGTGCTTGCCGTGGTTCATCGAAAACAGGGCCATCGGGGTGTGGTAGGCCCAGGGCGTGAGAATATACACCAGATCGAGGTCGGTGCGCTCGGCCAGCTTTTTCCAGATATCCGCACTACCCGAATAGGTTTGCGGGTTGTGGCCCGAGGCCGAAACGAGCTTTTTAGCTTTGGCTACCTGCTCTTCGCGCAAATCGCAGAGCGCCCGGATGTCCACGCCTGCGAGTTTGTTGAGCCGCTCTACCGCGCCCATACCCCGGTTGCCGATACCAATAATGCCCACCCGAACGGTATCTAGTTTAGGGGCTGCGTAGCCCGACATGTTAAACGTTTGCGGGGGCGCGTACCGGGCTTGTTCTTCAATACGGAGCAGATCGTCGGGGGTAGCGGCAAACGCCGACAGTGAGCTGCCAGCCAGCAAACCGAGGCCGGTTTTTTTAAGAAAATCTCTGCGGTTGTTTTCCATCGGAGTGTCGTTGAAGAGGGGTTTATTCGTTGAAAAGGGCATCGCCCAGAAAAGCCGGTTGGTAACCGTGGTCGGTGGCCCATTGGGCAGCCGTCAGAATCCGGTCGCGGTAATCGGGCTGATAGGCTTCGTAAAACGGGTAGAAGTATTGCTCATGCACCAGAAAATCGACGTAGGGCGGTAGGCCTGATGGCGCATCGGCGTAGCTGTTCAGAAACGGTACAATGTCGGGCAGGTCTTTTTTGTCGAGCACAATGCTGCTTCGGACAAACGTGATGCCCTCGCGGGTGTCGTGCCACACAAACCGCTTTTTCAGATGCCGCCGTTGCGGTATGTCGAGGTAGTACGATACGGCCGGGAGGTCGTCGTCGACGTTAAAATACCCGAGTTGGGCCACGTAGCCCGCATCGCGCATGGCCCGCGACCCTTCCATAGTGGCCTCACCCCAGTGAATGGTGGTTACGGGCCCCATGAGTGGCTCGCCCGCAAACCGGCGAATCTCGTTCATAATCAGGTCGCAGTCTTGGCGCACCACCTCATAGCCAGCCGTGCGGTAGGGCATATCGGGAAATTCGGCGAGGGCGTGAAAACTGAGCCGGAGCCAATCGGCGTTTTGCTGCCATTCTGTGCGGTACTTGTCCGGAAACTGCGACAGGTTGAAGCCGTCGGTCTGGTAAAAAAGGTTCAGGTGTATTTTGGTGCCGTATTGCGCGTGTACCTCCCGCAGAAACCCCAGAAACGGATTGTCGAAGAGGGAGGTGTAGGTATCCTGATTCCTGTAAATGTCGCGTAGAAACCAGATGTTGTCGTCAATTGACAGGCGGTAGTGGCCCGCAAAGTTCAGGAGCCGAAATACGGTGATTTTGGCTTGTTCGCCTGTCGTGTGGTCGCGGGTTGTAAGTGTATTTTTAAATGCCGACAGGCCCACTTCGGCGGTGTACAGCCCGTTTTGTTCGGTGGTTGGCTGGTTGTTGATCGTGACCGAATGGCCGGTTGGTGCCTTAACCTGAACCGGAATGAGTAAGGTTTGGCCTTGCCGTTGCCCATCGCGGGTGTGCAGCATATCACCCTCAATGGGGTTGACAAAGTGAAGGGTTGACGTGTGCATAGCGGTGTTGAGTGGGTTAGAAGTCGGGGGTAAACAAAGCCTCAAACGTGGGCACCGGCTCCGTTTTGCGGTTCTGGATTTTATAATCGAGCACCTTGAGGTGCAGCTTGCGCCAAAGTCCAAAGTCGAGATCGAAACGGCCGAGCATGGTATTCAGGCGGTACGGCATACACTCGTCGAGCCAGGCTTCGGCATAGGCGGTTTTGAGCTCGCCGGTTTCGTCCTGCGCATCTACCAGCAGGCTATGACACGGGTAGGTGAGGTCGTAAAACACGAAGTCTTCGGTTTTGCGTACCACCATAGCCTCGTTCCAGCGGTCGGTAATGGCCTTAGCCCACAAGAAACGCATGGCCGTGTAGTTGACCAACCGCGCCGTGACGAGTAGGGAGTTAACCAGTCCACGCTCGCTTGGGGGGGCTTTCTGAAGGGCCGTAATGAGCTGTTCGGCAGCGGCTTCGGTATGTTTTCGTACGGCTTCAAAATCGGCCTTGTGCTCAGACGTGTTTTTCAGGTAGTAGGCCGAAAAGGGATTCGACCAGGCCTCAATCAGCGTCCCACGCGGCAGGCTTTGGGTGTTTTTGCCGAGGCATTTGTCGAGGTACGTGCCGGCCGTAGCCAGATGGTCGTACGCCTGTTGCAACTCGCTCGCTATACCGGGGTGAACCAGGGCGGAGTAGGCGGTCGTGAATGCGGCTTTGTCGGGGGCGGTACCCTGCCAGGCACCGATGCAGCCATACGCCATAAACAGCCACGACGCCCGCACAAACGGCTCCACCGAGTCGGTCCAGACGGAGGTGATATAGCCGCGCGTCTGGTGTTTGAGGCCCACTTTCAGACAAAGGTCAATGTTGGTGTAGGTGTAGTCTGAAGCCGGATAAATATGGCCCCAGCCCGACACCGCCGGTTGGATAAGAAATGGCTTTTTTTCTTTTAAAACGGGGTTCAGGTAGTGGTAAATAGCCGTAGTGTCGGGCGTGTACTCCCAGATTACGGGCACTACCTCGGCCGGAAACTTGCGGATAATATCGGGGTAGTACGAACTCATGTCGGTCCAGGCCATCACCGTTTTGTTGTACGGTTTAAGGGCCTGCGTCACAAACGTGAGTTGGTCGATGTACAGGGCTTCGGGGTTGAGCCCGGCCGTAGCGTCGCCGGCCAGCCGTTTAGTTTCCCAGGTTTCGTCGAAACCGACATGGATAAACGGACTCGTAAACAAGTCCATGTACTGCCCAATCCAGTTGCGCAGCAGGGTTTGCACGCCCGGCTTGCGGGGGTCGAGCTCGTGGCCGTAAGTGCCAATGGCAAGGTCGGCGTATTTCTCGTTTCGGATCAGCTCGTGCAGGTGGCCGTAGAAATTCACGAACGGAATCACGTCGATGTGTCGCTCACGGGCGTATTCGACAATGCTTCTGACTTCAGCTTTTGTATAACTGGCTTTGTAATTGAGCGTCGGGAAACCGTCGAGCTGAATGCTCACTTCGTTGTAGAAATAGTACTGGTTGGTTTTCCAGCGGGCCAGAAAATCAAGCTGCCGTTTAATCTCGGCTACGGTCAGCAGGCCACCGTGGGCAAAATCCATCATGACGCCCCGGTACGCCAGTCGGGGTTTGTCGTCGATCGTCACCGTGGGCAGCCAAGCCGTGGGGCCGCTGCCCTGGATCAATTGCCGGAGCGTCTGCACGGCATAGTACAGGCCCGCCGACGTTTCGGCCGTAATGTCGATGCCTTTGGGCGATACCACCAGCCGATACGCTTCGCGTTGGTTGCCGTTGGTAGCTTCGTCGGGTCCGGGCAGTTCACCCCCCACCGACCGAACGGTGTACCGGACTGTAGCGGCCGAGGCCGAAGTGGCTTTCCGAACAGGTGAGCCACTTCGTTCCTCGATCCACTTTTTTAGCTCGTTGATTGAAAATGTAAACGCCCTGTGTGTATTGGCCCGCTCAAACACCGTCAGGTTGCGCAGCGGCAGTTGCCCCGCCCCGTATTGCATCGATACCGGTTTGGGGAGCAGAACTGGCTGCTGGGCAAAACTGCTCAGGTGCCAAAACAGGCCAATAACAAGGAGGGTAAGAACCCGGAACATACAATGTGGTTTAAGGTTTTTTTTGGGGGGGGGAGGTTTACCATCGGCTCCGGTTGACCACCAGCAGCGGTTGACCACCCCCCGGCCCCCTCCTTGAACTAAGGAGGGGGAGGTTTACCAGACAATCTAAGCGACCATAGGTATCTTTCGTTAGTCAAGGTTGATCACCGGCCTCGGTTGACCACCCCCTAACCCCCTCCTGTTTTTCAGGAGGGGGAGGAGAACACGTCAATCTTGATTAACCTAAGCGACTGCTTATGATTTCGTTGATTGTCTGGTAAGTTTCCCCCTCCTGTTTTTCAGGAGGGCGGTCCGGCGTTCCGGGGTTAGGGGGTGGTAAAACATCCCTCAATACGTAGCCCGGCCACCCGACAGGTCGAACGTGAAGCCCGTGGTAAAGCTGTTTTTGGGCGAAACGATATAGGCCGCGAGGTTGGCGGCCTCGTCGAGGGTGCCGCAACGTTTCATCGGAATTTTGTCGGTCATGTAGGTCACCTGCGCGTCGGGCATGGCGTCTACGAGCGGAGTTCGAATCACGGCCGGGGCCAGTGCATTGACAGTAATGCCCGTTTCGGCGTACTCTTTACCCTGCACTTTGGTCATGCCGATCACGGCTGCTTTGGAGGCCGAGTAGGCCAGCATACCGGCGTTGCCTTCTTTACCGGCAATAGAGGCAATGTGCAAAATCCGGCCGTAGCGTTGCTCCAGCATGATGGGCAGAACGGCCCTGGCTGTGTAGAAGCTGCTCATGAAGTTGACCATGAACACCTTTTGTAGATTTTCGCTGCTGACCTCGTGGCTTTTGATATTAGTGGCCCCGGTGATGCCCACGCAGTTGACCAGAATGTCGATCCGGCCAAAGTGAGCCACTACCTGCTGCATGACTTCGTTTACCCGGTTTTCGTCGGTGATGTCGATGCCGATAGGCAGTGTGTTGTCGGAACCTGTGCCAAACTCCCCGGCGAGCCCCTCGGCATTGAAGTCCAGTAGGGCTACGTTGGCGCCTTCGGCCAGTAATTTGTGGGCAATAGCCAGCCCGATGCCTGAAGCAGCCCCCGTCACGACGGCTACCTGTCCGCTAAATTCCTGCATCCTATGTGGTTTTGAGGTTTATACGTTACGCCAGTACTTTCTCCACCGGCCGAATGGCGTACGTTTCGTCGTTGAGCAACTCGACAACGCGCTCGTTCAGCTCCCGAATGTAGCGCACACTCGACGCGTCGGGGATGTAAGCGGCTTTGCGGGCAATGCTGTTCGAGAGTACCCCACGTGCCATAAGCAGCTCTTTTTCGGCATAGTGGAAAAGCTCCATGTTTTGCAGCGAAAAGAAAATCTGCGGCATAATCTTCTCAAACAGATCGAAGGCTTTGGCATCTTCACCGTTTCGGCGGAGGGTAAACACCCGTTGCAGAATATCGGCTACGGCCAGGCCGGGCATTACCCCCTGAATACCCACCGGCACCAGTTCGAGCATGTACAGGCCACCCCAGCCCTCAAAAAGACCGATTTTGCCTTTCGTGGCCTCAATAATGGCTTCGAACTTGGGCGCGCACAGGGGTTCTTCCAGCTTGAGGTATTTGAAGTTGGGGTGCTCGTTCATCAGCTCCTGAATAAACGACACACTGATCGACGAGCCGCCGGGGTTGAAGTCCTGAATCAGAACTGGGGTGTTCGGAATGGCCTCCAGAAACTCCGACAGGTAGGCTTTGAGGGAGGTTTCGGGCAGGCTAAAAATGCGCGGTACGGCGAGCGAAATCACATCGGCCCCGGCTTCCACGTTGGCCTGCGCCAGCCGGATAGCTACTTTGAGCGACGGGTGGTTCGACTGAGCCACCACTTTCATCCGGCCGGCCGCGTGGTCTACAGCCACCCGTACCACCCGGAGTTTCTCGTCGTCGGTGAGTTTATAAAATTCGCTGGCGTAAGCGGGCAGGCAGGCGGCCCCGATGCCTCCGGCAATGGCAAAATCGACCAGGTTGCGGAGGGCATCTTCATCAATTTCTTCCTGCTCCGTGAATGGGGTGGGGATAATGGGTACTACGCCGAAAAGATCGTTGTCTGTCGTTGTCATAACTTGGCTGTTTCTGGGTTGATATTCACCACTTTTTTTTGTTGTACTTTACTATCGACAATGGATAGGATAAGGGTTGAGGTTAAGACGAGGATACCGCCGATAATGGCCTGTTGGTTCAGGGTTTCGCCGAGCCAGATGGCAGCTATGGGCAGGCCCATAAACGTGATCAGGTAGTTGGAAACGGCTATCTGCATAGCGTCCAGATTCTTCATGGCTTTGAACAGCAGGAGCATCGACAGGAAGTTGTGGAACACCGTCAGCGAGATCATCCCGATCCAGGTGTTGCCCGTAAAATCGGGGATACGGGCAAAGGTGTCGGGCTCGTAATACAGCACGAGGGGCGTCAGCAGAATCGACATCACGAGATAGGTGTAAAACACCATTTCCATCTCGGTGTAGTCGTTGGCTACTTTTTTACAGCCTACGTTGTAGTAGGCGTTACCCAGAATGGCCAGAAAAATCATGATGTTGCCCACGGCATAGCGCGAACTCAGGTCGGCGCTCTTGATGTCGTCGGTAGAGCAGAGGGCCACCCCGACAATGGCAATGCCGAAGCTGATCCAGCGGGCGGTGTTCATTTTTTCGCGCAGGATGAAAAACGCAAACACCGCCGTAATCACGGGTAGGGCCATAACCAGAATGGCTGCGTTGCTGGCGAGCGAATACTGGGTGCCCCAGGTCATCAGCACCTGCGACGGAAACGCCCCCAGGGCGGCCAGTTGCACAAACACCAGTACGTCTTTGAGCCGTTTGTTACCCTTCCGAAAATCGCGGACCACAAACGGTGCCAGAAAAAGGGTGGCCAGCAGCATGGGCGCCCATACCGTGAAGTACGGCCCTACCTGATCCTGCGTGAGCTTGATACTGGTGAAATGAAACGCCCAGATCAGGTTGCAGAAAAACAGGATGGCCCACGACATAATTGACTTGTTCATACGCGCTTGTGTAAAATCCGGTTCGTTGAGAAATGACTAAGAGCAGCCCGATCCAGCTCGACACCAAGGCCCGGCCCCGACGGCACCAGGGCGGCTCCGTTCTCGAACCGAATTGGCTCCTGAATGAGGTCGTCGGTGCGTACCAGCTCGCCAAACAGGTCGGCGGGGAGGGTGCAACTGATACTGGCAGCGGCAATGTGCAGGCCCATGGTTTCTGAAATACCCAAGTCCACCTCGGAGCCCCGCCAGCAGGCTTTCCCTTCCAGATGGGCTATTTCGGCCAGCAGCACACAGCTGAAGGCCGGGCCGTTGAAGTTGTACCCGTCTACGGCGTCGGCCCGGACAAAGGCAATCATGTCGCGGATGTCCTGCGTGTACGGCAGCGAGATGTGCCGGTACATGGGCACGCCGAGGGTCTCGCGGAGGTGCTTGAAACCGGCTACGTCGGGGTGCAAAATGGGGTCTTCGAGGCCGAGCATGATCGTTTTGTCGACGCCCTCCATCAGCCGGAGGGTGGTTTCTACGTCGGTCCATCGCTGGTTCGGGTCGAGCAGAATCTGGATGCCGTCCCCGCACGTTTTACGGATTTCTTCGGTCCAGAGCCGCACGGGGTCTTCGTCGGAGCACTTGAACTTAAACGCCTTGTGCCCTTTCTGCATGGCTTCGTAAGCTTTCCGGGCGGCATCTTCGGGGGTACGCCGACCTGTCCAGCCGAAACAGTCGACGCGGTCGCGGTAAACCCCGCCGAGCAACTGCGACACCGGCACACCGAGCAGCTTGCCCACTACGTCGAGTACCGCACACTCGAAGGCTTCGTACACCCGGGCGTCGCCCACCGGCAACCGACGCCAGTTGAGCCGCAGAACATCTTCGCCCAGCAAGGTCTGTATGGCCTGCTCAACGGCTTCAGCGGTGGCGCTGCGGTACGTTTCGCCAAGGCCCACGAGCCCGTTTTCTAGCGTCAGTTCAATGATCCACTTGGGCTGATTGGCAAATTCGGTCCAGCGTTCGCCCGTCAGAAATTTCTGGGCAAAGGCCGCGTCTTTGTCCTGCACCTCGTCGGAATTGAGGCTGCCGGGCTTGGCGGGCACCACCACTTCGGTGGCTTTGATAGCGGTGATACGGGTCATGGCGCAGGGTCGGTGGGTGGAAGGCTGTATTTCTGGGCCAGCTTGCGGATGTCGTAGCTGAACGCAATGAAGTTTTCTTCCCACGCATGGGCGGTTTCGGGCGTGTAGGGGTAAAATCCGTGGGCGTTTTGCACGCCTTTGGCCCCGGCCGCAACCAGGTCTTCCATCATGCGCGGGGTTTCGGGGGTGTTGCTGAGGTCGGGAAACAGGTCTTTCATCACGGTGAGGTAGGCCGGAATACCCGTCAGATCCATGAACCGGAATGGCCCGGCAAAGGTGATCCAGTACCCCAGGTCGTTTCGCAGCGACCGGTCAACGTCTTCCACCGTCGCGTAGCCATTCTCGACCAGATGAAACGCTTCGCGCAGCATGGCGTACATGATGCGGTTGGTGATAAAGCCGCGAATATCTTTCCGGAGCAACGACGGTTCTTTACCCCAGCTTTCGGCCAGGGCTACCAGCCGATGAGCGTAGGCCGGGTCGGTGGCGTCTCCGCAGATCACCTCCATAAACCGGGTGATGTGGGCAGGTTCGGCCCAGTGCAAACCGAGCACGCGTTCGGGGTGCGCAAGGCCGCTTTGCAGAACCGAGACCGGAATAGCCGAGGTGTTGCTGCCGATGATGGCCGTGGGCGACAGCACCGTTTCGAGCCGTCGATAGACCTCCTTTTTCTCCGCCACACTCTCCGTGATCGACTCAATAATCACCTCGTGCCCGCGCAGGTCGGCCACGTCGTCGGTGATGCCTATACGTTGAATGAGGGTTTCCGGCGCGGCTCTCAGCAGCCCCTCGGCCTGTAGCTGTTGCAGGTAGCCCAGAATCCGGGTCCGGGCTTCGTCGGCCTGTTGGATGTCTTTGACCAATGAGGTGACGGAGTGCCCGGCCGCGAGCAGACAGGTGGCAATGCTGCTACCCATCAGGCCCAGGCCCACCGTGCCAATTGGTATGTTCTGTTGCGGGTTATTCACGCGTTAGATTAGTTGGATTGGATACGCGCAATGGCGTCAATTTCAATTTTGATGCCGTCGGCCAGCACCGACTGTACTGTGGTGCGGGCGGGTTTTATGCCCGGAAAGAAGCGCTTATATGCCTCGTTGTACCGGTCGAAATCGGCAATATTTTCGAGGTGAACGGTGCATTTCACAATATCGTCTACTGTCCCTCCGGCGGCTTCTACAATTTTCTGCACGTTTTGGAGGGTCAGCAGGGTTTCTTCTTCAATGGTGCCGTGCAGCACCTCGCCCGTAGCCAGATCGAGCGGCCCCTGACCACTCACAAACAGTAAATCGCCAACGAGTACACCCGCCGAGTACGCGCCCGTATCGACCTGTTTGTCGGGGTGATGAATTTCTATTTTTTGCATGTTTACTGGTTAGTGGTTACTGGTTTAGGGTTTTGAGTTTTTAGCGTGGTTTCGACTATTTTCCAATCACTTATTCACCCATTCACTCGTGTGCCATTTGGAGAAGGCACTCAGAAACTCGGTCAGGGCGTTCAGGGCAGTCTCGAACAGGTGTTTGCCTTTGTCGGCCGTGCCTTTCTGGGGCTCTCCGCTGCTGCCGTTGCTGGAAATAAACTCGGTCTGTTTGAACACCGTAACCCCCCGGTACGGCTCGTCGTCTTCCCAGCCGACATAGCCGTTGGGTGCGGGTCGTCGGGCGCGTTCTACCCGATCCATCCAGACTTTTTCGGGGAACAGGTGGAGCATCAGGCTTGTCTCGTACTCACAGGCATGGCTCAGGGCTGGGCTTTCCATAGGTGCCTCGCCCGCAAACGCTTTGCCACCCAACTCCCAGTACGTAGCCAGGGCAATAAGGGGGCTATTCGTCCGGTCGAAGCGGTGGCTGAGCAGGGCCAGCGCCTGCCGAACAGGGGTGATGTTGCCGCCATGCCCGTTGAGCAGCACGATACGCTCGAACCCGGCCTCGACCAACGAACTGACCAGATCAACCACGACCTGCGTGTACAGCTCCGGGCGTAGACTCAGGGTGCCCCCAAACGCCAGGTGGTGGTGACTCGACCCAACCGGCAGGGTGGGGCAGAGCAGGACCGTATCGGGCAGTTGGGCTTCGGCCTGTTGGGCTAGTTGGGTTACAATGTCAGTATCCGTCGACACCGACAGGTGGGGGCCGTGCTGCTCAATAGCGCCGAGCGGCAACAGCACCACCTTGTCGGCGCGATGTTGGTTAAGGGTAGGATATGGGGCTGCGTGAAAAAGCATACAGAAGGAAAGCGGTGGAATAGAAGCGGTGGTTTGGGCGTTTAAGTTACCCCATCTGCCAAAAAAGTTGTAATCCGGTGCTGATGGAACCCCTTGGTACTTGCTGCAAATGGGGTAGACTGACTCGCTTTACCAATTTAAATTTTGTTGGGAGGTTGAGCACAGGTACCACCGGCATCGGCCGCCCGGCCCCGGCTGACCACCCCCCGGCCCCCTCCTTAGTTCAAGGAGGGGGAGGTGAGTAAGTCAAGCTTGACTAACGAAAGAGTACTTGTAGTCTCGTAGTTTGACTGGTAAGTCACCCCCTCCTTAGTTTAAGGAGGGGGCAGGGGGGGGGGCGTGATCAATCAATACCCCGGATTCTGCTTCAACGTAGGCGTACCGTTCACCACGCTCAGGTCGATTTGGGCCTGCGGAATCGGGTAGAGTTCGGTTTTACCTTTCTTGAAGGTGGCACCTTTCATGTACGTGAAGTCGTAGCCCGGAATCGACGTTTCGTGTTTTACGTAGGCGTTGAGCACGTTGGCCATATAACCCGTACCGTTGTCCCACCGGCGCAGGTCGAAGAACCGGTGCCCCTCCATAGCCAGCTCCAGTTTGCGCTCAAACCGGACGGCCTCGCGGGCAAAATCCTTGCCTTTGGCCGTGAACTCGTTGGTGTACAGACCCACTTTGTAGTTGGCCGCCGGTTCGTTGGTGAAACCTTGCAACGGGTTGGCCGGGTTGATGTACTTTTTCACCCAGCCCGCCGGATTGGCAGCCCGCGCCCGCACCCGGTTTACGTATTCCTGCGCCTTGGCCAGACTCCCGATTTCCACTTCCACCTCGGCGGCCCAGAGCAGCACGTCGGCAAAGCGGATCATGGTGTAATTGTTGGATGTCCAGCGCGAGAAAGCCGAGGTCGTAGCGGCCTGAGCCTGATAATAAACCGTTTTGATCGGGCTGTACGGCCCCGCTACCGACTGTACCCGAATCCAGGCTTTGCCGGGGTGGTTGCCCCAGTCGAGGTAGGGGATACCCCGGCGGCCCACCGTCCAGTCGAGCCGGGCATCGAGCGTACCTTCGTGGGGCGTAAACGGCGTGCTGCTTTCAATGTTCTGGTCGTTTTTTACGTTCGAATCGTTGAACGTATCGATGAGTGGCAGGCCGGTGTTCGGGTCGGTTTTGTACGAATTAACGAGGCTGAACGACGGCTGATACGCTCCGCAGCAGGTAGCCGGGCCACCCATCGGGAAATTAAGCGCATCGCCATAGTTGCCGTTCTGGAAGTTCTCCGAAATAGACATCTGCACGGCAAATACCGACTCAGGGCCGTTTTTCTTGGAGGGGTTGAAGTTGTCGGCGTAGTTTACCAGCGCGTACTTCTGCCCGGCGGCCGTTACGCCGTTGGCAATGATGTCTTCGAGCACCGGTTTGGCCTCCGCGTATTTGTCCTGAAACATATACACCTTCGCCAGAAACGCCTTGGCTGCCCAGCTGTTGGCCCGGCCTACCTCGGTTTTGGTGGCCGTGAGGTTGTCGGCAGCAAACTTGAAGTCAGCTTCAATTTTGGGCCAGGCGGAGGTCGTGTTGGGTACGTTGAAGTTGCCGTTTGAGTAGCTCACGTTCTCGTCCAGATAGGGGATGTTTTCCCACATCTTGGCGGCTTCGAAGTGGTACACCGCCCGCAGAAATGTAGCCTCGGCTTTAAGCTGTTTTGCTTCGTCGGCCGAGAGCGAGGGGTCGTTTACCTTAGCCAGTACCCGCAGCACGTCGTTGGCGCGTTGCACCCCGGCGTACAGCACCACCCATTTGTTGTTGAAGGGGGCCAGCGAGGGATCATAGTTGTAGCTTTCGACGGATTCCATCGGCGGCAGGGCCGATGCCTGCGTGCCCGTATGGGCGTCGTCGGAGGTGACGCCCCCGAAAATCCAGTTGCTCACCCCCACAAAGTAGTAGGTTGTATTGGGCACACCCCAGCCGTCGAGCAGGGAGTATGCCCCCGTGAGCAGACCATTGACCCCGGCTTTGTTGGCCAGAGTGGCCTCACCGGTGGTACCCAGCGGCCCAATTTCCAGATAGTCTTTGTTACAGCCGTTGGTCGTGACGAGCAAAAAGGCCAGGCTTGCTGCGGAGAGTAAGGCTTTCGCTTTTTTCATGGCGATAAAGAGTTTGGCGGGTTAGAAAGACAGGTTCAAACCGAAGATGAAATTTTTCTGATTGCCCGGATAGTTGGCGTAATCGACGCCAAAGGCTGAGCTTAAACCGCTGATTTCGGGGTCGAGACCGGTGTATTTTGTCAGCGTGAACAGGTTGGCTCCCTGCGCGTAAACCCGCAGTTTGTTCAGGCCGATTTTGCGGAGTTGCGCCGGGCTGATAGTGTAGCCAATCACCAGCGACCGCAGTTTCAGGAACGACCCGTTCTCGACATAGAAGGAGTTAGAAACGCCCGATGAACTAAACGAACCGGTCGATTCAATTTTGGGAATCGTGCTGTTGGGGTTTTCAGGCGACCAGGCGTTGAGCAGATCATTGCTCTTGCCGCCCACGTAGGTGCTGAAGAAGTGCGTAAACGACTTCACGGTGTTGTAAATCTCGTTGCCCTGCGAGCCGTACAGCACACTCGAAAAATCGAAGTTGCGGTACGTCAGGCCCAGATTCAGGCCGTAGGTAAAGGCCGGGTTGGGGCTGCCGAGGAAGGTACGGTCGTTGGCGTCGATTTTGTTGTCGCCGTTGATGTCGGCGTACCGGAACCGGCCCGGTGCGGCCCCGCTCTGCGTGGGGGCTGAGGTTACCTCCGACTCATTCTTGAACAGACCCAGCACCTTGTACCCGAAGTACGAGCTGACAGGTTGCCCTTCCTGATTCCGAATCACGTTGCCCAGGTTTTGGGTATTGGCCGCGTCGAAATAGCCTGGCCCCGGAATATTCACCACCGTGTTCTGGTAGGTGGTAATGTTGGCCCCGATGCTGTAGCGCAGGTCGGTGCCAACGGAGCCTCTATACGTCAGGTTGGCATCGAAACCTTTGTTCTGAATATCACCGATGTTGACCGTTGGGGGCGTTGCGCCACCGGCCGTAGCGGGCAGCGGTTCGCTGAAGAGCAGCCCATTGATCGACTTTTTGTAGTATTCGAGCGAGAGGTCGAGCCGGTTGTTGAGAAACGTAGCGTCCAGACCGATGTTCTGCACAATGTTTTCTTCCCAACCCGTGTTGGGGTTGCCAATGCTCGTTTGGGCGAAGCCCTGCGTGAGCCGCCCGGCCCCGCTGATGTCGTAATAGGCGTTGAAGAACGTGCCGCCGAAGAGCGTGAAGGCATTTTGTGGGCTCACGTTGTTTTGCGACCCCAGCACCCCGTAGCTACCCCGCAGTTTGAGGTCGTCGATCCACGTCACGTCTTCCATGAACTTCTCGCCTTTTACGCGCCAGCCGAGCGATACCGACGGGAACACCCCGTACCGCTTGTTGGCCCCGAACCGCGACGAACCATCGCGCCGGACGGTAACCCCCACGAGGTATTTGTCGGCGTAGGCGTAGTCGAGTCGGCTAAACAACGAAAACAGGGTGTTGTTGTATGCGCTGCTGCCGTTGGTGATGTTGGTAGTGCCGTTGGTGAGGCTCAGGTAGTCGAAATTGGTGGAAAACAGCCCACTCGACGAGCCCGTCAGGAACCGGCCGTAGTTGCGAATGGCCTCCGAACCGGCAATCACTTTTACCGAATGCTGCCCCAGTGTTTTGGCAAACGAGAGGGTGTTGGTCCACATCGTGTTGCTGTTGTACAGGGCCGACTCGGCAAACGAGTTGGGATTAGTGTTGCCTTCCGAGTTGTTGTACGGCGTGAAGGTGAAGTTGGTATAATACTGATTGTCAATGAATCCGCCAAGGCTGGTGCGGGCCGTGAAGTACTTCAGGAAATCGACTTCGGCAAATACATTGCCCACCACGTTCCAGGTGTTCGACTTGTTGTTGAGCGTGTTGTTCTGCACGGCCACCGGGTTCGATGAGCTACCCAGCTCCGGCCCGGCAAACGTACCGCCGTAGTTGCCCCGGATGTCGTACACCGGAATAATGGGCATGGCGCGGTAGGTCCAGGCAATGGGGTTGCCTGTGCTGAGGTTGTCAAAGCCGGGGTTCTGCTTGTAGAACACGTACAGGTTTTCGCCCACCCGGATGTTTTTGCGCACCTTAAACTGGGTGTTGACCCGCGCCGAGTAGCGTTTGAGGTAGGTGTTCAGGAGCGTGCCCTGCTGGTTGAAATAGCCCAGCGAGACCAGGTAGTTCGATTTGTCGGTGCCCCCGCTGGCGGTCAGATTGTGGTTGGTGATGGGGGCGGGTTTGAACACTTCGTGGAACCAGTCGGTGCCGGTTTTGTTGACGGCCTGAATCAGGTAGTTGTTGGCCGGGTTGTTGGCGTCGAAATTGTAGCGCGCAGGGTCAACCGCCGGATTACCCGCGTTGCCGACGCCTGTAGCACTACGCCCACGGTACATAAAATCGGGCAGGCCGTTCTGAAACAGGCCCGTATTGGGGTATGCAATTTTGGTGAGCCGGGCAAAATCCGTTGAGTTGAGCAGGTTCCAGACGTTGCCCTGTTGCGGAATCTGGGTGCCGTAGTAGGCATCGTACGAGAGCGTAGGCTGGCCCGACTTCCCTTTTTTGGTGGTTACAACGAGTACCCCGTTGGAGCCCCGAACCCCGTAGATAGCGGCCGCCCCGGCATCTTTCAGTACCTGAACCGACTCAATATCGTCGGCACTCACATCGTTTAGTTCGCCCTGAATCCCGTCGATAAGTACGAGTGGCTGGGTGTTGCCAAAAGAGCTGATCCCCCGGATAAAAATGTTGGCCGGGCTACCCGGCGCCCCCGAACTGATCACGTTGACCCCGGCAGCCTGCCCTTGCAGCGCCTGCACCGCCGACCCCGCCGGTACCGACTTGAGCGCCTTCATGTCGACAATCGACACCGAGCCGATGATGTCTTTTTTGCGCTCGGTGTTGTAGCCTGTCACCACCACCTCGCTTAGTGAGGTCGTTGTTGGGGCGAGGGCCACGTCGAGAAAGGTCTGGTTGCCAACCGTAATCTCCTGGGTGAGATACCCGATATACGAAACCACCACTACGGCATTGGCTGGTACGTTGAGTGTAAAGCCCCCCTCGGCGTCGGTTACGGTGCCGCTGTTGGTGGTGCCTTTGAGGAGAATGGTTGCCCCGGCAATGGGCTTCTGGTCGTCGGTGCCGGTGACCTTACCCTTCAGCTGGGTTTGGGCATGCACCACGAAGGAGGTCAGTAAACAGGCCAGCAAAAGGTAAACCCTGGCTTTGCGGAACAGGAGAGTGTAGACCATAAATAAGTTAGGTTTAAAGGTGTCAGTGCAATGGCCAACCGTTGTTACGATTTTGTGTTTACAAATAAAGGTAAATTTTGTAAACAATAAAATGAGGTTAAAAAAATTTTTCCAGCCAACGGTTTGGCCACAGATAGAATGGAAAAAGGCATTGGTTGCCCAATGCCTTTTCGTGATGCCTATAAAAGATGTTTACCTTATTCGAGCTCCAGGGCCGATACTTCGCCCCGGATCAGGTGTTTGGAGAGAGCCTCCTCGGCCATTTTAAGATCGCGCTCGCGTAATGCCTGTACAATTTGTCGGTGTTCCTGATCCGTCTGTTCGTAATCGTCCATGTGAATTTGGGTCTTGCCCAGCTTCTGATGAAACAGCGGAATGTTACTCAACTCGTATATATTCTTCAGTTTATCGTTGGCAGCAATGGCGATGAGCGTTTCGTGGAATTTCACGTCTGCTTCGCAGGCACCGCCAAAGTAGCCCCGTTCGACCATTGCCGTGAAGTCATTGCAGATTTGTTCGAGTTGCTTAATCCCCTCGGCGTCAATCTTCTGAATAGCCAGCCGAATAGCCCCCAGTTCCAGGATTTCGCGTAGCTCCCGAATCTCACGCACATCGGCGGCTGTGAGCGTTTTTACGAAGTAGCCGCCTTTTTCGCCAAACTCAATCAGTTGTTCCCCCAGCAGACGGGTCAGGGCTTCGCGGACCGCCATCCGATTTACGTCGAGCTTTTTGGCCCAGATATCTTCTTTTAACCGGGTTCCCGATACCAACTGGTTAGAAAGTATCTTACGCCGGAGCTCCAGATAGACCTTATTGGCGAGCGAATCGATTTTCATGCTTATTTCTTTTTAAACAAAAAATGCCTTGTTTTGTAAACAAAGTTTGGTGTTGGAATAAAGGTAGTATTACTTTTTGCACATAAACAAGCGAAGGCCCGCTTTTCTCCGCCCGTGTTTTTGCCTGAAAAGTAAAACCACTTCTGTAATAGCTTCTAAACACATACCGAATTCAATCGTTTATGCCTACTTCTTATCCAAACCGACGACAGTTTATGCAGCGGGCTGCCCTGGGCAGTGTGGTGCTGAGCCTGTCTGAACCCACTTCTTTTTTTTCCTCGTCCGTTGCCCCCGGCAAGCGGGTCGGTATTATTGGTCTCGATACGTCGCACAGCACCGCTTTTGTGAAAGTACTTAACGCCCCCACGCCCGACCCGGCTTATCTGGGGTATCAGGTGGTGGCGGCTTACCCGTACGGTAGCCGCGACATCGAAAGCAGTACCAAGCGGATTCCGGGCTATACCGAGGAGGTCAAAAAAGCGGGTGTGGAGATTGTGGATTCGATTGAGGCCCTGCTCAGGAAGGTCGATGTCGTAATGCTCGAAACCAACGATGGCCGTCTGCACCGCGAGCAGGCCCTGCACGTGCTGAAGGCGGGCAAACGATTGTTTATCGATAAGCCTATTGCGGCTTCGCTGCCCGACGTACTCGCTATTTTCGGGGCGGCCCGGCAGTACAAAATCCCCATTTTTTCGGCCTCGTCGCTCCGCCATATTAAAGGAATCGAGGCTGTCGATAAGTCGAAGGTGGTGGGGGCCGATACGTTCAGCCCGGCTGTTCTCGAAAAAACGCACCCCGACCTGTTCTGGTACGGCATTCACGGGGTTGAAACGTTGTACACTGTCATGGGCACCGGTTGCCGGCAGGTGGTGCGGATTCATAACGAAGGTACCGACATTGTGGTGGGTACCTGGGCCGACGGCCGCGTGGGTACGTTTAGGGGTACGCGCACGGGCAAGCACGATTACGGCGGTACGGTGTTTACCCAAACCGGCAACCTCACGCTGGGCCCCTACGGCGGCTACGACCCTCTGCTGAAAGATATTGTTCGCTATTTCGATACGGGTGAGGTACCCGTAACCCCCGAAGAAACCATTGAGATTTTTGCCTTCATGGAGGCCGCCGACGAAAGCAAGCGCCGGGGGGGCGCACCCGTTACGCTCGAAAGCGTACTGGCCAAGGCAAAATAACGGGCCTACCCGACGGGGTATCGGCCGGATTGAACCAACTTAACCCTTTTTGGACGAATGAAGAACCGCCATTTTTCGCGCCGTGAATTCATCAAACGCCATTCGCTGACAGGCCTCGGCGTGGCCCTCACGCCCTCACTACTCACCCAGGCTGCCCCGGCCCCCGCGCCGATCGGGCCGTTTTCGCACTCCGTGGCCGAGCCGCTTGCCTTGCTGGGTGGTAAGCCCGTGCGGGCGAAAGAATGGCCCACCTGGCCGATCTGGAAATCCGAAACCGACGAAAAACAACTGCTCGACGTGATTCGGAGCGGGGTGTGGTCGCGGGCTAATGTGGTTACTGAGTTTGAAACCAAATGGGCGGCTACCGTCGGGTCCAAGCGGTGCCTGTCGGTGGTCAATGGGACCAACGCGCTGGTGGCTTCGCTGGCGCAGTTCAACATTCGCGGGGGCGACGAGGTGCTCGTGCCTGCCTATACCTTTATCGGCACGGTAGCCCCGGTGCTGGCAACAGGGGCGATGCCCGTATTTGTCGACATCGACCCCGAAACGTTTCAGATCGACCCGGCCAAGATTGAGGCCAAAATCACCCCCCGTACCCGCGCCATCATTCCGGTGCATATTTTGGGGTTGCCCGTCGACATGAAGAAGGTGCTCGCTATCGCCAAAAAGCATAATCTGGTGGTGATTGAAGATGCCTGTCAGGCACACATGGCCGAGATTGACCATCAGAAAGTAGGCACCTTTGGCGATGCGGGCTGTTTCAGCTTCCAGAACTCCAAAAACATGGCCATTGGGGAGGGGGGAGCCATTGTGAGCAACAACGACGCCTTTATGGATCGGTGTTTTTCGTACCATAATTACGGGAACCCCTACGGTACGGTGTCGGGTGTGATTGGTATTGGTACGCTTATTCAGGGTACCAAGTTGCGGCTGACCGAGTATCAGGCGGCCATTGGACTGGCCCTGCTCAAACGGCTCGATGCCGAAACGACCACGCGCAACGAAAATGCCGCTTACCTGAAAGCTAAAATTGAAAAAATCCCCGGCATTGTGCCGTATAAGCTGTACGCCGACGTGACGCGGGCCGCGTTTCACCTGTTTCCGTTCCGGTTCCATCAGAACGAGTTTAAGGGACTTTCGCGCGAGTTGTTTATCAAAGCGCTCACGGCCGAGGGGGTTCCGTGCCTCAAAGGGTATGCGCCCTTGAACAAGATGCCGTACCTGGACGATACCTTCAAATCGAAGAATTACCAGAAAATGTACCCGAAAGAGATGCTCGATTTCAAGGCCTATCTCGATCGGAACCAATGCCCTCAAAACGACCGCATCTGCAACGAGGAGGCCGTTTGGCTGACGCAAAATATGCTGCTCGGTACGCGGCAGGATATGAACGATATTGCCCGGGCCATCGAGAAAATTTATACACAGGCCGACAAACTAATGGCGCAGAAATGAAGCATACTTCGTTAGTTGTCAGTTTGTTGCTGACTTTTCTGTTCGCGATTAGTGCCAATGCGCAGGGCTGGAAAGCGGGCGTGGCCCGCGCCGTGATTACCCCGCAGGGGGCCATCTGGCAGGGCGGCTATGCCTCGCGTACGCACGCATCCGACGGGAAGCTGCATGACCTCTGTGCGAAGGCCCTGGCTCTGCAGGACGCCAACGGCAAGCGGGCCGTGCTGGTTACTACCGATCTGCTGGGTTTCCCGAAGCCTATGTCGGACCGGATTCGGCAACGGCTGCAACAATCGCTCGGGCTGGCCAAAGCCGACGTGATCCTGAACAGTTCGCATACGCATTCGGGGCCGGTACTGGGCAAGGCGTTGCAGGATATTTACCCGGTTGGTCCGCCCGAACAGGCCACCATCGACGCGTACACCCGATGGCTCGAAGATCAGGTGGTGCAACTGGTCACCAAAGCCTTCGCCGACCTCGAACCGGCCGAGTTGTTCAGTCAGAACGGCGTGACCCGGTTTCAGGTGAACCGACGCAACAATAAGGAAGCCTCGCTCCGCGAACAGACCGAACTGCGCGGCCCCAACGATTACGCCGTACCTGTCCTGAAGGTGCTGAACCGCCGGGGTGTGCTCAAAGCGGTAGCCTTTGGGTATGCCTGCCACCCAACCGTGCTCGATTTATATCAGCTGTCGGGCGATTGGCCGGGCTTTGCCCAGCTCGAACTCGAAAAAACCTATCCGGGGGCTACGGCTCTGTTTTTTCAGGGTGCCGCCGGTGACCAAAACCCTTTGCCCCGCCGAACTATACCCCTGGCCCGGCAGTACGGCCGCGAGATGGCGGTGGCCGTGGAGCGGGTACTCGATGAACCCATGCGGGCACTGCCCGCCCAACTGGGTACGGCCTACGCCGAGATCGACCTGAAGCTGAACCCCGTACCGTCGGATGCCGACCTGACCCGGCTCACCACCCACAAAGACGCTTACATGCAGCGCTGGGCTACCCGGATGCTGGCCGAAAAAAAGGCGGGTGTCCAGTTTATCAGCAGCTACCCGTACCCGGTGCAAGTCTGGAATGTGGGCGGGCAATCCCTGTTTAGTTTCGGAGGGGAGCTGGTGATCGAGTACGCGCTGGAGATCAAAAAACGGTTTGGACCCGATGCCTTTGTGCTCGCTTACAGCAATGATGTTATGGGCTATGTTCCGTCGGAAACGATCCTGAAAGAAGGTGGTTACGAAGGCGATTCCTCGCAGATGGTGTACGGCCTGCCGAGTACTTGGACCACCGGGCTTCAGGCGCAGATTCTGGCCGAAGTTGAACGACTGGCCGGACCTCTCGGCCTGACCAAAGCCGCCCCGAAGTAAGTTTTTCATTCCCGTTTCTATCCATCATGTCTTTACGCGCTATTCCGCATTATTCGGGCTTCCCGCTCGCTCACGATACCTACAATGCCATCACAGCCGCGAGCGACGGCAACATCTACTACGTACTTTGCTCAGAGTCGCCCACCGAGGGCGGCAAAATGTACCGGTACAATCCGGCTACGGCCACCTCCGAGTGCCTCGCCGACCTGACCGAAATCTGTGGTGAAAAGGGGGCGCAGGCCATTGCGCAGGGCAAAAGTCACGTTCGGTTTTACGAGCGCGACGGCAAGCTCTATTTCGCAACCCACATCGGGTATTACGAAATGATCGACGGTATGGAGCGACTGCCCGTCAATACGCCCGAGGGGCTATCGCTTTACCCCGGCGGCCACTTTGTTTCCTACGATTTGCAAACGGGGCAGTTCGAGAAGCTGGCTACTGCGCCCCACGGCGAGGGAATTCTGACCATGACCCTCGACCGCGACCGGGGGCATTTGTACGGCATTACGTGGCCCGTGGGCTACTTCATCTGGTACGACCCCGCCACCGGAATCCTGAAAAATCTCGGCCCGGTATCGGCACAGGGCGAGGCTGGTACCCCCGGTACGGATTACCGGGTGCTGTGCCGGAGTATGCTTGTAGACCCCCGCGACGGAACCGTGTATTTCTCGACAGCTGAGGGCGAAATTCGGAGCTACACGCCCGGAGCTGATGCCCTGAAACTGGTAGAAGAGGTCGATTTGCGGCTCGATTACTTCGGGCAGTATGATCCTACCCGTCCGGGTAGTATGGGCTACAACTGGCGCAAGATTTTCTGGTACGCCCCCGAACAGGTTGCCTACGGCATTCACGGTAATTCGGGGTATCTGTTTCGGTTCGACCCGAAAGAGCCCCGCATCGAGCTGGTGGAGCGGCTTACTTCGGAGCCCTCACGCCGAAGTGGCATGTTCGATCAGTTTAGCTACGGCTACCTGGGTTTCCAGCCCGGCCCGGATGGAGAAACCATCTACTACCTCACGGGTGGACCTATTTACGAAAATGGCAAGCGGGTAAAGGGCGTCGATCAGATTGCCAAAGGGGCAGCCAAAGGGCTCGAAAACCTGCATCTGGTCACTTACCATTTGCCTACCCGAACCTACCGCGATCACGGCCCTATTTTTTACCCCGACGGTTCCCGGCCGACGTACGTCAACTCTATTGCCGTGGGCCCCGACGGGACGGTGTACACCCTGGCCCGGTTCTGGCACGAAGGCCACGAAATTCAGGATCTGGTGCGAATTCTGGTCGATAGGTAGCCAGCCGATTAGTTGACAACCGCTAGCCAGGAGCGAGGTTACCTTACCCGGGGCCGCCGGGCGATGACCGCCGGGTGGCCCCGATCTTTCCAAACAAGATATCATTGTTTTAACAGAACCATAAGGATGCTCCGCGTATACTACAACCGTTAGGCGCATTACAGACGTAGAGTGCGTTGGATAATGGGCCGCCCGAAAGTTGCGTTTTGCGGGTAACTTTTGTTAATTTACTCGTAACACAACGTAGGTTTACCCGCGTTCGCTGTGGGTGGATAAAGGCAGTTGACTCATTTATCCATCGGGTAGAGGAGTGCAAACCTCGGGAGTCGTTTTCCCCGCGAAGAGGTCCGGTACGAGCGGGCCACGATTCCTGCCCTCACATCTGTTAGTGAGGGTATTCGGGCGGGAGCATCATGAAATGGTCGTTTATCATTGAACAAAAGCTAAAAGCTGCCGGACTGCTCTTCGGGATTATGGTTGTGACCGTGCTGACGTCGCTCAGCATGAAACACGCCATTCAGGATATGGATCAGACGGTAACGTCGGTGTATGTCGATCGGCTGCAACCCGCCATCGATATTGTGTACCTGAGCGAAAACCTGTACATCAAACGGCTCCTGCTCGACGATTTTCTGTCGGGCCGGACGGGCCTGACGGCGACCGATGTACGTCAGAAAATAAGCCAATACGACGCGCAAAGCCAGAAAATGGTCGATGAGTTTCGTAAAACCAAACTGGCCGAGGGCGAGGGTGTGCAACTGGATGGTTTCCAGAAACGCATGGCCGACTACGCCCAGTTGGAACACCGCGTGCTGAGTTTGCACGAATCGGGGCAGGCTGCGGCAGCGGTACAACTGCTGTACGGCGAAGGCAGCGTGATTTTTGGGCGGGGTATTCGGAACCTGCACGAGCTGGCGCATATTCAGGCCGCCACGGGCCGCGAAGCCGTCGACCAGGTACACCGGCAGGCCGCAGGCGGTTCTATCAATGCCATGTTGCTGGTAGCCTTAGCCCTGATTGTGGGGTTTGTGATTCAGGCGCTTATTTACAACTCGAAGCTGGTGAACCGACCGGTGCAAAATATCCACTTAAACTAACGGGAGTTAGGTATAGTGTACTGGTTTCCTGTATTTAGCCAAGTGCTGGCAGGTAGACCAAAAATGTGGCCCCCTCGCCGGGTTGGCTGCGGGCTGTGATGGCTCCTCCGTGATTTAGGGCCACTTTTTCGCAAATGGCCAGTCCAATACCGGTTCCGGCAAACTCGTGCTTGCCGTGCAGCCGCTGAAACACCTGAAAAATACGGTCGGTGTACTTATTCTCGAACCCGATACCATTGTCGGTCACGCGGATGCATTCGTACCAATCGGCCTGTCGGGCGGGTTTCAGATGGGCGGGCAGATCCCGCAAGGCAACCCGCTCACTGCGTATATTGATATGCGGTACGGTGTTGGGCCGCCGGAATTTGATCGCGTTGGTGAGCAGGTTCTGAAACAACTGACCCAGCTGCGAGCCGTCGCCCAGCACCGTAGGAAGCGACCCGATAGTAACCTGTGCTCCTGTCTCCTCAATCGTGAGCGAGAGGTCGTCCAGCACCCGGGCGGCTATGCGGTTAAGGTCGACGGGGAGGGCTGGCTCCTGACGGGTAGACAGCCGGGAGAACAGGAGCAGATCTTTGATCAGAATAGACATGCGGGTGGCGGCCGACTGCATGCGGTTGATAAAGTCGGCACCGGGACCAAGTTGGTCGGCGTACTGGTTTTTCAGGATGTCGCCAAACGACTGAATCTTGCGCAGGGGCTCCTGTAAATCGTGCGAGGCCACGTAGGCAAACTGCTCCAGGTTCCGGTTTGATCGCTCCAGTTCCTTGTTGATCTCATTTAGCTCGTGCGTGCGTTGCTGCACACGTTCGTCCAGTTCCAGCGAGAGTTCCCGGTACCGGGTTTCGCTCGCTTCGACCTGCTGCTGGGCCAATACCTGCTCCGATACATCGGTGGCTACGTTCAGAATGGCGTAAATCTGGCCGTTTTCATCCCGGAGGGGCTCGTACGTGAAATTGAAGTAGAAGCTGCTCAGTTTACCATCCACTACCAGGTCGGCCCGGTCTTTGGAGGCATGGTAGGGTACACCCGTTCGGTACACCTCGTTGAGCAGCTCGATAAACGGCTGGCCATCGAGTTCGGGCAGGGCTTCGTGCAGCAACATGCCGTTGACGTACTCGCCTTTGCCCCATAACTTCTGCATGCGCTCATTGGAGTACTCGATCACCAGATCCGGGCCCATATACAAAGCAATAGCCACGGGCGCGTCTTCGATCAATTGCCGGAATCGGCGTTCGCTTGCTTCGATCCGTTGGCGGGCGTTTACCTGCTGGGTCACGTCGGTAGCCACCACCAGAATCCCCGTGACGGCGTTTGGGGTAGCTCCGGCCGGATCGGTGCCGCCCTGAATACCACGTTGGGGGTGGTAGCTTAGGTCAACGTAGATGGTTTCGAGCCGGTCGTTTCGAACCACCCTCGCCGACATCTCATGGGCTACGTAGGCTTCGCCCGTCTCGATCACGTTTCTCAGCAATTCGTCGAAACCCTGTCCCTGTAACTCGGGTAAAGCTTCGAGCAGGGGCTTACCGGCAAGCTCTTCGGGCGTGCGCCCTACCAACTGGGCGTAAAATGGGTTGACCATGCGGAAGGTCAGCTGCGGGTCGCTATGCAGCAGGGCAATGCCGACCGGGGCCTGTTCAAACGAGTCGAGCAACTGCCGCTGGCTCTCTTCAATATGCTGGCGGGCCATAATCTGGTCGGTCACGTTTTGGGCGATCCCCGCAAACCGATATACCTGCCCCGATGCGTTGAAATAACCCCGGCCCATAAACCGAACCCAGCGGACCACACCGTCGGAGGCTCCAACCGTGCGGTAGGTCATGTCGTAGGTGCCATCGTGCTGCGGGTCCATAGCTTTATGTACGGCCTCATCAACGCCCGCCCGGTCGTCGGGGTGGATAAACTGTACGGCCTGCTCGTAGGTGTACGGCAGGTTGTCGGCAATGCCAAACAGCCCTTTGCTCCGGTTGTCCCAATGGATGAGGTTTGTGACGGGGTCGAGGTTCCAGACGCCGAGCTGGGCGGCTTCGAGCGCAAACCGCAGCCGCTCTTCGCTTTCGGCGAGGGCCTGTTGCGCCACTTGTTCGGTTTGGCGGGTCAGTACCTGATCGGTCACATTGAGGGCCGACATGAGCACCCCGTAGATGGTACCCTGGGGGTCGCGCAGGGGCTGGAACGTCAGGTTATGATACTCAATTCGGGTGACCCCGTTTTTCACGTAGGCATACGGCACCTCGCGCTGATGCAACAATTGTCCCTGTTGGTACACCTGTTGCAAAACGGCCCGTGTGGAGGCTGAAATGGATTCGGGCAGGGCTTCCTCCGGTCGTTTGCCAATAATACTCGAATCATGCCCAAGTAGGGCTAGCATCCGGGCGTTGGCGATCTGAATCTCCATGGAGTCGCCAATGAATACGGCTTTGGCGACCGGCGACTGTTCGATCACGCTCTGCACAAACAGGGCGCTCCGTTCCAGTTGTCGGTGGGCTTCGGCCTGTTGGGTCACATCGTGAAAAACCAGAATCAGTTCGTTATTCCGGTAAAGAATAGCGGTATCGTACCAGCTTTCGGTACCATAGGCCCGGTAGCGAAACACCAACCGGCGCGATTCGCCAGCCTCGGCCACTTCCCGTAGTACGTCGAAAAGCCCCAGTAATTCGGGGGAATGGTGAATAGCCAGAAACCGTTCGCCCGTCAGGTCGGACCCGGCCCGGATGGATTCGGGTGCCCAGTTAGTTTGTTTGTAGACAAAATCAACGATAGCCCCCTGTGCGTCGCGAATGGGTGACAGGAGGCTGATGCCGATCTGTGCCGAATCGAATACGGCCGGTCGTGGCTGGGGAGTCAGTTCCGTGGGAGGTGAGATCGGCAGGTCGGTAGCCGTAATCAAAACCCCAGCTACTTCGTCGTGCTCGTTGCGGATTGGACTGTAGCTCAGCGCCCAGCTTTCGTCGGTTGTTCCTCGTCGGTAGGTGTATCGGTCCAGAAAAGCCCCCTCGTTGAGGGCAAATACGCTTTCAATGTGCGGTTGGCTCACCTGCCAGAAGTGTGGCCATACCTGGGCGGTAGATTGGCCGGGGAAGGTGTCAAACTGTCCGGACGGGTCTATACGATCCCGGAAGGCATCATTGTAAAACGCAATTCGGTCGGGGCCCCAGCAGAGCAGCATCGGCACATGTGCCGTCAGTACCATCCCGACGGTGGTACGTAGGGGGAGTGGCCAGGTATCGGGCGTGCCTACTACCGTAGCCGACCAATCGCCCGAACGCATAAGCAGGCCCATTTTTCCACCACCGGCCAGAAATCGGTAAGAAGCGGTAAGCGGATTTGGTTTCATACAGGTTCATTCCATAACGTGAAGCATTCGCGAACGGGCCAGCCCTATACCGGGTTGGTGGGATGCATGCAATGTTGCCAGTAGTCGATAATCAGTTTGAGCTGTTGTTGCATACTGGCATAATCGGTAGCCTTTTTGTAAAAGCCCTGCACGGTAGCATCGTAGGCTGTTCGGATGATCTGGGGCGTAGCGGCCGTGGTCAGAAAGATAAACGGAATGTTTTTCTGAGCCAGATGCTGGTTGGCCAAAATGCGTTGCCGCAGTTCAAGGCCGTTCATCAACGGCATATTGATGTCGCAGAGAATCAGAAAAGGCTGATCGGTGGTGGTTTCGAGGTATTGCAGAGCCGCTTCGCCGTTGGGGAAAAAGCGAACTTCATTGGGAACCCCTAAATTCTTAAGTGTTTCGCCAATCAGATATTGGTCATCTTCATCATCTTCAACGGATATGATGGGGCCTTTCAGAGACATACGTTAAACAAGCGGCTACGCAAAATGCGGTTTGTGGATACCCTAGCCAGTCCGTTGCCGATGCGCGGGGCAGGCTATGCGATCACTAGTTACTCAAAACAGTGAAGCAAAGTAAAGATAATTTAGAAGAATATTTTGCGCCGGGGGGCTCAGGGTCGCCGTAACTGTTAAAAACTGATTAATAGGCCTTCCGGGCAGCTAATTCCGCCCGGCAGATGCGGCCGCGTTGCCCTGCCGGACTGGGCTGACCGGTTAGGGTTGGTTGGGGTGTTTGCACGCCTTGTCTGCCCACCGTATCTTCACTCAGTTGTTAGCGGAAATATACCCAGCGGGTTCGTCCCTAAATTAGCTAAACGTTTAATGACGTTTTCGAGTTAATCTCCCTAACTATCCCCTGTTCAACGTTTAATGACTGCCTTTCATGATTCTTATTGTTGATGACAGACCCGAGAATATCCTTCCGCTGAAGCGAATTCTGGAGCTGCATCAGTTCTCGGTCGATACCGCTGAGTCGGGCGAAGAAGCGCTTCGGAAAGTGCTGAAAAACGCATACTCCGTTATTATTCTGGATGTGCAGATGCCCGATATGGACGGCTTTGAGGTCGCCAACGCGATTGCCGGTTTTAGCAAAGCCCGCGATACGTCGATTATCTTTCTCTCTGCCGTCAATACTGAAAAGAAGTTTATCAAGAAAGGCTATACCGCCGGGGCTATCGATTATCTGACCAAGCCGGTCGACCCCGACATTCTGGTGCTGAAAGTAAGAATACTCAAAAAACTGTACGAGCAGCAGCAGGAGTTACGCACCGCGCAGGAGCAGCTTCGGCGGGAGGTGGAGGTCCGTAAGCAGGCGCAGGAGGCCCTGACCGAACGTATGCAGGAGTTGCAGGCGATGCTGTCGTCATTACCCCAGATGGCGTTTACGATCTCGGGCGATGGGCAGATCGAGTACGTGAATCAGCACTGGTTCCGGTACGCGGTCGATGCACAATCGTTTCCGGCCACCCACGCCGACGATACTATCTGTGACGATTGGAAACGGGCGCTGGGCGAGGGCCTTGAGTTTAACCGGGAGGTGCGGCTGAAAGAGCTGGCTACGGGCGATTACCGCTACCATCTGCTTCGGATTATCCCGATTGGGCAGGTCGATCAGCCTACGCGCTGGATTGGTACCTACACCGATATTCATCCCCAGAAACAGGCCGCCGAACTGCTGGAACAACAGGTGGCCGTGCGCACCAATGAGCTGCGCCAGAAAAACGCTGAACTTGAGCAAACCCACTTTGAACTCCAGCAGTTTACCTGGGTTATTTCGCACGATCTGAAAGAGCCGCTCCGCAAGGTGCAGTTGCTCAACGATACCATTAAAGAGCGGTTTTTGGGCGATAACCCCGAGGCCCGTTCGTACATTGAGCGATCTATCCGGTCATCGTCGCGGATGTCGACGCTCATCAACGACCTGCTGGCCTACTCGCAGTTGTCGGTACCCGAGCCGTTTGAACCTACCGACCTCAACGCTTTGATCGACGGGCTCCGGCATGACTTTGGAACGGCTATCGAGGGGAAAAAAGCGGTTTTTCACGTGACGGAGTTACCCGTTATCGACACGATCCCGTCGCGCATCCGGCAGGTGTTCCAGAACCTCATCAGTAACGCCCTCAAATTTGCCAAACCCGACCAGTCGCCCATAATCACGATTCGGGCCGAACGGGTGCGCCAGAAAGCCATCGATAGCCCACCCATGCCCGATGGTGACTACTGCCGGATTACGGTTGAGGACAACGGTATTGGCTTCGATGAGAAGTTTCTGGACCGGATCTTTGTTATTTTCCAGCGGCTGCACGACCCGTCGAGTTACGACGGAACGGGCATCGGGCTGGCTATTGCTAAAAAGAACATCGACAAGCACCACGGACTGATTTCGGCCCGCAGCCGCGTGAACGAAGGAGCCCGTTTTATTCTGGTTTTGCCCATCCGCCAACACCAACCAACCGATATAGCCTCTACTCCAGAGTCGCTTTAACCCCATTTGTATGCCTCCATCCACTACCACCAATTCGGTTATTCGACAGTTGCAGGCCGTGTTTACCGTGTCGACGCTGCTGCTGCTCGTCAGCCTGACGGCATCGTTTTACAGTATTCAGAAGCTGATTGAAAATTCGGAGCTGGTAAACCACACCAATCGGGTGCTGATTGAAGCCGAGAACGTAATCTCATACATCAAAGACGGCGAAACCGGGCAGCGGGGCTATATTATCACGCTCGACCCGGTATTTCTGGATATCTATAACGGCAGCTACGAGAAAGTTGAGAACAGCTATAATCAGCTACGCCAGCTTACAGCCGATAATCGGGCGCAGCAGCAGAATTTGATTGAGATCAAGCGATTGTACGAGGCCCGGTATGCACAGATGCGCCGGGTGCTGAACCTGACGCAACGGGCCGATGGCTTTGGCCGCGACACCGCCCGGCGGCATACCGAAATGACCCGGGGCAAGCTGATCATGGACGACCTGCGGAAGGTGGTTAATCAGTTGAAAGCCGACGAAAACAAACAGTTGCAGGCCCGCACCGAAGCCCAGCAGTTGTATATCCGGTACACGCCCTTTTTGCTGGTCATTGCGGCTCTTATTTCGATGCTCATCACGGCGTTTGCCTATATGCGCATCAAGCGGGACATGGATATCCGGATGGCCCAGCAGGAGGAAGCCGAAGCAAAGTACATCGAAACCAGCCGCCGGATTGC